>CBKWJC010000091.1:0-26010 GCA_966674685.1 uncultured bacterium
GCAGTAGACCAGACCAGCCAATAAAGACGAATCGGTCGCGCTTGAGCCAGTCATCAAGGACGTCGAACCATCCTCGATCGGCTTGCGCCCGTCCCATTGCTATGGTCATCTCAAATCCTCATTAATATTGCGTCTACCCAAAGTCATCTATCTCGTGCAGTACATAACTAAGAATCTACTGCGACTGGAGACTAGACTTCTCTGGCATCCGGAGACAGAACATATTGTGAAATATCATCTCAGATTATGAGAAGAATCAAGTCACATTATTTCTGATCTCAGCAACCGAAGTTGGCTCAAGAGCCAAGCCTTCGCGGATTTAACGTTTCTATATGATAAGGAGAGATTCCAGATTTTACAATCCGATACGTAGTTTCTCAGACAGTTTTTTGCCTAAACGGGGGATGACAAGCCAGCGATCGCAGCTAATGGTTAGCTCAAAAAAGGCGTTAAACCTAGATTAGGCAAGAATTATTGCGATTTCACCAGCAAAATATCTAAACAGGGTGACAAAGCCCCAAACCTGACATAGTTCAGCTCAATATCTTCTTTAAGAGACTTAGCGTAATCCTTCAGGTATTCACTAAGTCACTCTAGCGACAGATGACACAACTGATGCGCTGATGTGTATGAACCATTTGCCGATCCATTCATCTCCGCTAGCTAACGTGTGGGCGCATCTTGAATTCGTAGCATCCTGACTGTATATCGAAGATCTCTCATCCAAGACATTTCCAAGACATTGATAAAGAGATGATCGATAAAGAGATGAAGATTATCATAAACTCTGATAGGTTCGATGGGATTGCTAATTTTATGAGATGTAGGGGCACCTCTCCCACATCTCAACTCATACCCAGATTAAGTAACGCCGATTTGATGATTTCGCCCTTGCACGGTAGTCCTGATTCAGCGACTAAGTGGCTACATACAAATAAATGCATATCTAAAAACCGGGGACGCCCCTCCGGGGCGCTCCCCCGGTTTTTAGATATGCATTTATTTATGCCGACCTACTTACATCGTGATTGTGCCTAACTGGGGCAATGGGAACGATACAGTATTCAGAGTGTAGATAAGACGAACAGTGATAATCTGCCCAATTGGGACTTTAGTTCGGTAAGGTATAAGATCGGATCTTGTGCAAAACGAAGCAATTTATAACTTAGGTAACTTAGGTTTTCAGATCTGCGATCGCACATACACCCGAATCAGAACCCAGATCTAGCCGTTGGCAATCAATAGTCAATCGGTAATTGTCGATAGATAATTTACGCCTTAAACATCTCACGCATAACCATACAAGCACTTATGACTGCATCCTTTAAGACCAAAACCACACAAAATGAACGCGTACTTCGACAAACCATTGTTGGGTCTCGCCGTTTGAGCAACTACTTTTGGGCCACGGTCATTGCACTTGGGGCTGGCGGCTTTCTCTTAGCGGGCCTATCCAGCTATTTCAAAGTCAATCTGCTGCCATTTTCCGATCCGACCCAGCTTGTGTTTGTGCCTCAAGGCATTGCTATGAGTTTCTACGGTGTTGCTGGTTTATTGCTATCGCTATATTTGTGGCTGGTCATTCTCTGGGATATTGGCGGTGGCTACAACGAGTTCGATAAGAATTCAGGTAAGTTGACCGTTTTTCGCTGGGGATTTCCGGGCAAAAACCGCAAAATTGACATCTCCCACAATCTAGAAAATGTCCAGTCTATTCGAGTAGACATTAAAGAAGGACTCAATCCCCGTCGCGCCCTATACCTGCGCGTTAAAGGCAGCGGCGACATCCCCCTAACTCGTGTTGGTCAACCGTTGCCATTAGCGCAGATTGAGAATCAAGGTGCAGAACTGGCCCGGTTTTTGGGAGTACCGCTGGAAGGACTATAGAGAATTTGCGTTCGCCTGCATAACAGGCAATCAGTGTGTAATAATCAACCTTTGCCGTTGGCTTCCCTATCGATTTCGTTCGGGAATCGAGTGGTGTCGCGCCCTGGCAATGAGGTTGTCTTTGCTACCTTCAAGGAGTTCAAATTGAACATGCAGCTAAGTTTTCCCCGCTGGTTCACCATCGGGTTGGTCTGTACGGCTCTAGCGCTAACGAGCTGTGCCTCGTCTCAACCTGAGGCTGAACAACTGGATGGCACTTCTGGTGCTCCGGCTATGGCCCAAACCTCTCAGCCCCAGCCTCAGAACTTGCCTGTCTTGGAAGGTAAAGCCACAGTAGAACTAGTTGTCAAAGGCGAGCCGATCCTCATTGAAGTGGATGGGGTCAATGCGCCAGTGACAGCAGGTAACTTTGTTGATCTAGTGAAGCGCGGTGTTTATGACGGCTTAGTCTTTCATCGGGTGGTGCGTGAACCGCAACCGTTCGTGGTACAGGGTGGCGACCCTCAAAGCAAAGATCCCAATTTTCCACCACAGCAGTTGGGAACTGGTGGTTTTATTGATCCCGAAACTCAAGAGCCTCGCTATATTCCGTTAGAGATTCAGCCGCAGGGAGCCGAGCAGCCGATTTATGGCCAGACATTCGAGGAGATGAGAATTTCATCGGCTCCAGTTCTCAACCATCGACGTGGGGCTGTCGCGATGGCGCGTTCTGCATTGCCTAACTCGGCTTCTTCTCAGTTTTATGTCACCTTGGCCGATGTGCCATTTTTAGACGGTAGCTATGCTGTGTTTGGCTATGTTCAATCCGGTATGGACGTAATTGATTCAATTCAGCAGGGAGACGTGATTGAATCGGCACGGGTCATTGAGGGCGAGGAGAACTTAAAGAACTCTGATGTTGAACAGGAAGCATCGAGTTCGACAGTAGAAGAAGCGGCGGAGTAGGCCGATTGTGAGGTTGTCAAAGGTTTTGAGGCTGTAAGGGCTGTAGAGGGCAGTGAGTGCGTTTGATCAAGCTGTACTCGTGACGGGAATTGGGGTTGTTTCTGCGCTAGGGAATCTGGCCGAAACCTGGTCTCGGACGTTGAAGGGGCAGTCTGCGATCGCACATCGCCAGCTTTTTCCTGAACTCGAAGCATTTCCCTTAGCGCTGATTGGTGATGCTCCGGCTGATCTAGACAAGCTGTGCTATCGAGCTGTGGCTGACGCATTACAGGATGCACAGTTAGAGCCACCCCTATCCGACTGTGGGATTGTAATTGGCTCAAGTCGTAGCTTTCAACGACAAATTGAGCAGATTGCTCAGCAGCGATCATCGAGGAATCTCTCAGCCTGGCTCAGTGTGTTGCCCCATCAGTGTGCGATCGCAGCCGCCCGTCAAATTGGGGCAACAGGAATCGTACAGGCCCCGATGGCGGCCTGTGCTACAGGTTTATGGGCGGTAGCTCAGGGGTATGAACTGATTAAAACGGGAGAGTGCGATCGCGTTTTGGTGGGAGCAGTCGAAGCGCCGATCACGCCCCTCTCACTGGCGGGATTCCGCAAAATGGGAGCACTAGCCGCAACGGGCTGCTATCCCTTTGACCAGCAGCGAGAGGGTTTAGTGCTGGGAGAAGCAGCGGCTGTGCTGGTGTTAGAGTCTGCTAGTTCTGCAAGGCAGCGTAACGCTAGGGCATACGGCCAAATTCTAGGCGTGGGACTCACGGCAGATGGGCATCATGTCAGCGCGCCTGACCCCGATCAGCAGGCTGCGATCGCGGCTATTCAGCACTGTCTCCAGCGCAGCCGCATGTACGCTACAGATATAGGCTACATTCACGCTCACGGCACCAGCACGCACCTGAATGACCAAAACGAGGCAGCTCTCATTCAACAGCTTTTCCCTCATGCTCCCTGGGTTAGTTCAACCAAAGGAGCAACAGGTCACACTCTCGGAGCATCTGGTGCTTTGGGGTTGGGCTTTTGCTTACTGACACTGCGGCATCAAGTTGTACCACCCTGCGTCGGTTTACGACAGCCAGCTTTTCCAATCAATCTTGTTCAACAGCCACACACGGCTCCAGTCAATATCGCCCTGTGCCTGAGCTTTGGATTTGGTGGTCAAAATGCCGTTATGGCAGTTGGGCATCCGTCTATTTAGTTGTTAGGAGTACTCTTCACTCTGGCAGGGGGAGCTTTTCTGTCATTTGAAGGAAATAGCGAGACTCTACAGTATCCTCTGGGGGCATGATGCTTTAGGATAAGCGGCTGATAATGGTCAATATCCACCCTAACTCGCTCATTTGCTTAACCCTTAGCTCGAACTGAGTGCCGATGTGACGGGTGTCCTAAGCTCTAGCGAACTTTAATTCATCTGCCTTCATGATTGAGTTAAAGCTTGTATCGGATGATTCCCGTACCTATCAATAGGGCACGACCACCGAATTCACTGGATCTTCCTAGAAAAACCGGAGACCTGATACAAACGTTTACAATTTTGAGCTAAACTCAATCTCTTGCCATGTAGGCAGTTGATGCCTATTCTCCTTTTAACAGGTTCACCTAACTCCGCATAAGTACGCGATCGCAATTTTGCCCCCATTTGAAACGGGAACAAAACGTTCGGCTATTACGGTCGCTGAGATTATGGAATCTATCTACGATGAAATTGTTTACAGAACGTAAAGGCCATTCATCATGAATTCTCAGTCGCTTCAAAATCTGATGTGGTTACGCCCCGCTCGATTAACTAATCAGCAGCGCAATGGCAGAGGTATTGATCGCTCCTGGTTACTCGTCCGAGCCTATCCACAAACTGCTCAACCCGCTTCTCAACCTGCTTGATAGCGTCGGTGAAATCGATCTTCTCACTTGCTATTTGACTGGCAACTGTTAACTACATGAATCCTGACTCATTATTTTCACTCTCCTCACTAACTTTTCTGTTGAGTTGGCCGCACTAAAATATCATGCACCTGGACATGAGCAGGTTGCGATAAAACGTACCACACCGCTTCTACAACATCCTGCGGCTGTAGCACAGAACATTGGCCATAGACCTCACGCGCTTTTTCTGCACTGTTGTGATACTTCTCTGCGAACTCTGTTTCAACGAATCCTGGACTAATTGACGAAACCCGAATATCGGTGTCCGCCGCCCGCAGCTCTTGGCGCAGTCCCTCCGTTAGCGCCCGCACCGCAAACTTAGACGCCGCATAAACGCCGCTACCACTTGGTACCCGATGGGCCGACATAGAACTGATGTGAACGATATGTCCCGGATAATTCCGATACTCACTGCGATCGCACATATCCTGAATCGCTTCTCTTGTACAAATACACAGCGCCAAAACATTCACTTCTAACATCTCGCGCCACGCCTCGGTCGTACCATTCATCAGCGGCTCTCGATGACCTAGCCCCGCATTGTTGATCAACACATCGACCCCACCCCACTGCTGTCGAACGCGATTAAAGAAGTCCAGAATCTGCGACTCGTCCCGTAAATCAACCGCCTGAATCAAGATATCCTGATCCGTCAAACCAGCCGCCTGTCCCTGTGCGATACAGTCTGTTTTTAACTGCTCCAGCCGCTTTTCGCGACGGGCACAGAGATAGCCCTCCTTAGCCAATCGCTGTGCGATCACAGCCCCGATGCCGCTGGATGCACCCGTAATCATGGCAACTGGAGTCGGATGTTGAGCAGAAGAAGTCATATTGCTAGATCAAGAATGTGGACTGAGAGTTGAGCGTTGAGTGCTGAGTCCTGAGAGTTGAGTTTTAAGTTTTAAGTTTTGAATGCTGAGTGGCCGGAAATGCCTTACTCCTCTCGCCTCACCCCTCACTCCTCAGCGCTTTCCAATACCTTACTTAGATTTCGCCACACATCAATTTAATCTACCCTACGAGAGATTTTGGGGTTAGATAATAGATTACTGCGTGTGAAATTTGGACGATAATCCTAGAATATGAACGTAGTTAGGCAAAATTAGCGTATTCCTATGAAAGTTTGGCAACTTTGCGCTCAAGCTACTGCGATCGCAACCGTGATCGGTGCAGCCAGCGTAATTGGAGAAGCAATTGCAACTCCCTCATCCACCATCGAACCATCTGCTCCATCCAGCATGCTGCTGGCTCAAACCCCAGGCACCATCGTCGATGTTGCTGATGGTAACGACAGCTTTGATACCCTAGTTCAAGCTGTACAAACGGCAGGTTTGGCCGATACCTTATCCAGTGACGGCCCGTTTACAGTGTTTGCACCCACCGATGAAGCCTTCGATGATCTACCCGATGGTGCATTAGAGGCACTGCTTGAGCCAGAAAATCGTGACTTACTCACAGATATCCTGACGTACCACGTTGTGCCAGATGAAGTGACGTCGGACGAGCTGGACACAGGCGTTGTGGATACGCTCAATGGTGGGCTTGCCGTTCGGGTTGATCCTGATCGAGTGATTGTCAATGACGCGAGCGTCATCAATCCCGACATCGACGCCAGCAACGGTGTAATTCACGCTATTAATCGAGTACTCATTCCACCTGCTACACGGGCTGAACTGATGGATCGCTTGATGGCTCAAGATCCAGATTCCGATACGGATTCACAACCCGTTCGGGCACTTTGGTAGACATTTACAGTAAAAACTAAACAAAAGCGGAGCAATTCTAGTGTTTTGCTCCGTTTTTGTTTGTTTAGCAAGACCAGTCAATAGTTTCACTCTATTCATGAAGTTACATTAAGCACTACAATAGGCGACCAGGGATATTCATGCACCTCAGCTCGAATCTACTGAGACGCACTGCTATCCGCTGTGTTTACTTCATTTGAGAACCTCGACAACGTGACCACAAATTTATTGACTCGACCTGTGGCAGAAGAACGTGAGCAACTGCCATTTACGCTTCAAGATGTACGCAATGCCATTCCTGCCCATTGTTTTCAATCAAATCTCGGACGTTCCCTGGCTTACTTGGCTTTAGACTTCGGCATCATTTCTAGTCTGTACTGGTTAGCTGCCACCATCAACAGTGCTTGGTTTGTGCCTGTTTTTTGGCTTGCTCAAGGCACGATGTTTTGGGCTTTGTTCGTTATCGGTCATGATTGCGGCCACGGTTCATTTTCCCGTTACCGCTGGTTAAATCATTTCATTGGTCATCTCTGCCATACACCGATTCTTGTGCCCTATCATGGCTGGCGGATTAGCCATCGGACGCATCACGCTAATACTGGCAATATTGAAACCGACGAAAGCTGGTATCCCGTCACCGAAAGCCAGTATAAACAGATGGCTTGGTATGAAAAGCTGGCTCGTTTTCACCTGATTTTGTTCGTTTATCCGCTGTATTTATTTAAGCGATCGCCAGGGAAAGAGGGATCTCATTTTCTGCCCAGTAGTCCACTCTTTCGGCCTCACGAAAAGCGGAGCATCATAACAAGCACCGTATGCTGGATCGCGATGTTCGCGCTTTTGATTGGCTTGGGCATTCAATTCGGCTGGGTTTGGCTGGCAACGTATTACGTCGTGCCCTATGTTATCTTCGTGGTTTGGTTGGATCTCGTCACGTTTCTGCACCACACCGATACGGATATTCCGTGGTATCGCGGCAAAGACTGGTACTTTCTAAAAGGTGCGCTGTCAAGTATTGACCGTGATTATGGTTTGTTTAACCCGATTCATCACAATATTGGCACCCATGTAGTGCACCACATTTTTCTGAGCATTCCTCACTACCATTTGCTAGAAGCTACTGAGGCTGTTAAACCTGTGCTAGGTGAGCATTACCGTTTCTCTAACGAGCCGATTTGGCGGGCGCTATGGCGTGGCTATCGCTCTTGCTTTTTTGTTTCTGATCACGGTAGTAAGGTGTATTATCAAGCGCCTTCACAGCGTCTTTAGGCCGTTGCTTCTGGGTTACTATAGGTACGGTTATAAAGGGTTTTGAGGTTGTAAAGGCTGTAAAGGCTGTAGAGGAAGGAGTTTTTCTCTGCATTTGTAGATAATTGGTTTGTAAACTGGCTCAGCGTAGGGATTGGCATAGCCAATCCCTACGCTGAGTTGTTTTTTATTGCTCTGCATAATCAAGCTAAGATTGTTTCTCTTAAACTATGGCTATACATCAACTCTCAGTAACGTGGGGCGAGAGGAGTAAGGCGTGAGGCGAATGACACCTCAGTTCTCAGCACTGGGCTAATCTGTAGCGCCAAATTGCTGAATTGATACAAAACAGGCGGTTTTTGAGAAGTCGCGCTCCGCGACTTCTCAAAAAATAAATCGTGGGTTTTTAACCGAATTGCATACTAAAATCAGCAATTCCCAAAAACTACCTTTCTGGCTCTAGGTGCGTAGCGCTTATTGTTGGGCATACTGGGTTGTTTGTTGGGCGTTTTGGATGGCGAGTTGCCAGTTGGCGTAGCCTTGAGCGTTGAGATGGAGGCCATCGGTGGTTAGGTTTTGCTGTAGGTTGCCATCGGCATCGGCAAAGTAAGGCGTAAGGTCCAGATAACGAACGTTTTGCTGTTGGGTAATGAAGGCCAAACGCTGATTGAAGTGCTGAATACGGGTTGCAGGTAAATTGGCTAAGCGGGTTGGTAAAAGGGAGTGTACATAAATTTGGGCTTGGGGATGACGCGATCGCAACTGCTGCATAATCTGCTGTAGTCGAGTCAACACCTCATCATCGGTAGCTCCGTTTTTGAGATCATTAATACCCGCCATCACATGAATATCACTGGGGCTTGTCCGGTCAAGATACGAAAGCCGCTGCAAGACACCTTGGGTCGTGTCGCCTGAAATTCCTTGATTCAGCACAAAGCGATCGCGGGGAAGCTGCTCGGTGGGATACCACATTAGCAGTGAATCTCCCAGCATCACGGTCAGTCGGTTTGATCCTTGGCTACCTGCCATTATCCGTGCTTCTTGCGCCAGTAGGGCTTTCCAGTCCTGGTAAGTGGGCTGACGAGTCGCACTCCGCCACTGAGCCGAAAACTGATCGGTCGGAATGCGAGTGTATAGCTTCCCAGCATGGAGGGCGGCCCAGCGTTGAGCGTACATTTGGCTACCTGAGCGGGGGCGGAGGGAAGAAGGGGATGGGGTGATGGAGGGGAGGGGGAGCGTGGGCGGTGCGATAGCACCTCTAGCAATCTGGTTTCTGGGAATGGGTTCGCCCGTAATTTGCGATCGCACCGCGGGCGATAGCAATGTTTGATCAACCGCCGCTTCAAAGGTCGTGGATTGAGATGACGTAGGCTGCGCTGTTGTGGAGAGCGCTAATGGCGTAGTTCGCTGAGAGTTTGGAGTGGGAGCCAACGCCTGTACAGTCCGCCTAGTCTGCTCAGATTGCTGCCGCTGATGGAGCAGGGAGGGCCAATTAGCTGGAATTTGTTCCGAACGGGCAACTGTTTGAGTCATTGTTCGCGTATTGGCCCTGACGGAGTTAGATGTTTGACGCTGATGGAGCAAAGACGGCCAATTTTCCTGACTCCTTTGATAACTGACAGCTTGATGACTGACAGAAGGCTGAACAGCCTCGGACGGAGCATTGTCTGGTTGCGATAGTTCAAGCTGAATCGGTTCGGGTGGGGAGATTTCAGGTGCAAGCGCTTCCGGTGGAGTGATGGACGGAAATGCGATCGCAGTTGTGGTTTGATAGGTCGGTTGAGTTGATGGTTCAGTGGCCTGTGTAGAGTTTGGGGTGGGTGACTGGACAGCAGGCGCTTGCAGTGAAGTGGATTGAGTGGTGATTGCTTGGCTAATAACAGTGACAGCGGACGGTACAGCGGATGTCGGTACAGGTGAAGACTCGGGCGGCATCCATTCCGGCTTGAGCGAGAGCTTTATCTCGGTTTTCTGCTGGCACTGCGTTTTAGAACTAGCGGTGTCTTCGTTTTCTGCTGTCAAAGTTGCTGTATTGGATGGGGTTGGCTGAACAGCATCAGAGGTTGAACGGTTGGCCAAGCTGGAGGCTAGTAGGTTAGCGGCCAATAAACACACGTCGCCCATAAAGTTTTTTGCTCCGCTGCATAATTTTTGTCAGGACTGATTTCTTTGACAGCGATCGCACAGCACTTTCAGGACAACTTTACTCCAGCGGTGCCAATACTTTGCGTAGACGTTGTTCGTATTCAGCTTCCATTCTTCCTCCAAGCACCTAAATATTGGCTGGAAATATATCAGCAAAACCTCCTGCGATCGCACCTAAATTAACGGCGATTGATGCTCGAATAGCTAGATTTTCTAATATCAAGTTGCATGAAGATTAGCTCGATTAAACTCGCTACAAACACAACAAAGGAGCGCACATGCGCCCCTTTGTTTTATGAAGATCTGTTTAGATCCAGTGGCTCAAATCTAAGCATTTCTGACCGATCAGTAAACTAGACCGTCATAATATCCTTTTCTTTAATAGCCAATAGTTCATCAATTTTGGCCGTGTATTTGTCCGTCAGACCTTGAACATCATCCTGTAAGCTGCGTGATTCATCTTCGGAGATTTCGCTGTTCTTCTCCTGCTTGCGGATACTGTCGATTGCATCACGACGCGCATTGCGAACTGAGACTTTACCCTCCTCCGCATACTTGGACGCTAGTTTGACAAAGTCTTTACGTCGTTCGCTGGTCAGCGGCGGAATATTCAGGCGAATCAGCGAACCATCGTTGTTCGGCACTAGCCCAACATCGGACATTGAGATCGACTTTTCAATTAACGACAAACTGCCCGGATCATAGGGCTGAATCATAATGGTGCTGGCATCCGGCGCACTGATGTTAGCCAGTGACTTCAACGGCGTTTGGGCACCATAATAATCCACCGTTACTTTGTCCAACAGCGACGGGTTTGCTCGCCCCGTGCGAATGGTGTTGAACGCTCGCTGAGTTGCCTCAACGGCTTTCTGCATCTGACTTTCAGCTTCAGCTAACTTCACAAGAACCTCCCACAATTGTTCCGATAGGCTCACCCATCAGCGCTTTTTGAATATTTCCAGCCACCGACAAATCGAAGACGGTGATCGGGATATTGTTATCTTTACATAGCGCGATCGCAGTTCCGTCCATCACCTTTAGATCATGGGTCAAAACATGGCTATAGGTTAAAGTTTGGAACCGTCGAGCGTCTGGATTTTTGGCTGGGTCAGAATCATAGATTCCATCGACTTTGGTTGCCTTAAAGACAACTTCAGCATTGATTTCAGCGGCTCGCAGTGCGGCGGTTGTATCCGTAGTGAAAAACGGATTTCCCGAACCTGCACCAAAAATGACGACGCGATTTTTTTCAAGATGGCGAATGGCACGCCGCCGAATATAGGGTTCGGCAACTTCCTGCATCGAGATCGCGGTTTGTACCCGCGTCGGCACCTCCATTTGTTCCAGCGCATCTTGTAGCGTCATGGCGTTCATTACGGTCGCAATCATGCCGATATAGTCAGCAGTTGCTCGATCCATGCCGCCCGCTGCTCCTTTAATGCCTCGAAAAATATTGCCGCCGCCGACAACAATTGCCACCTGTACGCCTGCTTTGTGTACGATCGCAACTTCTTTGGCAATATCCTGAACGACTTTCGGATCGATCCCGTAAGATAAGTCGCCCATGAGCGCTTCACCGCTCAGCTTTAGCAAAACTCGCTGGTATTTGGTGCCCATCCAGACTTCACTTCAATTATTTTAGAGTTTATCTCCCACATAAGATAGCAGTCCTCGGGCATTCAATCCCAGTTTTTGTCCTGGATCTATTTATGAGAGTAAACAAACAATTAAGGGTGAGATACACAAGTTGTACATCTCACCCTACGTTACCGTGAAATTCAGCCGTTTGGTTTGTGTTTAGTAATCCTCTTGTATGTGCTCGGCATCAAAGGGCACAGTGCGCTTAGCGGAATTGGCCCAAGCTACAGATTCTTTGGCGGCGGGCAGTTGAGGACGAGTCTGCAACACCTGAATCCCCGCTGTGAGCGCCTGCAGAACAATCGGATCGGTCTCCTGTTGCTGCACAATTTGGAAACAGTCGCGAATGTGCGATCGCAAACTGACCTGCGGTGCATACTCCTGATCCGTGGGCAGTTGATCGACAAGTTGCAGCAGTCGGCGAGCGGCAATCAAGCGCTGTAGCGGATCATCATGACGCAGATGGTCAAGCAGCAGATCGATCTGGGTTGACTCGTCTGATGCATCTAGCCAACTGTTCCCCAGTAGTCGATTGCCGTTAGCTGCCTGCAAAATCGTCAACAGCAAAACGCCAATCAGGCCACTTTGCAGCAACCAGCCCATTGAAATCCAGGTCTGTCCAGACTCTAAATCAATGGAGAGCGCCACATAGGTCGTTAGCATCACCGCTGCGCCTGCCACCAGCGCCAGCCGCAGCGGATGGCGCTGCACATCAAAAAACTGCTGCCAGTTGACGCTAGGCAGTCGCCACTGTCCCTGCTGAATTTGGAACGCCGCCACCATGCTAATTAATCCCGCCGTCAACGACAAAATCAGCCGTTCATTCCAGGCAACGAGCAGCATATAGCCCAAGCCAGCCAAGAACCAGCGACTCGGCTGCTGAAAGCGTTCAAGATTGGCCTGCTGAATGACAGTTTTGAAGTTATGCACAATGCGCTGCCAGCGCTGACGAGTGTGCGCCAGCCGATTTTGTACAAACATCTGAGTCCCGTGAATGATTGATCTATAGATTGAATCTTTACAAATACTACGGGATGCCCCTCAAGTCCTGCATTAAAAATTTACCCAACCGGGTGCCGTAAATCTCCTGATCCGTTGCCGAAGATAGAGAACAGCGAACTAATTGTTCAAAACAGCCCTATTTCGGAGACTGAAGTCAAGATGTCATCATCAATATCCACCAAGGACACCCTGAACCCCATTCCGTTCGATCCATCTGAGTCGGAATCGAATTCACCTCAATTACAGAAACCTGATAATGCACTGCTAGCTGATATTGAGTTTCCATCGACCATGGCCATTCAACCGGATTGGATCCGCGATCGCTACCCCGAATACGCGATTGATCACGGTATGGATCACGAACTGACCAGTGTACGACTAGCTGAACACAACGGCCACCAGATCAAAATCACGACAACCTATCAAATTGAAATTGACGGTCGCTCCGTTCATCTACATGCAATGGTCGATAACGACGGCAAGCTGTTCTGTCATACCACGCCCTACGTTGAGTACCAATCAGCGGTAGATTTGGTGAAGGCCCTCATGGATCGCTTCCCAGAATCCTTCACGCCGGAAGATGGCCGCAGGGATGAGCTACACGAGCCTACAGAGCATGGGCATGAGCATGACTCATCGGCAAACAGCGCGCCCGAGCCAGTAGACAACTCTTCTGATCACGCTGATCACGCCGCACATGATCACAGCAGTCATGATCATGGCGCTCATCACCATCATTAAATTAAGCATTTCGTAGGTTGGGTTGAGGAACGAAACCCAACATCTGCACGGGGTACGCTCCACTTCAGCGCAGCCATGCTCGCAGGGCCGCACCCATGCAAAACACGACTGGCTTAACAATCACCGATTTTGATTACGATTACTTGGAGATTTCGCCCCCATGATCCGTCACGATATTTTACGCAATGCCACCGCTGCTCAGCAGTTCATTACGGGTGTGCAGCGGATGAAAGACCCCGCCATCATGCCTTGGCCAGGACAGCCCGGTTTATCCATGTACGACTTCTTTATCTTTTGGCATCATCGCGCCATGATGCTGTCCACCCCACCATCGCAGAACAGCCGCAATGCCGCCCACTCTGGCCCAGTGTTTCTGCCGTGGCACCGCTACATGCTGCTGATGTTTGAGTTCTATCTGCAAGACGCAGTCGGTGACGATAACTTTCGGTTGCCCTACTGGAACTCGGCTGCCGATGCAGAACTCCCCAATCCTGTGGATTCGCGGATTTGGAGTGATGACTTAGCAGGACAATTTACCAACGGTTCATGGCGAGTCCGGCTCGAACCCAATCCAACAGAACGGAATCCCCGCCCAGTTGATCGCCCGTTACGTCGTGCATTGGGTCGCGGTGGCCGGATGGCGAATCGGTCAGAGGTACGCGAGCTGGTGCAAAGTCGTTCCACCTATGATGCAGTCCCCTACAGTATGACCGTTGACAGCTTCCGCAACCATCTGGAAGGCTGGCGGGGCTTGGGGCATCATAACCTAGTGCATGTCTGGATTGGCGGCGATATGGCTGTCTCGACTTCACCCAATGATCCAATTTTCTTCTTGCACCACTGCAACGTTGATCGGATTTGGGCAGCCTGGCAGCAGCGCCATCCCAATTCGGCGTATGTACCTGCTCAAACTGAATCGACAGATTATCAGTTCCATCGAATTGATGACGCAATGCACACCTTCTTCAATCATGGGTCTGATATTACGCCTCGCACAATGCTCGATGCCAGCCAGTGGTATACCTATGATTCGCTGGATGATCTAGTTGCATAGTGTAGCCAATCCAGTAGGTTGAATTGCCTGATCAGAAGCCGGGGTTCTTTGTACAGCAATCAGTCACGTTGAACGTTTTGCTCAGAAACCCGGCTTCTTGCTCTTAAAATGAGGTGACGCTGGCCAAAATGGGATTCAAGTCGGTTAAATCGACCTGAGGAGCATACAGCTTCGCTACATATTCCGCCAGCATCCGATCTGTATTAAAGATTGGCGCACAGGTGCGAATCGACTGCTTCATTATATTCACCCAGCCATTGGGAATACCGTTTTCATCGCGGTCATAGTACAGCGGCACAATTTCGTTTTCCAGTAGGTGATAGAGCGAATCGGCGTCAATTTGGTCTTGCTGCTCCTGGTCGCTCGTGTGGACATCTTCACCAATTGCCCAGCCGTTAATCCCCTTACCGTTGGCATCTTGTAGATAACCCTCACACCACCAGCCATCGAGGACACTGCAGTTAATGCCACCATTTAAGCAAACTTTTTGGCCGCTGGTACCCGACGCTTCCAGAGGCCGACGGGGATTGTTGAGCCAGACATCGACGCCATGCACCAGCTTTTGCGCCGTGAACATGTCGTAATCTTCGATAAAGGCAACGCGATCGCGCAGTGCTGGATGCTGGCACCATTCGATTAGTCGCTGAATCATCCGCTTGCCTTCCTCATCTGCCGGACGCGCTTTACCTGCAAAGATGATTTGCACCGTCCGTCCCCGCTGGCTCAGGATATTCACAACCCGGTTGAAATCGCGCATGATCAAGACAGCCCGCTTATAGGGACTAAACCGACGGGCAAAGCCGATGGTTAGCACATTCGGATCGAGCAGCCGATCGACTGCTGAGATGGTATCTGGGTCTTCTTTCCGCGCTTCACGAGATTGACGCACTTTTAAGCGTGTATAGGCAATCAGGCGATCTTTCAGAATTTGGTGATAGTGCCACAGTTCCGCATTGGGAATGTCGTCAATTTTGCGCCACAGCTCGGGGTTGACCACGCGACTCAGCCAGTCTTTGCCCAGATATTCCCGATACAGGTCATCCATCAGCGGTGCCGTCCAGGTGCGGGCATGGACTCCGTTGGTAATATGACCAATTGGCACGTCCGCTGCCGCTTTTTCGGGATAGAGAATTTGCCACATGCTTCGAGAGACCTCGCCGTGCAGCTTGCTCACCCCGTTGGCGGCGCGAGTTAGCCGCAGGGCCAAAACCGTCATGCCAAACGGCTCCCAGGGATCGCCCAGTCGCCGTGCTCCCAGTGCCAAAAACTGCTCACGGGTGAGATGGAGCTGCGGCCAGTAGTCGGCAAAGTAGGAATCCATCAAGTCCGGCGAAAATACGTCATGTCCCGCTGGCACTGGCGTGTGAGTTGTGAAAATAGCGCGATCGCACACCGACTCTTCCACGTCATAGAACGACTGGCCCGTGCGCTCAATTTCCAGCCGCGCCACTTCCAGTAGGGCAAACGCCGCATGACCTTCATTCAGGTGATAGACCGACGGCTCAATGCCAAGTAGCTGCAACGCCCGCACGCCACCGATTCCCAGCAGCACTTCTTGGGCGATTCGAGTATCTTGATTGCCGCCATAGAGATGGCCCGTCAGCCAGCGGTCAATCGGGTCATTGTCTTCTCGATCGGCATCCAGCAGATAGAGATTGACTCGGCCAATCCGCACCTGCCAAATTTGGACTTTGACGACGCGCTGCCGAATCTTTAGGTCAATCGTCAGCAGGTCACCCGATTGCGATCGCACCAGTTCCAGCGGCAATTTCTCAAAATCAGTGTCAGTGTAGTAGTCTTCTTGCCAGCCGCTGCGATTGAGCCGCTGATGAAAATAGCCTTGGCGATACATCAGGCCAACGCCCACCAGCGGCACGCCAATATCAGAGGCCGACTTGAGGTGATCGCCCGCCAGCACGCCCAGCCCCCCCGCATAAATGGGCAGCGATTCATGAATGCCAAACTCGGTACAGAAGTAGGCAACCGGATGCTGAGGCGAAATCTGCGGAGCCACCCGACTCGCCCAGGTTTCCTGCTCATTCATATAACCGTTGAACTGCCGCATCAGACTCCTCAAGCCTTTCAGATAGATGGGATCTTCGGCAATTTGAGTCAGCCGCTCATAGGGAACCTGCCACAAGAGCTGCACTGGATTGTGGTTGCAGTCCCGCCACAAGTTGGCATCAATATGTTGAAATAATCCGACTCGTTCCGGTGTCCAACTCCACCAGTAGTTGTAGGCAATCTCAGCCAAATGCTTCAGCGGACTGGGCAACCGATTGGCTAATGCGGTAATGGGGGACGAGTGGGACGAATTCACCATAATAGTTCAGATAATTCAACAGTAATTCAAACAAAAGTGACTGCAACTGATTGGGATACACAACTGAAAAGCGCAGGTTGATTGTTGCGATCGCACAGATCGCACATGCAAACCTGATGCCACAACGGTTAAGCATTGCTGACACAAAACCCACGCTCGTTTATAGAAAGCGAGAGCCAGCGGTCAACACTCAGCCGGAGTTTCTTGCTGAGAGTGGAGTAACTCCGGATGCGATGCTCAGACCAAATCCGCCGATGAAATCCGATTAAATTCTGAGGAAGAATACAGGTGCAAGATTTGCATTTTGCCCCAAAAAATTGTGGGATTTGATAGCCGGATTGCGTATCACCAGTGCCCTCATCTGGATGCAAGCAGACAATCAAAAAAAGCTTGATTGCCGAGAACTGATATCAGAAATAATGGGCAATTCTGCTTAAATAGCAATGCAAATTTTGAGCGATGTCGAGGGTATTCGAATCAATCCACAAAGACTTTACACAGAAGGCGCAAGGTACATCCTATCTTTGATATTTCACCTCTGTCTATACTTCGTATCAGAGGTGATTGTATTGCTGCATCGCAGCAATACAATCACGTTGAACTTTAATGACGAATTTTAATCACCATTCATAAACACGATGACTTGATCAATACAGTTGAAATGACTAACCTCGAATTTATCTGTCGCGCAATCAGCACATCATGAAACCTGCCCTGACCCAATTTGGCGATCGCATGTCTCACCTGACGGGGGTACGGGCGATCATGAAAGACATCATGGAAACGCTGAGGTCAGGATCTGGCCGGAGTTTCATTAACCTCAGTGCCGGGAATCCCATCATCCTGCCTGAAATTGAGCAGCTCTGGCGCGACTGCACCACCGAACTCCTCGCCAGCTCCGAGTATGGCGAAGTGGTTTGTCGCTATGGAGCTAGCCGAGGTTACGAACCGCTGTTGAAACTGTGGCCAACGACTTTAACCAGCGCTACGGACTGAAGTTGTGCGATCGCAATATTCTGATCACCGCTGGCAGTCAATCGCTCTACTTGTTGTTTAAGTACAGACAGCGAAGCTAGCTGCATTGCAACAAATCTAATCCAAAATCTAAAACCCAAAATCGTCACCACCCAATAAGCACCCCTTATAAGGGACATCAGAAATCATCTGTCAAGTCCTTCTTGACGTTTTGTAAATATAGAAGTTACATTTATTTACATAAGGTTACAAAACGCAAGACGCACACAGGAGTTGTCGCAATGTTTGCACCCATCGTTGTTCTCATCCGCCGCGCTATGGGTAACCCACGGTTCAACAAAGCCCGCGGCAAAGCGATCGCACTTCATTCTCAAGCCATCACTAATTTTTGCAATCAGGTTGGCATTGACCGCACCAAGCGGCAAAACATGATTCGCCTCGCTCGTGACAACGGCAAAAAGCTTGGACTCCTGGCGTAATGCTGGTGACGCAGTTAAAGGTATCTCAGTTTAATGATTAGGGGCGTTCTGGAGCGCTTGAACTAATTTGCAGGTCGGTATCAGGACTTCTCCCTAGCAGGCAACTTTCCTCAGTAGTTTTTAACTTTCATTGGATCGGGTTCTTCCAGGGGTGCTTTAGCGAAGCGCCCCTTTTTTGTTGGATTGTCTACAGAGATTTCAGTTCGGGAACAATAATGTAGAAATGTAAAGCCAATCGGCATGACAGCTCAATCTGATTGCTAGATCTAGAGTTGTTAAGTAGGTTGGCATCAATAAATGCATCTAAACCCCTGGGGAAGCGCCCTGGTGGAGTACTTTCCCCAGGGGTTTAGCTATGCACTTTTAGCTATGCATTTATTGATATGCAGTTACTTAATTCTGATTGCAATTGTCTGGACGTTATCCTGCGGAACCTAATTACTATGTTGAGCCAACTGAATCATCTTCCATATCAGACGGATGGCCGCTATGCCTCTGATGCAGAACTTCAGTTTGTGCAAGATTATCTGCAAACTGCTCGACTACGGTTTATTACTTATCAAAAGATTAAATTAGCTGAATCAACGATTGTTCAAGACGTTTACGACTGTTTGGTAACCGCAGATCCAAAACTATTGCAGCGCGGTACTGAAGATTTGAGTGCAAAGTGGAAGCGAGATACGATTAGGGTTCTGCGATTTTCAGCCACCGCTATGCTGCTGGATGATTCAGCCTGGTTAAATGAGCGGCTGCTCCTGTGGCTGGCGACTATCATGCGTGCATTTGGTGTTCAAAGAAGCTGTGCTGCAACTTATTCGGCTATGCAAGATGTAGTGCGACACTATTTATCGGTAGAGGAAGCGGCTCTATTTTGCCCCATTTTGGCGTTGAATCAAGCGGTTTTGAGCGGGGAACCACTGGTTGAAATTGGCGCTTAGGGTGACATTCGTTGAATCGAGAGTTGCTATACTCATACCATTTCCGTCAGGGCTAATTTATGGATTCGTTTTGATGGAATCGATCAATTGATCACTGGACGGTATTAGCTATGGCCGCACAACTGCCGAATTTATCACCCCAACCCCAACCTCAACCCCCGAATTCGAAGCCGCCCAAATCGTCTAAGTCGCCTAAGTCAGGCTCTAAAAGACAGTCGGCTTCGGTAGTAGGACGGCTACGTAGTTTTGTTACTTTCTGGCTACGGTTGCTGGTGTTGGGGGTTGGCAGTGGAGCCGCTTGGCTGCTGGGAGTTGCGATCGCACAGTTTTATCCGGCTCCCAATCCAGAACCCCCTCTACAAGAGATTGTCATGCGGCAAACGGGTGCTGTGGTAAACGACATCACCTCACTCCCGCAGCGCTGGGGACAAGATTCATCAGCTCCAGGCATCAATACTGATCTATCAGAACTACCAGTTACGCCCGATGCAGCGGCTGAAGCTGAACAGACCCGTCCAGCCCCAGAGGCAGCGGTAACCAATCTAGAACCGCTCAATTTAGATCCGCAAGCACAGGAACAGGCGGAAGCGGAACTGACGGCGATTCGGACTGAACTGGAGCAACTACAAAACCGGATGGCTGCCCTAGAAGCTGATGTTGGACAAGCTGCAAGTCAGGCTGAACTTGCAGCACGAATTGAACAACTCTCGCAACGACTCAATCCAGAGACCCCTACCCCAACTGAGCCGTCCAATACACCCGCTACCCCAGGTGCCACGAACTCTGCACCATCAGCTACTGCACCATCAGCCACCAGTGAAGTAGATAACACTACCGCGATCGCACCCGCTTCTCCTCTGCCGTCTGATGCTATCGCTCAAGACGTTAATGCCGTCATTCCAGCATCTGACACGCTCAAAATTACATTGCCCAGCGACGTGCTATTTGCCGACGGCCAAACGCAACTCAGTGAAGCTACTCAGGCTATCTTGGACAGCGTCGTGCGCGATTTGCAAAACTACCCCGGCGCAACCATTCATGTGTCTGGACATACCGATAATCAAGTTGAGGATACAACCCGCAATAAGGTGTCGTTTCAGCAGGCAAAAGCTGTCCAGTCATACCTGTCTGAGCGGCTCGGCGAGCGGTACCGCTGGGTTACAGTCGGCTATGGCAGTGTGCGATCGCAGGTTCCTAACGACTCTGACCTCAACCGCCAGCGCAACCGCCGGATCGAAGTGACGATTTACCCACGCTAAAAACAGAAGGGTACTCTTGCCGAGCAACAGCATCCTTCTGATCGTATAAAGTTGGTTTACTCAACATCTTGCACCTTGCACGTTGAGAACCCACATCGCGACGGCAAAATAATCTCTTTGGGTTTTGATCAAGATGTGAGTCTAGTCAATATATTCCACAACATCCTCAGTTTTAAACCGCACCTTTGGCAGTTCAGCAAACTTATCCTCTGCCGCCCGATAGCCCACAGGGCATAGAACAACTGCCGCATAGCCTTGAGCGGACAAGTTCAGCAGTTCGTCAACTTTACTAGGCACAAATCCTTCCATGGGACAGGTGTCAATTCCCAACAGAGCCGCGTTCATCATCAAAAATCCGAGCGCGATATAGACCTGGCGAGTTGACCAATCATTGAGATCCAGCGGATAGGGCGGTTCGGCCATAAACCCTTTCACCATATCGGCAAACTGTTGCAGACTTTCAACCGAAGTTTGGCGGACTTCAGCCATCCGCTCAATGTAGCGATCGACATCAGCCACATCGACATCTTTTTTGATGGCGAGTACAACCAGATGAGAGGCATCGACAACCTGAGTTTGTCCCCAGGCGTGCGGCACGATTTGCTGACGCAGTTCTGGATTCCGCACCACAAAAAACTTCCAGGGCTGAAGGCCAAACGAAGAAGGTGCTAACACAAGGCTCTGTTCAAGCGCCTGCCAAACGTGATCAGGAATTTTCTGACTTGGATCAAACTGCTTTGTGGCATAGCGCCAACTCAATGTATCTAGGATTTGCTGTGGACCAATTTCGGCTGCTGTAAGGATTGAATGGTTCATATTTGCAGGATAAAAGCTAGAGATTTACAAACGTTAACAATATTCACTTTAGCTCGTTTTCTGGAGTCAAGACTCTACCCTACGTTGCTTGGAAGTGCGTCTCTGACTAGCATTGAGAAAATGGAATTAACAATTCGCTCATCTGGATTGAGGCAAGATGCGAATGAAGAGTGACGAGTAGCGATTGGCCATCGATTCCTCACTGCAAAGTCAAAATGGCATGCTATCACTAGACTGATATCGTGCGGGATTGCACGTTCAATCGGTCACTGGGCCAAATGCTGAGGTTAGGGATTATGAATCAGCCGGAATCGGTTGCGCGGGAACTTGAGATCGCCCAACATGCGATCGCAGTTCAGAATAAACTCATCCATAGTTTAGAAACCGTAGAAACAACGGTATCCGGGCCGCTGATGCTAAAGTCAATGCTGCTCCAGATTGTACAGCAAGCCAATAATCTAACGGGTGCAGAGGAAAGCAGCATCTTTATCCTGAATGAACAGAACCAAGTCATCGAAAGCATCCTGGCTAGAGGAACCGTCCTGCGGGAACAGCGCAACACCCTGATTGGCGAAGTGCTCAAGCAGGGGCTAGCCGGATGGGTGATGCAGCATCAAAAGGTGGGCTTAATTGAAGATGCGGAGACTGACAATCGCTGGATTAACCTGCCCGGACAGCCTTACACTACCCGCTCAGCCATGTGTTTGCCGCTGATGAAAGGGCGACAGGTACTAGGTCTCTTGACGCTGACGCATTCGCAACCACGCCATTTCAATACCCTGGCTAACAAATACTTCGCGCATCTGATGCCGACAGCACTCGCACTGATGATCAATAGTGCCTTGTTACAGATGAAGCAGCAGCCTGCGCGTCAGCAGGAATCTCAAATGCCAGCTCCGTCACTTGCTGAATCCGCTTCTGAATTAGATGCCACAGGTATTTACATCTTGCTGCCAAACTACTCGTTTCAGTATGCCAATCCCCGCTTTCTCGAAATTTTTGACTACGAACTGCCGGAACTCGTGGCTTTAGAATCTATGCTGGATTTATTTGCCCGCACCGATCAAAAGCGAGTTGAGCATGAATTAGAGCAGTGCTTTGACGGCCAGCAGCGCTGGTTTGGCTTTAAGTGCAACGGTATCGAACAAACAGGACGTGAAATCCCACTGTTTTTGGAAGGCAGTTTGACGAAGCTATACGGCAAATCCGTGATTGTGGGCGCGTTACGGAAGCTATAGTTAGGGGCTTTGCTGGGCTGGTTGAAATGTAACGTTAGAACGTTGGAACGTTCTAACAGTGTCAGAGTGTCCCAATGTCCTAACGGGTGTCGCTACTGCTGCAATGTTGCAATCATTTGCCACGCTAGCTTTGCCGCCCCAACCATGCCAGCCTGATTACCTAACTTGGCCGTTAAGAGCTGTAATTTATCCCGTGAACTTGGCAGCACCCGCCGCTCAATTTCTGCGAGGACAGCCGGAAAGAATAAATGTGCGCCTGCACTCACGCCGCCGCCGATCACGATTGCTTCTGGCGTCAACACATAAATCAAGCTCGTCAATCCCGCTCCTAGCCGTTTTCCGTAGGCTTGCCAAAATGCGATCGCATCTCTATCCCCCGCATCCGCCTTTGCCGCCAGATCCTTCGGTTCCAAACCCGTTTCCCGCCGAATTGCCTGCACCGATGCATACTGCTCTAGTGATCCCTGATTGCCGCTGTTGCAGGGCGGCCCATCTGGAATCAGCGTAATCAAGCCCAGCTCCCCTGCTGTTCCCTGCCGTCCGACAAACAGCTTGCCGTCAAAAATAATTGCGCCACCAACGCCCGTGCCCAGGGTCAGCATAATCATGTCCTGAAATGCTTGCCCTGCCCCCAGCCACGCTTCACCCAACCCGGCACAGTTGGCATCATTGGCAATAATTGTCGGTCGTCCTGTCTTCGCTTCTAACCAGTCGGCCACGGGCACATTCCGCCAATCCTGAAGATTAATCGCCACCCGCGCCACCCGACCCGCTGCATCTGCTGGCCCTGGTGTGCCCATGCCAATTGCGATCGCAGATCGATCCGGGTCTAGTTGCTCAATCGCTTGGCTGATGGCGGTTAACACAGCTTCTGGTGTGGCAGGCTGAGGCGTGGGGACGGTTTGCGATCGCAGACAGCAGCCTGTTCGATCAAAGCAACCGAGTTTAATGGCGGTTCCACCTAGATCAATGCCAATCACTGCTTGTGCTACATCCTGTACCATCGAATTTTCTGCCAATGCGTCTTATTTAAAGCTTGCACCTTGTACTTTGAGAACCCGTAGCGGTCATTATCCTGCCGCGCTCCGGCAGGATAATAATCCTTCTGGGTTTGGTGCAAGCTGTGAGTTTACTTACTTGTCCTAATGCAGCATTTTATGCCACATTGTTCGCTGTGCAAGCACGTTATCCGCTGGCAAGAAAACTAGGGGGTTGAGCTGATTGTCGAGACAGGGACAGCGAAGCGTCAGCATCGAAGAGACATTCTGAGACTTTCACTTCATCAACTTGCGATCGCAGTTACCCGCAACCACCAAGATTTTTCGCAAATTCCAGGCTTGCAGCTAGAACATTGGACTGAGTAGAGTTGTAATGCTTGGGAAGTGCGATCGCACTAGGGAGTTCGAAAGGGATTCACAATTTTTAGTTCATCAATTTCTGAATATCCGAAGTCTTCTGAATAGAGCGTCTGCGCTCCGGCTTCAAGACATGCTGAGACAATCATGGAATCCCAATGAGATAGACTAAAACGGTTGAGTAGATTCTCTGCGCGGTCAATTACGTCCCAAGTTGGTAAGACGGTGTACCAGACCTGCTGCAAGTCACGAACATACTGATATGCCTCTGCTCTGTTGTACCCAAGTGGCTCCAGTTTACGGCTGGCAGCTAAGTATTCACATGCGACTTGCCACAGTAAGACGCCATCAGTGAGGGTAGAGATTAAGTTTGCTGCAACGTTTTGTTTGTCTGGATCACGAGGATCGTTGACGTAAATGAGAATGTTGGTATCAACGGCGTTCATGCAGAGCTTCCCGTGTCAGTTGTGGTGCGTTGGTTGGAATGGGGTTTTGCTGCATCCGTTGGGTAAGTGCTTGTAGAAATTGCCGTTTGGCTGCTGGATCGGTAATGGGTGGTGATGTAACGTGTGGGGTCTGAATGAGCAGTTCGACTTCGGTTCCTTCTGGTAGCTCAAAGGCGGTTTGAGGAATAAAGGCACCATTGCGATAAACGGCTTTTAGAGTTTGAGACATGAGGAATCCCTGCACTGGCTATTCAGACTTAGCCTTAAGCATAGCTGATCCAAATTTGCCTTATTCAGAAGCGCGATCGCACTTTTACGTCTATACCCAAACTGCGATCGCACTTCCATCCCTCTACCGACTGCGATCGCAAATCGAACTATTTGAATGGTGATGCAAGCGTTGAAGCAACTGACAGATGAAAATTATTGCCTGTATCTTTCAATTCAAAATCAACAATGTAACGTTGGTTATCGGAAAATAGCTCTAGTTTTCGAGCCATCAATTCATTAACGAAATTTTTCATTTCTTTTTCCGCTAATGGATCAATGTCTTTCGCAGCCTGTTTGAGTAACGCTTTCATTGCTGACTGTTGCTCTGATTCAGGCAGAAGGGTTAGATTCCAGGCAATGGTCGCAATCTGAAAGAGTATCAGCCGCTCTTGATAGTCATCCGACACTTCTAAATAAGGTTCAACAAGTGTCTCTAAAACCTCAGACATTTTGACTTCGCCTTTTGGATTGCGCTGGATACCTGCAAAATTGCTGCCCATATCGCTCTGCTGAAGCCGCTGTTCCAAGGTATCTAGTGCCTTTTGCTCATTGAGAAGGTCACGGAATCCCTTTGATTTTTTTGCCATGATTTTTTACGGTCTGGAGAACACATCTTTATGTTATTAGCAGGCTTGGCTATCGATCAAACAATTAATGTTCATCTGAAAAGCGCGATCGCACTTCCAATTCTCGTATCGCACTTTCTCTAGGCGCGATCGCACTTCCAATCCTCTATCGCGCTTTCACTGAATGCCATAGCAGTTACCCACAATCGCCAAGGTTTTTCGCAAATTCCAGGTTTATAGCTAAAAGATTAGGCCAAGGCAAAACAGCGAAATTGTCTTTACAATCTCGCCAATTCATCTGATAACGTAATTAATTCTAATCAAAGGACTAATTCCTACATCTATTAATACTTTCTTCCACTCTACAAGTTTCATGTGTAAGATTATTGAGTTGATGTCTGAAAGTTTAGTTATTGGTGTTCGTCTGTCGTATATCAACCAGAGGCAAATTCCTTTGATTTCGACAGATTTGCCATTTACCTGGATAGTATCAACATTGTTTTGAAGTATCTTAGCAGTATTGACAGCTTGATCAACAACGTACGACAATTTTTGCGAATCACCTTTCTTCACAAAATAGGCTACATTGTCTTTATATAGATCTAGCTTCTCAACTGTGTAACGGCCTATCTTAACATTTTGCTTATCGAAGTTCATGTAGCCATCAGCTATACGATCTTTGTTGAATTTATCTTCAACAACATCAGACTTGATATTAAAGTTGGAATCATATTCTAATAATTCAATACTATTAACCTCTTCTTTTAGGTATTCTACATATGCTGAATTGAATTTATGCCAAATACCATCGATAAGACAGTAGAGCTCATCTTCTTTTATGAAGTCCAAATAGAATTTCAGGGGCTTCGTATGATCTCTTCCATATTCATTATGGACTTTTATGTTTATATCATTAATTTTATCCTCAAGATCTATATTGTTTTCATTAATGAATTCAACTAAAGAGGGAGCATGTCACCTTCTTGAGAGGAAAAGATGTTGAGGATCGAGATGTGCATT
>CBKWJC010000092.1:0-25838 GCA_966674685.1 uncultured bacterium
GGGGGGGGTGGTTGAGAGGGGGGGGTGGGGGGGGGAATCAAACGGCGGTGTTTGGGCGGTAACAATACCCCCACACAACAGCCTCTTCGAGTTTCAACGGGCAAGGTGCAAAATGTGAGCCTTCAAAATATGCAGCCATTTATAAGAAACCCCTAAAATTCGCTAGAATGCCTGAGTAGCATACAGTTCCGGGTCTCCTTCATGACACACGCGGCTCCAGAGCGCACATCTAACACCTTTAAGCGACTCCAGGCACAGCTCCGGGGGCTGGTTGGTAAGGCCATTGAAGACTACAACCTGATTGAAGATGGCGACAAGGTAATGGTGTGTCTGTCTGGCGGCAAGGATTCTTACACGATGCTGGATCTGCTGCTCAGTCTCCAGCGCTGCGCTCCCGTCAATTTTGAAATCCTGGCTGTGAATCTTGACCAAAAACAGCCGGGATTTCCAGAGCATGTGCTGCCAAACTATCTAGATGCGATCGCAGTTCCCTATCGCATCGTTGAGCAAGACACCTATAGCGTTGTGCAGCGGGTAATTCCAGAGGGCAAAACCATGTGCAGCCTCTGTTCTCGGCTGCGGCGGGGTGTGCTGTATCGGGTTGCGGAGGAGGAAGGTGCAACCAAGATCGCATTAGGGCATCACCGGGACGACATTGTGGAAACCTTCTTTCTCAATCTGTTCCACGGTGGCCAGTTGAAAGCGATGCCGCCTAAACTACTGACGAACGATCAGCGCCATGTAGTGATTCGTCCATTAGCCTACTGCACCGAACGCGACATCCAGCGCTATGCCAATGCGCGCCAATTTCCGATTATTCCCTGTAATCTCTGCGGCTCTCAGGAAAATCTCCAGCGGGTACAAATTAAGCAAATGTTGCAACAGTGGGAACGCGAAGACCCCGGTCGCACAGCGCGGCTGTTTCGCAGCTTACAGCACGTTGTCCCCTCACATTTAGCAGATATGTCACTGTATGATTTTGCATCGCTGAAGGGACTTAAGTAGCTACATTGATCCCACCGATGGCACTGTGACCGTGGATGGCATTCCCTATGGTCGAGATGTCCGTCCCTGTAATGCAGCGGCTGAGGTGTCTTTTGCTCACAAAACTGGGATCACCTTCAACTACGGCGCTGATGCAGGCATTGTGGAATCACTGCCTAACAAACCCTATCGCCACTACATCATTGCCTTTCTAGCCAACCAAGGGTATCGCTATACAGACCCCGTTTTTGCCGATCGCGCTAGCTTTCCTTGCTTTGATGCCGTAGGTGGCATCTGCTATACCCAGCGAATTCCAGCCTTAGCGAAGCAGATCGATCTTGGGCTGCAGTAAACCTCATAACCTCTATCGAACGATGAAACTGCTTAAATACCTGCTCATTTCTGTTCTGGTGTTTGGAATTGCCCTAACTAGCCCCGCCAGAAGCCAAACTCCTCCTGTACGCTGGCCCCTTGACCTGAGCGCAGCCCTTTGCATGAACAACTGGGATGAAGCACTGACTATTATGTAATACATGCTCAATAACAGTGCAATAGGGTTGACTCCATTGCGTATTTCTATCGTTTCTCTTAACTATGGCGACACATCAATTGTCAGGCTCGTGAGGCGAGAGGCGAATTGCACCTCAGCACTCAGCACTGGACTGATCTGTAGCGCTAAATTGCAGAACTGATACTAGATACTCCCCCTTAAAGTTCTGACGCTTCAAAGCATTATGTGAAACGGTTGCGGAGCAAATGTTTCACATAAAATAAATTTAGTTTTTACACACAAACTGGATATTAAGTAGCTACATACAAATATAGTCATTCCAGTTAAGAATGAGAGAACGAGAGAGGAGAGTGCCTCAGGATGAGGCACTCTCCTCTCTCATTCTGATCTAGAACCACTATAAATGCATAACTAAAAAACGGGGTGCTCCTCCGGTTTTTTAGATGCGTTTATTTATGCCAACCTACTTAGCTGTCAACTGAGTTTAATAAAGTCAAAATTTGGCTGAACAGAGTTTCTAAGTCGAAGGGCTTCGCCACAAAACAGTCGGCACCTGCGGCCAGAGCGGTTTCTTCATGAATTGGGACACCACTAAGGGCAATAATGGGCACTTCAGAATTCATCGTCCTCAGGTGTTCTATCAAAGTAAACCCGTCCATATTTGGCATCATCAAATCGGTCACGACGAGCTGAATGTCCGACTGATACTGTTGGTACTGTTCTAGAGCGTCTGCTCCATCTTGAGCTAGCAAGGTGCGATATTGATGGCTTTCGAGCAGCGATCGCAACATTCTGCGAACAGTTTCTTCGTCTTCAACCACCAGCACCAATGCCTGATGCTGCTCAGGAGCCACATTTAACAAAGGACTGGACGGACTTTGTTCGGGGGCGTCACCTTCTATCAGCGGGAAATAGACCTTAAATTGAGTTCCCCGATTCACCTCGCTGAAAACTTGTATAAATCCCTGATGCGCTTTAACCAGTCCACCTACCGTTGCTAAGCCTAACCCAGTGCCCTGGCCGGGAGCTTTAGTAGTGAAAAATGGTTCAAACATGCGTGTTTGTACGTCAGGAGGAATGCCAATACCAGTGTCAGCTACGGCGATGACGGCATAGTGGCCTACATGAGCATCTAGATTGAGAGCCGCCATTGCCTCATCTACAAAAACAGTTGAGACAGACACAGTCAGAGTGCCACCATTAGGCATGGCATCAAGGGCATTAATGCACAGGTTCAAAATGATCTGGTGCAGGTAAGTAGGATCGGCCAAAATCCTTCTCAAAGCTGGCTGGGTTGTCTCCGATTGAGGCATATTTGCCCGAATTTCAATTGTTTTGGAAAAACTTTGCTGCATGATTTCAATTTCTTCTTGCAGCAGCGTGACCAAATCGACCGGGATGCGCTCTCCCTGACTTGTGCGAGTCACGGTCAAAATTTGTTTGACTAAATTAGCTCCACGTTTGGCGCTGGTCTCCAGCAGTTTTACTAGCTGTAGTCCTTCGTCATCTAGCCCTTGCTGGGTCAACCTGAGGATCTGAGCTGTCGCTAAGATGGGAGTCAGGATGTTGTTGAGATCATGGGCAATACCACCTGCTAAAGTCCCGAGGCTCTCTAGCCGCTGAGCCTGATAAAACTGAGCTTCCATTCTCTTCTTCTCGGTAATATCGGTGGAGATGCCGCCAATGGCATACGGAGTGCCCGTTTCGTCATATAGGGGAAACTTGACGGTGAGGTAGCTGTGGATGCCATCAGCCAGTGGTGCGGTATCTTCAGTCTGTAGAATTTGACCCGTTTCTAAAATAGTCTGGTTTTGGCTCACAAACGCATCGGCAGTCTCTGCGGGCCAAACTTCATGAAGGCTCTTGCCGATCAGTTCTGCTGGTGTGGTATCAAGTTGTTTGGCATGGCTGCGATTCACCAGCAGATGTCGATTTTGAGTATCAAGCACATAGATGACAGCCGGAGAATAATCAAGAATAGCTTGCAGGCGCTGTTCGCTGTCTTGCAGCGCCTGTTCGACCTGTTTGCGTTCCGTAACGTCGGTTTGGGTGCAAACATGCCCCGTAATGATGCCTATGACCGATCGCATCGCGGCAATGTGAGCGGATATCCAGCGGATGTCTCCGTTTGACGTTACTATCCGAAATTCAGGCAGATCACCACTGCCACCGTTGAGATACGCCTCCCAAGCCTGACGTAGCGTTTCGCGATCTGCTGGATGAATCACTCGTTGCCAGCCATCACCCAGGGATGCATTAAAGCTCAGCCCTGATAGTTCCTGCCAGCGAGCATTGCTGTAGAGACAAATTCCGTCGGGACTGGTTTGCAGAATGCCAATGGGGGCAGCGGCATTAAGGGTGCGAAAGCGGGCTTCATTTTCTTCTAGAATCGACTGCATTTGCTCCCGAATGGATAGTGCCTGCCGGGTTTGTTCGTAGAGTTCTGATTGTTGACTGGCGATGCCGACTTGAATCGCCAATCGGCGGAGTAGAGCAATTTCAGCAGATTGCCACTGGCGAGGAGCAGCGCACTGGTGAGCAATGAGTAATCCCCAGAGATCCTCTCCCTGAAAGATTGGCACCGCGAGACTGGCTTGTATCTGAAATTGCTGTAAGAACTCGACGTAGCAAGGTTCTAGGTGGGGCTGGTTGATGTCATTCAAGACTGAAACGTAGCCTTGGCGATAAGACTCAATCAAGTGATCTTCAAGGCAGGGATCAGCGATGGTGGTTGATTGAGTCGTTAACCACTCATCGCCAACGGATTCCATCACCACGTCGCCTTGCCAATCGGGCCGGAAGCGGAAGATGATGACGCGATCGCACTCTAGCCACTCCCGCACTCGATTGACCGTGCTCTGGAGGAGTTGGTCTAAATCGAGAGACTGACGAATCTCTTGGGCAATATCAGCCAGCAGGTATTCTTGGCGAATTTGCTGCTGTAACGTTAGTTCGGCTTGCTTTCGCTCGGTGACATCACTGGCTGCACCCAACCATTCCACAATGTCGCCCTGTTCGTTCAGCAGGGGGATCGCGCGGGAAAACGTCCAGCCAATGGTGCCGTCTTGCCGAAAGACCTGGCATTCTATTTCAAATAAGCTCTGGGTGCGAATTGCCTCGTGAATTGCGCTCCAAACGCGGGGCTGCTCTGCCGGGGGAATGTAGGTTTCAATCCAGTTTTCGCGGGGCGCTTCGGTGCTGACCAGAAAGGCTTTGCCTTCAAGACGGCGCATTTCTCGCCAATCGGCACTCATGCGGTAAACAATATCGGAACTGGCAGCCACGAAGAGGCGGAGGTGTTCTTCGCTCTCGCGCAGTGCAGCTTCGGCACGTTTGCGATCGCTAATATCGTTAAACAGAATGGCGACGTGGTGACTTTCTGGCTCACCAATCCGAAAAGCATAAACGTCATACCAGCGGTTCCAGCCCATAGCCTGCTGCTCAAAGCGAATGGGTTCACCCGTAAGAGCCACATTGCCATAAATTTCATACCAGTGTTCCTCTAGTTCGGGGGCAATTTCGCGAATCGTGCGGCCACTCAGGGCAACCTCTAGCGACAGCGCCGTTAATTGCTCAAACCGGGAGTTGGCTTCGAGAATGCGGTAATCGACGGGCGTGCCGCTGTCGTCAAGAATGATTTCGGCAATGCAATAGCCTTCGTCTATCTCGTCAAATATGGATTGATATTTGGTTTCCCAGGCGTGGAGAGCTGCTTCCGCCTGTTTGCGATCGCTGATGTCTAAAACAGTGCCTACCAGCCGATCAATTCTGCCAGTCGCATCGCGCAGCGGCGACAGGGTGGTAAGGGCACAGACGGGGCGATCCTGAAAGAGGAAATGATCTTCGTAGATGACGCTGTGATTTGCCCGCACACACCGCTCATAATTTTGGCGAAAGAGGGAGCCGATTTCCGCCCCAAAAACCTCTTCCGGCATCTTATCCTGAAACGCCTCTAGCAAAATCCCGGTAGACTCCTGGGCAGAACGGTTCAGGCTCACATAGCGAAAATCGCCCGCTTCGGTTACTGCCACCACAAACATGGACTGCTCTGCCCCATCATAAATACTGCTCAAAAAAGCTTCCCGCTGGCTCAGCTCAGCCGTCCGTTCCGCTACCCGTGCTTCCAGTTCGTCTCGCGCCGCTTGTAATGCTTGATTTTTGTGTTGCAGTTCCACCTGTGTCGCCTGTAGTTGCTCCAGGGTGCGTCGCAACTCTTCGTTAACAGCTCTCCGCTCAGCCATCTGTAGCGTTGCGTTGGACTCCTCCTGAGCAGAAAATGCCGCTTCTCCATATAGCGGATTCAGCCGATAGCCTTTGCGAGGGACTGTCTTAATCAAGTCTGCTGGAGCCTCAGCAGCCTTGAGCTTTTTTCGCAACTTCTTCAAATGAGTGCGGATCACGTCATGATGCGGCAAATCCAAAGCACTCCAGCACTGCTCTAAAATCGTGTGGCTGCTGACAAGATTAGGGGCATGACGCAGCAGCAGTTCCAGCAGGCTGTATTCCTTCGGTGTCAGATGCAGTAGCGTTTCCCCATAGCTCACCTGCAACCGACTTGGATCGAGCCACAGCATCCCCCATCTCAAAGTAGGAGGAGTTTTCAAGTCGCCCCGACGCAGCAAAGACTCTATCCGAGCCAGCAACTCCTCAACATCGAAAGGCTTGGTCACATAATCATCTGCTCCAGCGTTGAGCGCAGTGGCTTTGGCATGGGCGGCTGCCACCTGTCCCGTTAATAGCAGAATGGGGGTTTGTATTCCCTTGGCGCGAAGCTGTTGGCAGAGGCTAATCCCATCTAGTCGAGGCAAACCGATATCGAGCAGTATCAGGTCATAGATATAGGCATCAGCCATTTCCAGTCCCTGTAGACCGTCTGCGGCAATATCCACCGCATAGTGATGGTCTATTAGCAAGGCTTGGATAGCCTGGGCAACAAGGGATTCATCTTCAACAATCAGAATTCTCATGGTAACCACCTTGAGCGATCGCAAGGCAGACTCACTAGTCTTATAGCGCTTCTTGTGCTAATAAAGGGGGAGTTATTTTTTGGAAGCCGCGCTCCGCGCGGCTTCCAAAAAATAACTTGTACCTCAGTAGCTTAGGAAAGGCTATAGAGTTGCTTTACTGTCTTATCAGTGTTTTATCAGTTTGACTCCTAACAAAGCAAAATAAAATATAATTCCTCTGCTGCATTTATGGCCCACCGAGAGCCAGATCCTGATTATTCTCAACCTCAGAAATTCCTCATAAGTAACCCTTCATAATTCTTAGTGAATATCAGAATAAACCTACTTCAGGTTTGTCCAATACGATTTTCTGCTGCTATACCAATGACACAGATCAATATCAAATTATTCGGATCTCCAATATTCCTTATTGCTTCTTTGAACGAGCGGTTTTCCTGGAAAATCTGTAACCTTTAAAGCCTTCTCTAATGCTCTGCTTGAGGTTTATACAGGAGTATTTATGATATTTGGCATTGAGAACTTCTGCACGATTCGGCATCATAGAGGCAAGATTATGGGCTTCGACGCTTTGATTCTGACACACCAGGCACTTGAAGCCTTTTTTGCTCTCTTATGTCAGTGCCATTCACCTATAGCCTATAGAAAGATGCGATCGCAGGTCTCGGTCGTTAGCATCAACAGACGGCAACCTGGAACACATTGAACGGAGAACACTATGGCGCTTGCGGCACATGGACTAATTCCCCTACTTGGACTTGGAACGTATCAGTTAGAAGGTAACTCAGCCAGTGAGATCGTGCAGCATGCTTTAGCAGTAGGCTATCGCCATATCGATACGGCTCAGGCATACGGTAATGAAGCGGCAATTGGTCATGCCGTTCGTGCCTCTGGCCTGCCCCGTGCCCATGTGTTCCTAACCACCAAGATCTGGCCGGATCGCTTTAGCAAAACCGAACTGCCCCGCTCCGTAGACGAGAGTCTAGCCAAGCTGGATACCGAGTACGTAGACCTGCTGCTATTGCACTGGCCCAGCCCTAATGTGCCCTTAGCTGAAACGCTCAATGTACTAATGGCAGTTCAACAGTCCGGCAAAGCCCGCTATATCGGCGTCAGCAACTTTACGATTGACTTGATGCAGCAGGCAGCCAAGATCTGCGGTGAAGGAATGCTAATTACAAACCAAGTCGAATATCATCCCTATCTCAACCAAGAACGGGTCATTCAAGCAGCCCATCGCTTAGGAATGGAAATCACGGCTTATCGACCTGTTGCTAAAGGCCAAGTGCTGCATGATGAAACAATCCTAGAGATTGCCCAGCAGCATCAGAAAACAGCTACTCAGGTGACGCTACGCTGGATTATGCAACAGGGCATCGTTGCTATTCCTCGCTCTAGTAATCCCCAGCATGTTGCTGAAAACTTTGATGTCTTTGACTTTGAGCTTTCTCCGCAAGAAATGCATGCTATTAGTGCGTTAAGAGGCGATCAGCGTTTGGTCAATCCTGAAGGACTGGCACCCGATTGGGATGAACCTCAGCGTCTTGTGAATAAATAATCAGATAGCGTTTCCCACACTGGTGGAGTATGAAAATGTTTCTCTGCCGGAGGTCGCAAAACACTGAAACATCCTGAATGTGTAAATATGCGGTTTTGCCCTCTCCCAACGCTGAGCTACTGCTTATGCATAAGTCTCCTAGACTTTGCTTCGACGTTGAGATTCCCCCTAACCCCTCTTAAAAAGCAGGGTGTTTTTATTTAGACATAAAAAATTTTAGAACCATCAACGTTGCGTAGGGGCGAATGGCCATTCGCCCCTACCAGATACGTGAAATGGGTCTCTTTAAAAACCCCAAATGACATATTTCACATCTTGTACTGAATTCAAAAGATTTCTCAACGGGAGAGGTGAAAAATATGAGACTTACTATCACACTATGATGGCTAAATAGCATTTAAGGCTCTTATAGCCTTTCCTAAGCTACTGAGGTACAAGTTATTTTTTGGAAGCCGCACGGAGCGCGACTTCCAAAAAATAACTCCCCCTTTACTAGCACAAGAAGCGCTATATATCATGTCTGCATATAAGAACCCAATTTACTGCTTGTGAAACGTTCGCGGAGCAAATGTTTCACAAGCAGTAAATTATGGGTTTTCAACCAGGCTTAATGTTATGTTACACAAGATGAGACTGCACTAAGCAAATCCTGATAATTTTAGAAATTTATGACTGGATTTTGCATGAAATGAGCGTATATGATGACACTAAACGAATCGGGTCAGATTTTAGGTTAAATTTCGGGTCAAATTCTGAGAGGAATTTTGACTGTGTGTTTAGTATCTATATTCAGCAGTTAAACTTACATTTTGTATCAATACTCAAAGAGATATTGTGTTATCGCATAGATGCAATAATTTCTTTGAGATTTCAATTTGAACATGCGCGAACATGAATTAATCCTGTTGGGATTAATCGGCGTTAAATGGGCACGCTTTACCTGAAACGTAAAAGCCATCAAGTATGACTGAATCTGTACCCCCACCGAGCCGTCTCCGGCTTTCTTCGTCTGGACTTCAGCGAGTCGATACTATTTTGAAACGATTTGGCTGGCGCAAGCAATCCCCTGCTTGGTGCATGAAGGCCGAGGTGTCTGAGTCAACTTTAAAGCGCTTCCGAGCCAGAAAGTTGCTGAAAGCCGCGACATTTCAACGAATCTGCCATGCGCTTGAGCTGCCCTGGAAAGAAGTGGTTGAAGTCTCGTTACCGAGTGAAACGGAGCAGGATGATTTCATTTGGGTTGGCAGAACGGCGCTACTAAACACGTTGAATGAACAAATTCAATCTTGTCGCCTGCTCATCGTTACAGGTATTACAGGCATCGGCAAGACGGCCTTGGTAGAACAGTTTATTCGGCCATTGCAAGCACAGTATTCGCACACAATTTGCTTCAATTTTGAGGCTCAACCCCATGTGCGGTTTGTTGATGCGGCGCGGATCGCGCTCGAACAAATCTCCCAACCTGTGACTGAGGAGGAACAGCAGCAACCAGAACAGATGATCAGCCGCTGGATACAGCTACTGGCAAATCAGCATTATTTAGTTGTCATTGATTCGCTAGAGCAGATTTTGAAGGGAGATGAGCAAACGGGCTGGAGCAATTTTGTTGATCCGCTGTGGGATCTTTTCTTTCATCGACTGTTGGGCAAAGAAAGCTGCCACAGTCGAATTCTGTTGACTTCCCAAGATTTACCTGGAGACCTACAGGTTCATGGTCAGCGATATCATATGCGCTTCTGGCATCAGCGGCTCCAAGGGTTAAATGCTGAAGAACAAATCCTGCTTTTTCAACGGCAAGGATTTGAGTTAGAACCAGCCAGTTTGGAGCAGGACTACTTGGTTCGCATTGGTGCAGCCTATGAAGGTCATCCTCTGGCTCTGCGAGTGATTGCGGGTGATATCTGGGAGCGGTTTGATGGTGAAGTGGTGGCTTATTGGCAACAGTATGGCGACAAAATTGAGGCGGTTGAACAAAGCCGCGTCACATTAGAACTGGATCGATACTCGCGGGAACTACGTCGAGCAGTGCGATCGCGGATTGAAGAATCCTTTAAGCGTCTATATCAAGATCTACCGGATGCGTATCTACTCATGTGTATTGCTTCTGTCCATCGAGAACCTGTGACAGAAGATTTTTTGTTGAACTCAGTTAGACGCTTGGGTTGGTCAAATGAACAATGCGAAAGGGCACTTTATACGCTACTCGATCGATCGCTATTGGAAGTTGCTCCAGGCTATCACTTAAGGCAACACAATTTAATTCGTAGCGTTGCCAAAGATCATCTGGATAACTCTGATAATTTGGATAACTAAATATGTGCGATCGCAACATTGAAAAACCCAAAATTTTGCAGTCACTCTTGTTCGAATTTTTGCCGCCTGAGCTAGAAAATTTAGTTCAAAATTTTGATCTCAATCGAATCAAGAGCACTGGTACTTCAATTAAACAGCTAGCTCACCAAGCTGCCCTTGGTAATTATTTAACCTATGATACTTTATTTCTAGCTGACGCCACTCAATTTGAAGATGTGAAAGATTTATTTGAAGCGTCATATCATGCTCGTATGTTGAAGTACTGGGATTTGGCCTATATCCTCATGTGCTGGCCCATTGGGGCAAACCAAACACCACTCCATGAACAACTTGAAAAGTGGGGCAAACATCGACAACAAATTGAGTTATACAAAGGAATCTATAAGCAGATTAATCCCACTATAGATCTGCTTTGCTTAAATGGAATGGGTCAAGCTTATCGTAGAGCTGGAGATTTAAAATCGGCCATAAAGTTTCATGATAAGCAGCTAAAAATGGCTCAAAAAGTTAATAATATTGATTATCAAATCTCAGCCAATTATGGAATAGGAAAGATTTATTATGATTGGTCAGAATTTAAATCGGCAGCCATATATTTTAAACAACAATTTGTTCTATCGCATACAAACGATAAGATAGAACAAAAAGTGTTTTCTCTATGCCTTATGGGCCGATCCTATGTTAATAATTCAGAGATACGGCGAGGACTTGAACTGCTGAATCAAGCACTAAAATTAGCAAATGAAACCAGAATTAGTAGCTTACAAGAACAAGCCCTAGCAGACTTAGCATATGGTTATCTTTGGGCCGGTAATGTTAAAAAATCCGCTGCTTTTTTTGAGAAACTAGTTTGCCGTTTATCCTTTGAAAAAAATCCAATAGTTTATGCTGATACACTTCGTAATTTAGGACAACTTCATACATTCAATGGCGATGATAAAGCCTTGGTCTATCTTGAAGAAGTTCTCAGGATAAGTGAGGATCTTAATATATACAGCTTAAAAATAAAGTCTTTAGCAGACATAGCGCTGTTCTATAGTCAGTGTCTCAAAAATCATACGAAAGCAATCCAATTTGCTTATAAAGGACTAGTTTTCTCTCAAAAAAACGGATATTTTAGAGATATTTTTCATTTTCGTTCTTATCTAGGAATTTTTTACGCTGATTTAGGTCAAGTTGATAAGGCTAATTTCCATGCCCAAGAACTAAGGCATTTATGTCAAACCTATCCAGAATCAATGAGTCTTGATCAACAACTGATGTTATATGCTTGTTTAGGCAAAGTTAACTGGGCTAGCGGGCAACGCATCCGAGCTATTTTGATTACTCTACGAAGTATTATTGCCTGCCCACCTTGGAAAAGTATAAATGGTCGGTGGGTCTTGCGTGAGATGATTAGAACATTGATACAGCCATTCAAAAATGGGCTAAACCAATTGAAAACAAAGATAAGGCTATAGGGATATTTTGTTTTGAAGCGACTCACGTTTTTGATGGTGCTGCTGTATTTTATTCAGGCAGCTTGCGTTAATCCGGGTTTAGCTCAGCTTCCAGTTGCCAAGTTTTTAGAAGAAGAACTTCAGTTTACAGCGGCTGCGTTGGCAAGTTTCCAAACCATAATTTTTTTACCTTGGTTCATTAAACCCGTCTGGGGAATCTTAGTTGATAGTATTCCTTTGCTAGGCTATCGGATGAAATCCTATTTTTTCATTTGTTATGGTTTAGTTCTTACCAGCTTTCTTGTTTTAGGTCAGGTCAAAACCTATACGTTAACAACATTAGTCGTAACAATTTTAATTATCTCGGCTAGTATTGCATTCTCCGATGTTTTGACTGATCGCTTAATGGTTGTCGAAGGTCAGCGCTATCAAGCAACAAGACCCTTGCAAGCTGCCCAATGGTCTGGATTAGGATTTGGTGCAGTGGGAATGTATTTGATGGGTGGTTGGTTAGCTGATCACACGTCTCTTTCAACTGCCTTTTTCGCAAGTGCTATCATTCCATGCTTTGGATTAACTATAGTTGCTCAATTTCTCAAAGAATCTTCTGGACAGCAATCGATCCCTATTCGCTATCATCTAAATACCTTAAAGCAGACAATTCAATCAGCGCAAGCTTTAGCCATCATAGCATTAGTAATTTGTTTAGGGTTGGCTCCTAAATTACCAATTTATATCTATCAAAGCCGAGTTCTTCTGTTGGAAGATGAGTTTATTGGACAACTGAAAGCTGTTGAATTTCTGGGTTTAGGATTCGGTGCAGTCTGTTTTGGAGTCTTTGCACAGCGTTTTAGCCAAAAGCAGCTTTTGAGCAGCATTATTCTATTTAACGCTTTAGCTTCTTTCGTTTTTATTTTTATGCAAGACACCCGTAGCGCGGTTTGGGTGTCACTACTTGCAGGATTGACAACTGCGATCGCAACTTTAGGAATTTTAGATTTGTTTACAACGATCTGCACGAAAGGAAATGAAGCTACGACGTATGCGCTATTGGTTTCCATTCTAAATTTTATGACTAGCCTTGGCCTTTTACTGGGAAGCTGGCTGTATGATCTAGGATTGCCATTTCCAGTATTAGTTGGTATTTGTACAGCGTTTGCTCTTGCCAGTGGAGTACTGGTGCTGCTGCTTAAACCGCTACGTTGCAACTGAACTATTTCTCAGACCTCATTTTGTACAGATTTACGCTTGTATAGATTTGCGCTTTTAGGTGCAGATCTATTTGGTCTGTAATTTGACCTACAATTTGACCCGTACTGAACTATTAGCATCACGATAACCATTTAGGCTATTCCCAGTGCAGAAAACTAGCCATAGCACTTGATGTGCCCCTCAAGAGCGGCTTTTTGCATTTGTCTATGTGTAGCTACTTGTCACACCTATTAATAATTTTCCCAATTTAAATTTGTGCCTTTTCAGCTAAGCCCCTCTATGTGCGTGACTCCAAATGGGTTCTCATGAATTAAGTAGGTTGGCATAAATAAACACATCTAAAAAACCGGGGGAGCGCCCCTCCGGCGCACTCCCCCGGTTTTTTAGATGTGCATTTATTTGTATGTAGATAATTAGTAGATAAAGAAACTATAGATGAATTAGATGTAGTGATTTAAGCATAAAAAATAGAGAGCACAAGGCTGTATGTCAACTAGTATTCTATCAATGGATATTCAAATTGCCCGACCATCAATAGATATTTGGGCTAAATATCGTAGCTTTGTCATTGATGCCCTTGCAGAGCAACCTAATTTTCTAGCAGCTAGTCAACAAATTGCTCAAGCTCGAACTGATGAAGAGTGGCAAGGCATTGTAAGGACTGCCCTTCAAGAGCAGCGATGCCTAATGCGTTTTGCTATTGATAGAGGATCTATCGTCGGTATGGCGCGTTTATCTCTCAATGAACTGGGATGCTGCTATGAACATGTCGGCACAGTCGGCTCACTGTATGTTTCACCAGATTATCGGCGACAGGGAATTGCGAAGCAGCTTGTTGAAGATCTGCTTGAGGCAGCTCAAGAAAAGAGGTTAGAGACTATTCTGACGTATGTCCGAATTGATAATGAAGCTTCACTGAGGCTGTTCGATTCGTTCAAATTTATTATCAGAGGTCTTTTATATGAAACAGCTAAAATTCAGAATAGGTATCAGTCAACCTATCGAGATGAGGTGATTTTACAGTTGAAACTAAGCAACTTAAGTTGAACGGCTCGACTTTCATTTTGAAGCAGAATCTAGAAGTATCAAGACGGCTCTTTCTTCTAGATCTAATAAATCATTCTCGGCTTTATTTTTAGATTTAGCATCATTCAGTTGCTGTATCAGTCGGCCTGATTGATACACTTCTATAATCAATGGATGAATATAGTATTTGCGGCAGGTGGCAGGTCGGTTGCCCAGTTTTTTAGCCACCTGCTTCACCGCGCGAACAACATTGCGTTTAGCTTCCGTATTTGACTGAGCTTCGCCCATTTCATAGAGAGCAACTGCGGCTTCTACAGTACCTGTCCAGGTGCGGAATTCCTTGGCAGTAAAGGGCTGTCCGGTAATTTCCTGGAGATACTGATTGACATCTCCTGAGTCTACCCTTTGTCGCTTGCCATCATCATCAAAGTATTGAAATAACTCATATCCAGGCACATCTCGGCAGCGCTTGACGGCTCTGGCTAGCCTGCGATCGCACAGCTCAATTTCGTGGTGGATGCCGCGTTTGCCCGTAAATTCAAATCGAACTTTAGTACCCAAAATTTCAACATGGCGATCACGTAGAGTTGTCAGACCATAGGATGAGTTTTGCTGAGCATACTCCGAGTTTCCAACGCGAATTAGCGTTTCATCTAGCAGGCGAACGACAATGGCTACAACCTTTTCTCGGGTTAGCTTGGTTTGTCGCAGATGGCGATCGCACTGCTGGCGAATCAGGGGCAGGGCTAAACCGAAGGGAACCAGCCGATTAAACTTGGCTTGACTACGCAGTTGTTGCCAACCATCGTGATAGCGATATTGCTTGCGCCCTCGTTCATCGCGTCCGGTTGCTTGCAAGTGACCGTTGGGATTAGAGCAAATCCACACCTCTTCCCAAGCCGGTGGAATATTCAGTGCTTTAAGCCGCTCTAGAACGTCCTCATCTTGGATGCGATCGCAGTTTTCATCAAAATAGCTAAAGCCGCGTCCCCAGCGCTTGCGAGTAAAGCCTGGTATGGAATCGCTAACGTAGTGCAAGCCTGCTTTCTGAGCTGCATTCTCAGGGTTGGTAATGAGATCAGTTGCCAGCTTCTGACGAATGAGTTGGCGATGTTCATCTGGAGATGAGGGAATTTTCATAGCTGGCGTAGTTGCAATATCTCTATTGCAGCAATCTCAATCGATCTCGCCATCCACCCCCTGCATATTCCCCCCTCTATCTTTGGCGCGATCTCCTCCAAAGCTTCGAAATGTTGTATGGCTACGCATTATCTCTCAGTAACGTGAGGGGTAAGGAGTGAGGCGCATGAGACAACTTAGCACTCAGTCCTTAGCACTGAACTGATCTGTAGCGCTAAATTACAGAACTGATATGAGCAGAATGGCTCGCTAGCGGGTTAGATTAGACGACTGATCGAGTAGCGATCGCGGCCTTGATCTTTAGCCTGATAGAGTGCCTGATCGGCCAGTTCAACTAGGGTGTGGGGCGACTGATAGCGGTGGGGAATTAAGCAGGCAATGCCGAGGCTGATCGTGACTTGATGACTGATGGGGGACTTCTCATGGGGAAACTGGAGCGCGTGAACATGCCGCTGGATCTGCTCAGCCACTGCGATCGCACCATTGACATCAGTATTCGGCAAGATGACCGCAAACTCCTCGCCACCATAGCGAGCGAGTAGATCGGCGGGTCGGCGAATACCAAGCTGGGCCGTTTGCGCCACCTTAATCAAGCAGTCATCGCCCTTCTGGTGCCCATAGAAGTCATTGAACAGCTTAAAGTAATCCACATCAAACATGATTAGCGCTAAGGGCTGCTGCTCCCGTTGCGATCGCAACCACTCTGCCGCCAGATAGGCATCAAATCGGCGACGGTTGGGCACGTGGGTTAGGCCATCTAGCGTAGCGAGCCGCTCTAGCTCCAAATTGATCTGCCGGAGTTCCTCCTCTAGCTGCTTCAATTCGGTAATGTCAACTGAATTGCCGACAACGCCCTGCGCCTGACCGTTCACATCAATCAGAGGACTGATGACGGTTTGATAATAGTGAGCTTTGCCATCTGCCTTGAGAGGAATGTAGTTAATCTCTTGGAATGGTTGCCCCGTTTCCATCACCTGCCGATTGCGTTCCACCCACTGGTCAACGGTTTTTTGACTCAGGTTGGGATTAAATTCATCTTCGCGCTTGCCTAAGATTTCTTGAACGGGTAGGCCGTGAATCTTGCCGCAAGCCTGATTAACCATAATCAGGCGTCCGTCTGGATCTTTGACGAAAACTGAACTGGGAATCACATCCAGAACCTGACGAATAAATTGCTGCTGTGCTGCCAACTCTTGCTCAGCCCGCTTGCGATCGGTAATGTCTCGCACAATAAATAGCGCTTCATCGATACCGCTAGCGACCACGCGCACTTCTTCAAACTGAGTGACAGTGTTGACCACAACCTGCTGTTCATAAATGACTGGCTGTTGGGTCTCCAAAACCTGCTTCAGCGCCTGCATTTGGTGTGCGGCCATCTCAGATGGCAGGTAGTCTCGAATGTTTTGACCAATTGGCGTCTCTGAAGCAGAAATTAAGTCCGATAGGGCATTAGTACGAACGTAGTTGGTGTAAATCCCATCGGTATTAATTTGAAACATTAAATCAGGAATTGCGGTGAGAATGGCCTGATTTTGAGCTTCACTCCGATGCAAAGCGGCCTCAATCGATTTGCGGCTCGTGATGTCGCGAATAATAATCAGCACTTCATCCGATCCACAGGGAACAATACGAGTTTCTTCGTACCTCAATTCACCCTGAATTTCAATTTCATACTCATAGATTTGGCGCTGTCCCGTATCTAGAGCTTGACGGGTGTAATACAGTCGCTTCTCGGCTAAGTGAGGCGGCAGATAATCAGTAACGGGACGACCAATTAGTTCATCCACGGCACCAACGGTTTGAATGCCGTCTCCTTCGACGATGTCGAGATGATAGCCCTGTCGATTTTGCCGAATCAGTAAATCGGGAATAGCCGCTAGAATCGCGGCTTTGGTCGCTTCACTTTTCTGTAATTCACGGGTACGCTCAGCAATTTCCTGTTCAAGCTGCTGACTGTAATGAGCCAACACCTCCTCCGTCTGGCGGCGCTGGGTAATATTTTGAAAAGCTGCGATCGCATACACAACCTGATGATTGTCATCCCATACCGGAGTCGCCGTCACCTCAATCGGCACAATTTGCCCCGACGCCTGATGCACCTGTATATCATCGACGTAGACTTGCTTCCCAGCCAGCGCCTGCACCAGTGGCAGTTCATCTACCGGATAGAGCTGCTGGGTGCCAGCCCTGTACAGTCCCAATTTCTCTGAACAGTTCGCCGTTTCAGCATTCGGTACGTCATCATCAGATATGTAATCCATGCCCAAAAGATGACGCGCCTCCTGATTCATGTAGATGACCTCACCGCTGTGGTCATACACCGTAATGCCAATCGGAATCGCTTCCAGAAACTGATTCAGCCGCTGTTCATTACTGGCAACAGCTCGGTTTAACTGCTTCAGCGCCGCAAGAGAACGGCGCAACCGTCGCATCATCAAATTAAACGTAGTCGCCAGTTCACCAATTTCGCCACGACTCTCAATTTCAACCGTTTGATCCCAATTGCCATCGGCAATATTCCGCGCCGCATTGCGTAGCGTAGCTAGGGGATGGGTAATCCAGCGGACGATGAGCAACCCCAACAGAATAGACAGGAGCAGCGCTACGCCACACAGAGCAACCGTGCGTTTTGTGTTGTCTTGAATTCGCTCGATAAAGTCCTGTTCGGGCAGCGTCACAACAATCAGCCAGTCTAGCCCAGCCTCATCTTGATAGGGCATCACTGAGACAAAGTAGCGCTCTCCATCGATGCGATAGCTCAATTGCTGGAAAGCCGTAATTTTGCGCCAGTCCCCAAAATGCTGTTCTAGAAACTGACTGCTTGAGCGCACGAGAGGATTATGGCTATCCAATGAAACTTGGCGTTCGGCACCTTGTCCTCTTTTAATAATTAAGCCGTCGGTCGTGGAGCTAGAGATAAACTGGCCGTTGCGCTCAATAATAAAGGTTTCACCCGTTTCGCCCACATCTAGCGATCGCAAAAACTGGTTCAGCTCCCGCATCAGAATAATATCGGTGCCACAAACGCCCAGTAGCTGCCCCGAGGGATCGTAAACGGGCAGACTCGCAGTAATGGTTGGTATTTTTTGCTCCCAGTCCAGATAGATCGGACTCCAGACCGCAGCCTGAGCGGCTTTAGCTTGCTGATACCAAGGTCGGGTATGCGGATCGTAAGGCCCTTCTCCGATCTTTTGGAGTTGATCGCGATAGCCCAGTGCATCAACCGAATAATGATGAAAGCGGTGTCCAGTTGAGGCATTGCTAAACGAGGCTTCCAGCGGTACGTCAGAAATAGCTGTCGCTGACGCGGCTGATTGCTCAAGCGGTGGATCAGCGGAAGATGTGAGCGATGAGTCTACGGGTGCTTTTTTCCAGAAAACCGTGGATGGCGATCGCCCTGCCCCGAGAGACGCGCCTTCTGCTTCCGTACTGCAATAGGTATAGTTGAGCGTCGGAAATGACTCAATCTGCTGCCAAAAGAACTGCTCACCCTCCGCACCCACCACATCCAGCTCGCCTCGCACCATCATGGCAGCATTAATTTGATTAATTGCATGGGGCAGCGACGTATAGGTTTTGAGTTCTTGCTGAATTTGAACAGCAAGTTCACTCTGTAGCTCCTTCACCAGCTCATCGACCGTTCGCTGTCCGGCCCGAAAGGAAAGATAACCAACGATTCCCACTGTGCCCACCAGTTGAACCACAAACGGAATGATCAAAACTGCTTGTAAAGGCAGTTTCTGACCGATGGAGGCAATCTTAGATAGCGCCGATCGCTGATGCACAGATACCAGAAATCAAAAACGAAAGAGCATATTGCATGTATACCCAGTACTTTAGTTTAGCTAGTACTTTGATTAAAAGAGTTCATCATCTCATATCTTGTACTGCGCCAGCCAAAACCCAAAAAGCGATTTTGTCGCCGCAGTGCGGCGGCAAAATCGCTTTTGGTTTTGGGGGGGATGAGGGCCGTTTGCCAAACCGGGATGTTCCTGGTCTCAACTCTAGGTCATGGACTGCTGGATCTTCATCAGGGTTACTTCCCAAACCAGCCGGGGCTGGACGTACTGTAAAAGATAGCGACGGGCTTTCTCTAAGGCTTCCAGACAGGCCACAACTGAGCCAGAGTGGTAGGTAAGCGCTGAGCTAGGCTGCTGCCAATAGTGGTGCTGGAGGTATTCAATCAGCCAAAGCTGGGCTTCGGCATCCAGCGATTGCTCGACCTGACGAGCCAGGGTGAGAGCCTGCCGCAGCGTCTGGGGCGGAGTTTGCAAGGCTTGCAGCAGCTCATCTGGAACGGTTTCTAAATACTGCCAGCTTGCGATCGCAGCTCCAGGACTGCCCTGGGCAATGGCCAGAATATTGGGATAATTCAGAATCTCTGCATAACCTGCCTGCTGGAGAACCGTCGCCATTTCTGCTTGACTGAGCCGAGAGAAGGGAATTTTCTGACAGCGCGAAACCAGCGTCGGCAGCAGGGCATCGGCATCGGGCGCAAGCAGAATCAGCGTCGCCTTACCCGGTTCTTCCAGCGTCTTGAGCAGGGCATTGGCAGCGGCCTCGCGCATGGTTTCGGCCTGTTCAATCACGACGACTGCCCGATCTGCTTCCAAAGGCGGGCGACTGAGAAACTGGCTGATTTCCCGAATTTGCTCCAGCCGGATTTGGGGTGGAGCTTTGCGCTTGACGCCCAGTTCGGCAGCTTCGGAGGCAGAAACACGGCGTCCCTGGTGCAGGTACGTCGGTTCCACCCAGAGTAAATCAGGGTGGTTGCGATCGCGGATTCGCTTTTGCAGAACTGGATCGGTGCAGGTCGCAAACGGATCTGCCGTGCCTGCCTTGGCCAACAGCAGCCGCAGGAACGCTAAAGCCGTCCGGCTCCGCCCGATACCTGCCGATCCCGCAAACAGATAAGCCGGAGCAATCCGCCGCTGCCGTACGGCCTGGGTTAGTAGCTCAACAGCCTGCGGCTGGCCGACTATGGCTTCGAAAGGAGGGGATACCATTGGCGTAGGTGCTGGATCAGAACAGTTTGAATTGCTTGCGCCACATCGTCTTCGGCTTGACTGGCATCAACGCGGCAAATTCGGTCAGGTTGAGCGTGTGCCAAGGCTTGAAACCCCTCGCGTACCCGCTGATGAAACGCATCGTCACTCTGCTCCATCCGATCCGCCGCGCCCCGCTGGCGAGTCCGAGCTAGCCCCAGTTCAACCTCAATATCTAGCCAGAGGGTCAAATCACTGACCAGTCCCGCCGTGGCAATCTGATTAAGCTGATGGATCAAATCCAAGTCAAAGCCTCGACCGTAGCCCTGATACGTGATCGTTGATCCAGTATAGCGATCGCATAAAATGAGTCGCCCCTGTTCCAGTGCTGGCCGCAGTTCTTCTTCAACATGCTGCGCCCGATCGGCGGCATAGAGCAGGAGTTCCGTCCGGTCGGTTAAGCTGCCCGGTTCTGACTGGAGCAAGAGTTGACGAATTTGCTGGCCAACAGCGGTGCCGCCCGGTTCCCGCGTCACCAGCACATCGGTGATGCAGCCTGCGGCCTGGAGCTGACTTAGCATGCCGCTATCGAGTAACCATGCTTTGGTGCGAGCGAGCTGCGTCGTTTTGCCCGCCCCTTCGCCACCTTCAAACACGATTAGTTTACCGAGTGGTTTCACTCCTTCTTTACCTGTTGTCAACGTTTGCCCTCAGCCTTGCAAAGCTGCATTTTACTGCGTTTATGACGTGCGATCGCAGTGTTGGCTGACAAAACTTATGAGTTGGGTAGGGGCGGATTTATTAAATCCACGTTCCTAAATGTTGAGATAGGCCAATCGCAGCCAGGGCAACGCATTGCATACCTTGACTGCGATTGAAGTTAACGCTATCTATGCTGATTTATACGGTCTGGGCAACTTTGCGATCGCTTAAGTCGGGAAAGGCAGCTTGAATCGCGGGATGGACAATTTCTCCTTTGGAAATATTAAGTCCCTGACGCAGAGCGCTGTCGGTCATGAGAGCATCTAAACCGCGATTGGCTAGCTTCAGCGTGTAGGGCAACGTAGCATTATTCAACGCTTGCGTTGCTGTCCAGGGTGCGGCTCCGGGCATGTTGGGGACGCCGAAGTGAACCACGCCGGACTCAACGTAGGTCGGCTGGCTGTGAGACGTTGGCCGCAGGGTTTCGATACAGCCGCCCTGATCCACCGCTACGTCGATGATCACGGAACCGGGCTTCATCTTGGCCACTAGCTCCTTGCTAACCAGCGTTGGAGCCTTGCGTCCGGGAACAAGCACCGCACCAATCAGCAGATCCGCATTCGGCACCGATGCCTCGATTTGAGCTGGAGTGCTGTAGAGCAGTTCAACCCGAGAACCAAATATCGTTTCTAGATAAGATAAGCGATCGACATTCAGATCGATAATCTGCACCTGAGCGCCCATACCAACGGCGATTCTGGCCGCTTCCGTGCCGACTACGCCGCCGCCCAAAATGACCACGCGACCGGGAGCCACACCGGGAACTCCGCCCAGCAGTACGCCGCGACCGCCCTGCTGGCGTTCTAAATAACGCGCACCAAACTGAACGGACAAGCGACCAGCGATAATACTCATCGGCGTCAGCAGCGGCAGCTTGCCATCAGCCGTCATCACCGTTTCATATGCGATCGCACTTACCCCACTCTTGATCAGCGCCTCGGTCAGCTCCGGCTCAGCCGCTAGGTGTAGATAGGTAAATAGAATTAAATCTTTACGGAAATACTTGTATTCAGACGGCTGCGGCTCCTTTACCTTGACGACCATCGCCTGACTCCATGCGATCGCAGGATCAGTCACCAAGGTTGCACCAGCTTGGGTGTATTCCTGATCGGCAAAACCAGAACCGACACCCGCACCCCGCTCAACAACCACTTGATGACCCTGTCGACAAAGCGCCTGAACGCTAGCCGGAGTCAAGCCAACCCGGAATTCTTGATCTTTGATTTCTTTGGGAAGTCCGATATTCATGGGTTTTGTCCTTGGGTGTTATCTGGGATTGCAAAAGTTGGTGGCAGGGTGAGGCGAGAGGCGTGAGGAGTTAAGACAGTTATGGGTTAGCTGATTGGATGTATTACGTTAGCCCTCACCCTAGCCCTCTCCCACGGGGAGAGGAAACAAGAGTCAATAGAGAAAGTATTTGAGAGAAAGTATTTGGCTCGGCTCCCCTCTCCTGCGGGAGAGGGGTTGGGGGTGAGGGCTACAACCTTAATTCTGAGCCGCTTTTATGGCGCTTGCCTCACCCCTAGCGCCTAACTTTCATTCACGCCTCACGCCTCACGTTCAAATCGTCTCTCTCAAATTTCTTAACTTAATCGTATTCACCGCGCCGAAACCCTTCAAATGATGGTGATAATGTTGACTCATGAGCAGTGTTAATGGGTCAAAAATCAAGCTGTTTCAACTGCGGGCGTTTGTGGCTGTGGTGGAACAGGGCAGTTTTGGGAAAGCGGCTGTGGAGCTGGAGTTGACGCAGTCGGCAATCAGTCATGCGATCGCAGGTTTGGAGCAAGAGCTAGGCGTGGTGTTGTTCACGCGGGGGCAGCATGGGGCGACGCTGACGCCGATTGGAGCGGAGATTGTTGGTCACGCGCGGCAGATGTTGCAGCACCTGGAGCAGTTGGTGAACAAGACGCAGCAGGTGCGGGGGCTGGAGGCTGGCCAAGTGCGGGTGGCGGCGATTCGCAGCTTGGCGACCCACTGGCTACCGCAGTTGATTGCGGCGTTTAAGCAGCGCTACCCGAAGATTCAGGTGACGATGACCCGCTGTATGAATCATGGCGAGGTGCAGGCAGCGCTGGCGAACGGTACGGCGGATGTGGGGCTGATGGATATTTTTCGTCCGCAGGGATTAGATGTGTATGAGTTGTTTACGGACGATTACATTGCGCTGCTGCCACCGGATGCACCCCGACGGCCAAAGCTGGAGACGGATGCGGAGTTCTGGGGTCTAGTTCAATCTTATCCGCTGATTTTGCCATTGCCCAGTGACAACAGCTATACGCTGCTGCGGGAGTATTTGGCAAAGCTGCCTGTGAAGCTGCGAGTGGCCTACGAGTTAAACGAAGATTCGGCCATTGTTAGCATGGTGGCAGAGGGGTTGGGGATGACGATTTTGCCCTATCTGGCGGCGATTCCAATTCCCAAAGAAGTGCGAATTTGGACGCTGCCCCAGCCGCTCAAGCGTAAACTAGGGGCAGTGCTGTTGGCGGATGGGCTGCACAGTCCGGCGATCTATGCCTTTTTGGAGATGGCGCAGCAGCTTGCCGCTGGGGTAGATACTCAACAAGATCTCTCTGGGAGGTAGAGCCGTGGTGCGATTAAAACCTTGGCAGTGGGTGGTGCTCGCGTCGCCGATTGTTGCGATCGCAACGTTTTTAATGGTGATGGCAGGCATTCAACTGCGGGATTGGGGGCTGAACTGGATCTGGGCGGTTTTCATTTTTGTCCTGGTGGGCTGGCGCTGGCTGCTGGTGCGCTGGACAAGACCCGCATTTGACCAGGTGGAAGCGATTGTAGCGGAAGTCAATCAAGACCTGGAAACCGCTATCGGTGAGGCGAATTTGGCCAACGGCGCGACGAGTAACGCCCAAATGGTGCAGCAGATTGAAGCGCAGCTCCAGACCATCCTCGTTGAAGCCCGTAATGATCCGCCCGCCTGGGAAGACTGGGGCCAATTTTGGCAGCGCTGCCGCGAAATTGTCATTGCGATCGCACATGTCTATCACCCAGAAGTGAAGTATCCGCTACTCAATATCTACGTGCCGCAAGCCTACGGCTTGATCCGGGGAACCGTAGACGACATGGACGCTTGGATGGGCAAGCTGTCGCCCGTACTGGGTCAGGTGACGGTGGGGCAGGCGTATCAAGCCTATGAGGTGTATCAAAAGCTGGAACCCTCAGCTCGGAAAGTGTTTCGCATCTGGAACTGGGCGCAGTGGGTACTGAATCCGGCGGCGGCGATTGCGAGAGAGACGAGTAAGTCCTCCAGCAACCAGGCCACACAGCAGCTCATTGTCAACCTCAGCCAAACCCTGCGCGAGGCGGCACTCCGCAATCTGGCGCGTCAGACCGTGCTGCTCTACGGCGGCGATAGTGCCAAGCTGCCCAATATCGATGCGATCGCAACTTCGGAACCAACCGCCACGCTACCGAAGGCCAAAACGAAAACGCTGCGGGCGCTGATTGAGCAGGCGGAACCACAGTCGGAGGTGGAGCAGGCCAATGTCAGTATTCTGCTGGTAGGCCGCACCGGAGCAGGCAAGAGCAGCATTATCAACACGCTATTCCAAGCCGATAAGGCAGAAGTGGACGTGCTGCCCAGTACTGACCAGATTCAAAGTTACCAGTGGCAGACGAAAACCGGAGAGTCTCTCTGCCTCTGGGATACACCGGGGTATGAGCAGGTGCAGCGGCGCGATCTGCGATCGCAGGTGATCGACTATGCCCATACGGCAGATTTGCTGCTGCTAGTAACACCTGCCCTCGACCCAGCCCTGCAAATGGATGTGGACTTTCTGCGGGATTTTCAGCAGGAGATTCAGAATTTGCCGACGATTGCGATTGTGACGCAGGTGGATCGGCTGCGTCCGGTGCGGGAGTGGCAGCCGCCCTATGACTGGCAGTGGGGCAACCGTACCAAAGAAAAGTCGATTCGGGAAGCGACGGCCTATCGACGGGAGGCGCTGGACGAAATGTGCGATCGCGTCTTGCCGCTGGTGACATGGGATGAAGGGGCGAATCGCTCAGCCTGGAATGCCGATCAGCTCTCGCTGGCGCTGATTGAGTCGCTAGATTCGGCCAAGCAGTTGCGGCTGGCTCGGTTTTTGCGCGATCGCGATACGCGGGTGGTGGCGGCGGCAAAGATTATCGACCAGTACACAGTGCAGATGACGACAACGCAGGGCGTGACGGCGCTGCTGAAGAGCCCGATTTTGCAGTTTCTCTCGACGCTGACGACGGGTTCGCCTGCGCTGGCCTATCTGCTGGCGGAACAAATCCCAGTCGAGCGGTTGCCAATTGTGATTGGTAAGTTGCAAATGGCCTATGATTTGTTTTCGCTGCTGAGTGCGGAGACGGATCTAAGCAAGTTTGACCTGCTGGCGCTGTGGCCGCTCCTGCTGGAACACTCCGAGGCATCGCCAGATCGGGATGCCTGGGCTTTTGGTCATGCGCTAGTGGAATACTGGACGCAGCGGCTCACGGTAAACCAGTTGCGACAGCGAATTGAGTATTATTTGAGTGGAGAGCGTAACACTCCGAACGATCCCCCTAAATCCCCCTATAGCCCTTCGGGCATGGCTTAGCCTAGAAAAAAGGGGACTTCGAGCTAGCCATTGGCATAGCCCCTTTTTTAAGGGCAGGGCTGATTTATTGAAGAAAGGAAAATAGACGGGGGATATCGTGAGCTAAATGCCGCAGTCCTTTGGTGATGGAAGCAAATCCAGCTTGGCGAAACAGATTGACTGCAATCGTTCGCACAATCGCAAAATTGGTCGGTGCATGACCATCACACAAAGGGGCGTGATCTTCATGAAGCACGACATCCTTTGGCCAATGCAATCGATTCTCAATGTGCCAATGAGAGCGAATGTGCTGAGCAAAGCCTACGGCACACGACTTGGAAAGTTCTGAAGAGAGGATAATAGTTGAGAAGCTAGATGCTGG
>CBKWJC010000093.1:0-25815 GCA_966674685.1 uncultured bacterium
AATCAGGAGAAATATTCTGTAACTTTTGTTTTAGTGGTTTTTGTTGGTTGGTGTGCCGCTCTCCGCGCGGCACACCAACCAGCAAAACTTAATTTACAGAGTAATAAATTAGAACTCAAACTAGGGAAGCATAAAACAGCGATTTTCTAGTTTGAGTTCTATGATATTGATCCGTATGCAGATAATTACTTACTAATTACCTTGAAGTGCTATAGCTACAATCCAGATCCTAAAAAGCGAAGCAAAATGTACAGGCCAATAACAGTTAATTGTAGCGATGCTATGGGAATGCCATACTGTAAAAAGGTTTGAAAAGAAATGCCTTTTCCATGCTGTTCTGCAATTCCTGCCGCCACAATATTAGAAGATGCGCCCACCAATGTACCGTTGCCGCCGAGGGTTGCTCCGTACATCATGGCGTAGAACAGGGGTAATACAACTGTTGGCAGATCGCCTGTGAAGTTAGGTTCAAGAATATCGGCTGTTGCTAATCCCACATTTACAACATATTCCTTGAGCATCGGCACCATTGCTACGACTAGTGGAATGTTAGGAATCAAACTAGATAGAACACCAACTAGCAGCATGAGTAAGATTGAGCCTACAAGAATATTCCGTCCTAGAATAAAAGCCAAAATACTAGAGGCTGCACTCAATACGCCCGTTTTTTCTAGTCCGCCAATCAGCACAAATACACTCATAAAGAAAATCAGAGTGCTCCAATCGACATCGCGCAGGATATTTTGAATTGAATCAATTCGGCTTTGATGAGTGATGAGTAAGCACAAAGCAGCTCCTGCTAAGGCAACCGTTGCCGGAGAAATGGGAATCGGCAACATTTCTCCGATCACGAAAAAGAGTAAAACTAAAGCAACAATTATGCCGCCCAAAATCAACATGCGGGGATGATTGATCTTGGGATGAGGAAGCTGATTCAAATTGTCCAGTTTCTTATTCCAAATAGATGGAAACAGCAGTGGCAACATAAAAACAATTACGCCAACTGCGATCGCACCTCCAAGGCTCAGCGTCTTTAAATAATCAATGAAGCTGATATTGACGGCATCCCCCACAATGAATGTAGCCGGATCGCCGACCAGTGTTAAGAGTCCGGCACTGTTGGCTACAAGCACCATCAGAATCAGCAGCGGAACAAAGTTGACGCCGAGATCGGTAGCAATGGGCGGAATCAGCGGCGCGAGCAGCATCACCGTAGTAGCGTTGGGCAGCACTGCACAGATGGGAGTGGTGATGGCGACAATGCCTAGTAGCAGGCGCTTACCTTGACCTTTGGCAAGGACAACGATTTGGGTTGCTAAATACTCAAAAATTTGAGTTGGCTCAAATGCCCGCACCATGACCATCACTCCAAAAAACAGGGCGAGGGTGGCATAGCTTTGAGCAATGTAATCAACGGCCTCTGTCAACGTCAGGACGTTGAGAAACATGAGTACCAGCGCTCCGAGCATGGCAGCAATCGTTAGATGCAGCCATTCTGTGACGATGCAGGTGAGGACACCAACAAAGACAACTAGCGCAACAATGGCAGACCAGTCCATATCAGTCTCCTGGATGAGGAATCTAAGCTACAAACCAGGAGATTAGTGTCTCCTCAAGGCCGACGAAGTTAGCTGACGGGCTAGGAGTGAGAATCTCCCCTCTACAGGTGTAGAGTGCGCCCCCAAATTGGGTCCTCCGCTGTGGTTATAGACTTTTAAGTCATATCAAGTCCGGTTGAAAGCCCATGATTTATGTTTTGCGAAACATAAATTGGGTTCTTATATGCAGGCTTGATATTACAGATAAGTCACAGACCAAATTAGGCCGATAGCTTAGATCGGTTTCCCTGAGGATAGCACTAGTTATTAGAGCAGGCAATTATCTTTTTGTAGGTAGAACTATAAATGGCAGCAGGGGCGGGAGAGCGGGGGAGATGGGGGGCTTTGAGTCGCTGTAACACCTTTTTTTGGAGAGCTACAGCCACTTTAAGATATTCCTTCCCCGCTACCTCCTTGCTCCGTTTCTCCGTTTCTCCCCTGCTCCCTCGCTCTCAACACTTCAGCGCAATCTCTGTTTCAACCAAAAGTCCAGTAGCGGTAATGCAATACGATAGCCAAACTGCGGCCCATAGATCAGTCCTTTTTGCTCCAGGCTATTGAGTGCGCCCTGTAGGCCGCCGCCTCGGGAAAGCTGATGTTTTCTGATATAGGCATTGGACTGAGGGCTGTCAGTGGGGTCAAGCGCTAGGCTTTCTAGTAAACGGGCCTGGGCGAGTGGCAGCAGCAAAATCAGGGCTTCAAACGTGACGCTCATATCCTGAACGAGGGCCAGCATACTGCTGTGAACTCGATGGGCTTGGATTAATTTCGGATCGCCTTGAGGTGCGATCGCAGTGCAGTCTAGCCAGATGCGCTGGGCCAGAGCTATAGCATCTTGGGTATGCCCCTGCACGTAGCTCAAAAACAGTTCTAGGGCTTGACTATCGGGATCAAACTTTAATCCTGCTGTCGCCATACTGCTGATGATCCAGGGCTGTAGATCGGCACTATTTAAGGGAGTCAGATGAATCACGGGTAGCTGGCTAGCGTACATCCAGGGTTCAGCTACGGTTGCAATCAGCGCATAGCTCACGCGGCTGTGTCGCTGAATCTCTTGCCGTAAATGGGTTTCCCACTTGCCTTTCCGATCCCAGGAGCGAATGTGAGGGAAGTTATGAAAGACAATGACGACTTGGCAGTTGAACCATTCAGCTAGTTGCTGCGGCAGTGCCAATAGCCCTTCGAATAGCGACCATTCTTTCCCAGGTGTGGCGGGCCAAACGAGCTGGGCTTGAGCTGCAAACGTTTGATCCAGCGTTAAGGGCTGGTTGATGCTCCACTGCTGAATTTTAGTTAGCTCATTCGGTTCTGAAAATATGTTAGTCAAGCCGTCTGCAAATGCTCTCAAAAACTGATTGGCAGTGCGACAGCGCAAAAAGTCGAGTTCTAGACAGCGAATCCCTTCTAGTTTTGCGGCATGACGAATGAGCGATCGCCGTCCAATGCCAGGAACTCCAGTCAAGACAAAATCGTTGTCCTGCCTGAGCAGGGTCTGAACCTGCTCTAGTTCAACATCACGACAGATTTGTAGCTGGGGAACAAAAAAATGCGTCATCAATTTTTGAGCTTGCACTAATTTTTAGTGCTATAACTGGATGTTAATACCTGAATAGTATAGCTATAGCCGCTTAAGTCCGGACGCTAAGGTTTTAGGCAATTTGCACTCATTATCTGTCTGAAATGCCCCTAGTTCAGATGGTACAAACTATCCACTCATTCGTTTAAGGTAAACAGGATCGTATGGTTCTCGACCAATTTTCTGACTCTTCTGACTCTAAAGTCAGTACAGTTGCTAAGCCGCTTTCTAATGAGTGGCATACCCTCAGCCCCCATCAAGCCGCCACTCTCCTGGAAAGTAGTGCTCAGGGTTTGAGTGATAGTGAAGTACAGCGGCGACAGCAGATCTACGGTCTGAATGAACTCCAGGAAAGCGCAACCCGCAAACCTTGGGAGATTCTGTGGGATCAGTTTAAGAACATCATGCTGCTGATGCTCATCGCAGTTGCACTGGTTTCCTTGGTTCTGGATCTGCAAAAGGGTGATTTTCCCAAAGATGCGATCGCAATTTTTGCGATTGTGTTACTCAACGGCGCACTCGGCTATCTGCAAGAAAGCAAGGCAGAGAAAGCCCTGGCGGCGCTGAAGGGCATGACCTCTCCCCGCGTGCGGGTGATGCGGCAGGGACAGGAGCAGGAAATTGATGCCAAGACGTTAGTTCCCGGCGACATTGTGCTGCTGGAAGCGGGGGGGCAGGTGCCTGCCGATGGCCGACTGCTGAATGCTGCCAATCTGCAGGTGCGAGAGGCAGCATTGACGGGTGAAGCTGAAGCCGTCATCAAGCAGCCGGAGGCTATCCTGCCAGAAGAGTCAGCATTGGGCGATCGCATCAACCTGGTATTTCAAGGCACGGAAGTCTTGCAGGGACGCGGTACGGTGCTGGTGACGCAAACGGGAATGCAAACGGAACTGGGCCGCATTGCTAGCCTGATTCAGTCTGTGGAAGCGGAACCGACCCCCCTACAGCAGCGGATGGCTCAGCTTGGCAATGTTTTGGTATCTGGTTCGCTGGTGCTGGTGGCGCTGGTTGTGGTTGTGGGATTGTTGCGGACGGGCAACCTCAGCCTGTTTGACGAACTGCTGGAAGTCTCGCTCAGTATGGCCGTGGCGGTTGTACCTGAAGGTTTACCAGCGGTGATCACCGTGACCTTAGCGCTCGGTACGCAGCGGATGGTGCGTCGCCATGCCCTGATCCGCAAACTGCCTGCCGTTGAAACCCTGGGTTCCGTCACCACTATCTGCTCAGATAAGACGGGCACCTTGACCCAGAACAAAATGGTTGTGCAGCAGGTTAAAACCTTGGATACGGAGTACCAGGTCACTGGCGAAGGCTATGCGCCCTTCGGCAGCATTCTGGCTCACGGTCAAGTTGTTCAAATCGAAGATGCTGCGGCGCTGAAGGCGCTGCTGGTTGCCAGCGCATTATGTAATGACGCGACGCTAAACCATACGGGTAGCCTCTGGACAATCTTGGGTGATCCGACCGAAGGCGCACTGCTGGCGTTGGCGGGTAAAGGTGGGTTCAACGCGGATAAGTTAAACCAACAGTGCGATCGCATGGCTGAAATCCCCTTCACCTCTGAGCGGAAGCGCATGAGCGTTGTGGTGCAAAGCCATGCCGCAGCATCATTAGAATCATTTGCGTTGAATCAGGCCGATCCCGTCATGTTCACCAAAGGATCGCCGGAATTAGTGCTGGAGCGATGCCAATCGGCTCAAGCAGCAGGCGGATTAGTACCGTTAACGTTGGCTAAAAAACAGGCCATCCTGGAACAGAATGACCTGATGGCTTCACGAGGATTGCGGGTGCTCGGTTTCGCGATGAAGCCGCTGAAGCCAGCAGCATTCAACGGTCGCTCCAATAGCTCCGAGAATTTAGAAGCCGAAGAACAAGATCTGATCTGGTTGGGGCTTGTCGGTATGCTGGATGCGCCGCGTCCCGAAGTGCGGGACGCAGTAGTTGCCTGTCGCCGCGCTGGAATTCGCCCAGTCATGATTACAGGTGATCATCCCCTGACTGCAAAAGCGATCGCAGAAAATCTGGGGATTGCTCAACCGGGAGACACGATTCTGACGGGCCGCGACTTGACTCACCTCACGGCTGAAGCGCTAGAAGAAACGGTTAGCCAGGTCAGCGTCTACGCTCGGGTCGCACCAGAACACAAGCTCCGCATTGTCCAAGCGCTGCAAAAACGAGGCGAGTTCGTTGCCATGACGGGCGACGGTGTAAATGACGCGCCTGCGCTGAAGCAGGCCGACATCGGCATCGCGATGGGCATTACGGGCACCGACGTGAGTAAAGAAGCCAGCGACATGGTGCTGCTGGACGATAACTTTACGACTATCGTGGCCGCCACTGAAGAAGGACGGGTCGTGTATGACAACATTCGTCGCTTCATTAAGTACATCCTGGGCAGCAATATCGGTGAAGTGTTAACGATTGCCGCTGCGCCACTGATGGGATTGGGCGGCGTGCCGCTCTCGCCTTTACAAATTTTGTGGATGAACTTGGTGACGGATGGTGTCCCCGCTCTCGCACTCGCAATGGAACCCGCCGAGCCGAACGTGATGCAGCGTCCGCCCCATGACCCAAAGGAAAGCATTTTTGCCCGTGGGTTGGGGTCTTACATGGTGCGAGTTGGCATTCTGCTGGCCGTTTTGACAATTGGCTTGATGGCTTGGGCCTATCGCCACACCCATGCTGCCGACTATCCCGGTAATCCCGACACCTGGAAGACGATGGTGTTTACCACTCTCTGTCTGGCGCAAATGGGTCACGCCTTAGCAGCCCGCTCTGATATCCGGCTCACGATTCAACTGAATCCGTTGTCTAATCCTTACGTATGGGGAGCCGTGCTGTTAACAACGGGATTGCAGATTCTGCTGATCTATGTGCCTGCCCTTCAGCAGTTCTTCGGCTTGCATCCCCTGTCTCAACTGGAATTAGCGGTTTGCTTTGGCTTTAGCGCTCTAATTTTCGTCTGGTTAGAACTCGAAAAGCTATTCATTCGGCTGATGCTAAAACGCAAGCAGTCCTCCAAACTATCCTCTGCATCCTAAAGAGAGCTTCAACCATGACCGTTGTATTAACGCTGGGCGTTGTGCTGCTGGCCCTTATTTGCTTTGTGGGGGAATGGTTTCCTGCCGATGTAACTGCGATCGCAGTGATGGTGATTCTGATGACGCTGGGACTGGTGACACCAGAGGAGGGGATTTCGGGTTTCAGCAATTCCGCTACCGTCACCGTCCTGGCTATGTTCATTCTCAGCGCAGGAATTGACCGCACGGGTGCGGTGCAAACGGTGAGCAACTGGTTTATTGCTTGGGGTGGCAAACAGGTTAGTCGTCAAATCCTGGTCATGGGCGGAATTATCGGCCCAATTTCCGCCTTTATTAACAACACAGCCGTTGTGGCCGTCTTTCTGCCCATTGTCGAAGACTGGTGCCGCAAGCAGCGGATTGCGCCCTCCAAACTGCTCATGCCCCTCTCGTTCATTACGGTGCTGGGCGGTATGTTGACCGTGATTGGTACTTCTACCAACGTGTTGGCCAGTGGGCTATCGGAAGAACTGGGCTATGAAGCCTTTGGCCTGTTTCAATTTACCTCGGTGGGACTTGTGACAGGTCTAGTAGGGCTAATTTACCTGGCGTTTGTGGCACCTCGCTGGCTACCCCAACGCCAAACCAGCACGACCGATCAGGTCTTGGAACGGTATGGCCTAAACGAATACATCAGTGAAATTGTCATTTCTCCGAGCTCTAACCTGATCGGTCAATCACTGCGCTCCAGCCAGCTCCAGCGCAAGTTTGACATGGATGTCATGGAGCTGATCCGGGATGGAGCGCGTTTTCCCCAACCGATTGCCGATAAACAACTGCAAGCAGGTGATATTCTGCTCGTGCGCAGTCAACCCGACTGTTTGCTGCGAGTTAAAGAAACTCAGGGCATCGAAATTTTGCCAGACGTTCAGTTTGGCCAGCCGCATATTGAACCCGCTCTGACCGCTGGGGAAGAAGGGATTGCTGAAGTGCTGATTTTGCCCAACGCAGAGATAGTTGGCTCTACGCTCAAAGAAACGCGATTTCGTCAGCGTTACAATGCAACTGTACTTGCCATTCAGCAGGGTCAATCCGTTGTCCGCGATCGCATGGGCCGCGTTCCCCTCCAGTTTGGTGATGTGCTGCTGGTGCAAGGGCCAAAGCAAAGTCTACTCGGTCTGCAAACTCATCCAGGGTTTGTCTTGGTACAGGAAAAAGATCTGGAAACGTTCCGGCGAGAAAAAGCCGGAATTGCGATCGCAATTCTAATTGGGGTCATCATCCTGGCGGCTCTGGAGTGGGTGCCAATCCTGGTGAGTGCCTGGATTGGCGTTGTGCTCATGCTGCTAACAGGCTGTCTCAAGCCAGGAGAACTCTATAGTTCAGTCCGCTGGGACGTGATCTTTTTACTAGCTGGATTAATTCCCCTGGGCATTGCGATGGAAAATTCGGGTGCAACTCAGTGGCTGGCTGATCGCCTGGTTGCTCTGGGCGGCGAGTGGTCGGGCTATGCCCTGTTGACCCTATTTTTCATCATCACATCGGTCGTGACGGAAATTCTCTCGAACAACGCCTGTGTGGTTTTGCTGCTGCCCATTGCCGCCAAGGTGGCAGAGTCTTTAAACATGAATCCCTATGCGTTCATGTTTACCGTCATGTTTGCCGCATCAAATAGTTTTATGACCCCAATTGGCTATCAAACTAATACGATGGTTTATGGGCCTGGTGGCTACCGATTTTCCGATTTTTTGCGAGTTGGCACCCCCTTAAATTTGTTAATGGCACTGGTTACGCCACCTCTCATTATCGCGATTTATGGACTCTAACTCTTACCATCCCAAGTTTTCACAGGAGATCAAAGCGCTACTGGAGCAGCTCGCGCACCATCCGCTGACGCTATCCCATGTCCTGAAAACAACCTCGGAAAGAGGGTTTAGTTTAGTGATTGGGCTGCTGGTTTTGCCCTTTCTGTTTCCCATGCCGCCGGGATTGACAACCATTCTTGGCTCAGCCTGCCTTCTGCTATCCATACAGATGACGCTGGGACGGCGCTCTCCCTGGCTACCGCGACGAGTGGCTCAGTTTCAGTTTCCGTCACGGCTAGCCCAGCAAATTTTGAGCAATCTCAAACGAGTAACGCGTTTTACAGAGCGGTTTGTGCGCCCCCGGTTGATGAAACTGGCTGAAAGTACTTATATCTGGCAAATCAATGGAGCCTGTATCACTCTGCTCACGTTTTTGCTAATGCTGCCCATCCCATTCACGAATCCAATTCCAACCGTTGGTATTCTGATTTTTGTGGTGGCGACACTGGAAGCAGATGGGCTGTTGATGTGTGTTGGCTATGCCGTAACTGGATTAACTACGGGTATGTTTGCGCTCCTGGGTTATGGACTCTTGCAAGCGCCTGATTTGATTCTGCGCTAGGGGCAGACATTTTAGGATTGCTGATTTTATAGTGGTTCCAGTTAAGAATGAATTGCGAGGTGGGGGCGGTGGTCTCTACATCACAACTCATACCTACTTAGATTAAGCAGCGCTGGCATTTTGGTTGTGCAATCTGGAGAGCAGATGCATCTTCGCGCTTCGGGTAAAATCTGAGTTCGGTTTACAGACTTAGATAGCCGATGAGCATTCAGCTTTTTCAACAGCTTCAAGACCAGCTTCAGCAGGAAGCCGTAGTGACTGCTACTGTGATTCGCGGCACAGGTTCAGTACCTCGCGAAGTGGGAGCAAAGATGCTGATCTGGGCCAGTGGTGACACGGCTGGCACCATCGGCGGCGGTGCGGGTGAGGCCAAGGTAATTCGGGCTGCATTGGTAACGTTGAAGACAGGACAACCGCAGCGAGTTGAAATCGATCTATCGGGTGCAGTTCATCGAGCGACTCAGGGTGTCTGCGGTGGTTATATGCAGGTTTGGCTAGTGCGATGGTCTGGGATGGCGGCTTTGAAGCGTAGCTGCGAAATTGTGGATGCGCTATCCAACGTGAATCAGCTGTCATCGCCGTATCTTGTATGGCCGATGGCTGATGGTATAGTAGCTTCGACGGCGGCGCTACCGTACATCATTGATGATCAGGTATTGGGCACGATGCCAGACTTTGATGGTCAGCGCCTAGAGCAACCCGCGATCGCAACCCTTTCTCAGCTAACTCAAACCGTTTCGGCGTTTATTGAACCCTTATGCCCTGAGCCAACAGTGCTCATCATCGGAGCGGGACATGTCGGGATAGCGTTGGCCCATGCTGCACACTTTGCCGGATTTCGCATCGCCGTTCAGGATGAGCGACCGGAATGGGCAAATCCAGAACGATTTCCACCGGATACGCAAATTTTACAAGGTGCGATCGCGGATGTACTCGCCTGTTTTCCGCTCTCCACCGACAGCTACGTTGCGCTAGTCACGCGAGGCTATGCTTACGATGTAGCGGCTCTACAGGCGATTTTGGCTCATCATACGCAGCTACCTGTCCGCTATCTGGGCATGATTGGCAGCCGTAAGCGATCGCAGATTGTCTGCCAAACTCTTCGCGAAGGAGGAATTGCAGAATCAGTGATTCAAGCGATCCATGCGCCGATTGGACTCGATATCGGTGCGCTGACTCCGGCAGAAATCGCGATCAGCATCGTCGCAGAAATGATTCAAATCCGCCGCATGAACAAAATGAGCGTTTTCCAGCACGTACAGGTGCAGGAAAGAGCCTAATGATGGATGCAGATTGCGAATTTCAACGACGAACATAGCACTCTCTAAAAAGCAGAGATAATACCTAAATTTAGGTGATTTAATTTACAAAATGCGCGATTTTAATACTGAGTAAACCGAAAAAATATCGTTGTTAATCCAATTTTTCCCTTTAGTGAAAAGGGTCACAGGTGATAATACGGAAATTTCAATAAAGGTGACATAGATCACCTAAAAAATGGGTAGGCACTCGTTAGACTATGACTAGCTGAATAAGTATATTAGCTCAGCTTTCATTGGGGTTTAGCTTGGATTTCGGGGTTCCATGTACGCGCAAGTTTATCAACAACAACAATCGTCTCAGCCTGCATCTACCGCTGTCTCTTCGGTGGTTGAACAAATCTTTGACAACCGCAGAATTACACGCAGCGATCAGCATCGTTTAATGAATTTGCTGCTGTCGAAGGATGCCCTGAGCCTAGAAGATCAAAATCAAATCAATCGCGTTTTTGATGCTTTACGTCGTGGTCTATTGCGAGTGGTTGATTAGTCTTTATTATCATTACACTTTATCGGAAATTGTTTTGTAGCGCGGCTCCGCCGCGCTACAAAACAATTTCCAACCCCAAAAACTTTATTTCCAATAAAGTCTATTATTAGCAATTAAAAGAGCTGCCATTCTGGAGCTTTAAGGCGCTTGAGTCGCTCGATTCGTAGGGAGAAATAGCTATTATCTAAACGGCTAAAGTTGTGCATTTTGGCGAAATTAAGGCTGATTGACCAAACCCAAAAGTGTGCAACTTGCGTAAAGGATTGCAGCGTATTAATTTCAAACTCCATCAGCGGATCAATATTTTGATAGCCTTCAAAGAAAGCGTCACGAATGCGGCGACTGGTGCCCGTGCGAAGTGATATTTCAAGAAATTTAGCCATTTCAAACGCACGCCAGCCATAGCCACACTGGTCAAAATCAAATAGCGTCACTCGGTTATCGGGTGTGAAGTGAGCATTACCACTGTGCGGATCGCCCCAGCAGACAACCCAGTAGGGCGATTCTTTGGGAAAGTCAGCTAGCTCCTGTTTAAGCTGATCAATCGTAGCCTGCAAGAATTCCACATCGTGGGGGCGATGTTGCAAAAATGGCGCGATATCGTCCAGTGCGCCATCCAGTAAATAGTCCGGAGTCAGCGGCTGCCGCTGAGCGCTGCTTTGAAAGCGGCAGGATGCCTGATGGACTTTGCCCAAGGCTTCACCCAGCGTATACGCCTGAGCTGCATTGAGGTCGCCAAAGGCGACTTCTCCAGGTGCGTAGATGAACAGTGAGGCGTAGCGTTCACCCTCTGGAGCCGCGATCGCAACATGCAGTTTCCCATCAACCGTCAGCAGCGGATAGGCAATCGGTAGGTGGTGCGATCGCAAAAAGTCTAGGTACTCTAGCTCAAATTCAATGTCGCTGCGGGAGCGCCAGTGATGATGGGATACCCGCAGTACGTACTGCTCTGTCGCCGTTTCGACCAGGTAAACATCGCTCAGTCCACGATGCCAAAAACAGCAGCCTGTAACGGAGTCAATCTCATACTGAGACAGCACTTGCGTAATTATGGCTTCAGGCGCAAGCGTTGAGTAGGCAACCGGAAAGACATCTCTAACCATGCATGGTGCCCCACAGGGTGAGGACGAACCTATTGCTTATTGATCTTACCTGGGAGCTTTTTCTCACAGGTCAGGTTTTCCTAGCATTTCCTGACGTGGTACCCCAAGAGTGAAATCTCTGGGGTAGGGATACGGTAATGCCGTGTCCCTACCGATAGAATGATCGATAAACTATTTAACTCACAATCCTAAAGCTTGTCGCGCTACTACTGAAGAACGTTCGTCAGTCAGCCCGTCTATCTAGAATCTAAAATGGAGATTCTGCCCTAGCGTTCTGCCTTAGTTAACGATCCATGAGCGAACTCTCCATCCGTCCTGCCTTAGTCACCCATGTGTTACCTGATTCCATTGCTGAAGAAATTGGCTTTGAACCGGGCGATCGGCTGGTGTCCATCAATGGTCAAAAGCCGCGCGATTTGATTGACTATCGGTTTCTCTGCGCGGATGAAGAACTGGTGCTGGAAGTGCTGGATGCCAAGGGCAAGACCCACCAGGTTGAGCTTGAGAAAGACTATGACGACGACTTAGGGCTAGAGTTTGAAACGGCGCTGTTTGATGGGCTAATTCAGTGCAACAACCGCTGCCCTTTTTGCTTCATTGACCAGCAGCCACCGGGCAAGCGAGAAACCCTGTACCTCAAAGACGACGACTATCGGCTCAGCTTTCTCTACGGCAGCTACTTGACCTTGACGAACTTGACGACACGGGAGTGGGAGCGAATTGCTCAAATGCGCCTGTCGCCGCTGTACGTGTCGGTTCACGCGACGGAACCGGAGGTGCGGAGCCGCTTGCTGAAAAATGCGCGAGCGGGACAAATTCTGGATCACTTGCGCTGGTTTCAAGCGCATCGGCTGCAAATTCACGCTCAGGTTGTCGTTTGTCCCGGCATTAACGATGGAGTACACCTAGAGCAGACACTACAGGATTTGACGCAGTTTCATGCTGGCGAACCGCCGACCGTGGCTTCGATTGCCGTTGTCCCCGTGGGGCTAACTCGCTTCCGCCCGGATCAGGATGAACTGGTGCCTGTTACTCCAGCCAAAGCCGCTGAGGTAATTCAACAGGTACAGGCCATGCAGGCAACCTGTCGCCAGGAGCTGGGTTCCACCTGCGTTTGGCTAGCCGATGAATGGTTTTTAATTGCCGGGCAAGAACTGCCGCCTACATCGCATTATGAAGACTATCCCCAGATTGGCAACGGCGTTGGCTCCATTCGTCAGTTTTTGCAGGAATTTGAGCAAGCGGCTGATGACTTGCTGCCGGATAAGATTATGCGATCGCACACCCTAACCTGGGTTGTCGGCAACGCCGTCGAACAAGCCTTCCAGCCCGTCGTCGATCGGCTCAACCAAGTCAAAGGCTTAACTGTCCAGATGGCAGCATTCAACAGCAATTACTGGGGCCAGGAGATCACTGTTACAGGACTACTCACCGGACAAGACTTGCTGCACCACCTCAGCGGACGGGATTTAGGTGACGGCATTCTGCTGCCCCGACTGATGCTCAAGCACGGCGAAGCCGTTTTTCTAGATGACATGCGGGTGGAAGATATAGCCGTCAAGCTGGGGGTGCCGATTTATCCGGTTGATGGAGTAGATGAGCTGATTGAGATGGCTCTTGATCCGGTTGAGTTTTGAGTTTTGAGTTTTGAATTGTGAGTTTTGAATTGTGAGTGCTGCGGATCGTAAATTAAATAACGTAGGCTACACGACTTGGCAATCTTCTCATTTTTAGAGCTAGAGAGAATCATGGCTTAAGCAGGCATGAGCACCTCCACGACTTGCGCAACCGATTGGCCCTGGGCAAAGAGTGACTGGCATAGCTGCACGAGGGGATGAAAGGCCTGGCGAGTCAAGCCATAGAGCTTCTGGCCAATGCTTGGCGTTGTACTTGCAAAGCTAAACTTTTCAGATGTCCCCCCAGCCGCCGGAGCAGTCTGGAGGAACGACTGCGCCAAGCAACTTAAACAGACGTGGCGGTTGACCGCATCCTCGTTGCGGAGCTGAGCCGATTCCAGGCCACAGATGGCTTTGGTAAACTCATGAAAAATCTCACAGGGCCAGCGATAGCTCCAGGTGATGGCAATGCGCGAGACATCCCAGTGTAGGGCATCGGTCACTAAAAAGCGGGGGGAATCGGTCAATTCCTGGGTTTGATGAACAATGACAATCCGTTTGCGTCCGATTGTCTTGAGGCGTACGACTTTGCTAAAGGCCCAAATCTCTTTCACTTCGCCGTTGCGTTGGCGGATGCGGTAATGCCGAAACGACTGGGCACATTCGCTACGAAGCTGGTGAGCCACTTGGTCAATACGAGTCCATTGGTTGTGCCAGAGTACCGAGCGATTACAGGCCAGTTCACTCACCCAATGCTTCCCCAACCCCTCAATGAGAGTCGTTAACTCCGCTGCACACACGCCTGCATCAAAGGCATAATCTGCGGTGGGAAACTGCCCTTCTGCTTCGATTTGCCTGACCATCGCCATCAGGAGTTCTGTGCGGGTTTGATACGCATCACGATTCCGCTGGTAAGCGACCAACTCACTCAATCGCTCCATTACCGCTGCGATACTGTCGTACTCATCTTGATGGGTCATCTTCAGATACTCCAGTTCTTCGGCTTCCCATTTGGCCGCTTGCACGGCCACCGCTATCCCATCCTGTCGCTCTCGATTGGCAACCACGGCAGTCAGAATGGTCTGATAGCGGCTCATGCAACCCTTGACATAATCGTACTGACGTTTGACCCCGAAAATCTGGTTACCCCGTTCATGATGCCCCAATGTCCAATCCAGGCTTATCACCAAGCGCTCGGTCTTGCTATGCTGCTGCCCCACCTGCTGACGGTGGCGCGTCATTAACGACTCCCACTCCCACGGCGACTCGAAGACCCCAGCGTGCATCGCTCGGCGACCCGGCAGAGGACTTTCGGCTGTCGAAATGAACTGGCTGTGAATCCCTTGCAGGGTTTTGTTCTCGCTCAGCAGTAAACCGCTGATGTATCGGCTGACATGCTCAAATCCGGCTTGACGAGCAAAGAGATCTCGGTAGGCCGCCATCCCGGCTTCAATCGTGCTAGGTATCCCGACTAGTGGAAGCATCGGTTTCTGCGGTGTTTAACTCTACTATCTGCATCATCGCTGATTGCGATCGCTCCTAGAGACACATCCTCGGTTTATCTCACTAAACTTTGCCAAGTCGTGTAGGCTAGCCATCTTGGCTGTCCCTGGTCAGGCAAGATGCCTGACCTACGAGTTTTAAAGACTATTGGATCTTAGTTCCTGAGCATTGAGCGAGGAATGTTGAGTGCTGGGTTCAGTCAATCATTCAAAACTCAAAACTCCACCACTCCATCACTCATCCACTCCATCACGCCTGACTCCTCACGCCTCTCGCCTCACTCCACCGTTAAGATCGCCGCTCTAAAATCTGGCGAATATTGGGCAATGCGGCATTAATAGCTTCGGGAGTGGCGGCGGTTTGCTGCCAGCTTGCTCGGTGAGCGAGTTGTTCAGCCCAATGCTTCAAGCGTGGGTAATTGTCTAGCGGTAAGGAGGGCACTAGAGTACCAGCAACGATGTCGGCCAGAGTGAACATGTCTCCGGCAAAGTAAGGCGGCTGATCCAGCAACGTTTCCAAGAACTGCATGATCTGAGCGACTCGCTGCTGAGCGGCTGCCAGCTTGTGTGGATCGACTTCTAGGCCAACCATCGGGCGCATTAAGGGGATAGTCATGGGCTGAAGCTCAACCACGGTGATGGTTTCAACCATGCGGACTTTTGCGATCGCACCTGCCTGACTCGGCATCAGGGACGGCTGCGGATACTGGGCTTCGAGATAGTCCAGAATGGCGAGGGATTCTACGACCTGTAAGCCGTTGTCAACGATGGCGGGGATTCGCTGAAGCGGGTTAATAGCCGTGAACTCTTCACCAAACTGCTCGCCATCAAGGTTGACCAAAACTGGCTCAAAGGGAATTTGCTTTTCGAGCAGCGCAATCCAAACGCGGCGCGCATTGACGGAAATGGGATTGTAATAGAACGTCAGCATGGTGGTTTCTTTTACAGGTGGTTTTATAGGTGGGATTTTTACGTCTGATTATGGCGTGATATGCTGAAAGACCAGAAACATTGATGTTATAAGCAATGCTGACTGTAAATCGCCCCGCTTCGGAATCTGCTTTTCCCCTCTCGGCCGTGGTTGGTCAAGAGGCAATCAAACTAGCGCTGCTGCTGTCTGCGGTTGATCCAGGACTGGGTGGTGTAATTATTGCGGGTCGTCGCGGTACGGCCAAGTCAGTGATGGCGCGGGCGATTCACGCGCTGTTGCCGCCAATTGAAATTATCGAAGACACCTGCTGCAACTGTAACCCAGCTCAGCCAAGCGAGTGGGATGACGACACCCAGCAGCGCTTTGATGCCAGTACGCCGCCAGAAAACTTGCCCACCAAAGTGATTCCGGCTCCGTTTGTGCAAATTCCGCTAGGCGTGACCGAAGATCGACTAATCGGTTCAGTAGACGTTGCCCAGTCCATTAAGCGGGGCGAAACCATCTTTCAGCCCGGTCTGCTGGCTGAAGCGCATCGGGGTGTGATTTACGTTGATGAAATCAACCTGCTGGATGACCAAATTTCCAATCTTCTCCTTGGCGCACTCACCGAGGGGCGCAACCAGATTGAGCGCGAGGGGATCAGCTTCCAGCATCCCTGCAAGCCGCTGCTGATTGCCACCTATAACCCCGAAGAGGGCACGGTGCGGGAGCATTTACTGGATCGATTTGCGATCGCGCTTTCCGCTGACATGGTGTTGGGTTTAGATCAGCGCGTTCAAGCTGTCGAGCAGGCCACTGGCTATTCCGATTCTCCACAGGCGTTTTTAGAGCAGTACGCTGAAGATCTGGACGGCATGAAAACCCAGATTATTCTGGCGCGGGAGTGGCTCAAAGATGTGCAAATCAGCCACGACCAGATTGAGTATTTAGTCAATGAAGCGCTGCGGGGTGGCGTTCAGGGACATCGAGCCGAGCTGTATGCGGTGCGGGTTGCCAAGGCGCACGCGGCACTGGAAGGCCGCACCCAGGTGAATGCTGACGACTTGCGTAAGGCTGTCGAGCTGGTGATTGTGCCGCGTTCGACGATTGTGCAAACACCACCGGATGAGCCACCGCCGCCACCGCCTCAGGAGCCGCCACCGCCACCGCCTCAGGATCAGTCGGAGCAGGATCAGGATGATTCCCAGGAGGAAGACGAAGACGAGGATCAGGACGAACCAGAGGATCAGTCCACACCGGAGCTGCCGGAGGAATTTGTTTTCGATCCGGAAGGTGTAATTCTCGACCCGTCGGTGCTGTATTTTGCTCAGATGGCCAATCGGCAGGGCAAATCTGGTAGCCGCAGCATGATTTTCTCGGACGAGCGGGGACGGTATATCAAACCCGTCATGCCCCAGGGCAAGACGATGCGGATTGCAGTGGATGCCACCCTGCGATCGGCGGCACCGTACCAAAAAGCGCGGCGGGCACGTCAGCCAAATCGGCGCGTGATTGTGGAACAAAGCGACATCCGGGCTAAGCGGCTGGCTCGCAAAGCCGGATCGCTGGTGATTTTCGTGGTAGATGCATCAGGTTCAATGGCGCTGAACCGGATGCAGTCGGCGAAAGGCGCGGTGATGCGGCTATTGACGGAAGCCTATCAAAGCCGCGACCAAGTGGCGCTAATTCCCTTCCGGGGTGAGCAGGCCGATGTGCTGCTGCCGCCAACTCGTTCAATTGCGGCGGCTCGACGACGGCTGGATCGACTGCCCTGCGGGGGCGGTTCTCCCTTGGCGCATGGCTTGACGCAGGCTGTGCGGGTGGGTGTGAATGCTCAGCAGTCGGGCGATGTCGGTCAGGTGATGATTGTGGCGATCACTGACGGTCGCGGCAATATTCCCCTCGCGCGTTCCCTGGGTGAAGAACTTGATCCGAGTGAAAAGCCGGATATCAAGGGTGAACTGCTGGATATCGCGGGTCGGATTCGGGCGATGGGCATTCAGCTTCTCGTTATCGATACCGAAAACAAGTTTGTCTCGACCGGCTTTGCCAAGGAACTAGCGAAACAGGCGGGCGGTAAGTACTACCATTTACCGAAAGCCACCGATCAGGCGATCGCAGCTATGACCAAAGGCGCGATCGCAGATATGAAAGCCAAATAAATTCGTTCATCTGTAGACATCGGAACTGCTTTGATGCAAGCTAGGCTGCTAGGCTGCATCAGAGCAGTTTTGCTATTTTCAGGTCTCAGAAGTCGATAACAGAGGAACTCTGCCAGCATGTTCAAATTGATCACGCTTTTGTTGACTAGCAGTTTGACCGTGATGGCAGGAGCAACCATCGCCCCGGCGCTGCCGCAAATTGAAGCCTTCTTTGCCGACGAACCCAATGCCGCCTTTTGGGTCAAGCTGATGCTGACTATGCCTGCCCTGTTCAGCGCCATTGGTGCGCCACTGTCCGGCGCGATCGCAGATTGGCTCGGTCGTAAACCGCTGCTGCTCGGTGCCGCGATTCTGTACGGATTGGCGGGTTCATCAGGGCTTATCTTGAGTTCAATTACTGGACTGCTAATTGGACGGGCGCTGTTGGGTTTTGCCGTTGCAGGCGTGATGACGGCTTCTACGGCGCTGATTGCTGATTACTATCACGGAGCCGAGCGCAATCACATCATGGGGATTCAGTCGGCCTTTATGGGATTTGGTGGCGTTGTGTTCCTGGTTCTGGGCGGAGTGCTGGCAGACGTGGGCTGGCGGTTTCCCTTTGCAATTTATCTCACGGCTCTCGCTGCAGCAGTGATGGTTGCACTCGCGATCCACGAGCCTGCGCGGGACAGCTTGAAACCTGAACGTAATCAAGCTGTTGCAGCCTCTAATCTATCGATTCAGCCAGAAATAACATCAATCTTGGAACGATTGAAGCTTTCATTGAACGGTGAGTCGTCGTTTGTGCCCGTACTGATTGGCATTTATCTGCACGTTTTTGTCTTTATGGCCGTGTTTTACATTGTGCCTGTGCAACTGCCGTTTTATTTGAATACCTTGAGTGCAGGGATTAGTAATACGGCCACGGGAGTTGCGATCGCAGCTTTGGAACTCTCCTGCGCCATTTTCTCGCTGTACTATCGTCCCTTGAAGCAGCGGTTAAGCTTCAGCCAAATTCTCGCCATTGGCTTTCTCAGCTTTGGGGTCGGGTACGTGATGATTGCGATCGCGCCAACCTATGCAACCGTTCTCATCGGTTTAATCATTGCGGGCATTGGATTTGGCGTGATGATTCCCAATGCCAACGTGTGGCTGAATGCGATTACCCCAACTACTGCTCGTGGACGAGCCGTGGGCGGATTGAGCACCAGCGTCTTTCTGGGCCAGTTTTTTTCGCCCATTTTGAGCCAACCGCTGATTCAGCAAACGGGATCAGCGGCAACCTTTGGTTGGGTGGGAGTGGGGATGAGTGCGATCGCAGTTGTTGTCTTCGCGATGCCGAAGATCCGCATCCTCAGGGGTGACAACGATTCAGTATGACCGATCGGGAGAAATCTGCGATCGCCGCCAGGGCACTTCCTGCCAGAAGAATAAAACGGCGAGTAATCCGGCGACAAGCTGGATGCCGCCAAAAATAGCTAACGACCAGCCGAAACCAAAGTCTAGCAGCTCACCAAATATCAAGCTGCCAATGCCAAATCCTGTGAATAGAGTAAAGACTTTCAACCCCATCGTTTGTCCCAAATTATTATCGTCGCCCAGATCGGTAACGATGCCTACGAATAATGGCTGGGTCAAATCGTAGCCCAGTGACAGCACAAGGACGGCAATCGTCGTTTCGGTGGGAGAAATATTGAAAATCATGGCCAGACCCGCTAACGCTGCCATCAACAAGCCTGCTGGAACCAGCCAGCGTCTGCCCCAGCGATCAACCGCTTTACCAATCAGCGCACTGAGCAGCAGCCCAGGAATGCCATAGCCCAAAATTGTCAGGCCAATATTGAGGGCATTCATGTCAAAACGCTGCGATAGATAGAGTCCCAGCCAGGTAAACACGCCTGCGTGGTAAATACCGTTCCACAAAACATAGGCGTAGGTTCGCTGCCCTCGAAATGACAGCAGCACGCTGCTATAGCCTTGAAAGACTTGGCGAATTGTGGGCAGCTTTTGAGTTTTGGCTTCATCAAATAAGGCTCCATACCGCTGTAACCGCCAGAGTACTAATCCGGCTGCGATGGCGGTACCGATAAACAGCATTCGCCAGCCAACAAACGGTTCTAGAATTGCACCTCCGGCTGAACCTGCTGCCATGCCGCCTTCCATCGCAGCGAACACTAGTCCCAGCTTGCTGCCTCGCTGATCGAAGGGAAATAAATCGCCAATCAGTGCAAAGGTGAGGGGAATGACGCCGCTGGCTCCCAGTCCAGTCAATAGTCGCCAGGTTGCCATTTGGGAGGAGGTTTGGGCTGTTGCGGTCAGTCCCGTGCAGACGATAAAGATGATCAGCGAGAAACGAATGATCGACCAGCGACCAAACCGATCCGACAAAATCCCATAGAACAAGGCCATCAAGGCATAGGCCAGCATATAAGCGGGAACGATAAAGCCAATTTCCTGAACAGAGACGTTGAAAATATCGGCTAGTCGGGGAATTAGGGGAGCGATCATATACCCCTGTAGAAAAATTAGACCTGCTGCGATCGCAAGTAACCGAAAAAGATTTTGGTGCTGTTTGAGTCGTATTTCTCGATCGGAGGGTTCCGTATGACGATGGTGATCATAACGGGGGCTGGGATCGCTCATGATTTCGGAAGAGTCACTACTTCATGAGATTGTAACAATCAATAAATTTTCTATCAAGAATGGATGTGATAAGGCGATTTTGTGGTAATCAAATAAAATTGAGGCGGCGGTTTTAGTTAATCCTTCAGAACATAGCCAACGCCGCGCACGGTTTGGATCAGGCGTTTTTCCTGATTTTCTTCCAGCTTTAGTCGCAGGTAGCGAATATAGACTTCGATAATGTTGGAATCGCCCATGAAGTCGTAGCCCCAGACCTGTTCCAAAATGCGATCGCGGGTGAGTACCTGGCGAGGATTAGTGATCAGATAGTCCAGCAGATCAAATTCCTTGGCGGTCAGCTCAATGGCGCGATCGCCACGATAGACTTCGCGGGTTTTGCGATTGAGGGTGAGGTCATCAAACTGAAGCATGTCGGGATCGTCGGGCTGAGTGCGCCGCAGATGGGCTCGGACTCGCGCCAGCAATTCTTCAATACTGAAAGGTTTGACCATGTAGTCATCGGCTCCGGCATCTAGTCCGGTTACTCGGTCGGTGACGTCATCTTTGGCGGTCAATAAGATGACGGGCACTTGATTTCCCGTACTGCGTAGGCGACGGCACAATTCCACACCGCTGAGTCCCGGCAGCATCCAGTCCAGAATCAGCAGGTCATACTGGGCATCACGAGCAGCCATCAGTCCAGCTTGGCCATCGTGAGCGACATCAACTTTGTAGTCTTCGTAGCCCAGTTCTAGTTCGATGAAGCGGGCTAGTTTTTCTTCGTCTTCGACGAGTAGAATGTGTGCCGTTGTCATGGTTTTGCTTGGTGAACGGGGGAGTGGATGAGTGGATGAGTGGGAGAGTGGGAGTTGGGGCAAGGGGGAGGGGGAGAAAGGGAGAGTGGAGATTAGGCGGGAAGGGTGACTGTGAAGACGGTGCCTTGGCCGAGTTGGGACTGGACTCCGACTTGGCCGCCTAGAGAGGTGACGAGGGTTTTGACGACGGATAGGCCGAGTCCGGTGCCGCCTGTGGTGCGGCAGCGATCAGCTTCGATGCGGTAAAAGGGTTCGAATAAATGAATCAGATGCTCTGGGGGAATACCTTTGCCGCGATCGCAAACTTGAATCACTATCTGTTCTTGCGCTTGGCTGATGTGGAGCAGAATTGGCTCGTTGGTATTGGCATATTTGACGGCGTTGTCTAATAGATTAATCAAAACCTGCTTCAGCCGCTGCCGATCGCTATAAATCTCTAAGTGAGAATTATTTAGATCGAGCTGAATGCGATCGCGAAATTCTGGCGTTAAGTTAATAATTTCCAGGGCTAAATCTTTGAGCAAAATGGGCTCTCGATGCAGCCGCAGATATCCACTTTCGGCTCGCGCCAGTTCGAGTAAGTCACCCAGCAGGTGTACGGTGCGATCGGCTTCGGATGCCGCAATTTCGAGTCCTTCTCGCTGGGGGTCGGTGAGATTTTGGCAGCGCCGCAGCGTACTTTGCAGATAGCCATGCACGAGGGTGAGCGGAGTACGCAATTCGTGGGAAATATTGCTGACAAACTGACGCTGCTGTGTCCAGGCTATTGATAGGCGAGACAGCATGTTGTTAAACGCCTGTGCCAGTTCCTGTACTTCTGAGGGTGCCTGGCGCAAGTCTAAATGCGCCTGATCCAAATCTTGGGCGGAAACTTCGCCTGCAAGTAAGCTCATTTTGCGTAGGGGTTGCAGCGAGCAGCGAATATACCAGGCAATGATCACGGCCATAATAATGGCACCGAAAAAGCTGGCAATGCTCAAGGTGCGAATGACCATCAGCAAGCTTTTTTGATCCCGCGTAATATCTTCGGCCACATAAATCTGACCAATCTGGACACCGTTAACTTCAAAGGGTCCACCACAGAGAACCAAATAGCGATCGCTAACTCGCTGCACGTCGGGCCAGATCACCGACCCAGATAAGTTAAGTAGCGCTTGAGCGGTGCCGTCGCGCTGCCAGGAGGTGGTGTTGAGCGTGTCGGATTGGGCAATGGGCTGATCGGTCTGCGGATCGCTGATCCACAGAACTAGATTGGATGTGGTGCGGTTATCGATGGATTTTTGTAGGGCTGCGGGCAGGGACATTATGGTGCGATATGCCGCTGCATCTTGCTCGACCCGCTCAGCAATGTTGACAATATTTTCTTTGCGACTGGCGACCAGGATTTGCTGCATGCGCCAGCTTGTCCATCCGGCAATACTACCGATGGCAATCACAGATACCGCTGTCACGCCTGCTGTCAGCCGAAACTGAAGCGAGGAGGGCATGAGGTGAGCGATGGATTTGCGAAGGGACTGCATGAGGAATGGGTTGTTCTAGTTAGTCTTACGCTATCACCTGTTGCTGAGAGTTTGCTGATAGGGGGTTCAGCGCTGCCTTAAGTAATAGACGTAGATTACAGATGCTGCACTACAGGTGCTGCTGACGATAGCTCAACAACCAATTCGCCATTGTTGCACGTCGAGTTAGGCGGGGAATGAGCTGATCAACTGAGTAGCCTTTGAAGCCCAGTTCTTCCTTCAGTAATTGCTTATTTGCTTTTGGAATGGAGCGCGTAAGCTGCACAGTTGCCGGACGGCTTTCAATAAAGTTGGGCGGTTCGGGATACTTTTCGCGCCAGGTTTCTTCGACTTGAGTAGCGTCCCACTGCTGGTTTGACTCATCATAGCGATAGCCCAAATAGTGCCACACTAATTGATTAACCGTGGCATCGTCTAATTCCTCGTTGAGGATGGCCCAAATCGTTTCCGTAGTAAGCGGTGGTAGATCAGTCATGGCGTTTCGCATCAGTTCGCATCAGATTTATTTGGAAACTAACTATTCTGTGTAAAGGGTTCGCTTGGCCAACCTTTTACACAGAATTAGCTCCTATAAGCGGATTTGATATTAGCAATTAATCCTGTGTTTCAACGAGGCCGAATCGGTCAAGCGGCCAAAAGCGGAAGAAGGCACGACCAATGATGTTTTGTTGCGGTAAGAAGCCCCAAACGTGGGAATCGTTGCTGTTGTTGCGGTTGTCGCCCATGACTAAGTACTGATCACTCGGCACGATTACTGGTCCCCATTCATAGTTCGGTGGCTGGAGAATGTAGGGTTCTCGCAGTCGCTGTCCATCCGCATAAACCTGACCATTGTGTACCTCAATCTGCTGTCCTGGTTGGCCAATCACCCGTTTGATGAAGGCTTGATCGGGCAAATAACCTCGCTCCTGTAGCGCTTGGGGTGGTTCGAAGACGATGATATCGCCACGTTCTGGCTGATGGAGTCGATAGGATATTTTCTCAACCACTAGCCGATCACCAATCTTCAGCGTGGGCAGCATGGAGTCAGACGGAATAAATCGCGGTTCTGCTACAAACAATCGGATGAAGAGCGCTAGGCCAAGTGCGATCGCAAGTAGGCGAATATTTTCCCCCTGATTCTGCCACAGTTTTTGTAGCCAAGACGATGGCTCATTGGCCTGAGAGTTGGATGCTGGTGAGTTTGCAGCGGAAGTTGGCTGATCTTTTTCGTCAACGGTCATTGGTGTTCTGCGCGGTTTTGCGGTTTTACAGATTTGAACGAACGGTGGTAGTGGAACTCAAATGACGCTTACATCACTCAAATCATGAAATTGTTTGAGAACTACCATAATCGCTTATGGGATTGTAACGCAGTGGGGTTTGACTCGATTAGGCACGGACTTTAGCCACCTAGATTCTGTCTAGATTTCGCTGGGGCTTTGATCCGTGTCAACGTTTAACTGTACGATGCAATTCGTACCGTTGTATGACTATTGAGAATTGTCTGTGCGTAAGATTGTCATTGCCGGAAACTGGAAAATGTTCAAAACTCAAGTAGAAACCCAAGAGTTTCTGCAAGGGTTTATGCCGCTCCTCTCCGAAACCCCTGAGGATCGGGAAGTTGTGCTCTGTGCGCCCTTTACCGATTTGGGTACGCTGTCACGCAACCTGCACGGCAGCCGGATTAAAGTTGGGGCACAGAATGTCCACTGGGAAGAGACAGGCGCATTCACGGGCGAGATTTCGGCACCCATGCTGACGGAAATTGGTGTGCGGTATGTTGTCGTTGGTCACAGCGAACGCCGTCAGTACTTTGGCGAAACGGACGAAACGGTTAATTTACGTCTGAAAGCTGCTCAAAGCCACGGCCTCACCCCGATTCTCTGCGTCGGTGAGTCGAAAGCGCAGCGGGATGCAGGCGAGACAGAAAAGATTATTAGCCAACAGCTCGACCAAGATTTAGTGGGCATCAATCAGGCTAATTTGGTGATTGCCTATGAACCAATTTGGGCAATTGGCACGGGTGACACCTGCGAATCTGGTGAAGCGAATCGCGTCATTGGCCTGATTCGTGACCAGTTGACCAATAAAGACGTGTCGATTCAGTATGGCGGTTCGGTGAAGCCAGAAAATGTAGACGAGATTATGGCTCAGCCCGAAATTGATGGAGCACTCGTTGGTGGTGCAAGCCTAGAACCGGAAAGCTTTGCCCGCATTGTTAATTATCAGTAGACCGATCAACCGATCAATTTTGTGAAAATGAGCTTGAAGTCGTCGGCTTGGCATTTGCGCGATCGCACATTTAAGTGGGATCAGCGTACCTATCTGATGGGCATTCTCAATGTCACGCCCGACAGCTTCAGCGACGGGGGACAGTTTAATACGCTCAGCACGGCTCTAGAGCAGGCTCAGCGCATGGTAGAAGCTGGTGCAGACATCTTGGACATTGGCGGCCAGTCCACCCGCCCTGGAGCCGAGCAGATTACGCTGGAGGCAGAAATTGAGCGGGTGATTCCGGTTATCCAAATGCTGCGCCAGATGGACTGGATGGCAACGGTGCCGATTTCCGTCGATACCACACGGGCTGAAGTTGCCAAACGCGCGATCGCAGCCGGAGCAGATATCATCAACGACATTTCCGGCGGCACGTTTGAACCGGAAATTCTCTCAGTCGCCGCCGCGCTGAACGTGCCGATTATTCTGATGCACATGCGCGGCACGCCCCAAACCATGCAGCAGATGACTGATTATGGTGATCTGGTGGCAGAGATCGCTGCTGCACTCCAGCAGCAGGTTGCCGCTGCGATCGCAGCGGGAGTCAAATCGGAATGCATCGCTCTCGACCCCGGCATCGGCTTTGCCAAAACCGCTGAGCAGAATATCGACCTGCTGCGCCGCCTGCCGGAGTTGAAAGCACTCGGTTATCCCTTACTCGTCGGCACATCGCGCAAAAGCTTTATCGGTAAAATTCTTAACCAACCCGACCCCCAGCAGCGCGTTTGGGGCACGGCTGCCACCTGTTGCGCTGCGATCGCAAACTCAGCCGATATCCTACGCGTGCACGATGTCGCCGAAATGGCCGATGTCTGCAAAGTCGCCGATGCCATCTGGCGGTAGTGGAGTGTCCAGTTTGTTTTGTGGGATAAATTCCTCAGGGAATTTATCCCACAAAAC
>CBKWJC010000094.1:0-25217 GCA_966674685.1 uncultured bacterium
CATTCATGCATCAAAAATACAATAACTCCACGTCAAAACCTGCGGAATGTGGGTTCAAAAGTGCCTCGATGCCAAAGGTCAGGGCGTCGAGCAATGGGAAGCGGAAATTAATGATCGGGTCGCCCACCTCTATGGCCTCACCTCCGATGACCTCAAAATCATCCACGGTGATTCATAAAACACATTGTTTCGCTCTCATAAAGCTATGCAAAAAATTCGGCTAGACTATCTTTTGCTATTCATAACTGCAATAGCGGTTTTCATTGGAATCCCACTAGTCCCATATTTTTGGAATTTTCGCAATATATCTAACAATCCAAACGATTGGGCATCGTTTGGTGATTATCTGGGTGGCACTGCCAACACATTTTTAGCTCTACTAAATCTAGCTGTTGTCATATGGATTGCAAAGAACATATATAGACTTGAGACGGAAAGAGAAGAAAGCTTATATAAACTTGAGACGGAAAGAGAGGAAAGACTTCAGAAGATTGCACTTATCCCGCTCTGTGAATTTTTCATCAGTTCATATGATGATCGCTTAGTTATATCGATCAAAAATTTAGGTAATGGTCCTGCAAAAATCAAAAAAATAACCTTTAATAAACTTACAAAGAATGGCATTACTCCTACAAATTTAGCTGAATTGTTACCAGCTAAATTGTTGCCAAAAGAAGAGGATTATGCTGAAGTATTCTGTACTCAACTCGATGGTGAAAGCTACTTAGAGGCTGGTGGAGAGATAAAACTGTTGACTGTGCAAAAGTCTGCTAATAATAAAAAAGCTAACAGTGAAGAGTTTGGACAATATCTAGAGGGAATTAGAAGCGAACTTTCTTCTGTTGAGATAGTGATAGATTATGCCGATATGTTTGATGAAGAAATATCAAGAAAGGGTAGTCTGCGACCTTTTAAAACGAAGAGACTTAGAGGTTAGAACCCTGTTTATCAACATCGCTGGTGCGAAAATTGCCTAGACTCGACACCTCCCTCGAATCCTCCGGCGCAGAATTCCTCGTTCTCGGCCATCTCCTCATCGAAGGTATTCAAGCGTTCAAAGCCTATACCAACTTCCCCGGCTACGACCTCATCGCCACTAACGCCGACACCAACCGTTCCTGCCGAGTGCAGGTCAAAAGCCGCTGGGCCACAGACTTCGACGGTGGCTTCCCGATTCGAAATTTCGACTGTGACTTTGTAGTGTTCGTTGCACTTAATCGAGGCTATCGCCATCGCCGCAAGGCAACTGCTGAGGATAGTGGGCGTCGAGAGCCACAGTTTTTCATTTTTCCCGTCAACATCATTCAAGCAGCCCAAGCCCCTAATAGTACGTGGGGCAAGGTTTTTCTCCGCCACATTGATCAAGTTGAACAGTATGAAAATAATTGGACTGCGATCGCAAATTTTCTAACCCTCGTGCGATCGCAGTTCTGATTTATGGGGTAGGGAGTGCGATCGCAGTTTTTAGGCTAGATGATTAGCTGCGAGATAACGCAATTTGTCAACGCGAGAAGTAAGGATTTCAGCCGATAAAAGCGCTTCAGATCGGCTTTGTATTACTGGATTTTTGATCGGTTTAGTCCAGGTTTAGGTCAGTGGGTGTACTAGTGCGGTTTTCTGCGAGACGGCAACTGTAATTCTTTGCTGATGTGAAAACTGCGATCGCGTTATTCATAGGCATCACGGCGATGCTTAATCAGTAATACGACTACAACCTCTGCTTCATCTTTAATGTGATAGATAATGCGGTAGTCACCCACGCGATATCGATATCGTCCAGCTAATTCACCCTTTAGCGCTTTAATGTTGGGATGCTGCCGTGGCGATTGTTCCAGAACTTCAAAGGCTCTAGCTAGGCGTTTAGCGAGGGAAGAATCAGCAGATTTATAGAATTTTGCTGCTTTTTTAGTCAGCTGGACTCTATACATCGTTCCGAAGAACTCGCCAGTCTGTCAATTCTTCTTCAACGGCTTCCTGTTCTGCCGCCGCGAGTTCAGCGGTTAATCCCGGCATGGCGAGCAGTTCTGCTGTTGCGTCGTTATTGTCTCGTTCAACTAGATAGGATAAGAAATCCAGGGCTACGGCTAGCCGATCTGGAGAAAGCTGTTCGACGTAATGATAGATTTGCTCGCGTAAGTCCGGATTGTTGAGCATGTCACTTTTGCCAAACGGTTTAAGAAAATGAGACGGCGCATTCTGGCTACGCTTTATGTAATCTAGAGTAACGTGTTGACACGGCGATCGCACCTCAACTCCGTATTTACGATCGCACCTTTCACCAATCTCTCCCATGTATTGCGATCGCACTTTTCACGGTAGGTGCGTTCAGCTTTGTCGTCTCGTAGAGAATCGCAGATCTGCTCAGTCATGACTCTAAGTGTGAAACCAAATCCAAAATCAAAATCGCCAATCTAAAATCACAATCAGTCCCATTGCCTGTTGCGGGCTTCCTCGATGATTTGCTGGGCTTCTTCGAGCGTCGTGCCGTATTGTTCGCTATACCTATCAACTAAAATACTGGGTAATGCATCACAGTCCCGATTTGATTCAATGTCTGTGATATTCGACGGGAACGCTACGCCACAAAGATACGGTTGCTCCTCTCCAGTTAAATGCTCAACGGTTAAATTTTCACTTTCCCGTAAATCAGTTGCGATTAGTAATGCATCGCTGAGATCGGCAGAGCGGAGGTCGGCATAGCTGAGGTCGGCAGAGCTGAGGTCGGCAGAGCTGAGGTTGGCAGAGATGAGGTTGGCCTCGAAGAGGTTAGCAGAGATGAGGTCGGCATAGCTGAGGTCGGCATCGCTGAGGTTGGCCTCGAAGAGGTTAGCAGAGATGAGGTCGGCATAGCGGAGGCCGGCATCGCTGAGGTCGGCAGAGATGAGGTCGGCAGAGATGAGGTTGGCAGAGCGGAGGTTGGCGCTCTGAAGCGGAGCACTCACTAACGAACGACAATTTCCAAATAACCGCTCTGCTGCATAGTCGGGTAGCCAAGAAAATGCAGCCTGTTTTTTACACCCCACCACTAAGTCTTCAACCGCCTGTTTTTCTTCGTATTTGCTCTCGCTATCAAGCCGAGCAAGGTCGGCTTTAGCACTCGACTCACGTAGGTTGTGCTCTACAACTCCCAAAATGAGAATCGCAGGAATCAGCCAGCTTGCTGTTTTCAGACGGTTCCATCGCCGTTGCCACACACTCTTTTGAATAAACCTCTTCTCCAGATCAGACAGCGGAAACTGCTCTGCTTGTTTCTCCTGAAACTGCTTCGCTTCAATTAGCGGCAATCCCTGTAACAAGTAATCCTTCGACCATTCATGTTCCTTCCACATTCTTGCACTGGCATCAATCCGGTGCTTCTGTCGCAGCAAATCTCGATTCTGTTCAATCCATTGGCGCAGCAGTTGCCAATGACGAATCAACGCTTCGTGTGCCACATCTACAATCGCCATTCGCTCAGCATCGTTGCCTTTACTGACCACCTCACTCGTCACCAATAGCCGATTCTCTGGTGCTGCCAGCGTCGCAATCACCTGATTCACTCGTTCCGCTGGATGCTGCGGTTCAGCAATCAAATTATCGAGCAATACCCGTCGCCGCGTGTCTTCTGTTCCCTCGCCTAACTGCGTTAACTGCTGAAAGATATGCTGCACCGTGCGCTGTTCGTCAGGGTCAAAGCTGTTATAGATAGCCGTAGCTCGTTTATCCAATGTGCCATCAATGCCGCCCAGCTTTTGATAGGCCGAAAACACCAGTTGATTATTCTGTCGTTGCTGCCAGAGTTCTTTCAGCGTGTACTGCAACAGTGGCAGATAACCAGGAGAGCCTTTGATATCGTTGAGTATCTCCGTCACGAGAGCACTTTCCACCTGAAGTCCAACCTGTTCGGCTGGTTTACAGATAGCAGCCTTCAGCTCATCCGGGTTCATCGGCAACACGCTTACGGTATTAGGTGGAACGAGCTGAGCCAGTCCGCTATAGTCTCTCTCTAGACACTTGCCCACAAAATCTGCTCGCATCGCAATGACCAAGCACAGCTTATTATCTGTTTCTGCCAATGCCCCCATCAGACAGGCAAAGAACTGTTCTCGCGCTTCTAAATCCTCACAGCGAGTAAACACCTCCTCAAATTGGTCAATTACCAGAATTACTCTTGATGCCGTCTCTGTCTGCACCAGTCGCCGCAAACCATCCGCGCCCAGTTCGATCAAACGTTCCGCCTTACCTAGCTGTTCCGCTCGATCAACCCCTGTTGCCTCCGCATCGACAAAAGCTAACGCTAGATTCCGCAATGGAGTCTTATCCGGACGAGTGATCCGAATCTGCCACTGGTTACTGCCTGCAATCCGTCGCCCCACTTTAAGCTGATGCAGCAATCCTGCCCTCAGCACCGATGACTTACCGTTGCCCGATGCACCCACCAGCGCCATGAAGTTCGACGTGCGAACTTTATCTAGCAGTTGTCCAGCCAACTCTTCTCGACCAAAGAAATACTTTGGATCTTCATCGTTGAAATCAAAGTACTCTAATCCTTTGTAAGGGCAAATGTCTGTTTCTATAGCGGTCGCCTTTGGTTCAGACTCAACTTGCCACGACCGAGTCAAGTTGATTGCATCACCGAAGTTGGTACAAACCGGAGACTGTAACTCACCTCTGAGTGCTTGATTGACGTAATCCACCAGCGCAAAGCTATCAATCCAGCGACCTGCTAAACGATTTGGGTCAAGCCCATCCCGTAATGCCTTAGTTAACACACTGTAAGGGCTATTCAAATCCTGCCACGAGCTTTCATAGTCACGGGATGACGCAATAAAACAGCGATCGCAACTTTCCTCATGTCCTGGATTAGCAGCCTGAACATTGACTAACAGTGATCCACTGTGGCAACAGTCCAGCCACACGATCTGCTGTTTGATTGGACTCTCTGATAGCAGCCAATGGAGCCAGCCCAACGAAATACCGAATCGGTCTGCACTCGGTTGAGTATCGCTGGTTGCTAGATAGCCTTTATCATGTCCATCCTGAGCCGGAATTCCATGCCCTGAAAAGTAAAACAGTGCCGTATCAGGGATCTGATTGCTGTCTGGTTGGAAGAGTTCTTTGAGCTGGGCTTTCAGTTGGGCTTGTGTAACAGGCAGAGTCGAACCCACCTGTGGAATGCGTTCTTCACCATTCTCTTGAGTGATCGCTTCCGGTAAGCGAACTACTCGAAACTCGCCATCTTGCTCTAATCGATCTGCGATCGCATTTGCATCGGCTGCGGGTGCATTCAACGGAGCTAGATAAGTGTAAGTGTTGATGCCAACAACAAGCGCCTTTCGATTCATGAGGATGGGTCAAAATGGTGAGGTTTCAGTAGTTACTATGGCCAGAGTCAGCACAACTTGGCGACCCTGAGTAACCTTTATTAACCATATTGCCGGAGCATAACCGATGAAACAGTTGATTCCGATCCAGCTCGACGCCGACACGATTATCTATGTGGAATCAGAAGATGCGATCGCAATTCCGCAACCGCCAGTCACACCAACATCGGGAGAAGCGACCCGTGGCAGTCTGGGCCTCGACGAGAAAGGTATAGCCGAGGTCGCCGCACAACAGGCGATGCAGCGGTTCTTAGCGCTAGAGAATACGTTGAAGACCTACACCAAGCGCACCCTGAAAGCGTTTAAAGAACTGGGTGATGCCAATGTTGATAAAGTAACGCTGGAGTTCGGTATTAACATGGGCGGCGAAGCTGGCGTTCCCTACGTCACCAAAGGCACCGCTGAATGTAGCCTCAAAGTCACCGTTGAGAGTTCATTCCCAAAGCAATCCGCTGAGTCTAAAGGTGAGACTAAAGCTGGTGATCAAAGCTAGGAAATCTTAAACCTGCGATCGCAGATTTGAACGGTGCGATCGCAAGAATTGAAGCCAACTCATGGATCCTGAATTTCATCAATTTTGGCTTTTGCGCACCTTGAGACAAGATTCATGATGCGTTGAATGGTTTCTTTTCGAATCAACGCTTCAATGAATGCATTTTGTTCGTCTTCCGTTAGCTCATCAAACCGTCGCAGTAAATCATCGACGGCTTCAGCAGACGTTGATTCGTCGAATTGCATAGGCTGCGATATTCGCCTTCCGCATGATGTGCAAGTGACCATCACTCTTGCACCGAGTCATACCCATAGAGCCACAAGACGGTTCTTACTCCGGATAAGAGAGCCCCAACAAACAACACAAAGGTATTTAGAAGCGTTTTTCCCCAGTAATGTTCCCAATTCAATGGGATGATTGCTCGCAAATTGAGATTCAGTGCGCCAAGTCGCAGCATAAAAATACTCAGGGCTGCGCTTCAGAGCGAGTGTCCGACGCGCGATGAATTGCAGTGGACGTGTACTTTCCAACTTTACCAATCAGTTCAGGGATGTCTTCGAGTTCACAATACTGCATCAGTTCCATGAGCAACGCCAGGATTGATATTGTTTTGCTGCCTTGGCTCTGTCGTTCTTTAGACAGTGCGCCTAATTCTTGAACCAAAGCCATCAACTGCTGATCCGTGCACAGCTGTAGGAGCGCTGAAATAATCCGGTCGGGCGGTGTGTCCGGGTCTGTCAACGCATTATCAGCAAGACCCGCCCCCAGATTTCGATAGAACCGGAGGTAGACATCGGTCGGCATGGCATCCAGAAGACGTTGAAAGGTCGATATTCGAACATCTCGTCCCTGATTCCTCATGAAAGAAAGGGTCGCGTCCGTGACACCAGCGGCTTCTGCCAATTGAGTGGCCTTATATCCGTTGGCCTCATCGATAGCCGCAAAAAACGCATCTTTGATGCGAATTCGTTCGGCTGCACGGGTTTCCTCTGCGGATATGGGGTCTGGGATTGAATCCGACTCAGTCGGGTTGGTCATGGTAGAACGATTAACAATCATTGGGCTAAAGGGATTCTCGACGTCATTCGAGATGACAGGTTGATGCACAAGCAAACACTCAAAGAGCCCTTACGCCTCATCATGCACCCCTGTGCTTTCTATAGTCCCTTATTCGTCCCCATTGATCGAGATCACAGCGCAAAGCTTTAACGAATACACGATTTTAGTTAAATAAACGATAAATAAACTGTCATCGTTTTAATAATCGCTGAAATTTTATCTTTATCGGTAAGTGAAGTATGATCAGGGCGAAAACCTGAGCCATTGTCAACCTGGAGGTGGAGACGCAATTTAAACGCTAAAAACTCTGATTGCGGCCAGCAACCAGAGTTCCAAACGTCCGCTAGAGCGGATTAGATTATTCGGAATAGACCAGCAAGGGACATTCAAGGCCAGGATCAACAGAATCTTGAATGGCTCACAGGACTATTGCGCCTATGTTATCACGCCTTTCAGAAATGGCAACTTGCCTCGAAAGGTGAACGTTGATGGTGCTTTGAAATGGTCTATTCCTGCTGTGCCATAAGAGGAATAGAACAGCATGAACGAGAGATTGACACCAAGCAATGCCTGCTATTGCTCTAACTGGGATCGAGCATTGCCGTCATTGGAGGACTGGATGCTAGCAGATTTTCGACAGTCTGCCATTCCAGATCGACTGACAACCGCTAATGTTCAAATCCTCTCCGGAGACGACGCTATTCAAGCGATCCTAGAAGATAAAATCGCTCAGTCCCAAACGGTTACCAGCTACATCACGGTTGGAGTTCAGCGCCTGCTCAAGATTTATGAACCGCTGCGGGACGGCATGTGGTGTACACGCGAGGGCATCCCGTATGCCAAACCGTTCCATCCACGATCGGATCCCCACAAGCTCGGTAAAACCATTAAGTATGAGACGCCACCGGGAGCCGTAGCCGAGCCAATCTTGCCCCGTGTTGATGACGTAACGGCAGCAACCCTCTACGAGCGCTACGATGTAACTCCCTTACCCGGTCAGGACTTTTGGGCTGTGGTCGAACACCATGATCTGCCAGTTGCGATCACAGAAGGACTCAAGAAAGCTCTTGCACTAATTGCTCATGGCATTCCTGCGATCGCGGTGCGCGGCATCACTCAATGGCATGTCAAAGGGAGCCTACAACTGCACGCTGCCCTTGAGCGCTTTGCGACGAAGGGGAGACGGCTCTTCATCGTATTCGATCAAGATACCAAGCCCAGAACCATTGCCAATGTTCATCGGCAGGTCAAGCAACTGGGTCAGGTTTTAGACTGTCACGGCTGCCAGGTTCGCTGTCCGATTTGGCAGCCGCAAGAGGGCAAAGGAATTGATGATGTTCTCTACCGCTATACCGACGCAGCGAAAGCTGCAGAGAGTTGGGACACCTTCGCTATTGAAACGTCAGAGCCAAGAACTGAGACGGCCAAAGGATTTAGCACCTTAGTGCGATCGCATCAAAACTACCGAACTGCGATCGCCTGTCCTTCTCCAGACCGTGCTTGCCAACTGACCGGGGCAGAGCGACTCCATGAACTCTTGAACGCAGCTCCCACGCTCAAACAATATAAACGCAGCGGACAGATCGCGGCTGCGCTCAATGCCATCCACCGACACAATGCGCTTACGTTTCCGATTGAACGACGTACCGAAGGCCCCTATCTGCCACCATTGCCCGACCTGACACCAGGTGTCATTCATGTTGTAGACGCCACCATGAATACTGGAAAAACCTACCGCATCGGGCGCGATTGGGTACATACTGCCCTGACGGAAGACAAACACGTCCTAGTGCTCTCACCACTGAACGCACTGGGGCAGCAAACCGCCCAAGACTGGGGCATTCTCCATATTCACGATCAGGGAGCCACTGGTCAACGTCAGCGCGATTTTTGGAACGCCGTCCGCCAGCGCCCTGGCCTCGTGTTGTGCCCTGACTCCATTGGCAAGCTGCCAGAGTGGTTCTGGTCAAAGTCCGTTGTCTTGATCGTTGATGAGGGCAATCAGGTGACCGAGCATATCTGCCAGGGAGACACCTTCAACAGCCGCTATGGAGCCATCCTGGAACAGATTGTCCGCGTTGCTAAGCATGCGATCGCCTCCGGAGGTGCAATTGTCCTGAGCGAAGATGGTCTTCCCAATCGCGCTGTGCAGTTCTGGCAGGCAATTAGTGAATCCCTAGCTGTACGCTGTTTCCAACACCGTAAATACGACATCTCATGGGACTGTCACATCTTGTCTGGCCAAGTCTCTGGCTTTCGGCAGCGTCTGCTCCATCGAATTGAGCAGGGAAGCCGCTTGTTGGTGGTTACCAGCTCCCAACGAGAAGCAAAGCGGCTCGACCGCATTTTGCAGGGTCAAGGTATCCATACCACTCGTATTGACTCTGAAACGAACGAAGGAGAGACCTTCAATCTGTTTTTCAAAGACCCAGATCGGTGGCTTCAGGTCAATCAGCCGGAGGTGCTGATTCTCTCGCCGAGTGCCAAATCAGGGGTCAGCATTGAAGGACAAGTGGCAGTTGAGGATGCTTATTTTGATGAAGTGTGGGCCTATTTCCCTGCCCTGAGCACCGATACTCATCTCCAACTGCTGGGTCGGTATCGACCGGCAGTGCCGCGCCAGATTTTTATTCCGCCATTCATTACGGGCACGGCTGAGGAAGCACTAGGTAGTCCCCGCGCTATCAAACAACGCCTGAGCCAAAACCTGATCACGCTGGCGCGACTCTTTGAGATTAGATCAGGTGATCATCCACTCGCTGGAGTGGAGTCGGCGATTGTTGATTATCTGACGGTGGCCCGTACCGTCAGTGGGAGCCAAAAAGCGATCGCTCAGGTCGCCTTAATCGATTGTCTAGACGGTGCGGGCCACGGTGTGACTGCCGCGACCATATCGGCTCACAAGGCGACTGCTCAACTGTGGCATGCCACGCAGAAGCAAATTTGGTTAGAGGAGGCGCTTGAGATTGCTGAGGCTGAGCCGCAAGCGGGGCATACTCCAGACTGGGCGCACCGCACCCTAAACGGCATGGAGAGTAGCCGGGAGGTTCGCCTGATTGCGTATAAAGTGCTGTGCCGTGCGGAATTTCCGGGCATCGATTTCAATGATGCGGATCAATGCTACGAGGTGTTGTGTAACAACTATGGGGCACTGCGTCGGGGTGTCCTGCTCCAGGCTCAGGCTGAGAATCTAGAGGTGGTCAAGAACTGCGATCGCGGGAGCATGGAGTCTAGTCTGGGCAGCTCGATTCGGGCTCCGCACCAGCTGCCCAGACGCTATGTCAAAGCTGGCATCATTGCCAAATTGGGCATACTCAACCTGCTCGATGGCAATCCGTGGACCAATTGTGACAAACGGGCAATTGCCATCAAGCAGGTGGCCCTTCGATTCATCCATGAGGTGCGCTACTGGTTAAATCTCACGATCAACCCCGATCAGACCCCCTGCCAAATCGCCAACAAACTGGTGAAGCGCTTAGGACTAGAGGTGGTTGCGATCAGTCGTCCTGGCCGTCGCGATCAAAAACGTGTTCGCCGTTATGCCCTTCCTGATTTGGAGAATCCTCTTCGTCTCAAGCTGTTGCAGGCTGTTAGAAACAAACTATCCGCATCGGTGTCCACGATCTCTACTAGAGATCCAAGTCCTAATCAAGAGATCATGGACACGGGGAGTTCTGGGGTTCTGTATTCTCGTCTGACACCTGATTCTCAGAGCTGGCAGATAGGTGACCGGGTGCAGTCTGGTCAGATATTTAGGAGAGAGCGTTGTGCATTAGCGAAGCCTTCCAGCATGACAAGCACCCAATTGAGTCATGCCGAATACCCCTAGCGAGAGCTGCCTCTTATAACCTGTAGCTGTACTGAGGTGAGCACATAGTTCGTTACTAATGAGCTCCTAATTGATATAGGTTGCTTCTTCTTGCCAGTTAGGAATATCGGGGTATTCCTGTGCGATCTCATGAGGTACTGTATCCTTCTTGGGTACGCTGCGGTTGTGACGCGAGCTGATTTATGTAGTGCTCGTGCACTTCATCGATTTCCGCTTCTTTATGGGCAATATATATAGGGTATTCGGATAGGTTCTTAGCCTAATATCCTTTCATAGGCTATTTAGGATAGCTACATGAAAATTCTGCTAATTGAAGATGATAAGGCGATCGCCGAGCTACTGCGGCAGTCTTTAACGGCTCAACACTACTTAGTTGAGGTAGCAGCCGATGGGCAAGAAGGCTGGGATTTGGCAGAAGTGTTTGAGTATGACCTGATCTTACTAGACCTGATGCTACCTAAGTTGGACGGCATTCACTTCTGCCAGCAATTACGCCATGAGGGCGAGCGCCGCTCACAGTTGAATCACAACACACCTATCTTGCTCATGACCGCTGAAGATGCCAGCAATAATCGAGTTGCGGGATTGGATGCTGGGGCAGATGACTACATTGTGAAGCCGTTTGATTTGGACGAGCTGTTGGCACGGGTTCGGGCGTTGCTGCGACGGGGCAGTGTTGAGCGATCTCCCCTGCTGCAATGGGGACAGTTGCAGTTAGATCCGAGTGCTTGTCAGGCGAGCTATCAGGGGCAGCCCTTTCATCTCAGTTCCAAAGAGTATAGCTTGTTAGAGATTTTTCTACGGCATCCTCAACGGATTTTTAGTCATGGAACACTAATCGAACAGCTTTGGGCGCTAGAAAATACACCGACTGAGAATGCAGTTCGAGCGCAAATCAAAGGGTTGCGTAAACGGCTCAAGGAAGTTGGAGTTGAGGACTGGCTTGAAACGGTCTACGGATTGGGGTATCGATTAAAAGAATCAGTGGGGGTGGGGGAAGCAACAGAAGTTGAGAGGTTTGAGGTCACGTCATCTGATCAGCCTCCCCTTTCGCAACTTCAGCTTTCACCCATCAACACCTTTTGGGAAGAATATCGACCACAGTACCGCGATCGCATTTCAACCATTGAACAGGCGATTGCTGCCTTGCAAAACAGCTCTCTAACAGAAGAACTCCGGCAGCAGGCACAGCGAGAAGCCCATACATTAAAGGGGTCTTTGGGATTGTTCGATCTGGTTGATGCATCGGAGCTATCCCGTCAAATTGAGCAACTTTTGAAGACAGACCGATTCGATCAGAAACAGCAGGCACAACTAGTCGAATTAGTATCGAGATTGCGCCAAGCAATAGAGCAACCACGTCTTGGATCCCAATCAAAGCTAACTGCTGAAGTAACCAGTTTCAAGACCTTGCCTCAACGATCTGGATTACCTCAGCGATCTCAATTACTGATTATAGACGATGATGCTCAGCTCCTCAGCGTTGTGCAAGCGATGTTGCAGCCTTGGGGCTTTCAAATTGTCGTACTCAGTAATCCTCAGCAGTTTTGGGGCACCTTAAAGGAGGTGAAGCCTGATCTGCTGATGTTGGATATTGAAATGCCAGAGGTTAACGGCATCGATTTGTGCCAAGAGATTCGCAACGACTCCCAGTGGGAAGATTTGTCTATTCTGATGATTTCTGCCAGTAATGATGACGAAACAATACAGCAGGTATTTACGGCGGGGGCAGATGATTATGTTAGTAAACCGATTCGAGCCGCAGAATTAGTAGCGCGGGTCATCCGTCGATTAGAACACGCAACAGTACTGAAAAAACTACGGGGCTTAAAGAGTTAGATCACCATGTTGAATAAGATGTGTCGGATTAACCCTTATATAATTGCAGTGCTAACAGTCTTTGCAGCGACGGTTCTGACGCAGCTAACTTATCCATTTTTGTCGTCGGTTTCATTCACTCTGTTTTATGCTGCGATCGCAATTACGGCTTGGGTTGGTGGCACAAAACCAGGATTATGTGCAGTATTTCTCTCCCTCCTAGTCAGTGACTACTTTTTCCTGCATCCAGACCATTCGCTTGCGATTACGGAGAAAGAAGATCTAGCACGATTGAGTTTGATTGCATTCGTTTCCCTTCTGATTAATTATTTTATTTCAGAATTAAAAAATGCTCGGCTTCAAATTCAGCAATTCAGCAATCGCCGCCTGCAAGAAAGCGAAGAACAACTGAGACTGGCGTTGCAGGCTGCCCACATGGGGATGTGGAACTGGAATTTAGTAACAGGAGAGATTATTTGGACTTCAGAGCATGAGCAATTATTAGGAATGGCTCCCGGTACGTTTGACGGTCGGTATGAAACATTTGCTGCTCGGTTGCACCCAGACGATCGCAAAGGTCTGAATCAAGCTGTGCAAACCGCCATTCAAGAACATCAGATTTATAAACACGAATATCGCATCATTTGGGCAGATGGCAGTATTCACTGGGTCGAAGGGAGAGGGCAAACCTTTTATGACGAAGCGGGCAAACCAGTCCGCATGACTGGAACGTTAATGAATGTTGACGATCGCAAGCAATTAGAATTTGCATTGAAGCAAAGCGAACAGCAATTCCGCGCCATTTTTGAAGCTGAACCAGAATGCGTCAAGATTGTTACGGCTGATGGCATTTTGCAAACCATGAACCCTGCTGGACTGGCAATGCTTGAAGCCGATCATCTGGAACAGGTGCAGGGGCAGTGTGTTCGTCCTTTGATTGAACCCACCCATCAACAAGCATTCTTGGAATTTACGCAGGGGGTTGCCCAAGGGAAAACCGCGACTTTTGAATTTGAAATCACTGCACTGAAAGGAACTCGACGACGGCTAGAGTCTCATGCGGTGCCCTTACAATCCCCTAATGATGACAGTCCTCTGGTTTTAGCCGTAACACGAGACATCACCAAACGCAAGCAAGCAGAAGAGGCACTGCGTCTGAGTGAGGAACGCTATCGCTCTCTTGTAGAGGCAACGACGGACAGTGTCTGGCTGACCGATGCCCAAGGCAATGTGCTGAAAACGGCAGCTCTTTGGACAAATCTGACCGGACAATTGCTTGATGAGAACTCTGAATGGGATTACCTCAAGGCAATTCATCCAGACGATCGCGATCGCATGATTCAAGCCTATACCCATTGTCTTGCCACAGGGGATACATATGAGATTGAGTATCGTGTGCTGTCTCAATCTGGTGAGTGTTATTGGCTAGCAGCGAAAGCAGTGCCCGTGTATCACTCAGATGGCAGCATTCGGGAATGGATCGGTACATTCAATAACATCACAGAGCGTCGCACTGCTGAGCTGTTGCTGGTTCAATCTAAGCTAGAACTGGAACAACGAGTCGAAGAACGAACGGCTGAACTGCAACGAACCAGTAACCTGTTAAATAACTTTTTTAATGCCGCCTCTTCAGCCAGAATCGGGTTATGCATTCACGATCAAAATCTACGGTTCGTTCAGATCAACGAAGCACTTGCCGCCATGAATGGACGTTCTATGGCTGATCACCTTGGCAAGACAACAACAGAACTACTGCCAGAATTGGCTGCCACTGTGAACCCCCTGCATGAGCAGGTTTTAGCCACAGGGCAACCCATTATTGACCTGGAAATTACAGCTGAAGTACCCAGCCAGCTTGGAGTAACACGGTATTGGTTAGCATCTTACTTCCCAATTTTTTGCAGTGATAGTGACGCTCAAGCGGTTGGAGTGGGAGTCATTGTTACCGAAATTAGCGATCGCAAACGAGCCGAAGCAACGTTATTAGAAGCAGATCGGCGGTGGCGCTCCTTATTAAACAATGTACAGCTCATTGTTGTTGGCTTAGATCAAAATGGCAATGTTGAATATATCAATCCTTTCTTTCTACAGTTAACTGGATATGCAGAAGAGGAGGTGTTAGGGAAATATTGGTTTGATCACTTCTTAACTCCTGGTCAACAACCCTCTGTTCAAATTTGCTTTCAGGAAGTACTGGAAAAAGAGTTTCATCCCCATTACCAAAATTCGATCGTGACTAAGCCTGGTGAGGAGCGGATGATTGCCTGGAGCAATACATTACTGCGGAATGCTGAGGGAAAACCAATTGGCACAATCAGTATTGGTGAAGACATTACTGAACGTCATAGACTTGAGCAAATGAAGACTGAGTTTATCTCGATCGTCAGCCATGAATTGCGAACGCCATTGACCTCAATTAGTGGCGCTTTAGAATTACTATCCACAGGGTTAATTCAACCTGACTCAGACCGGGGACAGGAAACGATTGGTATTGCCGCAACCGAAGCCGATCGCCTCACTCGTCTGGTCAATGACATTCTCGATCTAGAACGCTTAGAATCAGGCAAAATTCGTTTAGAGCGTCAACCCTGGGATCTAGATCAATTAATGACCCGTGCTGTAGACTTCATGCAGCTTACTGCAAATCAGATGAATATTACGTTATCGGTTGAACCGTTATCTGTCATTCTGAATATTGATGGCGATCGCATTCTTCAAGTTCTGACTAACCTGTTAAGCAATGCGGTCAAGTTCTCGCCCAACCATACCACTATTGGGTTAACTGCCGAAATTTACAAAGAACACCACATCCTTATTACTGTGCGCGATCAGGGGCGTGGTATTCCTCCAAATAAGCTGGACAGTATTTTTGAACGATTCCAGCAAGTGGATGCCTCTGACTCTCGCAAAAAAGGAGGAACGGGTTTAGGATTAGCGATTTGCCGCAGTATTGTGCAACAGCATGGGGGCGCGATTTGGGCAGAGAGTGTTTTGGAGCAAGGAAGTTGTTTTCACTTTACGCTACCCTTGACAACAGAAGCTTGAGGAAGGCATGTCAAAACGGATTCTGCTGATTGACGACGAAGACGGAGCACGACGAATTATTCAGTTCAGCCTGGAAGCGGCAGCTGGATGGGACGTACTCACGGCAGCTTCTGGCATTGACGGACTGAGCCTCGCTCAGACGGAACCACTCGACGCAATTCTACTCGACGTGATGATGCCTGATCTGGATGGATCTGCCACATTTCAGCGATTGCAAGAAAATCCGGTAACGCGATCAATTCCAGTGATTATGCTAACTGCCAAGGCAAGCCCTACAGAACACCAGCCCTTGTTAAAGCTAGGCATTGCAGGCATTATCACCAAACCGTTTAAAATCCCTGCTCTGATCGCCCAAGTTCGAACAATCCTCAATTGGCAGGATTAAGTTGAGTTCGATTCCGCTATCACAAAATTTTCACACTTCTAGTTTAACTTCAAATTGTCGGCCTAAAAGACCGCAAGATGATTCTTGAATCGTGCGGCTAATTCGGTCGGTGTATTCATTCGTCAGTGTTGCAACAGTCCTGTGTCTCAACCTTCTGTTTCCAAAGCAAGTTCACTAGACCCTGACCAACCTCAGCAAGTTTTATTACCTGACTGTACCTGTTGTACCAAAACTGATTGTTTCGTTCACCCAACATCTCATCCTAATGAAGGAGTGCCAGATGTGGCTCGAAACCCCTCGAACTATGATTCATTTCAAAGGGTTGCTGTGGAAGTATTCAAATCCCAAAACCTAACTGCGATCGCATCGCTCAAAAAATTTCTGACTGCCTTACCTAGCCCCAGCTATATCAAAGACGCCTTGCTACAATCGATCTACCAGTTAGCCGAGCCAGAGCCAGAGATAGCTCGATGGGTTTTACACCATCGTCAGCATCTGGAACCCGAACTCAACTTGATGGATGTGGCGCAACAAATTGCAACTGAACAATTACAAAATCGGGGACTAATACTTACTCAAGATTTCGATTTTACGGTGGATGGAACACTAGAAGCAAGTGAATCAATCAAGTTAGCATTACTAGAAGCAGTTTCGTTAGGCGATCGCCTGTTACTCGAAGAAATTCTTTTTGCACGATAAATAGTTTAGCTAAAACATTGAGTTAAGAGCTGGTACGACCAGCTGACAGCTTCTTGCGCTCAAATTTCTTATCAATAGCCAAATTTTTAGTTAGTTTGAATCATTCTTTCCATAACTCTTCACAAATTGATCCACATCACCATGATATCTACCATGTCAAAACCTCTTTGCAAAGCTCCTTCACAGCAATCATTCCGCTCTAAGCCAAAAACAAATATTGATTTAGCTGAGCAGATTATCATCCTTCAACGAGACTTAGAGCTTGAGCTGACTCTACGCCGTATTGTCGCTACAGTCCGCAACTCCCTAGATGAAGTTCATATTTTAGAAACTGCTGTACGAGAGTTGGCATTAGAACTGAAGGCAGAGTGCTACGCCTCATCAAACCAAAACTCAGACACTAACCAACAGCTTGGAGAAGAAGATTTTCAGTTCTGTTTTAACGCTAACTCATCACCAGGAACGATCACCCAGCTAACTTGCCCAATTATCCATGCTAATGAGCAGCTAGGATCTCTGTGGGTGAATCGAGAAATTTCAAAATCGTTAACAGATTCCGAAAGTTATTTGGTGCAACAAGTTGCACAGCAGTGTGCGATCGCAATTACTCAGGCACGCCTTTACCAGACAGCCCAGAAGCAAGTAGAGGAGTTACAGCGCCTAAATGCAGTGAAGGATGATTTCTTAAACCGAGTAATACACGACTTGCGATCTCCTCTATCGAATATGCGGTTGTCGATTCACCTATTAGAGCATTATTTGAATGCAGGTAGATCCCAGTGTGGTCACATCTCGCAACAAAACTCCAATTGCTCCAAAACATGCACTCATCTGCAAGTGTTGCAAACTGAATGTGAACGAGAAATTGCTCTGGTGAACGACTTACTCGATTTACAGCGTCTAGAGTCTGACAAACAAGCTTTGGATGCCGTCGATGTCATCGATTTAAGAGATTGGCTCGCTGATTTAATTCAGCCGTTTGAAGAAAAAATTCAACAGCGACAGCTGACTCTAGACCTTCAAACTGCGCCTGATCTTCCGCCATTGATGTCTGACGCTGCTAGTTTATATCGGGTGGTTTCAGAGCTTCTCAACAACGCCTGTAAATACACACCACCCCGTGAAACTATCTCACTCAATGTTTCATCTTACTTAGACTATGTGCAAATTGAGGTTAGTAACTCTGGCGTTGAGATCCCGCCTGAGGAACTACCTCGGATTTTTGACAAGTTTTATCGTATTCCCGGTGGCGATCGCTGGAAACAAGGTGGTACAGGGCTGGGATTAGCGTTAGTCAAAGAAATGGTTACATATTTAGGCGGTTCTATTCAGATTAAAAGTGGAAATGAGCAAACCTGCTTCGCCATACAACTACCCCTCAATCCTTCCCTCTAAGCTCCATTTCTAAAAATACTGATTAAATCCCTTCCTAACAGACGAATTTAGGAACTATCACACTGGCAAATTGAGCATCTATTAAGAAGAAAAAGATATACTATTACACTTTGTAACAGCAGCTAGATAAAGGATATTAGGAGTAGTTTTTATGATGCGGTTTAAAGCAAAGGTTGCAACAGGTTTGTTGAGCAGGTTAAGTAACCAGGATAAAAACAATGTGTTCTCCAGTAATTGAGTGTGAAGCAGCAAGGTTACAAGCTCTTGATCAATACCAAATTCTTGATACTGATCCGGAAGCTGAATTTGATGGCTTAACTCAACTGGCTGTCCAGATTGCTCAAACCCCGATCGCCCTGGTTAGCTTGATTGACCGTGAGCGTCAGTGGTTCAAATCCAAAGTTGGACTGATAATATCAGAAACTCACCGTGACTTCTCTTTCTGTGCCCATGCCATTTTGCAATCCGAACCATTCATTGTTGAAGATGCTACTTTAGATCCAAGGTTTGTAGCGAACCCATTAGTGACGGGTGATCCCCATATCCGGTTTTATGCAGGGTTTCCCCTCGTAACACCCGCAGGTTATCGAATTGGAACGCTATGTGTCATTGACCAGCTCCCTCGGCAAATTTCAGCAGAACAAGTTGAGGCACTACGGGTGGTCAGTCATCAAGTTATTAGCCAACTGGAGCTAAGACTTATAAGACTCAACAGTTCAGCTTCACGTCAACAAAAATATTTGCCGGAAGTAGCCACATCTCAATTAGCCGCGATAGTAGCGTCATCAGAAGATGCCATTATTAGCAAAACTCTAAATGGCATTGTTACAAGTTGGAACGCTTCAGCAGGTAGGATTTTTGGCTATTCTGCTGAAGAAATGATCGGGGTTTCAATTTCGCGGTTGATTCCAATCGATCGTTTGGATGAGGAGCTTAGAATTCTCGAACGAATTAGGAATGGAGAGCACATCGATCATTTTGAAACAGTACGAAAGCGAAAAAATGGAGAATTAATCGACATCTCTCTTGCCGTTTCTCCAATTAGAGACGATACAGGCAATATTATTGGAGCATCTAAAATTGCTCGTGATATTACTGCTCAAAAACAATCAGAAAAAGCGCTTCAGCAATCGCTTAAGGAATTAGCAGATATCAAGTTTTCACTCGATCAATCGTCAATAGTAGCAATTACTGACGCTAAAGGAATCATCATCTACGTTAACGATAAATTCTGCAAAATTTCTCAATATTCCGAAGTCGAGTTGATTGGACAGAACCACCGCATCATCAACTCTGGCTACCATGCCAAAGCATTCTTTCAAGGGATGTGGAAGACGATCGCTCAAGGGCAGGTCTGGCGAGGTGAGATCAAAAATCGAGCAAAGGACGGCACGTTTTACTGGGTCGATACCACGATCGTTCCATTCCTCAACAATGAGGGTACATCCTACCAGTATGTTGCCATTCGTAATGACATTACGGAGCGCAAACAATTAGAGGAAATGTTGAGACAGCAATCAGAACGGGAACGTTTGGTCGCCGAAATGGCTCAACGAATTCATCGATCGCTCCAACCTGAGGAAATTCTTAACACTACGGTGTCTGAGGTGCGTCAATTTCTGCACTGCGATCGCGTTTTAATTTATCAGCTAGAACCGGGTGGGAGCGGTTGTGTCGTTGTTGAATCGGTTGGTTCAGATTGGCGGCCCATTACTGGAACAGTCATCTACGATAGCTACTTTGCCGAAAGTTACATTCATCTTTATCAACAGGGCCGAGTGCAGGCAGTTGCAGACATCTACACCGCAAGCCTGAGTCCCTGCCATCGAGAATTGTTAGAGAAATTTCAGGTACGAGCCAATTTAGCCGTTCCAATCGTCAATGAAGAAAGGCTGTGGGGCTTGCTGGTTGCTCAGCAGTGCAGTGGAATCCGACACTGGCAGCTTGACGAAATTCAATTGCTCAAACAACTAGCAACTCAAGCAGCGCTCGCTATAAGCCAATCAGAGCTATATCAGCAAGCGCAGAATGAGATAGCTCATCGTCAGAGAGCAGAAGCCACTCTGCAACAGCAGGTCGAGCAAGAACGATTACTGGGCGAGATTGCTAAACGAATTCGCCAATCTCTTGATTTGAGTGAGACACTCAATACAACAGTGACTGAAGTTCGGCAGTTTTTGGGAGTCGATCGTGTTTTGCTCTATCGGTTTGAGCCAGGTTGGTTCGGGAAAGTAGTTGTTGAGTCTGTGAAATCAGCGGATTTATCTATTTTAGGCGAACAAATTTTTGATGAGTGCTTTGCTTCTAGCTTTGTTGAACAATACAAACAAGGGCGAATTCGAGCAATTGATGATGTTACTGCCTCAAATTTATCCTCATGTCACATTGAAATGCTCACATCCTTTCAAGTTAAAGCTAACTTGATTGTACCAATCTTACAGAAGGAACAACTTTGGGGATTGTTAATTGCTCATCATTGTAGCAGCTTCAGGCATTGGCAAACCTATGAAATTAAACTGCTTCAACAACTCTCAACCCATGTTGCCATTGCAATTTCCCAAGCCAACTTCGTGAGTCAAACTCGTCAACAGGTGCAATACGAAGCAACAATTAATCACATCAGTCATTTATTACATTCTTCCAATGATATAACGGCTATTCAACAGACTGTTCTAGATGAAATGATTTGTGCTTTGGGGGGTATTGGCGGTCGGCTTTACATTACTGAAAATTCAACTGGGCAACTCGCGCAACTTTATACATCGGGTGATCAGCCTACTCTACCTCAGTTAGAGGCAAATCAGATATGGCAGCAGATTATTAGAAGTCCTGTTCCACAGTCAACTAATCAGCCAGGTTCGGTGTCACGTTTATATCATTATGTCTACAGCATCCATGATCTTTTTCAAGATGCTCAGTTTCATCCATTAGCCTCTGCACTTGCCGAAGCTTCAATTCAATTGATCCTAATTCTGCCACTACAGTATCAACAACAGTGTATTGGGTGCTTGACCATCTTTCGTCACCAGGTTGATCCAGCAACAGAATGGCTGAATCGGTCTAATAGGAATAGGCATATTATTTCTTCCTATGACCCATTGCAAACGTTTGTGGCGGCTCAGGACATAGAATTACAGGGCTGGAGCCAGAAGGAAATTCAGTTCGCTCAAGCCGTGACGACTCAACTGTATATGGCAGTGATGCAAAGACGGGTAGAAGAGACCATTCGACATCAAGCCTCGCATGATCGCTTAACCCAATTGCCAAACCGATTATTGTTTGATGAGCGTCTTGCTTTTGCATTAAAACAGGCTGCTCGGCAGGGAGAGATGCTGGCCGTGATGTTTCTGGATTTAGATCGGTTTAAGGCAATCAATGATACCCTAGGGCATGCGATCGGCGATCAGTTGTTACAACAAGTGGCACAACGAATTGCCGGATGCCTCAAGCAGAGTGACACGATTTCTCGGTGGGGTGGCGATGAATTCACGCTGATCCTGCCCCATCTTCATTCCGCAGAAGATGTTACGAGAATTGCCCAACGAATTCTCAATACACTGGAAGCTCCGTTCAAGTTCGATCAGCAAGAACTATATGTCAGCGCGAGTATTGGCATTGCCCTTGCGCCCTATGATGGCGAAGATGCTGAGACATTGCTCAAAAATGCGGATACGGCGATGTACCGAGCCAAGCAAGCAGGAAAGAACTGCTTTCAACTCTATGCCTCTGAGATGAACATCCAGGCGTTAGAGCATCTGGTGCTGGTCAACGATCTCTACAAAGCATTAGATCGGCATGAGTTCTTGTTGCACTATCAACCCCAGGTCAACCTGCAAACCGGACAGATTGTGGCGCTAGAGGCACTAATACGCTGGCAACATCCTCAACGAGGAATGGTTTCCCCCGATCAATTTATTGCGATCGCGGAGGAAACCGGACAGATCAACGCCATCGGTGAGTGGGTTCTGCGGACTGCCTGTGCCCAAAACCGAGCCTGGCAGATGGCAGGCTTCCGACCAGTTCGAGTGGCAGTTAACCTTTCAGGTCGTCAATTTCAACAAAATCTAACTTGTTTAATTACTCAGGTTTTATTAGATACAGGACTTGATCCGCAGTATTTAGAAGTCGAAATCACTGAGACGATCGCCATGCAAGATCTGCCACTAACGATTTCGGTACTTGAAGAATTACAGAAGATGGGTGTTGCCATTTCAATGGATGATTTTGGGACAGGTTATTCATCACTTGCCACGCTGAAGCAGTTTCCACTGCACACCCTCAAGATAGATCGAGAGTTTATCAAAGACCTTTCGACTAATTCTAAAGATGCTGCGGTGATTCAAGCGATCGTCGCATTGGGGCATAGCTTAAATTTGGCAGTGGTTGCCGAGGGAGTAGAGACATTGGAGCAATGGAATCTGCTGCAATCCATCAACTGCGATGCGATACAAGGTTACTTTTTTAGTGAACCGATTTCGCCTGAGATGGTGCTTCAGTTTGTTTCAAATGGCTGTAAGATGATTCATCCATTTTAGAAGTTTATTAAATTCTGTATAATTTTTTGATTTACAAAAGTAATTTTCATACAGAAAAATTACTGATTGGTTGGCTATTAGAAGTCAACGATATGAAGAAACATTGCTGAAAAGCGCGATTGAGCTGCCTTCACAAAATTTTCACTATTCCTTCTTAAATTAATCGTAGTTCAACTAGTTCCGCTACGTGAAAATGTTGGTAGTCCTCAAACGGTAATGATTTTGGGTTGTGTGGGCGACGCCCACACAACCCAAAATCATTACTTGAATACCACTACCAAAATATTCTGTATTAATTTAAGAGGCTTTCAGTGAAAAGAATTTTAGTTATTAAGGATGAACCTGAAATTCGCCTAGATATGGTGCGGTTTGGGTTAGAGTTAGGTGCTAGACACTTTCCCAGTAAGCTAATCAGCTTCAACAAGTTGCTAGCAGTAGTAAACCATCAGCTTAAGGTTGCTATCAGTTGAGGATAGAGACAACATTTAACTCAAGCCAATGTGTTTGAGTAATCACGTTTATTCTTTCTGCTAAGAGCTTTACTTCTATGCCACTCTGTCCTTGCTGCTCTCATCAACTCATTCGCCAAATTTCTCGTCAGCGTCTCTACTGGTTTTGCTCGCCCTGCCATCAGGAAATGCCCAATTTTTCTCAACTGAATTGGGTTGGTAAAACTCCAACTTCAGTTTTTAATGAATTTGAAAAGCGATTGCCCCAGGAAACATATCTCAGCGACAGCTTAGATACATCTCATCAGCTTTATAAGTCCTTTAAACCTGATCTTGCATTTTGCCCTGTGGAACCACTATTAGCTGCAAATGTTTAACACTGAACTTCAGTATGAAGATACTTCAATCCTTAAAAATACATTTGCTATTCCGGGCTCTTCATCATAACGTTGGAGTGATTGTAGCTCTTACGGGTATCGTCGCCATTTTAGGCTGGTTACTAAACGTTCCAGCACTGAAGAGCGTTCTGCCAGGATTACCAACAATGAAGGTTAACGCTGCTCTCAATTTCGTCTTGGGAGGAACAACGTTATGGTTGTGGCACTGGCAATCTCATATCAAGCAACCTTGCTTAAGAAAGAGATTACGGTTTCTTACCTCCAGCCTTAGCCTGCTGATCATTCTAACTGCTTTGTTAACGCTGATTCAGTATATCTTTCCGGTTAATTTTGGGATTGATGAACTGTTACTACAGCAGCCAGAACCCATCGGTAGTGATGCAATTCCTGGTCGCATGGCTCCTAACACGGCTTTGGCATTTTTATTGGCAGGGTTAGCATTGTTGTTCTTGCAGCAAAAAAGAGATTTGGCAGCACAGGTATTGGCAGTCAGTTCATGGTTTATCGGCTTTTTAGGTTTAACTGGATTTTTCTACGGTAGCGTTTACTTCTATACGGCTGGTTCCTTAACTGGAATGGCGATCCATGCTGCGATCGCACTTATCCTGCTTAACGTAGGAATTCTTTGTGCTCATCCTCATCAAGGGCTAATGGCGATTTTGACCCAGCGTGGCATAGGAAGCCGGATGGCAAGAAAATTGTTACCACTAGCAGTTGGCATTCCCTTTCTAGTGAGTATTGTATGTTCGTTAGGTTATCATTTGCAGATCTACAGCGCCGAAGTTGAGTTTGCTTTATCTAGTGCACTCAATGTTCTTTTACTTTCAGGATTAGTAGTCTGGAATGCTCGCACCTTAAACAAAATTGATAATCACCGTGCTCAAGCAGAGTTGGCAGTGGAACACTACGCTCAAGAACTTGAGGACTTATATAACAACGCTCCCTGTGGTTATCACTCTCTAGCTGCTGATGGCACGTTTATCCGAATCAACGATACAGAACTGCGATGGTTAGGATACAGCCGTGAAGAAATACTCCATCACAAAAAGTTTTCTGACCTCATTACGCCTGCTAGTTTAGAACATTTCTACCAATGTTTTTCCAGATTTAAAGAATACGGTTGGGTAACGAATTCTGAATTTGAGATGATTCGTAAAGATGGCTCAATTCTGTACACTAGCTTAAATGCCACTGCTATTTATGATGCAGATGGTAACTATTTGATGAGTCGATCGACTCTATTTGATATTACCGATCGCAAACAAGCAGAAATTACGCTTCAGTCTTCGCTATCCCTTCAACAAGCCATTCTAAATAGTGCAAACTATAGCATTATTTCAACTAGTGCAAATGGCACAATTTGTACGTTCAACGCTGCAGCAGAACGATGGCTAGGCTATTCTGCTGAAGAAGTCATTGGCAAAGTTACCCCCGCTATCATTCATGATCGAGACGAGGTAGTGCAACGAGCGGTAGAACTTTCAGAGGAACTGGGTCGTCCGATCGCACCAGGATTTGAAGTGTTTGTGGCAAACGCCCGACTGGGACAAATTGAAGAGCGGGAGTGGACTTACATTACTAAAAATGGCGATCGCTTTCCCGTATTACTGTCAATTACTGCGTTACGTAATGCAACTGGCACCATAACAGGCTTCTTGGGTATCGGCAGTGATATTACAAAGCGAAAACAAATTGTAATTAGTCACAGCAATAAGGAAGGCTTAATGAGAAAGCCTCCAAAGTCCCAGG
>CBKWJC010000095.1:0-24786 GCA_966674685.1 uncultured bacterium
AGATGCGTTTGTTTATGCCAACCTATCTTAGGATTCTGGAAATTTTGTTCGAGTGGTTTTTGCTGTTGGGTGTGCCGCTCTCCGCGCGCCACATCAACCAGCAAAACTTAATTTACAGAGTACTTAGTAATGAGAAGGGGTGAATAATGTTGAGTTTTGTCCTCTAACCTAATCAGTGGAGTGGTTCAGAACTACAATATCAGTCGCCAAATTATACAAAGTGTGATTAGATAGCCAAGTTGGGAAGTTTTCTCTAGAATCTGTCCTCTAGAACTTAAAAGAATTTCCGGATTGATACGCATTAGCGACTCACAGCAGTGCCTGCTCTATGACTCTGGCTCAAAAGTATCGAACTCAGTTCACCACCCAACAGGCCGATCGCTTCATGCTGTTTTTAGCCACGGCTGTTGTGCTGCACGTAGGCGCGATCGCAGTTGGAATAAACCTATTACCGAGGTTATTACCAGAGCCAAAAGCTGAGGATGACGTTGTACCGATTGAGTTTGTTTACATTGACGCACCCGACACTCAATCTCCTTCACCCCCGACGCAGCGCCGATCCACGGTGAATACAACGCTGGATGCGGCCCCAGAAGCCACCTCACAACCGCCGGAGATGGGGAAGCCCGATCCAGTCGCACCTAAGGCAGTGACAGAGCCACCGCCCAAATCTGTATCACCCAACACCCAGCCTATTAGTGCAGCCCCTTCTAGTCGTAAGCCCACGCAGCAAACCGTCCCGTCCGTCACGCCCCTACCTGCTGTTCCGAAAGCGTCACCCACACCAGAGCCGAATAAAGCCTCATCCCCTGTTCCACCCACAACTGATTCTCAAGCACCAACCGTTCCGGTATCTCCCCCAACGCAGCCTTCTACGCCTCAAACGTTACCCAAACCACCAGACGGTTCAACTGCATTATCTACACCCCAAGCAGCTCCACTTCCCAAGCCTGAAACGTCGCCCAGCCCTTCGCCAAGTCCTAGCGAATCTCCTGAAGCGATGCCCGCTCCAACCCCAGCAGCCGAATCCGGTTTTGAGGGTGGAGGACTCAGTGGTGCTCCCCGTGCGAATGACATCAGCCCCGATCAGGTGAGCGTTGCGGCGGCACGAGATGAGGCCATAGGCGCTTATCAGCAAGCCGTGAATCTGCAAATTGAGCAGAATTGGCAGGATGTTTCCGTCACAAGTTCACGTCAGGCGACCGTGCGGTTTGTGGTGGATCGGAGCGGTAACGTCATCAATGTTGAATTAGTTGAATCATCTGGATTAGCTGCAACGGATGATGCTGCGATCGCAGCTATTCAGGCTGCCGCCCCCTTTAGTCCTTTACCCGACTTGTATGAAGCTGAAACGTTAGCGATTCGCTTCACGTTTAACTACGAAGTATCCCCGTAATACCAGTGCTGCAATTGGTATTACAGATCGGCTGAGAGCTAAGTGGCAAGAATGCGTCTCATATAGCGCTTCTTGTGCTAATAAAGGGGGAGTTATTTTTTGGAAGCCGCGCGGAGCGCGGCTTCCAAAAAATAACTTGTACCTCAGTAGCTTAGGAAAGGCTATATCGATGTATCGATTCTCTATTCTCTATATTACGGCCACAGTTCGTGTATATGAGCTTATCGCTTATTTTTGTGAAATGCTTACAGAGCCAGCATTTCACAAAAATAAACGAAACGATAGGTTTTCAACCGGATTTTATATCAGCCCTTAGCCTTCAGCACTGCCCCATCTGTAGCGCTGGTTGGCAGAGCTGAGCAGGATACAAGGATTATGACACTAATGAATAGTGCTGATCCAAAATCATAATCACATCATCAATTGTGAGAGCCAGAGAAATTTCATCGAGTTGATCCAATAAATCAATTCTAAATTCGGCTGCGAAATCCTCACAAAGCTGTTGTTCCCAATCAAACCAGCACACCAGCGGGAAGTGAAGATCTTCAATCATCCGGTCTCCCGGTCGAACGCGACTGAAATCTAGACCAGAATAATCAGGAAACCGCCGATAAACAAATGAGATCACGTCATACGACACCTTGTAGCTGTCTGTGAATGTCTTAGCCCAGGCAGGCAGAGCTAAAGCCAAACGATCTCGTAGCGACTGATTGACTCGAAGACGCAGTGACCAGTCAGGGCTAAGGTCGCTGTACGCCTGAATATCATGAACAATATGTTTCAGTTTCTTCCACATAGGATGGCACAGTCGCCTTAGCAAGCAATATCTGAATCCTGCTATCAGTATTCCCCGCAGGCGGCTAAACTCTCAGAGCCGAGAGATATAAACTTGGGTAGATCAACGCCAATATTTCCTTTCGACGGTTTGAACGAGGTTAGCTCAGGCTGCGATCGCTTAGGTCGCGATCGCAATAGTCCCCCACAAATCTCTCTATTCTGATACTCTTGCACCTCACGCAAGCAAACCTGAAGGAGTAGTGTTGCCGTCACCTCACGACAGCAACACTACTCCTTGAAACCTTGACGCGATATGAGTTTTCACCATCTTGCACCTTGCACATTGAGCACCTGAAGCGGTGAGTTTGCCGCTGCGATGTGTAGCCCAATAACCCTTCTGCGTTTTGGTGCAAGCTAGAAGTCTACATAACTGTTTCTTAAACGGGCGCCCTGAATCTTGTAATTAATTACACATTTTGTCTGTTGACTCATACCCAAAGATCAATTCTCAGAGAATCAACTTATCAATATCATAAGAAAGCGCAACGCCTAAACCCTTCATTTCAGAGGCATTCAGCTCAACAAGAGTTACTTAACTTAATCTTAACTTCAGTCTAATCTAAAGTTGATGTAAACCTGCGTGTTAATGCTGACTAATACCTCTAGCTTATGTGAATCTTATTTATAAGCAAATACTAGCTGAAAAAATTCTCAAAACACAAACTCAATGAATACTCGACATAACTAACGTCGTGACTATATCAAATTTTATATTATTAGTTTTTCATCATTGATTGAAGCATGGACGAAAGAATCTCAATAACTTAATTTCTGATTGCGCCAATCTTTATCTGTAGGCACTTAAGATATTTCTTCTACTAACAGCGACAAATAACGTGAGTGTATCAAACTAACTTCTCCATAACATTTTCCCTGCTAGTGGAGTATGGAATGTTTCTCTGCCGGAAGCAGAGAGACATTTCCAGGAACCTTACTAGACTAAAAAATTGCTGTATAAAGCTGCAGTAACAAGGGCTTGACTCCTTTGTTCTTCAGATATTCATTAATCAATACACTGTCCATCAAAGCTCAAGGAAGTTCAGACACAATGTTAAGTATCAACAGCCGTTTCTCAAGCCCTTATCCCTCTGAAACAGACGGCTCAGGTATTTGCCTTGATCCCTGGAAGATTACACGATTCCTACTGACTGTAGTTGCAGTATTAGTGACCTGTTCAGTCGCAGTCACACTCATGATGTATGAGTTGCCCCACTTCACCTTAAAGGGGTTTCTCTTTGCTAAATTCTCGGTAAATCAGGAGCAAAATATACCCACTCTTTACTCCTCATTAGCCTTGGCATTCTGTTCAGTTTTGCTCTTTGTCATAGCCCAATTCAAGCTTCAGGCTAAGGGGCGCTATATCAACCACTGGCGGTTTTTATCACTCACGTTTATCTATCTGGCCATTGATGAACTGACTGAAATCCACGAGGCTGCATCTAATCCTTTGCATGATCTCGGAATAAATGGTTTTTTCCATAATGCATGGTTAATTCCAGCCGCATTTGTACTGTTAATATTCGGCTTGAGCTTCTTGAGCTTCTTATTTCATCTACCTAAAAGAATTCGCTACTTGTTTGTATTTGCATTTTGCGTTTATCTTTCCGGTGCATTTGTCACTGAACTATTCACTGGCTACTATGCTTTTCTTCATGGACGAGAAAATACTGGATACGTTTTGTTTACAACTGTTGAAGAGACTCTGGAGATGCTAGGTATCGTAGCCTTTATTTATGCTCTACTCATTTATATTCAGCAGCTTGGTATCCGCTGGCTAGAGTTCCGTATGCAGGTTCCTAGTGCCAAATAGCGCAGCTTTCCCACATTAAAACTACCAATTTATACAGCTATCTCAAGTTGTTCCTAAGCTATTTAGCGAAGCCATATACAGAATTTTTCAACCTCGTGAGATGCATGGAAATGTTTCTCTGCTTCCGACAAAGAAACATTTCCGTACTCCACCAGGGTGGGAAATGCTGTAAGTAGGTTGGTGTAAATAAACGTATACTATAGCGATAGTCATAACCAATATGACTATCGCTATAGACTAGAAAAGCGTCCCTCAGGAGTGTTTTCCTAGTTTTTAGCGAGATTAATTAAAGGGCACTTCGAAAAATTAGCCAGAGCGATCTCAATATGAGATCATAAGGTGGGATTGTTGAAGCAAGCAGGCTATGGGACAGCAGGGATTCTGGGACGTCGAAGACCGCCAGCAAAAACTGGAGCAAAAGAAGTCGTTGCTGAATCAGTTGAATCAACTGGTGCCGTGGGAGAGTTTTCGTCCCATTCTGATGTAGATTCATGATAAACCGCGCAAAAGCCAGGCCGGACGCCCCCCCACTGATGTTCTGTTGCTGTTCGAAATGCTGGTGCTACAAAAGCTGTACAACATCAGCGATGAGGAACTGGAATACCAGGTCAATGACCGACTGTCGTTCATGCAATTTCTTGGTCTGGGGTTTGAGGATACGGTGCCGGATGCGACGACGGTGTGGCTCTTTCGAGAGCAGTTGCAGCAGCACGGCTTGGTGGAGGAACTGTTCAAGCAGTTTGGGGCGTATCTCTAAGGAGCGGGTTATGCCGCCAAAGATGGACAAATTGTGGATGCGACCTTGATTCCAGTACCCAAACAGCGCAACAGCCGTGAGGAGAACCAGACCATCAAGCAGGGTGAAGTGCCGAGCCAGTGGCAAGAGAAACCTCATAAGCTGGCGCAGAAAGATGTTGACGCCCGATGGACGAAGAAATATGGGACGTCCCACTACGGGTACAAAAACCACATCAGTAGTGATGTCGGCTTTAAGTTCATTTGCCGTTATGCCGTCACTGATGCATCCGTCCATGACTCGCAGGTGTTGGGCGAGTTGCTCGATGCCGACAATCTCGGCGATGGGCTCTGGGCCGATAGTGCGTATCTCTCAGTACTGATTGTCGAGGTGTTGAAACTGATCGGCTTTGAACCGCACATTAATGAGCGGGCGTATCGCAATCGTCCCCTGACGCAGGAGCAGAAAGCCGCCAACCGAGAGCGTTCCAAAACCCGAGCCAAAGTGGAGCATGTCTTCGGGGATTTGGTCACCAGCATGGGAGGCAAGATGGTGCGTAGCATTGGGTTGGCTCGTGCCCAGACTCAGTTAGAACTGAAAAATCTGGTGTATAACCTCAAGCGGTTCGTGTATCTCGAATCCCAACCGGACGCATCGACTGAACGGGCAGGATAATCAGGCCTGAAGGCGAGAATTTGGCTTAAATACGCTCTGCCAATCCTATTTTTTGCGTCAAGATAGGGAACTGTTTCGGTTGAAATGCCGGGAAATTGCTCTGAATCTCCTCGGCAGTCTCAAATGAGACGCCCTTGTCCTAAAACCTCAATTAATCGAGGTCCCCTATAGATTTATCCAACCTGCTGGGCTCGGTTGGGAATGATTCTTGCGGGCACACCAACCGCTGTTGATCGAGGTGGCACATCTTCGAGAACAACGGCATTCGCACCAATTACCGCATAATCACCAATTTTAACGGGGCGAACAATTTTAGCTCCGGCTAACACCTTCACTGCTCCCCCTAGCTGAACTCCCTCAACGAGGGCAGTTTGCTGAAGGATGACACAGTTGGGGCCAACACTAGCATCTGGGTGGATTGTGACGCCATTGGGGTGTCTTAAGATCAAACCTCCTCCTAGGCAGGCATTGATTGGAACATCTGAGGCTGTCACCACGCTCCAAAATCGGTGTTGAATAACGCTAATCTTACAGATGAAATTTCCTAGGAAACCACCTTTTATTCGCCATTTTTGATATGTTCGGATTGATCGGAGCAGTTGACGGCTTGGATCCCACCATCGCTGTGGTTTCTCCCTATTCCAGTCAGGAGAAGATGCAGATAGCGCTTGATGCCTACGCTTTTGGAAGAGAATTTTTTGCCTAGCGATAACTTGCATAAAGTGATACCTGAATTAAATTTGATGAACTCCAGGATTGGGTATTTTCCTATAAAAAACTTTATGCTCTAGCATAGACTTGGTTCGTGATTTGGATATCTGCCATCAGAAAATTAATTCACTGTCTTTAGGAGGAAGAGGAACTTTTCTCTCAACACCAACAACACCAACAAGATTGAGATTGCGTAGACTAATAGTATGTCTACAATTCGGCCTTTACCTCAGGATGTTGTTGCGCTGATTGCTGCTGGAGAAGTGATTGATTCGCTAGCAGCGGTCATCCGAGAATTAGTTGAAAATGCACTGGATGCTCAAGCTACTCGTTTAACCATTTCGCTGTGGCCGGAACAGTGGCGAATTCAGGTGGCAGATAATGGCAGCGGGATAGATTTAGAAAATCTTAGGCAAGCTGCCGCTGCTCATAGCACTAGTAAAATTCGCGATCGCACTGATCTTCATCAGGTGAGCAGCCTTGGATTTCGGGGAGAAGCGTTACACAGTCTCGCGCAGCTATCAGACCTAGAAATTTGCAGTCGCTGCGGTGAACAAGCGGGCTGGATGGTGACATATGACCATCAGGGATGGGTGACAGCGGCTGAAGCGATTGCGATCGCACCGGGAACGGTTGTAACAGTCAATAATTTATTTGGATCATGGGCAGCGCGGCGTGATGCCCTGCCATCAATGGCGCAGCAGGTTAGGGTAGTGCAGCAGATAATACAGCAGATGGCGCTGTGTCATCCGCAGGTCACTTGGCAGATCAATTTGCGCGATCGCAGTTGGTTCAATATTTGGCCGAGCAACAGCGCATTGCAGATTTTGCCGCAGTTGCTTCGAGGAGTGCAGCCGAGCGATTTACGCGATACGTCGGTCGAAGTGTCTTTGAATCGTGATCCTTCTCTGAATCACGGTAATGGTAATGACAATCCCGACAGTGAACGGTACTTACAGCAGGCAGAAGCCAAGGCTGTCGCTGAAGCGGCTGAAATCTATACGCTGCTGGGCTTGCCCGATCGCTGTCATCGCCATCGGCCTGACTGGATTCGAATTGCCTTAAACGGTCGCCCTGTCCAGTCCTCAGAACTGGAGCAAGCGGTTTATCGGGCATTCCGGCGCACCCTGCCCCGCGATCGCTATCCGGTTTGCTTCCTACATTTACAGCTACCGCCCGATCAAATTGACTGGAATCGACATCCTGCTAAGACTGAGATTTATGTGCATCAACTGCCGTTTTGGCAAGAGCAGGTGGCCCACGTCATCGACCAAGTGCTTCAGCTCAATGCGGATAGCTTGGCGGAAACCTATGGCATGCAGCGGGTGAATCAACTGCTCAAAACAGCAGAACAGGATGGCGTCTATGGGACAAGTCGAACAGTCCAGTCCAGCGATGACCGTGACGACACGATTAAGGACACTGATCGAGATGTCTCCAGTGGTGAGCCGTTCTCCCAGCTAACTGCGATCGCACAAGTCCACAACACCTACATCCTGGCGGAGCATCCCAGCGGCATCTGGCTGATCGAGCAGCATATTGCCCATGAGCGGGTGCTGTATGAACAATTGTGCGATCGCTGGCAAATTGTATCGCTGGAACCCCCCGTAATTTTGCCGCAGTTAGCACCAGCGCAGGTTGAGCAGCTACAGCACATTGGGTTAGAGGTTGAGCCGTTTGGGGAGCAACTTTGGGCCGTGCGAACCGCTCCTGAACGACTCGCACAGCGCGAGGATTGTGCTGAGGCGCTGATTGAATTGAGCCTGGGCGGAGACTTGGAATCGGCTTTGGTTGCGACTGCCTGCCGCACGGCCATTCGCAATGGTACACCTCTCGATTTGGCGGATTTGCAAACGCTACTGAATCAATGGCAGCGATCGCAGAATCCGCACACCTGTCCACATGGTCGTCCGATCGCGCTCCAGTTGGAGGAGTCGAGCCTTTCACGATTTTTCCGTCGCCACTGGGTCATTGGCAAAAGCCACGGTATTTAGCGACACATTTAGTGGAATCAAATCGCGATTAATGCAAATCTCTATCCCAGACGCCAATATAAATGCGGTCTTGATTATTACGCTGAATCACACCCTTTAATGATCCAGCATCAAACGGATATTCCTGTCGCTGGCGATCTTTGATTTGCGTTAATGCAGTGCGTACATCCCTGGGTGTTTGGCCAGCCATCATGCCATCCAGGGTTGAAAGCATTGTCGGTGTAGCAACAGATTGAGCAAACGATGCTTCTGTTTGGCGCAGTTTGGCTGTGTTGCGATCGTAGATGTAGCCCAAGGTGATTTGATTGGGCACGACCTCGTAAATCACCGATCGCGTATTAGGCCAGTATCCGGATGGACTGCTTGACTGGGGTTCGCCTAATTCGTCTTTAATTTTGTCCTCAGACGTTCCCGGCGGAAATCCAGGCACAGCATCTGTGCCGCCGCCTGTATCCCCTGAATCACTACTGGAATCTGATTCAGGAACTGCCTCACCACTAGGTTCAGTGTCCGGTGGAGGTGGCTCGACAACGGTTGATGGCTCTGATGGTTCTTCGACAGCATCCGTTTCTGTTTCATCAACCGGAGCCGTTTCTTCTGGAGTAGGTTCAGCTTCTGCATCCGGTTCTGGCAAGGATTCCACCTCCGGCTGATCTGCTGGTGCAGAGGGCCGAGAGGCAGGCTCCGTTGGTGCAGGAGACGGCTGAGCTTCATCAGTTGTGGTTGATTCTGGTTGAGGCCGAAACAGTAGCGCTGCTAAACCTCCAACAATCAAGGCCGCTGCAATTAATCCGAGCCACATCCGCCAAGGCGCTTGTTGAGTGGTTCGTCGTTGCCGAGCGGGGCGAGGTGAAGCCGAATACGGATGTGGTGTTTGGCTGCGAGCTTGAGCGGGGGGCGCTGAGGCAGCAGGTGGTGCGGGACGGCGGGGGGGCTGAGCTTTGGGCGCAACGGCCATCGTTGGCACAGTCGTGGTTGAGGATTGGCGAGGAAATTGGGGCATTCCGGCGGTGGCAGGATTATCCACCTGTGCCGATGGGGTGGGATGAACACCGGGCAGCAGTGAGATCCATTCCGTGATCGTTTGAGGCCGATGGTTAATTTCCATCGCCATGCCGCGCATAATCGCCCGACTAAGTTCAGGGCTGAGGTCAGGGCGAAGTTCGTTGGGCGGCACCAGCGGTTGGCGATCGCGCAGAATCGAGGCCACAGGTACCTGAGCTGTGACCAAGGCATAGAGCGTTGCCGCCAAGCCATACACGTCACTCGCAGGTGTCCGCTGCGCCTGGGTCATGTACTGCTCAATCGGCGCATAGCCTACCGAAATTAAGCTGGTGTGGGTTTGAGTTTGTCCCAAAGTAAACTCGCGGGAAATGCCAAAGTCAATCAGGATGACTTCATCTGTTCCCTGGCGCAAGATGATGTTTTGCGGTTTGATATCCCGGTGCAGCATACCGTTTTGGTGAACCGCCTCCAGCGCGGAACCAATCTGCTGAATATAGTGAACTGCCGTTGTTTCAGGCATAGGATGGTCGGGAAACACAATGTCGCCCAACGTCTGCCCCGGAATGTAGTCCATCACCATGTAGGGCATATCGTCTTCGGTAAAGAAGTCGCTGACCCGCACAATATTGGGATGGATACACATGGCTAGGCGACGCGCCTCGGCCTGAAATTTCTCTCGCAGATCTTCAAAGTTGCGATCGCGCCTTCCAGCTTCATTCAGCGTTTTAATCACAACGGTTTGATTCAGAAAATGGTGCGTCGCCTTATAGGTCACACCAAATCCACCTAGACCCAGTTCTTGGTCAAGGGTATACTTTCCGCCCTGGAGGCTTGTTCCCACGGATACTGCCATAACCTGATGTGGACAATCGCTTGAGTTTAACGAATATCCTCATCATATTGCCTTAATTTTTGCTGCTGCTGCTAGCAAGTGCCACAGAATGAGTTGTCAACCGCTGCGTATTTTCGACCAAACTCTTAGCAAATCCGTCCATTCGTTCAGCCAGCCGTTCATCCTTAAGCTGTCCATATTCATCGAAGGCTTGCCACGCCTGTCCAATTGCCACCTGTTCCGGAATCATCCAAGCGTGAACCCAGCGGAGGATGACCCGCAGGTCGTTCAGCGCATTGCTATTAGACTGGCCGCCCAGCACGCTAATGACGCCCGTCATCTTGCCGGATAAATGCTCAAAGCTCATCAAATCCAGCGCATTTTTGAGCACTCCGCTGACGCTACCGTGATATTCCGGTGTGGCTAGAATCAGACCGTCGGCCTGTTTAACCGCAGTTCGGAGGCGCTCCACATCGGGATGGTCAGGATAATCGCTTGTGCCATCGCAAAACGGCAAATTCATCTCGCGCAAATCTAGAATTTCTACGTTTGCACCATAGTGCCGAGCACGTTCTGCCGCAACTTGCAGCGCCATATAGCTGTAGGACTCGGAACGCAAACTTCCAGCAATACCTACGATTTTGACCATGAGAATTTCCTTTTTTGAACATGTGTTAAGTTTATTATATTGCAAAGTCGTAATGAGTACGCCTAAGGGTGGAAGAGTAAAGGGCTGTAGAGGGCAGGGGAGTGAGGAGGTAGGGGAGTGAGGAGGCAGGGGAGTGGGGAGAGCTTGGGACAGAGTTTGGGACGATGTCAGTTCATGAAGACTAAGGAACGCGGATTCAATCCACAATCCTAAGCATGAAAACGAGGTTAGTGAAAACCGAAGACTCGGAAGTTGTGGGAGGTGGAAAGACTGAAGGAGGAGAGAGTAGAAGATTGTTTGCTAATTGGCTGAGATTGATTGGGGTGGTGCGATCGCAGTTTATCGAACCAACTCGACCCACAAATTAGACAAAACTTTCTAGACTACGGTTATAAGACAAATCTTAAATAACCCTTTTCGATCAACTCAGGCAGCGATTGAGCCATAAAGCTAAACTAGACAGTAGATTAAAAACCCGTATTGAGATTGACTCGGTATTCGACCTATCAGTGCTAGTGGCTTTCGGGCTAGTAGCTTTTGGCCGAGTAGCTTCTGAAATGGTTTAGCTTGGCTTAACAGCCCAATTTAGAGTGACTTAATTAAAAGTGACCTATCACTAGCGACCGAAATAGTTTCAACCGAGTTCAACGCATGGCATCAGAGGAAAAACAGTTATCGATGATTCAGTCTTCTTCTCAAACCAATTACTCGCAGTCATCAGCAACTTCTCGCTCCGCAGCTAAAGGCGCGGCTTCTGCCGGGATGCTGACGATTGGATGGTTTTTACTGCAAAGTATCTTGCCTGTTTCACCTGCGATCGCGCAGAGCCAAGAAGCAGAAGAGCCATTGAGTTACGGTGAACTCATCGAAAAAGTCGAAGCGGGAGAAGTCGAGCAGGTTGAGCTTGATCCCAACCGAAACGTGGCGCGTGTAACCCTAACGACACAAGAAGAAGGGGAACCGCCTGAAGAAGTCCAGCTTTTTCAGACTGACAACAGTGAACTATCGGATGTGCTGAGGGCGAATGACGTTGAGTTTCAGGTAACACCCTCGGCTAACAATAGCGCGTTGACTTGGTTAGCAACGAATGCGCTACTGGCACTAGTGCTAATTCTAGGTTTGGTTTTAATTTTCCGTCGCTCAGCCAATGCATCGGGACAGGCGTTTAATTTTGGTAAGTCCAAAGCTCGCTTCCAGATGGAGGCCAAAACGGGCATTTTGTTTGATGACGTAGCCGGAATTGAAGAAGCCAAGGAAGAACTGCAAGAAGTTGTCACCTTCTTGAAGCAGCCTGAACGCTTTACCGCAGTAGGAGCTAAGATTCCCCGAGGCGTGCTGCTGATCGGCCCGCCGGGAACAGGTAAAACGCTGCTGGCCAAGGCAATTGCGGGCGAAGCAGGGGTACCATTTTTCAGCATTTCTGGTTCGGAATTCGTCGAAATGTTCGTTGGTGTCGGCGCATCACGGGTGCGAGATCTATTCCGGAAAGCCAAGGAAAGCGCTCCCTGTTTGGTATTTATTGACGAGATTGATGCGGTAGGTCGCCAGCGCGGTACGGGAATCGGCGGCGGCAACGATGAGCGGGAACAGACCCTCAATCAGCTTCTGACCGAGATGGATGGTTTTGAGGGCAATGCAGGCGTCATTATCATTGCGGCCACGAACCGTCCCGATGTTCTGGACTCTGCGCTGCTGCGTCCCGGACGCTTTGATCGTCAGGTCACGGTTGATTTGCCAGGTTACAACGGACGGTTAGGAATCTTAGAAGTTCATGCTCGGGATAAGCGGCTGGAAGAAGGCATTTCTCTGGCGGCAGTCGCTCGCCGTACTCCAGGCTTCTCTGGTGCGGATCTAGCCAATTTGCTCAACGAAGCCGCAATTTTGACGGCGCGGCGGCGCAAAGATGCGATCGGCATGGGAGAAATTGAAGACGCGATTGACCGAATCACAGCCGGGATGGCGCTGACGCCTCTACTGGACAGCAAGAAAAAGCGAATCATTGCCTATCATGAAGCGGGTCACGCCATTTTGATGACGCTGCTGGAAAATTCTGATCCGCTGAATAAAGTTTCCATCATTCCTCGCTCAGGCGGTATTGGCGGTTTTGCTCAGCAGAGCTTTGATGAAGACATGGTTGATAGCGGTTTATATACCCGCAGTTGGCTGCTAGACCGAATTACGATCGCGCTAGGTGGTCGTGCCTCTGAGCATGAGGTGTTTGGCGAAGATGAAATTACCATTGGCGCGAGCAATGACATTCAGGTGGTGGCGAATCTAGCGCGAGAAATGGTCACTCGCTATGGCATGTCTGAACTGGGGCCATTTGCTTTGGAAAGCGGCAATGATGCTGTATTCCTGGGGCGCGACTTGATGCCTCGTTCCGAGTATTCCGAAGATATGGCGATCAAGATTGACCATCAGGTACGCGCGATCGCATTTCACTGCTATCAGCGAGCTCGTCAAGTCATGCGCGAGAATCGTCAGGTGCTAGATGCCATCGTCGATGCTCTGCTTGACCGGGAAATCCTGGATGGTGAAGAGTTCCGGACACTGGTGGAAAAGTACAGGGAACTACCTGAAAGGCAGAAAAAGCAACTGGTGGCAGCCAGCGAATAGAAACACTAGCAAATTTGCATTCAGTGCAGCCGTCAATTCTCAATTTCCTGTATTCTGACAGCGATATGCCTGATAGGGATAGCCGATGCGACCGTAGTGAGTACGGTCAATTCGGCATATAGCGCTATGTGTAGTTTCGGTTTCAGGATGTTCGGTCACAAGCCAAAACTGATCGCGATAGTTAACTTTGCGAATGGCGCGAGTGCCGACAACCCAAAGATTGAGCGGTTCAGATTCGGGGACTGCAAGCTGTAGTGGCTGCGGTCGTCCGCCTAATCGCCGCCAAACTGGGTTAAACCGAGGATAGCCATGAATAAAGATTAAATTGGGTTCTACGGGTGAGCGCTCTGTGGTGGGTATCTGATCAAGGATTTGATCCACCTCTAAGGCAAAGCTGAGACCCAGCGCTAGTTCTTGTAATGAACGGTAGCCAACTGCGATCGCAACAGGTTCCTGCGGCGCAAACAGCATACTGCGGGCAACCTGATGCGGCAGAAAAGGACGGTGAAAAATCAGACCATTAATCAAAAAAATCCAGCTCACCAGTCCAACTAGGATGACACTGAGTTGTGGTATCAAAAGGGGGCGAGGTAGCCTTAACTGCTGGAACTGCGTTCGTTCACAGGAGCCGAGACAAGCAGCCAGCAGCAAACAGAGACCTGAATAAAATACAAAATTGTAGCGGGGCGCTAGCGTAAGGTCTTTTCTCAATCCGTAGACAATTACGGTGAACTCTAGCAGCACAAGGCCGACATACAGCGCAATTGTTAACCAGGCTGCCCGATTAGCGGGCTGTCGCCATAGGTTACGAAATCCTTTAGCGATATGGGGAACCAGCCAAATCACAAAGGCCAGCATCATCGCTCCGCAGGAGATTGTTATCCATAGCGGTCGCCGCTCCACGGGCAGCATAATCACGGTGATCACCCAGCTAGCCAGCATCTGAAAAACGGGCGCAATGAGCTGTCCCAACGATGGATTAACCAGAGCCAGCCAATCGTCTTCTGATCGCCCCATATTTTCCAGCATGATCGGTATCCAGGGTGAAAAAATCAGTCCCACACCGAAGACTGAACCCGCTACCGCTAGCCAGTGAGCCAGGTTAGAGCGTAATCTCACCAGCCACACCAGCAGGACGCCTACCTGAGCTGCAATGACGAGCAGGTAAAAATAGTGAACGTATAGGCCAATGCCGTTGACGATAATCCAAGCGAGCCAAACCCAGGGTTGCTGAATTCGTCGCTTCTGCAAATCCCGCTGCAGTTGTACCAATGCCATCAGTGACAGCGTACTCAGCAGCATCGGCAGGGTATAATGCCGTGCTTCCTGCGATAGGTAAACCGCAAACGGCGATACGGCCATAAATGCCGCTGCTAGGAGACCGATCTGGGGTGAAAAGGCTAGTCTACCCAGTCCGTATATAGCTGAGATCGCACCGACCCCAAACAGGGCGGGTAGCGATCGCATAGCCCAAACTAAACTGGTCATGTCCGGTGGTTGAAGTAGTCGCAGCCAGCCGTGCATCAGGCAGAAGAACAGCGGCGGATGAGTTGATTCCGTGCTGATGGCTGCAGCAATTTGATCACAACTCGTTGGACGCAGCGTAAATAATTGCGGCAGATCCGCAAATGGGATGAACTGATTCACCGGAATATTGGCCGATCCCAATCCCAAGCTAAACAAAGATGTGAGAATTTCATCCAGCCACAGCGGCGGATTAGTTAGGCCCCAGAATCGCAGGAATGTGCCGAGGAGCAGAATGCCTGCTAGTACCCAGTAGTGCTGCTTCACCTGTGATTTCACGTCAATGGCGGCAGGCTTTACCCTAGTTTCAAAACGGCCATAAAGGCTTCTTGCGGCACATCGACCGTACCGATTGCCTTCAGGCGCTTTTTCCCCTTAGCCTGCTTTTGCAGCAGCTTTTTCTTTCGGGAAATGTCGCCACCGTAGCACTTAGATAAGACATCCTTCCGCAGAGCGGGAATGCTCTCGCTGGCAATAATCCGGCTACCGATCGCGGCCTGCACTGGAATTTTGAACTGGTGACGCGGAATCAGCTCCTTCAGCTTCTCCACCAGCGCTTTGCCCACGTAATAAGCCTTATCGCGATGCACAATCGTCGCCAGCGGATCAACCGGATCACCGTTGATCATCACGTCCAGCTTGACCAGATGATTCGTGCGATAGCCAATTAGATGGTATTCCATGCTGGCATAGCCCCGCGATCGCGACTTCATCTGGTCGAAAAAGTCGGTTACGACTTCCGCCAGCGGAATCTCATAGGTCAAGGTGGTGCGCCCCTGGGTCAAATAGCGCATATCCTTGAAATCACCCCGACGACTTTGGCTCAGCTCCATCAACGGGCCAACAAATTCTTCGGGCGTAATCATTTCCACCTTAACGTAGGGTTCTGCAATCGATTCTCGCTCCTGCGGATCGGGCAGCAGACTGGGATTATCGACCTCAATCACGCTGCCGTCGATCATTGTGACGCGGTAGATAACCGAGGGGGCAGTCGTAATCAGGTCGAGGTTATATTCCCGCTCCAGCCGCTCTTGGACAATTTCCATGTGCAGCAGCCCTAAGAAGCCGCAGCGGAAGCCAAAGCCCATCGCGCTAGAGGTCTCAGGTTCAAAGTAAAGCGCTGCATCATTCAGTCGCAGCTTATCGAGCGCCTCGCGAAGATCTTCAAACTGATCGGCGTCCGTAGGAAACAGACCGCAGAAGACCATGGGCTTAGCTTCCACATAACCCGGTAGCGGCTTCTCTGCTGGATGCTTAGCAAGAGTAATCGTGTCGCCGACCCGTGCATCTTCAACTGCTTTAATCGCCGCCGCAAAGTAGCCCACTTCACCTGCATGAAGTTCGTCCACTTGAATTTGAACCGGAGATAGGACACCTAGCTCATCAATTTCGTATTCCTTGCCAGAGGCCATTAGGCGGACGCGATCGCCCTTTTTCACCGTGCCGTCCATGACGCGGAAATAGACAATCACACCCCGATAAGGGTCGTAGTAGCTATCAAAAATTAGTGCCCGCAGTGGTTCTGTCACCGTGTCCTGCGGCGGTGGAATTAAGTAGACAATCGATTCTAGAATTTCCTGAATGCCAACACCTTCTTTTGCAGACGCGAGGATTGCGCCGCTACAGTCTAGCCCGATAATCTCTTCAATTTCGGCTTTGACTCGTTCGGGTTCGGCTCCCGGCAGATCAATTTTGTTCAGTACCGGAATAATTTCCAGGTCATGCTCCAACGCCAGGTATACATTCGCTAGCGTCTGTGCTTCAACGCCCTGGGAGGCATCAACTACCAGCAGCGCTCCTTCACAAGCTGCGAGGGAGCGGGATACCTCGTAGGAAAAGTCCACATGTCCCGGCGTATCAATTAGATTCAAGACATACTGCTCTCCATCCCGCGCTTTGTAGTTCATGCGGGCAGCCTGGAGCTTGATCGTGATGCCCCGCTCGCGTTCCAGATCCATCGAATCGAGAAACTGAGCCTTCATATCGCGATCGCTAACCGTTTCAGTAACCTGCAACAGGCGATCGGCCAGGGTAGACTTACCGTGGTCGATGTGGGCAATGATGGAAAAATTGCGGATGCGAGAGACCGGAGCGTCAGTCATATAGTTTGAGATCGATTCAGCAGGGTGGATGGTAAACACGAGATGGAGATCTCGTTAACGTTAGAATGCCCTAATACATCGTTACGCGAGCGCGAAACGCGGGTCGGACATGATCTCCTCTGTAAAATATTGTAATGCTTTACTCCAGAATGAAAATATTTCAAGATTTTTCATGCCAATCCTGGGTGAGGCTGCACCGAAACAAGGGGCTTGATCCTCTTGCTCGGTAAAGATTCATTCTGCTCATCCTCGATTTGAATTGAGCATGCGTGATGTAGGGAGAGTGACGTAGTGTGAGCAGCGGTGAGGTTAGGATTTAGAATGATGAGAGGACTACAATACAGTACACATGAACAATCCCACCACCCGCCCAGAGCAGTCTGGTGAAAAAGTATCACTTTCCATCAGTATCGACCCTGAGTTGCTGGATCAAGTGCAGCACTTGACCAGTGACCCTAGCAAAGTGATTGAAGTTGCCCTACGTCAGTGGCTACGAGGTGGTGCTCGTCGGGATGATGATCTGTCCCGGACGCTGCCGCGCAATCCGCCTGTACCTCCACGGGGTGAATGGAACGATTGATCCGGTTTTCCAACGGGTATAAAAGAAAGAAGGAATAGGTTTATAGACAGAGACATCGTTTCTGCTGCCATCTGATCGCATCCTTAATCCGGAATGCCAAGTTATGAGTTTGCCTGCTAAATCGTCAAATGTTTATGATTCAGCCCACTATCAGCGGTTACTGAATCAGATTACCTGGAATATTCGACGAACTCTAGATTTAGAGACAATTTGGCAGCAAACGGTTGAGGGCTTTGGGCAGGCGCTACAGGTGAGCCGCTGTCTGGTTTTTGATTATCAAGATGATCGCAATCAGCGCGTTTTGCCCCAGGCCGAATACTGTACGGATTCGGTGGAATCTTGTCTGGAATATTACGACTGTCCAGAACTGCGTCAACTGGTTCAGGATGCGCTGCTGTCTCTCAAGCCTGTTAGTCGGGTGATTGCTGCTGGATCTGCTGTGGATTTGGTGGAGCAACCGAGTTTTGCTGAGGGTCTAAATAATGCCATCAGTCCCAGTGCATTCAGTAACTCGTCAAATAACTCCTCGAATTATCCAACGGTTGCCTGCTTAGCGATCGCAACCTGCTATCAAGATCAGCCGAATGGGCTAGTGATTTTGCAGCAGTGTGACCAAATCCGAGAATGGACAGAGTCAGAAATGCAGTTTGCTCAAGAGTTGGCCGATCAGGTTGGAACTGCGATCGCACATGCCAGTTTATTTGATGAAAGCCAAACCCTGGCGCATGAGCTCCAGCGAGTGAATGAAGACCTACTTGAAAAGCACCGAGAATTAGCCGAAGCGAAGCATCAAGCTGAAGAAGCCCGCAAGCAGGCGGAAGAAGCCTCTCGCTTGAAGAGTGAGTTCTTGGCGAATACGTCCCATGAACTGCGGACTCCGCTCAACGGCATGATTGGCTTCCTCAAGCTAGTGCTAGACGGCATGGCTGATGACCCAGAAGAGCAGAATGAGTTTGTCAATGAGGCGTATCAGTCAGCGGTACATCTGCTGCAAATCATTAATGACATTCTCGATATTGCCAAGATTGAAGCAGGCAAGATGCAAATCGAGATGAATCCGGTCAAGCTGATCGATTTGCTTAATGCGGTAGAAAGCTTTACCCGGACTCAAGCCGAACAGAAAAATCTTAAGTTCGAAATTCTCATGCCCGCCACTCGTGACGAAGTGGTGCTGTATGGCAACTATCAGCGATTGCTGCAAGTTATGCTCAACCTGGTGGGTAACGCCATCAAGTTCACCCACGAAGGCAGCGTGACGATTAGCGCAGAAGTGATGCCAAAACCGCCCGATATTCCGAGCGAGGCTTGGTCTGGTTTTGTCAAATTGAGCGTGGCGGATACGGGAATTGGCGTCTCGCTGGATAAGCAGGACAAGCTGTTTCAATCCTTTAGCCAAGTGGATGGTTCCCGCACGCGTCAATATGGCGGCACCGGGTTGGGATTAACTATTTCGCAAAAGCTGGTTGAGGCAATGGGCGGAGAAGTGAATTTCTACAGCATGGGCGAAGGATTAGGCTCGACAGTGACATTTACCGTGCCGCTCTATCAGGAACCCGTGATGATTTCCTCTGAGGGAGATTCGCTCGTTGATCTACAAAACTAGACTGTGGCTGTCTCAGTGATACTCATACCTTGCTAATTAAGAACCCGAAGAGGGTATTTATGCTACCGCGATGGGTAAAATACCCTCTTCAGGTTTGGAGCAAGATGCGAGTGAAACTTTTAGCGATCCCGATCGAGCTGATTGGCTTCAGCCATTGGAGTAATGCCGTTGCGACGGAGACAAGCTTGAAAGCGCTCCTCTGCCTCGCTGATGTCATAGTCACCGTAGCGATCCTTGGTTTGAAATACGCGCTCTAGGTAGTCGTTCCCCGCTTCTGAGATGGCTCGCTTGAGGTCGCCTTCGCTTAGCTCATTGGGTAGACAATTGACCATTGCCGTCAAATCCCGACCATCGGGTGCAACAAACTGGCCGCTGTTGTTTTGACCAAAGAGAGCATAGGCTGGAGACATAACAGCACCCTGTAGCCAAGCCAAGGTGACAATTAAGCCTAAAACAGCCCAGCGGCGGATGGAACGAATCATAGAATTGAAGTTCAGCATACTTAATGGTTTTCCATAAAGTTGTACGTCCCTAAGATATTAAGAAAGATAAATGCGATCGCAGTCTCTCCTAAGTTGCCTTAATGCCAAGCTAGAATCCCTCCAACTGTAGACTTTTGGCCGTGGCGATTCCCTGCAAAAAGAAAGATGTAATTCTATAGTCTTCTGATCTGCATGATTAGAATGAGATGAGAGATAAATAACTGGAGACCTCAATCATCAACAACTCAATCCCTTGCTAAATAAGAATTACAGCCATCTGGAATTGGGGTTTAAAGCTATGAAGCCGGAGATGTGCTAGTGATAATTGAATCCGCTAATTTGAAACTCCTTGATCCGACTGCATCAGATGTTGCTCATACCTCATCTGACTAAAAAGAATTCAAATTGTCTTTTGTGAACATCAGATTGAGTCGGACGTTCACAAGAAAAATACTGGTTTTGACAAGCGGATTTCGTATCATCACTGGCGAGTGCCCTGTTGGTTGGATTGCTGAGCCAGGTTTATGACTATTCGGGAACAGACCACAACGTTGCTGACAGCCGACACCCTCTTGTGTGATCGCTATCGAGTCTTGCGTCCACTGGGCCAGGGTGGATTTAGCCAAACCTATGAAGTTGAAGACTGTGCCATCTGCGATCGCGACAGCATCAAAGTCCTGAAAGTGCTACTGGAAAGCTATCCCAAAGCGGTTGATCTGTTCCAGCGGGAAGCCAAAGTTCTCAGTCAGCTCTCCCATCCCGGCATTCCCAAGGTGGAACCCGATGCCTACTTCACCTTTCAGGCGACCCATGCAGCCGATGTCATGCATGTGCCTCAGATCCTGCATGGTCTGGTGATGGAGAAGATCCCTGGCCTGGATTTGCAGCAGTGGATGTCCAGTCGTAACATGTCGCCGATTTCCCAACCCCAAGCAATTAACTGGCTGCGGCAACTGTCGGAAATTCTGGGTTTGATTCACAACCAGCAGTATTTTCACCGCGATATCAAGCCTTCCAACATCATGCTGAAGCCCGATGGGCAACTGGTGCTGATTGACTTTGGCGGAGTGAGGGAAATCACCGAAACGTTTCTCCGCCAGCAGGAAGACGATTTCACGGGTACACGGCTGGCTTCACGCGGCTATGCGCCACTGGAGCAGATTGATGGCCGAGCAGTTCCCCAGTCCGACTTCTTTGCCCTTGGTCGCACCTTTGTCTACTTGCTGACCGGAAAATCGCCCACGGCCATGCCGTCTAATCCAGCTACAGGCCAACTGCTCTGGCAAGACAACGCGTCACCACTGTCGCGATCGCTAATTGATTTGATCGACTGGCTGATGGCTCCTTTTCCAGGGCAGCGGCCCCAAAGTGCTGACGAGATACTGGCTGCACTAGATACAGTTGCCCAGCTAAATGCCACCAGTGAACTGCCCCAACGTCCTAAAGTTCCACCCTATGAGCCAGCGGTTGATGCTACGCAGCCACCCTGGTCAGAGGTTGATGCACTGTATGACGCGGCACCCAATACGCGATTTCTGGTGCCGCCTCTACCGCTCTGGCTACGACTCTTGATGATGGCGGGCTGGAGCAGTGCCACAGCGGGTCTACTAATTGGGGCGCGATTGATGGGACTGCTTCAACCACTGGAGTTGGCGGCCTTTGATCAGTTTTTGCGCTGGCGTCCGGCTGAATCCGGTGCCGAGCAAACCGTTGTGGTGGAGGTGACCCAGGCCGATATTCGTCAGTTGGACGGTGAATATCCGCTGCATGACGACACCATGCTGGAGACGCTGCAAACGCTGGAAACCTATAATCCCAGCATGATCGGCATTGATATCTACCGCGATCGCCCCGAGGGAGAGGGACAAGCTGAGCTAATTCAATACATTCAACAGCACGATCATGTCGTACCAATCTGCGCCCATCCGATGGGTGGCGATGACGAAGGGACGGCCTCTTTAGCGGGAATTTCGCCGGAACAAGTTGGATTTGCAGATATTGCCCTCGATCTCGATGAAACGGTGCGCCGCCATCTGCTAGCGATGCCGCCCCAGGCGGATTTTCTCTGTCAGGCGTCCTATGCGATTAGCACTCTCCTGGCATTTACTCATCTGGAGCAGCAGGGCTATGAGCTATTTCCTGGGCTAGATACCTGGCAGGTTGAGCGTCCCACTGATCAGACTCAAACGAGCGAGACAATGACGATTCACCTGTTGCGATCGCGACCGGGATTCTATGCCAATCGACAATCCGTGGAAGGTCATCAAATTCTGCTGAACTATCGGGCTGTCGACAATCTCAGTGCCGCGATTCCCCGCGTGACGCTGACCGATTTGCGATCTGGCACAGTTAAACCCGATTTAATTCGGGACAAAGTCGTGATCATTGGCGTCACCGATCCGACGGTCAATGATGACTTTCGTACTCCTTATGGAGAAAATCTGCGCGGCGTTTTGCTTCAGGCCGAACTGGCCAATCAGCTGATCACCGCAGTGGAAGAGGGTCGCCCGCTGCTTCAGTTTGGGCCGCGCTGGGCGGATTGGCTGTGGATCATGACCTGGGCGGGTGTTGGCGGCGGACTTTGGCTGTGCAAAACGAGATCGCAGTTAGCCCTTTCTGCAAGTGGCACAGCGATTCTTTTATCCGGATTAAGCTGGTTTAGCTTGATCAGTATAGGAGTGGTTGTGCCAGTTGTCCCCGCAGCTCTTGCGCTCGGACTGGCCCTCAGCGGCAAGTTCCTGCTACAGGCCACCCGCTCCCATCGATAATTTTGGTCTAATTTGACGGCTTTAAAGCACGGAGATGCTTACCATGTCTTTTCGCACCCAGTTAACTAGCGTATTTGCCAAACTGTTCTCTTCCTTTGGAAATCATGCAGCCTGTTCCTGTGATTCAGACGTTGACATAAATTCAAATCCGTCAAATTCTCGTGCGGATGATGATTCAGTCCCTGAAATTATGGCAATGGGTTTACATCGTCTCCCAAGAGCTTCTCGTCGCCCCCAAGGCAGACGCGGACGGGCTGCTTCACGCTAGATGATAGATGGCGTTGCTTATCTAGAACTACTATAAAATCCGGTTAAACCCCATTGTTCCTCTATCTGGACTTGATTTCATACTTAAAATCAGCAATCTCCGATAGATTGGTTCAGTGCTGATCTGAGCTGTAGTGTTAATCGGTAGAACGAGTGGTATTACGCCTCATACACTAACTCTGATGCGTAACCACAGCGAAAAAACGGGATCAACCTATTCTGTTAGTGGTGGCAGTTCGTCCAGAATAGTAAAGCGAACGTGGTTAATGGCTAGCTCGCCGATTTTGATACCGAGATCCTCAATTCCAGGCACTCGAATTTTCTCAAACGGCACGTCTCGGCTCATTTCGATGTGATACCAGGGCAGCGCCATAAAAAATCGTGTGGGGTAGGGGCCATCGTCCTGAATATCATCGACGTTCGACTCCATTGGCACCCAGCCATAGCCAGGAATCAAGAACTCAATCCACACATGATTGAAGTCCGGCTGAAGTGGTACCCCGCGCCGATCCGGTGGCGGCGGACACTTGTAGCGGCCAACGGTGCGGCAGGCAATCCCGTTCAGCCGCATCAGCGCCAGCAGGAGACCGACGTACTCGCCACAGGAACCCGTGCCCCGGCGCAGCACTACATCGGGCGTGTCAATATGGGGCTTGATGCCGTAGGAGAGCTGGTCGTAGACATAGTCGCGAATACTGAGCACCTGGCGCAGCAGGTTGGTTTCCGAGCCAATCGCCTCACGGGCAGCATCGCGGATAATCGTCTCATCCATCGACAGCTCATCGTCATCGACCAAGTACTTCGCCTGATACTCACTGGATAACGGGGGGTGCCGCTCGACATCGCTCGGCAATAGCTGGTAGCGAATGCCGCGCACTTCTAGCAGTGCCCGCCAGCCAAATAGTCCGGCCCGAGGCGTGTGGAGCTGGTCAAATTTGAATAGGGCAATACGCTGTCCATTCACCGTCTCTTCGGTGTACGGCATCCCCACAGGTTCAACCCACTGCACCCGCTGCCGATCAGAGTTCATCGGCATGGCGATCCGCCATTCTAAGTTGTCCAGCTTGACCTCATCCAGAGCGGACAGCTCCTCCACATAGGTCATCTCAATCAGATAGCCGTTGGAGAGGGTGTATTTTTTAGCAGGATCGTACTTGAAGTGCAGCGGATAAATAAACGTGCGATCGCGAAAGGCCAGTTCTAACGTTTGACCCCGAAGGTTAGGATTGTCGCGAATATAGGGTTCCTCGCCCGCATGAGCAATGTAAAACGTGCCTTGATTACCCGTAAATTCCGCTGGAATAGCAATCCCGGTCGGATTGTCGTAGGGCGTCATGATCGTGAAGCGAATATCCCCGGTTGCTCGATCCAGACAGTAAACCGTTTGCTCAATGCGATCGCAGACCCAGAGATCTTCGTTAGAGATCGCCAGATTTTCTTCACCGATGCCGGGCACCGGAATCTGAGTAATCCGCTGGCCGTTCTCGCGATTGAAAATAATAATATAGCCGATGCGCTGACAGGCCACATACACCGTCGCATCCCAGACTGCTACCCCCTCAAGCGGATAGGGCATGGTGACAAAAGGTTCTGGCTTCAGATCGGGAAACGTACAGCGATAAATTGTGCGATCGCTAGTAAACCAAACTTCATTTTCCCAAACCGATAACCCAGTCGCGCCGACCCATTCATGGGCCGTATGCTGGTTGAGAATCTTCGTGTTGTCTGTGGCACGATCAATTTCAAACAGATAACCATGAACCGAATCCACGGCAATTAGCTTGTCTCCGACCCAGGCAATACCGTGCAGTGCATACGCCCCCATTGGTCGAATCGTGCGACGGGCAGTCTCATCCTCAGCGATGGGTGGCTGGGACGATGTCAAAGCTGGGTCGGAATTGGTCAACATAAAACCAGAAGCGCGTCAAAAGCATCATCTCATCATAATCAAAAGTGTTTTCTCGCCAATGTGCAAGAGCAACATTCTCTGACTATGGGCGTTGCTTCATCTGGGCATGAATTGTGATGTAAGGACACCGCCCCCACATCACAGTTCCATACTTCTCATATCTTGCACCTTGCACTTCTAGAACCCGAAGAGCTTGTTTTGGAGCCGAATCGCGGGGGAAAAAAAAAACCTCTGGGGTTTGGTGGAAGATGTGGGTGCGTTAAATCCGCAACCCCAACCTTGAGCAAGAT
>CBKWJC010000096.1:0-24184 GCA_966674685.1 uncultured bacterium
CAAGTTTATGCGATCCTCACTCAAGGTTTTCCTCCTCCTAAATGAAACCACCCTGAGGTCCGGAAAACAGAATGGGGGGATCGGTTTTGAAGGCGTTCATCATGGGTTTGAGATGTGAAGTGCGATCGCAGATCCGCAACCAGCTTTGAACCCTGAACGAATCTGCGACTTACTCCTTTATCTGTCTGATGAACGGTGACTTATTCGGTTTCGGTACGCAGTGGTCGCCAGTTACCGGAGGGGATGAAGGCGGCCCAGTAGTAGGGATGCTGATAGGCGGAGCTAGAGAGCATATCGAGTTGGGTTTGCCGCAGGGCGGCGCTGCGTCCTTCGCCGTTGAGTAGACGCTGATAGTAGTCGGTCATCAGGTCAGCGGTGCCTTGGTCGGAGACTTTCCAGAGGCTAGTGAGATGGCTTTCGGCTCCGGCAATCACGAAGGCGCGACGCAGGCCATAGACGCCTTCACCGTTGGCAACATCACCAACGCCTGTGTCACAGGCGGAGAGGACGACGAGTTGAATACCACGCAGATCAAGCCCGGTGGCTTCCAGAGCAGTGAGGGCACCATCTTCGCTGCCGCTTTGGCGAGCGTTGAATCCGGCCAATACTAGTCCCGATCGCAACACGGGATTTTCCAGATTGCCGAGGGAATCGGTAGGCGGTGTGTAGCCTGCACTTGGCCCACCGACGATGTTAACGTCGGCTCGCAGGTCAGAAAAGCCGAGGCCGCTAGCAAAATTAGGGGAGGCAATCAGCGGCACGTCGTTGAGGAAAAAGCCGTGGGTGGCAATGTGCAGAATCTGGGGGCTTTGCACTTGCTTGAGCGCGTTTTCGGTGGCTCTGGCTTCGTCGAGCAGAATGGCATTGGGCAGTAGAGCAACAATGGCATCGGCTTCTTGAGCAGTGCCGGGTAGTTCGGCGTAGCGGCGATCGGCGAGGTCATCGGAACGGCGACTATTGCCTTGGTCACTACCGACTGTTGAACTAGTTGTAAGGGCGGCAACTTGAACTGATGGATCGACGCTGTCGTAGTTGAGATCGCAGTTCTGAACAAATCACGCGTGGTAAAGGGGGATGCACTACCCTTATTCGAATCTCATTGAGTTACAGTCCATTGCCAATCAAAATGAACGGTGCCCAATAATATGGATGGGTCAGGAGATCGCCAGCTCCACTGCCCTGAGCACTGCGAATTTCCACATCCGCCCGCCAACCTCCCACCGCTGTAAAGTCGCCTGTAATCAACGCCTCTTGCGCCGCTTGCAATGCTGCCGCCTTGGGCAATCCCTCTTGCACCGCCCCATAAAAGCTATTCATCAATATCTGGGTACCGCCGTCGCTAACCGACCAGAGAGACGAGATTGCCGCCCGCGCCCCGGTGCGTTGCACCTGGTAGCCAAAGCCTAGAATTTCCTCCCCGCTGCCCAGTTCTGGTCCGCTTACAGCCGTCTCGCAGGCACTCAGCACCACCAGATCTACATTGGGCAGATCCCACTGATCGAGGTCAAATAGGGTGATGCGATCGCCGTCTCCCAGCAAAATAAATGAGTCGTTGGGATGCCCCGATCGAAACTGTCCGTGGGTGGCTAGGTGCAGCACCGTGTGCTGATCTAGACGCGGTTCGATCTCCTCGCGGTTGAAATCAGCGCTGAAGAATGCTTGGGTGTTGGGCAGGTTTTCCGATAGGGTGCGTACCTCCACCTGGGCGTAGGGCAGGCCGCTAAAGCGTACTTGCTCTTGCCCAATCTGAACAGGTAGGTCATGTTCGGGAAAAGCTCCCGCCAGAATGTTTAGGGTGGTTGCCCCCGCTTGGGAAAAGTCCATTAGGGAGGCGGCGGTGATGTGGTTGACGATGTAACGCTGGGTAAGCCACTGCTCGCCATCATGTAGAGCAGCGAGAGGAATGTAGCGCAAAGCTCCGTCAGCAGCATAGAGGACGGTTTCAGCTCCGGCGGCGTCCATATCGTCGGCGAGGGGGGCGATTAGCCAGTCGTAAAGCTGTTGAGCATTGGGAATAGGGTCACTGAAGCGATTGGTAATGTCGGAGCGGAAGTCTGCAATAACACGATTTAACTCCACTCGACTAACAGGCACCGTGCGCCGCACTAACCCATCGGTAGTGACCAGGACGAGTTCAAGGCGATCGTCCAAAATCAGCGGATATAGCAGTGCTGCATTCCCCGCCTGTTGCAAGTTGTCTTGCAGTCGCGCCAGTTGCTCTGGATTCAGGTTTTGTCCTCGTGCATTGCGCTGAAGCTGGGAGACGAGATCCTGAATTTCTGGGCGCTCAATAAATGCCTGAAAGCTTTGCCCATCTTCGACTTGCAGGTATTCATTAAACAAGTCCAAAATCTCCTGCTCCGCCTGCCAGAAGGATAACCCCTCCCGTGTCTCTTCCGTGCCCCGTACGTCGCGGAGTTGGTAGTCGTCGAGTTCTTGCAGCTTCAACAGATCAAGGACTTCCTGGGCTTCGAGAACGCGATCCTGTTGCAGAAGGAGTTCAGCTAGAAGGCGATAGTCATCGGCTATAACGTTAGCGTAAGACTGCTGAAGTTCAGCATCTAACTCAGAAAGATTTCCACGAATAGATTCTCTTATTTGAACGGAAGCTTTTAGAAAAACAATGGCGATTTCAGGTAGTCTTTGGTCACTTAGAACTTGACCAATATTGCTCAGCGCTATCCCCTCTTTAGCAACATCATTGATATTACGAACTACAGCTAATTGTTGCTTATAAAATTCGATGGCTTGCTGGGGCTGATCTAACCTGTGGTAGGAATCTCCCAAGCTACCCAAAGCTTCTGCTTCTCGAAAACGATTTCCGCTTTGACGGGCAAATGCTAGCCCTTCTTGAAAAAAGGCGATTCCCCTTAGCCCCCATATTGAAGCCAACTGTTGCGTCCTATTCCTAATATCATCTACAGCATCTGAAAAGCTAGTGCCACCTCCAGTCTGAACAGCCAATTCCTCATACTGAGCAAGAATTTTTTGAGTTTCTCTAAGAGCGTTTTCCAGAAAAAATCTAATTTGTGTGTAAGTCTCGATTTCTTCCTGAGCGATAAGTTGAGTTCCGTTTGCATGCTGTAAATTCTCAAGTATTGGCAGGTGTCTATCAAATAGAGCGAGTGCTTCTTGATAGGAAGAAATCATTTTTTGATAGTAGGCAGTAATCTTATGTATATTCTGCAAAGATAGATCAGATAAATCAGGTTCAAATACAACAGCTTCAGCTTCAGTCACTTTTACTATGGCAGAGAATTGCATCGGAAGATTACCAAGCTCCTGAGCTAAGGCAAGTTGTTGTTCTGCATACTCCAAACTGCGCTCATAATCTCCCAAAGTTCGATAAACATCTGCTAGTGCGCCTAGGGCTGTTCCTTGTTGTTGACGGTTATTTGCTGTTTGAGCAATCAATAGTTGTTCTTCATAGATCTCTATTACTCGCTGATACTGCCCTAAATTTTCGTAGGCAAGGCCCAGGTTGTTCAGAACGATTCCTTCTTTCTCTCGATCGCCAATCTCGCGGGCAATCACAAGGCTTTGCTCATGGAACGAGATCGCCTTCTGATATCGCCCCAAATAGTTGTAAGCAACTCCCAAGTTGCCCAGGGCGCGACCTTCCCCAACGCGATCGCCAATCTCGCGGGTAATCACAAGTTGTTGCTCATAGCGCGCGATCGCCTCCTGATATTGCCCTAGGTTCCGGTAAGCAATTCCTAAACTGCCCAGGGCGCGACCTTCCCCGGCGCGATCGCCAATCTCGCGGGTAATCACAAGTTGTTGCTCATAGCGCGCGATCGCCTCCTGATATTGCTCTAAGGCGGCGTAAGCATTGCCCAAATTGCCCAGGGCGAAGGCAACGCCCTGGAGATCGCCAATCTCGCGGGCAATGGCAAGATACTGCTCATGGAGTGCGATCGCAGTTTCGTACTGTCCTAGCCTATCGTAAGCAATTCCTAAGTTTCCTAAGGCATTGCTTTCCCATGCACGATTCTTGATCTCACGGGTAATTTCTAGATATTGTTCATAGAAATCAATCGCAAGTTCGTACTGAGTAAGTGTGTAATAAGCATTGCCCAAACTACCCAAAATGCTTGCTTCTCTGGAGCGATCTCCAGTCTCACGGACAATGACCAAGGTTTGCTGATAAAAGTCAATAGCCACACTGTACTGGCCCAAGCTATCGTAAGCAGCACCTAAATTCCCTAATGCGATCTCCTCCGCAGATCGGTCACCAAGTCCACGTGCAATTGTCAGATGCCTTTGGTGGAATTCAATAGCTCGCTCATAATGTCCTAGAGTAGCGTAAGCAGAGCCTAGATCCCACGAGGCACTCCCTTCTTCAGCACGATCCCCAAGCTCACGAGCGATTTCAAGACGTTGTTGATGAACTTCAATAGCCCGTTCATACTGGCCTAAGCTGCTATAAACGTTTGCTAAATTTTGTAGAGCGATAATTTCTCCAAAATGATCTTCAATCTCACGAGCAATTTCTAATGCCTGACTGTAGAGTTCTATCGCCTGCTCGTATTGTTCCTGAGCATTGTAAGAATTACCCAAATTGTTTAGCGCACGTCCTTCTCCCAGACGATCTCCAACCTGACGGGCAATCTCTAGTGCCTGTCTATAGAAGACAAGCGCCTGCTCATCCTGCCCTTCTGCAGCAAAAACATTGCCTAAGCCACGTATTGTACGCCCTTCTCCTTGTCGGCTCTCTTGAGGAAAAGAAGCCTGTACTGTAGAGTCTCGATAAAATTCGAGTGCGGCCTGGAAGGACTGCAAAGCTTCCTGCAACTGACTCATATTGAATTGTTGAGTTCCTTGTTCAAGGAGGCGATCGCCCTCTGCCAATCGAGCCGCTGCATCTGTGTTGGTCTCCTGAGCAATTGCTTGCTCTGGCATTCCCCCCATAGCCACAGGCGTCCACAGTCCCATCATTATCATTAATCCCAGCAGCTTACTACCGTATTCCATCTATCCACCTCTCCAGGTTAAAGGCCATCACTATATCTCTCTAGATTGGTCAACTTATTCAGCTTGGCCCAAATCTCCAGATTTACTGTTTGCTTTTTGAGCCAAGTCAACTGCTCAACTAACATCTATCGTTTCGCGGCTTCCACCGCCGCTGCTGCATTCACCAAACCGCTGCCAAAGAAATACTGCTCCGCCGACACCGGTTCCGCTGGCGTGAAAATCCCCGACGGACGCAGCACCGGAAAATTCAGAGCCGTGCCAAAGCCTACCTCCGCCTGTAGCCGATAGCGATTGGCATCCGCCTGCGTCATCTGCAATCCCTCATAGCTGGCCGTCGCCTGGAGGATTTCGATCACTCGCTCCCGCGCCAACTCCGGATTCTCCCCCTTCATCAGCGCCACCACTCCCGACACCGTCGGAGCCGAAAACGACGTACCCTGCACCTGCACATACTCCCCCGCCGGATCCAGCGCCACACCCCAGGCATAGTCCGGCGGCGTCAATCCCTGCCAGAAACCCGGCACCCAGGTGCCCCCTGTCGTCAGGATGCCGCCGCTGCGAGTCAGCGCTGTTTCTCCACCCGGAGCCACCAAATCCAAACTGGCTCCATAGCTGCTGTAGCCCGTGCGATTGCCGCTCAGATTCGTTGCCCCCACCGACACCACACCGGGAATCGCCGCCGGAAACGCCACGCCATCGAGATTATCATTTCCTGCCGAGGCAATAATCACCAGATCCGGATGCTGATCCAGAATGGCAAAGATCTGATCCGTCAGTTCCCGATCCGGCAGCAGTCCACCCAGGCTCATGTTGATCACATCCACATCCCGCTCTGCCGCATAGCCCACCGCTTCAATTAGCGCCGCTGAGCTAATTTCGCCGCCCAGACCAAACACCCGAATCGGCAAGATCTGTGCCTTGGGAGCCACTCCCATCACGCCCATCTCATCAGTAGCCTGTGCCCCAATCACTCCGGCTGACCAGGTGCCGTGAAACTCAGCGGCAATCTGACCCCGCAGCCAGTTTCGCAGGATGCGCGCAATCTGTGGTTGAGCTAAATCCGGATTCGACTGGGCAATTCGCTGCGCCAGCGATTCATATTCCTGTAACAGCTCCGCATCCGAGAGCTGAAACGTATTCTGAAAATGAGGTCGCAGAATCGCCAACTCCGCTGGACTAATCCGCGTATCCGGGTCGCCTGCCACACAGATATCTGCCGCATCACAGCTCACCTGCGGATTGGAGAAGTCCCAGCCATGCACCTCACCCGGTAGCGTTTCACTTCCCTCGTCTACCGCATAGACATTCGCTGCTAAATCTGGATGATCCCACTGGATCAGGCTATCAATCACGGCCACGACTGCGCCTTCGCCATCATTACTGTTTTGCCAAGCCTCCACCGCTTGGATATCCGTTCGGGGCAGTAACTGTCCCCGCTGTGGTGTACTGTCCAGATGCCATTGGAGCGGCAGTAAATTGGAAAGAAACGGTGAGTCCTGTACTGGCGGCAGAGTAGCGAGTAGGGTATCCAGTAGCCCCTGAGCATCAGGAACATCCGCTGCTACCATCTCTCGTAAATCGGTCACTGTGCGATAAGGAATGGACTGGACAAAGTTGGGCGTGGCCGACTGGATGCCCACTGCTGCATTAAGCTGATTGGCTACTGCTAAAACGTCTGTCCCTGTGGCAGTTTTGGAACGAACTAAATAGCGATCTCGACTGAAGCGCAGGGGCCGAACAATCTCCAGATCGTAGCGAACCAGCAAGAGCTGCTTTTGGCTCTCCGACAGATTGGGTTCTAAGCTGAGCACGATCTCATTCGGCAGCAAAATCGTGTCATCGCTATCCGGTCGGGTCAGCACCGGCAGCGTAGTCTCCACATAGGGCTGCTGTAGTCGTTCCTGCACGGCAGCGCGGGTGCTGCGGGTGTTGTCGGTGAACTCAATCAGCGCATACTGACTGCCGAGGGGCTGCACTTGAACATTCAGCGGCGTGGTTGGTGCCGAGCGTGTACCACGGGTATTGCTGCTCGGTTCACCCTGGAGCGCACGTTGCAGTTGCAGATAAGGTAAGTCCCCTGGATCGCGAGTATTGGCAGCAGCAGGTTTGAAGGCAACGGCAATTTGATTGGCTTGCAGATTGAGCGGAATGCGCTGATTGTAGAAGTAGTAGTAAAGGTCATCCGATGACGTGGGCACCTGAGCTTGAGCGGCTGGCATGGAGGGCAGATAGGGACAGTCAGCGGCTCCCCAGAGAAGACTGGTTAACAGAAGGCTAGAGACGAAGCGTTTCATCGATTTCAACTCCTCAGTATGGGGCTTCAGGACGATATCTGTCTGAGGGGTTGGCACTTATTCAGCGTTTAGAAATTAGAGGCCATTACCAATTAGGATAAACGGTGCCCAGTAGTAGGGATGGTTCAGATTGCGGCGGGTTGGAGTAGAACTGCGATCGCTGATAATGATAACCTCAGCTCGCTCGGTCTCACTGGCTGATAAATTACCCTCAATTAGAGATATCTGGGCCTGCCGCAGCGCTTCAGCTTTGCTGTGACCTTGTTGCAAGCTGCTGTAGAACCTGTTCATCAACACCTGCGTACCGCCATCATTCACTTGCCACAGAGATGCGATCGCAGCATCGGCTCCAGCCAACTGCATCAGATAGCCAAAGCCAAGAATCTCTTCTCCATTACCCAGGGGAACATCGCCAACCGCCGTTTCACAAGCGCTCAGCACCACTAGCTCTACATTGGGAAAGTTCCAGCCTTTGATATCGGTCAGCGTGGCCTTGCTGCCGTCGCCAAACAGAATGAAGGAATCTTCTGGTGGCCCTGGATTGAAGGTGGCATGAGTGGCCAAATGCACGATGCTGAAGTCGTTCATATCCAGCACAATGCCAGAGTCAAACGCTTCATTCAATCGCTTTTCCGTTTGAGGAATGAGCTGCGACAGGTTCTCAACTTCCTGTCCGGCATATTCGAGGCCGCCAAAGGATAACGTGCGATCGCGGATCGGCACGGTATATTGCCCCTCAGAAAAGGCAGCGGCAAGAATATGCAATTCTGGATTGGGTGCATTATCTAAATCGTCAATGCTGGCAGCGGTAATGTTGTTGACCCGAAATCGCTCCGTGAGCCACTGGTTGCCATCGTGCAAAGCGGCGAGTGGGATGTAGCGCAGTTGGCTATCGGGAGCGTAGATAATCGTATCGGCATTAGCTTGGGCTAAGTCATCTTCAATCGGACGAATTAGCCAATCATAAAGCTGCTGGGCAGGTGTCATGGCATCGCTACTGGGCGATTGTAGTGCGGAGCGCATTTCAGCAATGCCTCGGTTCAGGTCTTCACGGGATACGGAGACGGTACGCCGCAGCGGTGGAGCTTTAGCAGTGACGATAATCAGTTCCAGTCGGTCTTCCAGGATCAGTGGGTAGAGGACAATGGCGTTTTGGTCGAGTCGTCGCAAGTTATCTTGTAATGCATTGAGTTCTGATAGCTCTAGGTTAGTTGCTCCGGTGGTTTGCCGCAGTTGAGCAACCAGATTTCTGATTTCATCGGAGTCCAAAAAAGTTTGGAAGACGCTACGGGCATTGTTTTGTAGCTGACGCAATTCTCGAACACGAGCAGTTTGCTCAGGTGTACGGTCTGGTAACTCAATCGCTTCTAGCTCGAAAAGTTCTTGTCCTAGTTCAACAAGTTGGCTCTGAGCAGCGTTGAAACGTTCTAGGGCTTCTTGCTCTTCTGGTCTTAAAGTAATACCCGATTCGGTTTGGGCGTTGCGTTCAACTCCTCGGAGATAGTCATCAAGTTCCTGCACTTTAAGTAAGTCGAGAACCCGCTGGGCTTCAAGGACGCGGTTCTGCTGAAGGAGAAGATCTGCTAACATCCGATAAGTTTTTGCAACTGTCTCGGTATAAGACTTTTGAACATCTTGTGGAAGCTCTTGCAAATCTTGTCGAATTTCTTCACTCAAATTGACTGATTGTTTGTAAAAGGCAATTGCTAATTCTGGTTGATTTTGTTGAGCCAAAAGATTGCCAATATTACCCAAGACTCGCATCTGGCTTTCAAGATAACCAATCTGCCCCGCGAGTGCTAATGCTTGTTGATACGTCTCTATCGATAGTTGAAATTGACCTGAAGCTTGATAAGCTTGACCCAGATCACGTAAGGCAATTGTTTCCCAATAATAAAGACCCAAATTGTGAGAGATTTCTACTGACTGCTGATGAAATAATATAGCTTTCTCAAAGTCACCTAAAACTCGATGTATTCGTCCTAAATCGTTTAGAATATACGCCTCAACTTCACAAACCTCCCGCTGCTGCTCCGCATTTTGTAAAACAGCTAAAGCTTGATCGGAAAAGTATTCTGCTTGCTCATAGTCTTCAATTGTCAAATAAGCTAAACCAATATTGGCTAGATTTAAAGCTGCTCCAAAAACGTAATCAGCATCTTGAGCAGAAGATAAAGCTTGCTGACTAAGTTCTATTGCTCGTTCATACTGACCCAGATCGTAATATGCATAAGCTGTATAGCTCAAAGCTAGTATTGATCGATTGGATTGGCCTGCTTCTTCTGAAAACCTCTGTGCATTGCCATAGATTTCAATTGCCTGCTGAATGTTGCCAGCATAGTAGTAGCGAATTCCAAGTCTTAGATAAAGAGAGCTGAGTTGCTCTAGCGCGCTCTGTACACCTTGTGGATTCTTCTCCTCTCTATACGCAGCCAAAATCTCTAACCAATTTTGTATACTGTTTTCAGTTTGCTGAAAAACGTCGTCTTCATCGCTTGTTCCTTTGAGAAAAGAGCGAGTATTATCAATGGAATAATTACATCCTTCAGCTCTTTCAACAATTCTTATATCTCCTTTATTAGTGACAAAATCTTTAAATCTCGAACCAGCGATCGCACTTTTCTCTGGCAGCAAATCCAACGTGCTAATCGCGGGTGAAGCAAGCCCCAGTACCGTAGCCATTACTAGAGATTGAAACCTTAACAAACGCATCGCTCCAGCCCCACTATCTTGAATTTTGGCTTACCAAACAGGGCAGAATAATCAATCATCCTGCCCGATTCAACTACATCTATTCCACTACTTTGATAATCGCCGTCAGTGCCGCCAGCTTTTGCGTATCCACACTGCGTGTGCCACTGCGTACTTCTACATCCGCTCGTGTAATTCGATCAATATCGCCTAGCAAATCATTGATCACGTCATCGGGTTCATCTCTGCTGCCGCTGTCTAAGCTCAGCGGATCACCAGTTCGGGCTGCAATGTCTTCCGCAATCTGCTGGAGACCCTTCAGCGCATCCCGCAGCGGCTCTGTACTCGCCAGCGTCAGAATCTCAAAATAACCCGATGGGCCATCAATACAGAAATGGAACTCGTCACTCGGATCGGTGCAGTAGTCACGCGTATCATTGGGGTCATAGCCTGATCGCGGAATTTCAACTAATTGTCCTGGTTCCAGTAGCGCTGCACTTTCGGGTGCTTCCCAATCCACAGGATGCAGCACCGTAATCCGGCCTGTGCTGCCAATGACGAGAACCCCGATGTAGAGATTCTGCTGCTCTTCGTTCGTTACCTTAATTTGAATTTCAGTTCCCGGTCGCAGTTCTGTTGCATTGGTTGCCACCGTTTGGGCTACCACACCCGAAGTTTCCACCGCTGCGGAGCCTGAACGAGATGGCACACCGCCAGCCTCTCGGATTGGATTCACCTCCACCCGCACATTCAAATTCGACGTATCGCTATTTAAAATCGAGCGCAGCATTCGACCTGCTAGCAGCATCTTCAATCGAGGCCGCAAGCGATTGATGGCATCATCTATCGTCTCCGTTGGGGTGTCTCCAAACGATGCTTCCACAGGCACCAATCCCGATGAAAATAAACCAATGGTGTCTACCTCACCCATGCGACTGACACTGCGACGCTGACCCTGCTGTATTGCCTCGGTGGTCATTCGACCCAGCAGATAGTGTGGCGTGGTGTTTCCACCTAGCGAGACGGGTTCAATCCGGTTGATGGAGTTCAGTCGCGATCGCGCTGCTTCCAGTTCATCACCCAGAGACGGATCAAGGCCAATCCGGAGGGATAGATCAGCCGGGACACCCCGAATTCGTTCGCGCAGCAGCATTCCAGATGTAGGTGCACTGCGAGCTTGACCCCTCAGCGTTCCGTAGCCAATCAGTTCTCGGCGATCGGTTTGCTCAATTTGACCAATCTCGTTGCCGCTGTCATCAATCAAGCTAAAAATTGCGCCTTCCTGAAAAGCATCTAGACTCTGAGACGAAACGCCACCCAGCCAGAACTGCACCTGACCATTCGCGTTTTCTAGTACGACCGCTTCGGCAGAGGGACGACTATCCTGGGGATTGATAAAGAAGATCGGCTGGCTCTCGTAGTTGCTGTCGGGAGCAACTTCGTAGATGGGGTCTTGGGTGAGTTTGGCTGTCTGCGCCACATTGCGAGTGCTGCGAGCCAGATCGACAAAGACACGCTCGACATCAAAGCTGTTGGGCTGCTGCCAGAGGTAGTGGGTCAGCGCATAGGTAAATGCTCCGGCATAAAACAAACCTGATCCAGAACCAAACGATGCATCGGCAGCGAGTTGATTAGCCTGTGCAGAACCCAGAGCAACCCCTTTTGCAATGCCCTGCTCTCTCAAGGTTTTTAGCTGACTCTCTGAGAGGTTCAAATCGGCCATCAGCTTGTCCTGATAGGCAAGCTCTGCTTCACTTGGCGAAGCTTCTTCCTGCCGTACTCGTGGCTCTACAGCTCGATAGGTCAAATCTCCACGCGTACCGCCACCGGAATGGCAGCAATCGATGACGACAGTTACCCGATCGGTCGGGATCTTTTTCATGAGCAGAAACAGCGTTTTGCCCATGATGTCATTGACCTTAGCACCGTCGATATTGACCCGCGCATCGTGGGGCATCATTGTGCCGTTGTAGCCCTCAAAGCCTTCGTAACCAGCGGTGGCGGGTAACTGAATTGGTTCCGGGTCAATCACCATTGAGCCATGCCCTGAATAGTGGAACACAACGATGTCATTGGGGCCAGTGTTCTCGATCAGGTGAGTTTCAAACGCACTCAGAATTCCTTCACGGGTGGCATCCTGATCGGTCAGCAGCAGAATGTCGTCAGGGTTGAAGCCAAAGCGATGCACCAGCAGGTTGTATTGCATTTTGGCATCGTTGACGCATCCTCTGAGATCGGGCACATCTCCGGCATAGTCATTGATCCCAACTAGCAGCGCTCGTTTACGCGGCGCACTTTGGGCTAATACGCTCGACATGCGATCGCGCTGTTGCAAGATGTCGAACTGACTCAAACCAATGGCGGCCAGGGATGATCCAGCAAACTGCAAGAACTGACGACGCTTGATCCGGGGCATAATCACAACTCTCCGTCTAGACAAGGGCAGCAGAAACTGCATTTCTACTTTCCTTTATGTCTGAGACTGGCGACTTATTCAGCCAAGAAATGTAAAACTTCAGAATTTTTTGGAAAAGTGGTAGGCAAGATGCCTACCCCACGTAGAGTGAAATACTGTAGGATAGCCGTCTCGGCTGTCCCTCAAAGAAAAGGCAGACGAGACGCCTACAAGATTGTTTATTCATCACAAATCGCTTAAAGCCCGTTGCCAATCAGGATGAATGGTGCCCAGTGATAGGGATGTCGAGATCCAGTCGGCACATCACGGCGACCGCTGGTTTCAACGGAGATGTCCGCCCGCACCGCTTCAAGACGAGTTTCGGTGTCTTCGTCGTAAAGTAAGCTGAGCTGAGCCTGACGCAGGGCTTCGGCTTTAGTGAATTCACCCGTGGCTAAGAACTCATAGAAGCGCTGCATTAAAAGGCTGGTGCTGTCGTCATTCACGGCCCAGAGTGACACCATTACGCTGGGCACTCCTGCCGTAATCAATGCCCGAGATAGACCCACTACTCCATCCCCGGTGATGCGACCCCGCCCAGTATCGCAGGCGCTGAGAATCGCCAGGTCTGCCTGCAAGTCCATCTCTAGGATTTCGGCAGAGGTCAGCAATCCGTCTTCGCCATTACCGGGTGCTAGCGCGATCGCACCAGGCAGATCTAACACGCCAGAGGACTCAGGGATGCCGTATTCCAGCAGGCCGTGGGTAGCAAGGTGGATCAGGGAGGCGTTGGGCAGCAGTTGTTTAACGCGAGCTTCGGTGGCCTGTTCCCCCGTCAGCGCGGGAATATTGAAGAAACCGCCAATGGCCTCTGCCTCGGCTTTTGCGCCGCTCAAGTAGGAGAGTTGGGTTTCGGCCAAGTCGCCATCTTTATTAGGCAACCATACCGTCGGCATGGTGGGATTGCCGACAACTAAGGCATTGTCGGTGGAGAGGGATGCGACATTTCGCGTCCCCACAGCCTCATTAGCTAATCCAAATACCTGAATAGACGGAGCCGTGAGGATGGTGTGTTTTTCAATCAGATACGTGCCGTCTTCGTCTTGCAGGGCCGCGAAGGGCACCAGGAACAGTTGGCCCTGGGGGATGAAGACGACTTGAGCGTTGGGGTCGCTGGGGAGGAGATCAGCAATTGGATCGATTAACAGCTTATGCAATTCTTGCAGTTGGGGCGTATTGGGATTCTCCCTCTCGCCAACAACTGATCTGGATTCAGAGACCAGAGCCGTGAGTTCCGAGTCGGAGGTTGCGCTGCGGTAAACGGGGCCATCAATGGCGGCGATTGGATTGATAGTTGAACTCCCATTACCGGAGCCATCAAGCTCCACCGAGCGAAAGGCAACTTCTCCGGTAGGTTGCACCACCCAGATAAAGAGAGACTCATCCGAAACAACGGAGTAATTGACCAGGATGGTATTTTGCTCTCTGGCAATGCGTTGAATCTCTGTCAGGTCGGGACTACTGATGGACTCTAAACTTGCAGCGTTGGGATTACCATTAGTTGTGGTGCGAGTGGCTAACAATTCAACAAAGGCTCTGGCTCGACCGCGTTCTGCGTAGACCAGTGCTTGCTCTGGCTCGTTTTGGGCAATCAGCGATTTCTGAAGACCTAAGTAAGTACCGAGATAAGTATCAAAAAAGGAAATCTTTTCAGAATCAGATAGATCAGTAGTGCGGAGAGTATCGTAGATGGCGATCGCCTTCAGAAATGCATCAGTTGAGGCAGAAAATTGCCTCAGTCTGTAATAGGTTGCGCCTAAATTGTTTAGTGTAAGTCCTTCTTCAGCGTGATTGCCAGTCTCACGGGCAATGGCAAGAGATTGCTCATAGTAGCCAATTGCTTCCTGATATTGCCCTAGACCAACGTAAGTAGTACCCAGATTTCCTAAAGATTTTCCTTCTCCCCGACGATCTCCAACCTCATGGGCAATGGCAAGAGATTGCTCATAGTAGTCAATCGCTTGCTGATATTGCCTCAAGCTTAAGTAAACATTACCTAGATTGTTCAGAGCAAGTCCTTTCCCTTGGCGATCGCCAATCTCACGGGTGATCCCAAGCTGCTGCTCATAGTAGTCAATCGCTTGTTGATATTGACCCAGACCGAAGTAAGAGTTACCCAAACCACCCAGAGCATTTTTTTCTCCACTGCGGTTTCCAATCGCACGGGTAATGGCAAGACTTTGCTCATGGAAGTCAATCGCGGACTGATATTGACCTAAAGCAGCATAAGTAATGCCCAGATTATTCAGTGCGCTTCCTTCTCCACTGCGACTTCCAATCTCACGAGCAATGACAAGGCTTTGTCCAAGCAAGATAATTGCTTGCTGGTATTGCCCCAAACTAAAGTAAGAATTACCCAAGCTGCCCAGAGCATTTCCTACCCCCTGGCGATCACCAATCTCACGAGTGATCCTAAGCTGTTGCTCATAGTAGTCAATCGCTTGTTGATATTGACCCAGATCGAAGTAAGCAATGCCCAGATTACCTAGTGCAGATCCTTCCATCGGACGATCACCAATCTCACGAGCAATGACAAAGCTTTGCTCATAAAAGTCAATTGCCTGTTTATATTGACTTAGCTTTCTATATGCCTCACCCAGATTATTAAGTGTTTGTCCTTGTCCACGGTGATCGCTAATCTCACGAGCAATAGCAAGACGTTGCTCATAGTAGCCAATTGCTTGTTGATACTGACCCAGAGCAGCATAAGCAATACCTAGATTGCCCAGCGCGTTGCTTTCGCCAAGGCGATCGCCAATCTCACGGGTGATCCCAAGCTGCTGCTCATAGTAGTCAATCGCTTGTTGATATTGATCTAAGCTCAAATAAGCATTGCCCAGATTGCCCAGAGCTTTTCCTTCTCCCTGGCGATCTCTAATCTCGCGGAAAATCAAAAGAGCTTGATCAAAGAAGTCAGTGGCTTGTTGATATTGACTCAGGCTTAAATAAGCATTGCCCAGATTACCCAGAGCATTTCCCTCTCCCTGGAGATCTCTAATCTCACGGACAATGGCGAGACTTTGTTTATAGTAGTCAATGGCTTGTTGATGCTGCCCCAGCACAGCGTAAGCAAGACCCAAGTTATTCAATGCATTTCCTTCTCCACGGCGACTTTTTCTAGGAAAGTGGGATTGAACTGCCAGATCCCGATAGAGTTCTAGCGCCCATTGCCAAGATTGCAAGGCTTCTCGGAATTGGCTTACTTGATATTGTTGAGCACCCTGCTGAAGAAGGCGATCGGCTTCGGCAAGGTGGGCAGCAGCTTCTGTCTCGGGTGACGATGTTTCCTGGGCAAGGGTATTTTCTGAATGCAGCATTCCAGCCGCAGGCATCCACAGCCCGATCACGACCATTACCCCAAGCAGCTTGCCACCATATCCCATCTGCCCAACTCTCCGGTGCTGTGAAACGTCACCACTATATCCCTCTGAGTCAGGTCAACTTATTCAGCTTTACAAAGAAACCCGGTTTTTAGCCATGATTTGACCCGATAATTATGCTGATAACTTTGCTGATGAAGAGATCGCAATCGTTCTTCGAGCGGAGCCAAAGCTATCACAACCCATTGCCAATCAAAATAAACGGTGCCCAGTAGTATGGATGGCTCAGATTGCTGCCAGTCGAAGTAGACCTGCGATCGCTCACAATCGTAACTCCAGCCCGCTCAAGCTCACTGGCCGATAAATCACCCTCAATCAAAGCCGTCTGCGCCTGCTGCAACGCCTCAACCTTACTGTGCCCCTGTTGCAACATGCTGTAGAACCTGTTCATCAACACCTGCGTACCGCCATCATTCACCTGCCAAAGAGATGCGATCGCAGCTTCTACACCAATCCGCTGCATTTGGTAGCCAAAGCCAAGAATTTCTTCACCATTGCCCAATCCTTCACTCACAGCCGTTTCGCAGGCACTGAGGACAACCAGTTCAGCATTGGGCAGTGACCATTCACCGATATCGCGCAGGGTAACTCGCTCGCCGTTGCCAAACAGAATAAACGACTCATGGGGAAAGCCGGAGACAAACTGGGCATGGGTAGCGAAGTGGACAATGCTGTAGTCGCTCAACTGCGGCACAACAGCAGCGGGGTTAAACTGCTGGTCGAACAGAGCATTGGTGCTGGGGATGTCGGCCTGAATGGTTTCGACTTCGGCTTTGGCAGCAGGTAAGCCCTGGTAGAACCTAGATTCGCCGTTAATCTCCACGCTGTAGCCCGTATCAGCAGGGAAGGCTCCGGCGAGGATGTTGAGATTAGTAGTGCGATCGCGGCGAAAGTCAGTTAGTGAAGCGGCGGTGATGTGATTAATGGTGTACTGCTGAGTTAACCACTGCTCGCCATCGTGCAGAGCAGCCAGGGGAATATAGCGCAGGGTGCCATCAGCAGCGTAGAGAATGGTATCGACTTCGGCTTGTGCAAGCTGCTGAGCGATCGGTGCAATCAGCCACTGGTAAAGTTTTTGAGCGTTAGCTGTGGGATTACTACGCGGATCGGTGATGTCGGTGCGGAAGGCAGTGATGGCGCGGTTGAGTTCGACCCGATCAACAGGAACGGTTTCGCGAATGAGGCCGGAGGTGGTGACAAGGACGAGTTCAATTTTGTCGTCGAGGATGAGGGGATAGAGGAGGGCGGCGTTGCCCGCTTGCTGGAGGTTGTCTTGTAGTCGCGCTAGCTGATCGGGATTGAGGTTCTGACCTTGGGCAGTGCGGCGCAGTTGTTCGACCTGCTGGGTGACTGCGGTGCTGTTGATGAAGTCGGTAAAGCTGAAGGAGGAATTAGCTTGGAGTTGCTGGTTGTAGAGGTCGAGAATAGCTTGTTCGGCAGGCCAGAAGTCGAGTTGTTGAACAGGGGTGTCGCTGCTGCGACGGATGTCGCGCAGGTAGTCATCCAGCTCTTGCAGTTTGAGTAAATCAAGGACTTCTTGGGCTTCGAGAATGCGATCTTGCCGAAGCAGTAGCTCGGCTAGGATACGGTAATAGTTTCCAATGGTGACTGTGTAGGATTCCTGTAAATTTGAATCCAAGGCGCGGTTACTATTCCGAATGACTTCGTATTTGTTGATTGCTTCTTTGAGAAACGTGATAGCAACCTCTGGCTGGGATTGAACGTTTAAGAGCAGACCAATACTACCTAAGGTTTGTGCTTCACCTGCCCGATCGCCAATTTCCTGCTGGATTGCCAAACTTTGTTGATAATATTCCAGCGCGGTCGGATAATTTCCCAAAGATCCATTCACAACGCCAATGTTGCCTAGAGTTCTAGCCTCATCTGTGCGATCGCCAATCTCGCGTTGAATCACCAAACTTTGCTCGTAATGCTCTAGCGCCGCCGGATAGTCGCCTAACAATCGGTTCACAATGCCGATGTTGTGGAGAGTTCCAGCTTCACCTGCGCGATCACCGATGTCTCGTTGAATCACTAGACTCTGTTGATGATAGTCCAGCGCTGTCGAATAGTTGCCCAGCCATATGTTTACTTCGCCAATGTTGTTGAGAGTTCTAGCTTTGCCTTGGCGATCGCCGATTTCCTGCTGGATCGCCAAACTTTGTTGATAATACTCCAGCGCTGTCGGATAGTTGCCTAATATGTTATATACATTACCAATGTTGTTGAGAGTTGCAGCTTCACCTGCACGGTCGCCGATTTCCCGGTGGATTGCCAAACTTTGCTCATAATACTCCAGCGCTGTCGGATAGTTCCCAAATAAGTCATTCACAATACCGATGCTGTTGAGAGTTCCAGCTTCACCTGCGCGCTCGCCGATGTCTCGTTGAATCACCAGACTTTGCTCGTAATACTCCAGCGCGGTTAGATGATTTCCTAGCAATAGCTTCACAATGCCGATTCTGCCTAGGGTTCTAGCCTCACCTGCGCGATCGCCGATGTCTCGTTGAATTACCAGACTTTGCTCGTAATACTCCAGTGCGGTTAGATAATTTCCCAACAGTTGGTTTACTTCGCCAATGTTGTTGAGAGGTTGCGATTCAACCGTACGATCACCAACTTTCCGCGCAATCGCCAAACTTTGCTCGTAATACTCCAGCGCTGTCGGATAGTTGCCCGACAGGCGGTTTACTTCGCCAATGTTGTTGAGGGTTGCAGCTTCAACCGTACGATCGCCAATATCTTGACTGATTAACAAAGCCTCTTGATAGTAGTTCAGCGCTTGCTCATATTGACCAACGTTTTGAGCCATTACACCCAAGCCATTTAAAGCCCCCGCTTCTCCTTGTCGGCTTGCCTGTGGAAACGCTTGCCGTACAGATGAATTCCGATAAAGCTCCAACGCTTGCTGCAATTTTTCCTGTGCTGCTTGGTACTGGCTCATCCGCCAAAGTTGGTCAAACTCATTGAATAATCGATATGCTTCAGCTATTAGATCTTCAGCATGTTCGCCTTGCACCAAAGCGTTACTATTCTGAACTTGCTCTAAACTCTCAACTTCTTGTGACAATCCTGACAACTGACCAACAGGCACCATTAACACAGTCAGAGCTACCAAGCCAAACAGCTTTGTAAAATAACGCATCGGCCAGTTTATCCACATCAGGGGGCAACATCAGCATATAGCTCTGGCTCATCCCCGCTTATTCAGCGTTAGAGAATTTTTTGGAAAACAGCAGGCAAGATGCCTGCCCTACGAAATCGAAAGCCCCGTAGGATAGCTGTCTCGGCTGTCCCTTAAATCGTATCCGGATCAACACCTAGCTCTCGCAGCTTTGCCGCTAACTTTTCGTTTCGTTCTCGTTCCGCTTCAGCCCGTTCTCGTTCTACTGCCGCATCCTCTTCCGGACTGGCCACCAACTCCCCCTCTGCCGTAAAAAACCGCAGTTGCTCTTGATGAACGCCTAGAAACAGCCCCAACTGCTCGCTCCAGCGCCAGCCCTGCTCCGTCAGTTCAATTGGGTGATACGTACCGTCTACCAAATGAAATCCTTCAAACTCTAAACTGTGAGGATCGAACCAAAAATAATCCGGCGTCCGAAAAATGTCTTGATAAATTTGCTTCTTCAGTCCCCGATCCGTGGCTGCTGTTGACTCTGACAGCAGTTCCACAATTAGATTAGGATACTTGCCATCTTCCTCCCACACCACCCAGCTTTTACGCGGTTTGCGCTCCGTTCCTAGCACCACAAAAAAATCCGGCCCCCGAAAATCGCTCGACTTCCGCTGAGTCGGACTGTAGTAAATCGTCAAATTACCCGATGCATAGAAATCTTGTCGGTCGCGCCAGTACCACTTCAATAATCGAATCAGTAGATCAATCTGGTCGCGGTGAAGATCAGTTTCCAAAGGTGGTTCGTCGCTGTAGAGATCACCAGGCGGAAAGACAACGCCATCAATTTGCGCCTGCTGCATTAACGTTTGACCTGATTCGAGCGGAGAGGCAGACATAGAAATAGCTTGGGTGAATCAGATGCCGTCAGTATAGCAAATGGCTTCATTGGAATTCGCGTAGGACAACTGCCGTAGGATAGCCGTCTCGGCTGTCTAAAATATGTCGATAAGTTTATTGATCCCTCTGTAGATTAGCCGTCTCGGCTGTTCAAGAAATAAGGGCAGGCGAGACGCCTACCCCCTACGGATCGGACTCGGATAATTTTGGATGCTAAATCGTATTCGGTTCCTCCGGCTGAGGCCGCTGGCGGAGACGATGATAGGCAAACGTACCACGGATTGAGTTGACGAATGCCATCGTGATGCAAACCGCAATGCCAATGCTGAAGCCATTTACACCCACCTGTGGATCAGACATGATAGCAATTCGGTCAATAATGTAGAGAATTAAACCTGCGATCGCAGCAATACGAGACATACAGTAGATGCCCCACGCTACTAGCGCATACAGGACGATGCCAAATAGCATGGCCGAAATATCAAAAAGCTGAACATCGGCGAACCAAAGGACAGCCATCACGCTGGTCATACCAACGACGAATAGAGATGCCCACACGCCTTGACGAGCTGCTTTCTTGGCGTCGGTTAGCGTGTCAACAGAGGGCAAAAATTGCTGCTTGGTTTGTTGCTTTTGCTGTGTCGTCATAATGGGGGAATTCCTTAAATGAGTAAGGGGGCAATTACTAAGCAGGCAGATAGTTTGAGCGACTAATGGCCTGCCCAACTGCATCTATCTCTCAAGTGGATGAACCAATTCACTTTGCTACTGACCAACCTGGATAGGGTTCCTTGCGGGTCGTCCTGATAAATGTGGAGTAGTGCGTGAACTATGCTTAAATACTTCGCTGTCTGAGGACTTATTCACTGCTCGATCAACAGATCGTGTTTAATCGTGACGTTGAACAAGCTGAATCTGCTCTGCTGTCAAATTCAGTAGCTCAATGACTTGCTCGAATTCCATTCCCGTTGCTAGTAGATTGCGTGCTGCCTGCACAAGCTGAGCTTGAGCCTGTTCTGTTGCCTGTAGGAGCTGAGCTTGAGCTTGTTCCGTATCGGTCAATATCCAATTGCCAGTGCGATCGCACCAGCGCAACCAGCTTCCTGGCACTGCTTCGAACTCTCCTGACCAGATGCTGAGGCCAATTTCTAAGTCGGCCAGCCAAATCTGAGGCCGCTGATCCTGAATTGGTTGCTCTTGGTAGCGCCCCCCATCCAGCTTGAAATAGCGCAATCGTTGGCTATAGCGGCTATAGACAATGTAATGGGGAACGCGCAGATGGCGTTCATACACTTCTAATTTGGTTGGAGGGCTAGCTGTGCCTGATTCGGTGATCCGGTTTAGCGCGCGACCGGATTCAGCCACATCTGAGATCTGATCAGCCAGATCATAAAACCGTCCCAGATCGCCCATTTCGGTTCCGGGTGAGAGGAACTCAATCACGACATAGGGGTTTTGTCCTTCTTGCCAGGTGACGTAGCTGCGGCGCAAATCAGTGCCGTCATATAGGCGCGGCACATCAACTGCTAAAAACCAGTCTGGCCGCTTAAACCAAAGTGGATGGCGCACGTCGTAGTAAACATTCAGATCGGAAGCCGTGAAATAGTTTTCTTGCGAGTATTGGCTTAGACGCAGCGTCCGGCTCAGAAGCTGAGGCTGGAGATCATGAAACTCATCGGGCAAGCCAGGTTCCTCCGCAGATTCGCTCGGCAAATCGTACATGGTCGGCAGGGTTTCTCGCGGTGTGCGCGGTGGATCAACCTGCGGAATAGAACTATAGCTGTTCGATACCATCACGCCCTCCACGAAATCGATTCTCTATTATCCACCCGTAGGGTAGCTCTATACGTCCTATTGTGCAGCACCAATTAGCGTAAACGCGGCCCAGTCAATGGGATCTTCGTGCTGTTCCATCGTGATTAGCATGGCCTGTCGCAGGGCTTGGGCTTTGTCGGGATTTTGCTGGAGCTGTTCGTAGAAGGTGGTCATCAAATCAGCGGTGGGTGCATCGGGGACTGACCAGAGAGAAACGATAATGCTGGGGACACCTGCTGTAATGAGTGCGCGAGATAAGCCCACTACGCCATCGCCCGTGATTCGACCTCGCCCGGTGTTGCAGGCGCTAAGTACTACTAGTTCGGCATTCAAGTCCATTTCCAGTAGCTCCGCAGCCGTTAGTAAGCCATCGCCCGGTGCAGCGAGGTCAGAATTGTCTACTGTGGCGTCGGGGGCAAGCGCGATCGCACCTGGAAAATCGCGCACACCGGATTCTTCGGGTAGACCATATTCCAGCAGTCCGTGGGTGGCCAGATGGATGAGTCGAGCGGATGTCATCTGTTGCCGCACGGCAGGTTCGGTGGCGGCGGCACCCGTGAGGGCTTTGGTGCCCAGGAATTCAGCTACCTGTAAGGCTTCGGCTTCGGCACCGGGCAGGTTAGACAAGGTGGTTTGGGTGTTGCCTTCTGGATTCCAGACGCGGGGCATGGTGGGGTTGCCCACAATCAGCAGCTCATCGGCAGACAGATCGCTTAAGGGGCGGCGACCGTTGCCGTTAGCGGTTTGCAGTTCTTGGGTTAGACTCAACACCTGAATTGATGGCGCGGTGAGGATGGTGTGTTTCTCAATCAGATAGGTACCGTCTGTGTCCATGAGGGCAGCGAAGGGAACCAGGAAGAGGCTCTGATGGGGAATGAAGACGACGCGCTCATTGGGATCGGTGGGCAGCAGGTCGGCAATGGGATCAATCAAAAGCTGGTGGAGCTGTTTGAGGTTTTGGGTTTGTTCTGCTCGCGAAATCCGGGGTCGCTGTCGAGCTGTCGTGATGGCGACATCGGCACGGCTGCGGACGCCCATTGACTCGCGGGTTTGCTGAACAAAGGTGAGTAGGGCATTCTCGGAAAAGGTGGAGAGGTCAACTTGGCGGAAGGTGATGTCACCAGTGGGTTGGATGACCCAGATGTGGAGCGCTTCGTTAAAGATGAGGGAGTAGGTGACGAGAGGTGTATTCGTTTCACGGGCAATCTGCTGAATTTCCTCTACAGTGGGAGCTTGAGCAATGGGGCTAGCGGCTAGTGCGGCTTGTTCATCGGGGGTGGCAAGACGGCGAGCTAGCTGAAGTACAAGCGCTCGTGCTCGTGCGCGTTCAGTAATTTCTAGAGCTTCAACCACTTTGTTCTGAGCAGTCAATACATACTCTAGATTTGTATAAGCTTGCGCTTGGGTATCGGCAATCGAGATAAGTTGGCTGTCAGAGAGGTCAAGCCGGAGAGATTCATAGGTATTAATGGACTGCAATAATACGGTTTCTGCTTGAGAAAGTTGATCTGTACGAAGTAGAGTAACACCCTGATTATTGAGAGCCTGCGCCTCGCCTGCGCGATCTCCAATCTCACGCATAATCACCAGACTTTGTTCGTAGTTCTCCAGTGCTGTCGGATAGCTGCCTAACAATTGGCTCACCAGGCCAATGTTGTTGAGGGTTTTCGCTTCACCTGCGCGGTTGCCAATCTCACGTGTAATTACCAGACTTTGCTGGTAATACTTTAGCGCCGTTGGATAGTTGCCCAACAATTGGTTCACATTGCCAATGTTGTTGAGGATTAGCGCTTCAGCCGCGCGGTCGCCAATCTCCTGTATAATCACCAGACTCTGCTGGTAATACTCCAGCGCCGTTGGATAATTGTCCAACAGTTGGGTCACACTGCCAATATTACCCAGGGCATTTGCTTCACCTGCGCGGTTGCCAATCTCACGTGTAATCACTAAACTTCGTTCATAGTAGTCCAGTGCCGTCGGATAGCTGCCTAACAATTGGTTCACAAGGCCAATGTTGTTGAGGGTATACGCTTCGGTTGCGCGGTCACCAATCTCGCGTGTAATCACCAGACTTTGCTCGTAATAGTCTAGTGCCGTCGGATAGTTACTCAACAATTGATTCACAAGACCAATGTTGTTGAGGGTCAGCGCTTCGGTCGCTCGATCACCAATCTCACGTGTAATTACCAGACTTTGCTCGTAATAGTCCAGTGCCGTTGGATAGTTACTCAACAATTGATTCACAAGGCCAATGTTGTTGAGGGTTAGCACTTCGGTCGCTCGATCACCAATCTCACGTGTAATTACCAGACTTTGCTCGTAATAGTCCAGTGCCGTTGGATAGCTACCTAACGATTGATTGACAATGCCAATGTTGTTGAGGGTATACGCTTCGGTCGCTCGATCACCAATCTCACGTGTAATTACCAGACTTTGTTCGTAATAGTCCAGTGCTGTTGGATAGTTGCCCAACACTCGGTTCACTTCGCCAATGTTGTTGAGGGTTAGCGCTTCGGTCGCTCGATCACCAATCTCACGTGTAATTACCAGACTTTGTTCGTAA
>CBKWJC010000097.1:0-23865 GCA_966674685.1 uncultured bacterium
GGGAAGAGGGGGAAGAGGGGGAAGAGGGGGAAGAGGGGGAGAATTTTAATATTCAGTGATCAGAAAATTTTCTTTCTCCCCCTGCCCCTCTGCTCCCTCGCCCCCCTGCTCCCGGCTCATCAGCAAAGCCAAACCTGTGGCAGAAAACTAAAGTGTTCCACTTGGGACAAAACGCCTTACAATAAGCAAATTAGTACAGAGTTATTATCGCAGTATTGGCATCAGTACTACTATGAGCACAACGACGCGATCGCAATCTGGGACGGCGGCACTAGCTGGAGCGGAACTATCGGAGATGGAACTGACGGAACGGGTGCTGGCAATGGCGAAGACGGGGGTTTATCGAGAATCCGTATTTGAAGCGCTACAGCCGCTGGCAACTAAAAAGCAAATTCGGGCTGCGATCGCACAGGCCAAGCAGTTTGGTTTGGAGTCGGATGCCAGCCTGCGCGATCCGGAACTGGGCACGTACTACCACATTGAAGCAACCAAGTATCAATCCTTTCAACTGGCTCAACGGGCCGATGTACCGCTAGATCAGCCAGAGGAGCTGCTGGAGTGGGTGATGCAGGCGCAGTCGATGATGCGGCTGATGGTGGGGATTGCGGGCACGACATCGGCGTTTCTAGTGGTTACTGGCAGTTTGTGCATGATCAGCGGGCGATCGCAACTTGGCGTCAATCTTTGGATTGCCTCGTCTGGAACGATTGGCCTATGGTTTTTGCAAAAGTCGCTGGCGCAGAGAGTACTGTGAGAGTTTCAAAAATTTGACACGGAAGGAGTAGACGAGGGGCTGCTGATTACTGCATAAATTGGGAATGGAGTTTCAAAGCAGTAAATGGTTGAGATGGTGCTAACACATCAAGCACAGCGAAAATTTGGCGCACTTTTGGGTGGATGGTTGCTAGTGGCGGGTTGTAGCCAAACTGTTCCGCTAGCGTTTCAGACTCACTCGATCTCGACCGAAAGCCTCACGGCTTTGCAATATCCCAGCTTTTTGATTGATAAAACTACGGCGAGCATCTATCGGCAGCGAGGGCTGACTTATCGGGATCAGGGCCAGTTCGAGGATGCGATCGCAACTCTCAAGCAAGCTGTGGCAATTGATCCGTTTAATTCCTATGGTTACGTGCTGCTGGGCTGGACACAGCATTTAGCAGACCAGGGCGACCAGGCAATAGAAACGCTGAAAGTTGCTCTCCAGTATGACGAAACAAATATTGAGGCAATGAATGCTCTGGGAATTGCGTATCTGGTGCAGGGTCAGCTTGAGGATGCTGTAGCGACCCATAGGCAGGCCGTTGAGCTAGATGAATATAACGAGATTGCTCATTATAACCTCAGTCTGGCCTATCAGCGGTTGAAGGATTACGATGCTGCTATTCGACATGCCCGACGCGCCACTGAGCTAGAAGCCTATAATTCTCATACCTGGGTAGCGCTGGCGCTGGCTCAAGCCAGCAGGGGCGATCAAGCAGCAGCGCAAGCCGCTTATAATCGAGCCATTTTTCGAGATAGCCGATATCGCGATCGCAGTCACCTCAGCCACCTGATCAAGGCTGGCCTCTCCAAACCACAAATTAAGGAAGTCGATCAAATCCGCCAGGATACGCTAGAAGCTGAGAGTTAGTTCTATAAATATGAATTCGATCCTAGTCATTCATCCGTATAAACATGATGGAATGTGGGTCTTTGATGATGAATCAGCAGGTTTAGTCAAAGAACCTTTTGTTGCTGGAGCAGATGAAATCATTGAAAAAATGGTGATTAACATTCCAGATGCAATATCAGGATTTAGCTTGATCTTCTCCAAATCTCCCTTTCCAGGCTATCAAGCTAAATTTGATTGGCGACGAGAAGAATATGGCGGAAACTGGTACTACAGCGCAGACCTAGATCAAGAGGGATGGCTATGTCCAGCACTATTCAAATATTTTGATGAAGCACCCAAAGAGCTATACGCCCAATTTAAGCCAAGGACAAATTTCTAAAATTGGCGAATCTTTGTTCCAAACGGTAGCCAACTTGTAGGATAGCCGTTTTGGCTGTCTCGCATCAGGCAGATGCCTGACCTATGCATGAGACATATCATCAACGATCATCACTGGAATTGGACTTGTCTCTAAAACAGATTGCGATACCGATCCCATAAACAACTTATCCAGCGGACGATGACCGCGTTTGCCGATGATGATTTCGGTGGCATTCCAGTCTTGAGCGGTTTGGTTAATTGCTTCCGGAATTGATCCGGCAACAGTGACAAATTGATAGCGGATATCGCCTAAGAGTCGTTGGGCGTGGTTTCGCAATTGCTCAAGCCTTTGGAGATCGTCAACCTGCTGAACGTGCAGCACCACCACCTGAGCGTCGCTGCGGCGAGCTAAGTCTGCCGCTTGTTTGAGAACCGTTGGTGCAAGTGGTGAGGTATCGACGGCGGCCAGCAGCGTCACTTGGCGCGTAACCGTCACTTTTGTGGGATCAACATCACCGCGTTCCAGTAGTTTGGGCGCAAAGGTGGGAATGGCCCAAGCGCCCAGCGGAGCGGTGACGAGGATCGAGAGGGCTGCGATCGCAAGTATTTCTTCCCCTCCGTCTACGCCAGCGGCTAGGGGAATCGCACCGATTGCAGCTTGCACTGTCGCTTTTGCGGAGTTCCCTGGCAGCAGAAACAAGCGCTCTGTCCAGTTCCAGTTACTGCCCAGCGTGGACAGATACCAGCCGATCATTCGACCGATCAGCGTCCCAATTGCCAGGATCAGCAGCCCCACCCAGAATGTTTCTTCCAGCGCTTGAATTTGGATGCTTGCGCCTAGCAGAACGAAGAGAATGATTTGTGCCACTGTCCATAAGCTGTCGAAGCCACCCCGTAATCGTCGCGCCAGGGGAGCATCCAGTTCAATCAGGAAAAATCCGGTGGCCATCACTGCCAAGTAGCCGGAATACCAGGGAAACCGTTCCGCAAAGACAACCAGCAGAAGTGCCAAACTCGCCGCCACAATCGCGTCTTGTACGGCATTTTGCGTCCAATTTTGCTCGGCCAGTAGCGATACGAGTAACCGCGCCAGCAACCAGCCCAGGACTAAGCCCAAAGCGATTTGGACAATGACTTGAATCGGTAGCAACTGCATGCCGCTGAGCGTAACGCCGCCGGGGAATGTGATACCTGCGATCGCACCTTGAGACAAAAACGAGAGGAGTAAACTGAACACCAGCAGCATCAGCACGTCTGACAGGGCGCTACCCGTCAAAATCGCGTCGGGAATGCCCTTGGTCACGCCCCAGCCCAAACTCTTCAGCCGCAGCATACCGGGAACGATCACGGCTGGCGATTCTGCACCGATGATGCAGCCCAGCAGTAAACCCGTCAGCCAATTGAAATCAAGCAGAAAAACGGCTGCGATCGCAACCACAACGGCTTCACAAGCAGCGGGTAAGAATCCCAGCCGCAGCGCCACAGAACCCTGCTGCGCCAGCTTCTCGCGGTCGAGTCCCAGACCCGCTTTCATCAGGATCACCATAACTGCGATCGCGCGTAGATCATCGGCGGCATCGAGAACGCCTGCGCTGAGGACGTTGCCGACCTGTGGCCCCAGAATCATTCCGACGATGACCATGCCAACCAGAGCTGGAGCCTTTAGCCGATGGGCAATTTGACCCACAAAGAAACCCAGCAGCAAAATCAAAATAATGCTTTCTAACATATCGTCACGCTAAAGTTGAATCGGCTATATCAAGTCTGTATATAAGAACCCAATTTATTGTTGGTGAAACGTTTGCTCTGCAAACGTGCAAACGTTTCACCAACAATAAATCATGGGTTTTTATACCAGACTTGACATTAGACAACGTGACTTGCAGCGGAAAGTGCATACGGCAAAGCTCCTACCCTTCCGCCACAAGTCGGAATCGGTAGGAGCCATCAGCCTGATCGTGATCGCAAGGTTCAAAAACGCCGGGCGGTTTCGGCGAGCTCCATCGCCATCTTTTTGGGTTATACCGTTTTAGCCCTTATCCAATATCCCCGTTTTCTAGGCATAAAGTGGATTAGTAGGGTGGTTTTGTATTCACCGTAGGGGCGAATGGCGTATGGGTTTAGCGTAGTTGTATGATCCCCCGCTGTCGCCGCCCCCTTGAAAAAGGGGCTATGCCACCGCTAGCTCGAAGTCCCCCTTGTTCTAAGCGAAGCCATGCCCGAAGGCTATAGGGGGATCTATAGGGGGATATATCAGAGTGTTGCACTAAACAAGTACGCCATTCGCCCCTACCTGGTATGTCAAATTGCTTACTCAGCGGGTGGAGCCGTTTCGGGTTCTGTAGCGGGCGCTTCTTCGGGTTGGGGATCAGCGGGAGCCTCTTCGGTCGTCTCTTCGGTCGTCTCTTCGGTCGGTGGCACTGCGCCGCAGTATTCATTCACCTCTTGAATAATGGCCGATTCTTGCTGAGAGAGCTGCTGAATCGTTTCGACGGCTGTGGTGACTTGGGTTTGAGACTGCTCAATTTGATCGGGCAGTTCTTCCTCCGACTGCACGTTGACGATGGAGCCAATCGCGCCGCTTGCCTCGGTCAAAGCGCTACTGTAGCCGCGAATAATGGTGGTGTATTCATCACGAAACTGAACCAAAGTTTCGTCCTTTAGCTCTGTGGTTTCCAATTCGTTGGCGAGATTATCCCAGTTGCTAACCACTTTCTCAACCGCCGCCGTATATTCTCCCGTAGCGGCTTTGATGTCATCTAAACTTTCAACGTTAGTAATATCTTGGCTGAAGCTCTGAATTTCGGTTTCAAACTCGCCCATAAAGGACTCGGTTTGATTGACCATTTCCGCCAACCGATTGCACTGGGCAACTTTTGACTCGCCACAGCTTGCTAGACCAACTGCGATCGCAACGGTCGCAACTAAAGTATTCGAACGAAAATGGGGACGCATCCAACTCAGACAGTGACGCAACGACAACAGCATTCAAAGACTCTCCTCAAACCTTCCTCAAACCTATGCAGGACATCATAACCAAGCAGCTTACTCAAATGGTTAGGATTCGTCAGAACCTACTGATTATTTTTTGATAAGCGGCGTTCCCGCAGCCGCAGCAAAATTTCCGCATGGGATTCGCGGGTAATGGGATAAAAGTAGGCCAGCATCATCCCCAAAATCAGCAGCACCATTGGCATTAGCCCCATCATCAGCCGGATTGCCCACAGCGCCGACTCAGGCTGAGTTGTGGAACTTGCCATAAAGCCGCTGGCGCTCAGCGCGGCGCTGACCAGGAACAGACCGACGCCGCGCCCGATTTTTTGCAGCAGAGTCATAAAGGCATAGAAAATACCCTCCCGCCGCTGACCCGACCGTAGCTCATCCAGATCAATCGCGTCCGGCAGCATCGACCAGGGCACCACGTAAGCCGTTGCCACCCCGATACTGACAATCACGCACAGAATATACATCAGGATTTCCTGCCCCGGTCGCAGAAAGAGGAGAAAAATCTGTACCGCAATCCAGGGAGCCATGCCGAGAAAGTACAGTCCCCGCTTGCCTGCTCGCTTGCTCACCTGATTACAGCCGTACACCATTACAATCGACGTGCCCTGTACCAGCAGCGCGGCCAAAAAGTAGTTATCTAGCCCCATCCAAAACTCGACGTAAAACGGGATCACTGTCGCTGTGATCTGAAGCGCCAACCAAGAGAACATATAGATGCCGATGATCATCAAAAACGGCACGTTAGTAATGAAAATTTTGATCTGTTCTGCGATCGCAACTGGTTCCTCTTCGTTCGCCTCGTCGGTAATCTGCTGCACCGCCCGCGTTCGCTGCTTGGCCTGGGGATAAGTGCCAAAAATACACCAGTAAATCGGCAGTACGGAAATCAAACCGCACACGCCGCCCAGCACCGCATATTGCAACTGCTGATTCTCAATCCAATTGCTGATCAGTAAGCCCAGCGCTAGCGCCAATACGGCTCCAGCCAGCGAGAACGAAATCCGAAAAGTGGTTAACTCCGTCCGTTCGTCATAGTCTTCTGTAATCTCAGCGGTCAGCGTCGTGTAGGGCAAATTCACCGCCGTAAAGAAAATCTGGAAGACCAGCGACGTGATCACGTAGTACCAAAACTTGCCCGTCGCTCCAATATCCGGCACCAGCCAGGTGAGAAAGAAGGTGATGCCGAAGGGGATGCCCGCGATAAACATCCAGGGATAGCGCCGCCCCCAGCGGCTGCGAGTGCGATCGCTCAGCACTCCAATCAGCGGATCGTTAATTGCATCCCAAATATTGCCGATCAGCAGCACCGTACCCGCCGCCAGCGGATCGATCCCGGCCACGTTGGTCAGGAAAATCAGAAACGAAAAAACGATTAGATTGCTGGTCATGCCAGCGCCCGCATCTCCTGCTCCGTAAGCAATCTTGGTTGCTAGAGGTAATTTCGGTTGCTCTTCAGATCGTGGGAAATCAGATGGCTCTCTGGCTGGATCGGGCGCGTTACTCATGGTGCGGATGCGTAAAAGAATCAGTCTGCAAATACTGCTAATAATTTGGGGGCAAAGCGACAAATTTCTGAAACTTTGTCACAGAAGTTACAGGTTGTAGCCAAATACGGCACGAGTAGTCCTGAGCAATGCGTACTACTACCAAATCCCAAAACAGGCTGAACACGATATGATATCTGCAATCTGGGACGCCGCTGCTGCTACAATGTCACTCTTTGTTGTGTCACGCTTGAACTGTTTACAACTGTTGCTGCTATGCCAGAAATTTTTGTGACCTGGACAGAATACCACCAGAAGATTGAGCATCTGGCGAAACAGATTTATGACTCTGGCTGGGAATTCAATCAGGTAATTTGCCTTGCCAAAGGTGGCCTACGGGTTGGCGATATCATTGCCCGGATTTATGACGTGCCGCTGGCGATTCTGGCCACCTCTTCCTATGGCGGCGAAAAAGGCCAAACCCGTGGAGCGATCACGTTTGCACAGGATTTGACTAAAACCACGGCTAATCTGGGTAGCCATGTTCTGCTAGTTGATGACTTGGTGGATTCGGGGATCACACTGCAAAAGTCCCTCGTTTGGCTAGATCGGCGCTACGGTTTTTATATTGAAGAAGTACGTACAGCGGTGCTCTGGTACAAAGACTGTTCCGTGATCAAGCCGGATTACTATGTGGACTTCTTACCCGATAATCCCTGGATTCATCAGCCCTTCGAGCCGTATGAGCGCATGAAACCGTCAGACCTCAAAGCGGAGTGAGGCAAGAGTTTTGAGTTCTTAATTTTGAGTTTTGAATGATCAATCTAACTCAACACTCAATACTCAGGATTTTGAATTCAATTACGTTCGATATTTAGTAGGGGTGGGTTTTGCCGTCAAATCTATGACACGGCGCAGATTGGTCTACTAAACCCGTCCCTACAGTTTGTGAATTTATTAAATCCACGTTCCTCAGCACTCAAAATCCAAAACTCAAAACTCAAAATCCAAAACTCTTTACTCCTCTCGCTTCACGTTACTGAGCAGAGAAATGATATCAGCGCCGTAGGGTGAACAGTGCCGCACCGACGGGTCAAACGGGATACAATTTGGATTAACTATGATGAACACTGACTCTGGGTTTCAATTTGATTCGATTGACGCCGCGATCGCAGATTTAAAGGCGGGGCGCTCAATTGTAGTCGTGGACGACGAGAATCGCGAGAACGAAGGCGATGTCGTCTGTGCCGCACAGTTTGCTACACCGGACATGATCAACTTCATGGCAGTGGAGGCGCGGGGCTTAATTTGCTTGGCGATGACCGGAGAGCGGCTGGACGAACTGGATTTGCCGCTGATGGTCACAGCCTCGACTTTTGAAGATCAGAATGAGCAAACGGCGTTCACCGTCAGTATTGACGCTGCGCTCCATTTGGGCGTCACAACGGGGATCTCTGCTGACGACCGGGCAAAGACGATTCAGGTTGCCATCAATCCCAGCGCCAAGCCGATGGATCTGCGGCGTCCCGGCCACATCTTTCCGCTACGGGCTAGGGACGGTGGTGTCCTCAAGCGGGCGGGTCATACCGAAGCAGCGGTAGATTTATCTCGGTTAGCGGGCCTGTATCCCGCAGGCGTGATTTGCGAAATTCAAAATCCCGATGGCTCAATGGCGCGACTGCCCGAGCTGATTGAGTATGCCCAGACGCACAACCTGAAGCTGATTAGCATCGCCGATTTGATCTCTTATCGGCTCCAGCGGGAGCGCTTCATCAAGCGGGAAACCGTGGCGGATTTACCCACCCAGTTTGGTGATTTCAAGATTTACGCCTACCGGAACGACCTCGATAACTCCGAGCATGTTGCCATTGTCAAAGGCGATCCCGCCACCTTTCAGGATGAACCCGTAATGGTGCGGGTACACTCGGAATGCTTAACCGGGGATGCCCTGGGATCGCTGCGCTGCGACTGCCGGATGCAGCTCCAAGCGGCGCTGAAGATGATTGAGAACGCGGGCAAAGGCGTTGTTGTGTACCTGAAGCAAGAGGGTCGCGGCATTGGGCTGATCAACAAGCTGAAAGCCTACTCGCTACAGGATATGGGCTTGGATACCGTGGAAGCCAACGAGAAGCTGGGCTTACCCGTGGATCAGCGCAACTACGGTATGGGTGCCCAAATCCTCAACGATATCGGCGTCAAGCAGTTTCGCCTGATCACTAACAATCCCCGTAAAATCGCCGGACTCAAGGGCTACGGCTTGGAAATGGTGGATCGGGTGCCGCTGCTGATTGAGGCGACGGTGCATAACGCGGCATACCTGACGACGAAGGCCGAAAAGCTGGGTCACTTGATGATCCAGACATACCTAGCCACAGTTGCCATTCACTGGCAGGATGATCCCCAGTCTGTCACCGAGCGCTACGATCGCTTGGAAAAGCTGCGCCATCTGGTGCGGGATCACGATTTGCTGGTGCAAGAAGAAGCGCGATCGCTAGCAGTTGCCCTGTTTGGTCGCTCATCGCTAACGGTGCATTTCGGACTCGATCAGCCGTTTCTGGCTACAGCCGATTGGTATAGGGACGCTAGCCATCCCTACGTGGCCGCAATCATTAACATTCTGGATGAGCTGGCGAAGTGGCCGTTCGTGCAGCAAATTGAGTTTTTGATTTCCAGCGGAGCCGATCCCTTAACTAATCTCCAGGTGCAGTTGGATCGACAAATTTTCCGGCTAAACTCTGAACCGGAAAGCGATACGGTCATGCCGTCCGATTTGCGGGATCAGCTCGAAATGCAGCGCATCTACGTATTTTCACGTCATACACCGATAGATTAAAGCGGGATTAGACCAAGCTGTTAACAATTCCAAGTGCGGTAAAACTCCCGGTTCATCGGCAATTTACCTGCGATCGCAATTCAGATCGGCGGTTTTTGTAAAGCAATGTGATATTCCAGGAATGATTGCGTTAGGATGTTGCGGGTTAACTGCGATCGCACCCCACAAAGATTATCTGATTTAAATCTATCAAAGCCTATCTGCATATACTTTTGAACAATTTGAGTCAGCACTAGAAATTACTAAACCAATCCAATTTGCGGATTCATCCCTGTTGTGAATTTCTGACCATTTCTAACAGACCGTCAGATAAACTTCCGCAATCCTACGCTGGATGATTGAATTCATGCTTTGGCACAGTCGTCTAATATCAAGTCTGTGCATCGGAACCCAATCTGTCTGTTGTGAAACGTTTGCTAAGCAAACGTTTCACAACAGACAAGTTATGAGCAAATTATGAGTTTTCAATCAGACACGATATCAAGTGACAACTACCCGCAACTGTCATGAATCATCCTATGAAATTGCTCCTCAACTCTGTTGCGTCCGAGAACAGCAAATTAGGAGAACTAGATGTGAAACAGCAGTTTCAATGGTGGACAATCGCCATTCTTCAACTTGCGCTGCTCGCTTCAGCGCCCTTGATGCTGAAGCTATTCTCGCAGCTTCCCTAAAGAATTTCTGGCATCCCGAATCGATTTTTTGAACAACTTACGCAATCGTTATACCCTTGCAAAGGCAAGTCTTTAGCCTTAGCCCTCACCCTAAATCCCTCTCTCCAAAATGGGCAGCAGGATATTTTCATTTAGACAGGAAATAATTTAGAACCCTAAACGTTACGTAGGGGCGAATGGCCATTCGCCCCTACCGGATACGTGAAATGACAACTCTAGAATTTATTTTGGCAAACCCACCCACCACGCGTTTATTTTGGGTAAATAGTTGATACGGCTGCTCGTTCTCCAAACGGGAGCGGCTGTCCGTCAATCGGTTGCGCTAGACGATCTGCCCGTGCATCAAGCGGTGGCTGATCGGCTGAACGACCGGGCTGAAGTCCCAGCAGCAGCTTTACCACGCGCCAAACGATAAACGGCTGGAAGAGTGCCGTCGTCGGCTTGACCATGTGAAAGACCGCGATGACCGTGCGCTGAATGTGGGGGCTATCAGTGACGACGGTAAATAGCAAATCTAGGTAGCGGTGCATAATACGAACCAAGCGACTCGGTTGAGCGCCTACAGTGGTTGGCCAGCGAAAGTCTTCACTAGTTGCCATCATCCACGGTTCTTTGAGTAAATGACCTAATTTGTGGCGGAACTGACGATCGAGTTGGGTTAGCGATCGCAGTTTTCCAGCCTGATCCCCACGCAAGGGATGCTGCCGTAAACAATCTCCTAGCAGCAGAGCGCTTTGCGCCGCTACGGTCATCCCCTGACCATAAACGGGATTGAACGCACAGACGGAATCACCTAGCGCCACTAGGCCCGCCGGAAAGCGAGACAGCTTCTCATAATGGCACCAGCGATTTTCGGTGCGGCGGTAGGCATAAACAGGACTAATGGGTTCAGCCGTTTCGATCATTTCTGCGATCGCAGGATGACGCAAGCTTTTCGCAAATTCCATGAACTCTGCCTCGTCGGTCGGCGGATAGTCACCACCCATCCCCGCCAGCAGCATCGCCCACTGATCCCCCTCCACAGGGTAAAGAATAGCTCCGCGAGGCTGATGTGGTGGTTTGGCTGCCAGAATGATCACCTTCCAATCCTGATCATGAGCCGCTGGGATCTTGTACCAGCGCGTGCTGTAGCCCAGGAATGAATTGATTTTAGTTTCTTCAGGTGCGGCATAGCCCAGGTCAGTCAACCACTGCGGCAGGTGCGAATTGCGACCACTGGCATCCACGACCAAATCCACCGTCAGCGTTGTGTCTTGCTGAGTATCGAGATCATGTAGCTGTACGCCCGTAATCTGCGATCGCGCCTGATTGGTGAGCAAATTTTTTACCGTCGTGCGTTCCTGCCAGTGAATGCGGGGATTTTGGCGCAGCCGCTGGCGCAGGTGCCACTCTAGGCAAATTCGGCTACAGGTACGGGTGGTTAAATCAGAATCGCTGCGTGTCATCCAGCCTTCAGGCCCTAGCCAAAGGTTATCTGCTGTCCAGTTCACTTCTGGTGCACCAATGTCGGCTAATTCTTGAGTCAGGCCAGGAAATAAGGATTCTAGCAGGCGCGATCCCTGGGTGAGCAGAACGTGAATCTGATGGCCTTGGGGCGTACCAGGCCGAAATTCGGGATCGCTCGGAATGCGATCGCGCTCAATCACGGTGACGCGCTCAACGTGATCAGATAAAACGCGAGCAGCCAGTAAACCTGCAATACCGCTACCGATCACGAGCGCATGGGACGTTTGAGGACTGTTGGGTAGTGGGGGCATAGGTCAATCTCAAGTGAATGCATGAAACCTGATCATTTTTATGCCTCCAGTTTATGCGCTAGTTCAAGCGTCTGTCCCACCCCAGCCTGTGTGATGATGCGGCAAAGTTATGAGTTTTTAATTTTGAGTTTTGAATGATTGACCTAACTCAAAACTTAAAACTCAAAACTCAAAACTCACCACTCCTCACTCCTCACTCCTCAATCCTCACTCCTCACTCCTCACCTCTCCAATCCCTGGCCTCTCCACCCCCGAATCCCCCCCCTGCGATCGCGCTTCTTTCCACGGATCAAAAATGTCATGGATTAGCACTTCCGTAATCCACACCTGAGCCACGACGACGATGGGGAGCGCCAGAAACAGCCCCAGTACGCCAAACAGGATGCCAAAGGCTGCTAGCGATAAAAGTGTGACGGCTGGGAGCAGCGACACCTGCCGCTGCATAACCAGTGGCGTCAAAATATTGCTTTCAATTTGCTGAATGATGACATACAGGATAATGACAGCAACGCCTCGCCAAGGAGCTTCTAAAAAGCCTAATAGTGCAGGCGGAATTACGCTCACGACTGGCCCCAAGTTCGGGATCAAGGCCAGAGTTGCGGCCAAAATCGCATTGGCTAACGGCAGTGGGACACCCAAAATCCACAGACCTGTAGCGCTGAGCAGACCAATCACCGTCATGTTGAACAACATACCAATCGCCCAACCCGTCAGCGTACTTTCACACTGATCCAAAATCTCATCAATGCGATCGCGATAAAACGACGGAAACAGCAGGATAAAGCCACGGCGATAGGGCTGAGGATTGAGCAGCAGCATAATCGTCACAAAAATAAACAGCACCGCGTTGACCACTACGCCCAGGGTGCTAAAGAAAATATTGAAAAAGTTGCTAAACAGCCGCTCAATCCAGACCTGAAAATTTTGCGCTACTGCATTGAGATTCCGAATATCTGAGGCCAGCTGAGGCGGCAGTCGTTCCTGTAGCCACCCTGTCCAACTCGTGACCTGAGTGACAATTTCGGGCATCAGCCGAATTAAATCTTGAAATTGTCGCACGACAGGCGGTGCGGCCAGCGATAACAGACCCGTCACCGCAATCAGAATGGCAGAAAGCGCCAGCACAACAGCCACACCTCGCGGCATCCGCAGGCGCTCAAGCGGCTGCACCAGCCGATTAATTACCGTCGCAATCACAACGGCTGCAAACCCCAGCAGGACAACGCCCCGGATTTCCCACAGGACATACAGTGCAAGAATGAGAGCAATAGTGCCTAAAATCGAGCCAAATTGCACGAAGGTTTAACCTCAACAGACACCAAACAATAAGATAGGTCGTTTATGGCCACCATACTCGCAATTGCAGTCTAATTCGTCCCCCTAAGGAGAAGCCTTCTGTTCACCTCGGTGCGATCGCATCAGCCAGTCTTCAATTAATTGATTCACCTGATCGGGATGTTCGTCGTAGATACAGTGCCCCGCGTCAGCAATCTCAATCAGCTCAATCCACTCGCTCAGCGGTGCCACCTGCCGCCCCCACTGTAAGGGAATCACCCGATCCTGTTCGCCCCAAAGCAGCAGAGTTGGCACATGCAAATGCTGCAACAGCGATCGCGTAGTTGGGGTAAAGGCGGGATCGGTGCGAGCCTTCGCTAAATAACAAAAGGCTCGTTCGGCATTGCGATCGCGGGGTGGCGCACAGAATAACTCCACTAGCTCATCGGTCACGGCTGCGGGCTGATGATAGACCGATTGCAGCACCTTGCGGATCAGCGACGGTCGCCGCAGAAAGCGAAACATCGGCTTCAGCAGCAGCGGTGACGTAAACAGCCGCTCCATTGTCATCGCCACGGAATTGACCGCACCGGGCATTAACTCCTGGCGCGCCGCAGGCAGCGTCATCAGCACCAGCCGATCCACCATGTCAGGGTAAAGCGTCGCCAACCGCAGCGCCACCAGCGCACCCAAGGAGTGACCGACCAGCACCACAGGCTGACCAATCCAGGTTTGCCAAAACTCATACACCTGCGCCACCCAGAGTTCGGTACCGTACTGAGCAGCCGCTTTCTGGGATGCGCCAAAGCCCAGCAAATCCAGCGCATACACCGTATGGGTTTCACTCAGCGGCACCAAGTTGTAGCGCCACTGCTGCAAACTAGACGCAAAGCCATGCAGCCACAGAACCGGAGCTTCTTGTGAGATCAAGGTTTTGGGACGCAAGTAGGTGTAGCGAATCTTCCAGCCGCGCCAGTGCCAATCGCGCTGTTGACCCGTTGGATTGAGGGGAAGGTCAGTGAGGGGCATTGTGGGAGGGTGAGGGAGTGAAGAGTGAGGGAGTTAAGAGTTAGAGGTGAGAGTGTGGGTGTGAGGATAAATGGGTAGATGGGTGGATGGGTATTAATTCTGTAGGTTGGGTTGAGCAACGCGAAACCCAATATGTTCAGATGCGTCTGGTTGGGTTTCGTTATCACTCAACCTAACCTACGGAGGTTATGTGGTGCGGGACGAGATTTGCGTTACCCAATCATGAATCAGGGGGTTGACCAGTTCTGGGGCTTCATCCTGGGGACAGTGCCCCACTCCGGGCAGCGTAATCAACTCGTCCACCGATTCAAACTCAGCCAGTTGCCGCGCCAAATCTACAGGTTCCCACGGATCGTCCTCTCCCCAGACTAGCAAAACTGGACAGGTCAACTGGGGCAGCAAATCTTCCGGCAAGGGGCCTTGGGAATACGCTGTAAACGCCAGAAATACATCCGCTGCTCCGTCATCAAATGCAGGCTGGAGCAGCAGTTCCACCAGTTCGTCGGTTACGGCCTCTTTGCGGCTGTAGGCTTTGAGCAAAATATTGCGAATCACCTTGGCGCGAGCTAACCGCGAGAAGAAGAAATAGCCAATTGCCTCATAGGCCAAGACCTTTTGTAAGGCGGGTGCCGAATAGCGACGATACCAGGGCAGCGTCAACCGTTTGCGATCGTGCAGCAATCGCAGCGAACAGTCGAGCGCTACTACGCCTTGTACCCAATCGGGAGCCATCACCGCTGTTTGCATAGCCGCAATACAGCCAATGGAATTGGCAGCTAGAAAGACCGGAGTGCCGATTACGTCTTGGCAAAAATCGAGCAACTGCTGGCCCCAGGTTTCAAACGTATAGCGACTGGGCGTACCTGGCTTCGGCTTGTCTGATCGACCAAAGCCCAGCAGATCAATGGCAAATACGCGATGGTGTTCAGCGAGAACCGGAATGTTTTTGCGCCAGTGATCGCTTGATGCACCAAATCCATGAATTAGCAGCAGAGCAGAACCCGTGTTACCAGCAGTCTGATAGCGAATGGAGTACCCGTTCCACTGCCAGGTTCGAGATTGAACTTGAATCGAAGAAGCTACCACGATGCGAATTTAGATGAGGGTGTGCTGAGTAGAAGCGGCAATTTTTTGAAAAATCAGGTTCTATCTGGGCGTAGATGACGGATTGCCCCTTAAACTCTTTGATGAGTAACTACCCGGCAAAAATACAGAGCAATTTGGCCCTTGTTAAGCCCTATTAAACCATGACGATTATTCAACCGACAACGCGAGGAAAGCTTCCCAAGCGTCACCGTAGCTATGTTTTCGAGAAGATCATGGCTGCGATCGCGCTTCTTAATTACATCTTAGTTCTGTTTGATCTGAGCTATATCCCGCTGCGCGACGTTTATCTGCGATATCTGCCGGAATTTACCACTTGGTACGGCGAGCAGTTTAAGGGAATTGAACCCTATCGCACAACGGAAGCTTATCTCAATACGGTGGATCAACTCGTTGAAGCCCTGGAGGCCAATGGTTTACCAGCTAGTTCACGGGTGGGTGAGACAGATGCACCAGGCGAAATAGATGAACCGCTGGAGGGTGAGCAAGCCACAGAACCAGACACAGAACCCGCTAACTTTGGGACTGAGCTAGAAGCAGGAAATACTGATCTCGACGGAGATCCTGAGGATTCGGAGACATTCACGAATGGGACTGAAAACACTGCATCGGCTCAATCAGTACCCACCCTACTCAATGAACTACAGGCTGCTAGTGCTGAGATTATTGACGAAAATCCATTCGAGATTGCTGATAAAACGGGCACGCTAGAGCGCATTAAACAGAGAATGCGAGAGCGGGTTGAGGAAGAGTCTTCTACAGAAGCATTTGAAACATTTTGGAGTGTTGAATATCTCAACGAAGCAGGCTGGATTAACGAACTACGGTTCTTTAATAATGAAATTCGGCCCCTATTTGAAACGAATTACTTTCGCGGTGTTGGCCTTGATGGGAAACCCACAGATTTATTTATCAAAATCGATATTTGGTTTATTGCTCTTTTTGCCGCTGAGCTGGTTCTCCGGAGCATTTATCTCAGCCGTCGCTACAAAGGAACCAACTTTATTGATGCCATTTTGTGGCGTTGGTATGACATTATTTTGCTTTTACCTTTCTGGCGCTGGCTGCGGATCATTCCGGTGGTTATTCGGATTAACCAGTCTAATCTGATTGATATGGAGCCAATTAATAACCGTATTCGTCGCTTATTTGTGACCCACTTCGCGATTGAATTAACTGAAATTATTATCATTCGGATTATTGACCAAATACAGGATTTAGTGCGTAGTGGTGAAGTTGCTAAAATTTTACTCACACCTGACGGCAAACAGCGCTACATTGACCTAAATGATATTAATGAAGTTGAAACAATTACGCGACGATTAGTATCGATCCTGGTCTACAAAGTGCTGCCAGAAGTGCGGCCTCAAGTGGAAGCGCTGTTAGACCATAATTTAGAGCGATCGCTGCATGCAGCTCCGCTCTATAGCAATATGAAAGGACTACCGGGCTTCAATACCCTATCGCATCAGCTTTCCCAGCAGGTGACTCACAGTGTTTACGAAAGTGTCGCTGGCATTTTGCGATCGGCGGTTCGGGATGAGAAGGGTGCAGAATTAGTTCAGTCACTCATAGACAGCATGATCCGCAACCTTCAGGCAGAGGTACGCAAAGATGAAACGGTGCAGGAGTTTGAATCTCTGATCGTTATCCTGCTAGAAGAAATCAAGATTAACTATGTCCAGTCCCTTGCCGCTGAAGATGTGGAAGCCCTGCGAGAAAAGACGCAGCGACTTTATCAAATTACGCAGCATCCTAAATAATATTTGCCCTTAGAATTCGTTCAGCAGTCCTTACTATACCTCGATGAAATACAGATGAAATTGCTCTATCTCATCTGATAGAAGTGCACTTCATGCCTCTGATAGGTGAAAGAGCTAGCCATTCTTAGCTAAGTCTTAAGGTACATCCGAGAGATTAGTTAACACCACAGTACTTCTATCTAAAAGTCCAATGACCACTAGAGAAAACGCAATCCAAAATCATCGAAACGCTAGGCAGCACAACGGAATGCCTAGTAGCTACATCAGATTCTTTGCAATGATTGGCACCTCAATTGTTGTTATGTTCTTCTTGATGTATCTACATTCCTATCAGATTATCGATCATGCTCGGTTTAGTGAAACACGAGCCTTTATGGCCCTAATCATGGGTGCTGCAATGATGGTGATTATGCTGTCATACATGCTGAATATGTATAAAAGTAGAGCAGCGAATCTCGCTATCTATGCAAGCGCCATTTTGCTTTTTGGAGCAGCTCTATGGTTAGTACGCAGCCAGGTTACAGTCAACGATGTAGACTATATGAAAGGCATGATTCCTCACCATTCGATTGCGATTTTGACTAGTGAGCGCGCCCAAATTGAAGATTTACGGGTTCAGGAACTGGCGGATCAAATTATTACATCGCAACGTCTAGAAATTAAAGAGATGGAATGGCTAATTGATGACATCCGAGAAAACGGACTGGCAACCAATCTAGCCGAGAGCGAGGCAAGATCAATACCCGACTTTGCTCCAACTCTTGACTAAATTTGAGACTGCGATCGCATCATTGTGACAGTTGTGACAGATGACAATTTGGATACGAATGCCATCAAGTGCAGGCCGATTTAGCTAGAGTTTAATCACTCGCTTCTATTTTCCTAAACTATGCATTATCGACTCGTTCGGGTTGAAGAATTGGCTAGTTGCGATCGCGCCGCCATGTTCCAACTGCTCAATACTCACTTTGCTGGCGTCCGGATTGATATCTTCAACGCCGATTTATCGCAGAAAAACTGGGTAATTCTACTGAGCGATCCTAAAACGGGTGAACTAAAAGGATTTTCGACGCTGCTGATGTATCAAACCGAGTTCAACGGCGAACCGATCAGCGTCGTCTACTCCGGCGATACGATCATGGATCCCAGTGCTTGGAATAGCTCTGCCCTCTCCCGCACCTGGATTGAGTCGGTGAATACCCTGCGCGAAATTTACCCCTTCGGTAAACTCTACTGGCTGCTGATTTCCTCCGGTTACCGTACCTATCGTTTCCTGCCCGTCTTCTGGAACGAATTCTATCCCCGCTACGATCAGCCTACGCCCAGTGATACTGCTGCTCTGATGCAGCATCTCGCCCAGCAGCAGTTTGGTCAGTCCTACAATCCTCTCAGCGGCGTTGTCCGCTTTCCCCATCCCCATCAGCTTAAGGGAGAACTATCCGGCATTCCTACCGAGCGCTTGAGCGACCCGCATATCCAGTTTTTCAATCAGCTCAATCCGGGGCATAACAACGGCGATGAACTGGTGTGTTTGACGGAAATTTGCGAAGGGAATTTGACAAGGGCGGGAAGAAGAATGTGGTTTGGTAAAAATCAAAAAGTTTTTAGTCGTGTTGGTTGAGCAAAGCTCAACCAACACGACTAAAAACTTTTCTGATAGTAATCTCCTATGTCTCTCCTCCATCCCCACATCTTTAACCACCCCGATCGCTTTATCCAAGGCTGGTATTGGGCACTGCGTTCTGGCCAACTTAAACGGGGGCAAGTGAAAGCCGTCACCATTCAGGGTCGTGATTTGGCGATTTATCGCGATCGCAATGGACAAGTTACTGCCCTAGATGCCTACTGTCCCCACATGGGAGCGCATTTGGCGGAGGGAAAAGTAGACGGGAAAGGCTTACGCTGCTTTTTCCATAACTGGAAGTTTGATGCGGCGGGGCAGTGTGTTGACAGTCCAGCATTGCGGAAACCCGCTGCGGCCTGTGTTCGTTCCTTTCCGACGGCGGAGCAGTATGGCCTAATCTGGGTGTGGACGGGAGATGAGGCGGAAGCACCTGTGCCCTTTCCGCCGGAGTTGGAAGGGGTAGAGTGTGACGTAGCGTTTGGGCGGCGGTTTGAGAAAAACTGCCATCCTAATGTGGTGATGATTAACGCGATTGATGCCCACCACTTCAACACGGTGCATAACCTGCCGCTAGATGTGGTGTTTGCCAAAGAGGTGAAGAGTGAAAATGCGATCGCATTTCACAATACGACGCGCGGCGGTGACGATTCGTGGTTCGTGAGGCTGATTCGCCCATTTTACAAAAACGCAGTGACCTACAGCATGTGCTACTGGTTTGGCAGCACGGGTACGGTGACGGTCGGGCCGGATTTTCTGCATTTCTACATTATGTTCACGCTGCGGATGCTGGCCGATGGTCGCACCGAGGGGCAGACGATACTGCTAACAAAGCGGCGGCGCGGTTTGGCTGGCTGGTTGTTCAATCGGCTGGTGCTCTGGCTAACCGCGCAGGTAGGTAACTACTTTGCCAAGGGTGACACCCAGATTTTTCAGACGATTAAATTTAACTTCCAAACACCGACCGAGGCCGACAGATCGATTATTCAGTTTGTGCAGCATGTGGAGGAGCAGGTGGCGCTGACGTGGGGGGATTGGCAAGCTGTGGGGGCGGAGGGGAGAGAGGGAGCGAAGGGGGCAGAGGGAGCAGGGGAGCTAGGGTGTAATCATCTACCCGTCCACCCATCCACCATCAACCATTAACCATTAACCATCAACTCATACCCTACAATCCTATGAACCTCCAACTGGCAACTCGTCGTTTCAAAACAGAGCCTGAGCAATGAAAACAGTACTAATCACTGGCTGCTCATCGGGCTTTGGACGCGGCATGGTGGATGAGTTTCTGCGGCGTGGCTGGTCTGTGATTGCCACCATGCGAGAAGCGGAGATGAGACAGCATATTCTCACTGATCCTCTAAAGCTTTACGATAAAAAGCTTTCGGTACTGAATCTAGATGTCACGAACGCTGCTGAGCGGCAGGCAGTTGTGGAGTTTGTGCGAACTCACGGTCGTCTAGATTGCTTAGTCAATAACGCTGGAAATTGCTACCTGGGAGCCTTTGAAGATCTGACCGACGATCAACTGCGCCAACAGTTTGAAACCAACTTCTTCGGCGCGGCAGCTCTAACGCGATCGCTACTGCCCCACTTGCGAGACAGCCAAGGTTCTGTGATCTTTATCTCATCTACGTTTGGCTTCCTAGGCTTTCCGCTCACCTCTGCCTACTGCGCCAGCAAATTCGCCATTGAAGGCTTAGCCGAAAGCCTCTATTACGAACTCCAACCCCACAGCGTCCGCGTCGCCATCCTAGAACCCGGTGCCAACCGCACCAACTTCGGCAAAAACGCCCTCTGGGCCAGTTCATCCGTAGACGCCTACAACCGCCAAACCCAGAACTTCCACCGCTTCAAAGACCAGCTCAGCACCACCGCCAGGGATAACACTACTCGCATCGCTGCTGTAACTTGCGATATTGCTGAGGGCAAGCGTTCTGGCCTACGAGTCAGGATTGGTCGAGATGCAATCGCAACCCACTGGCTACAAACCCTCCTCCCCACCCCCCTGCGTCATCATCTCCTCAATCGCTTCTTTCGACGAACGTTTTGGAGAAGTTGAATCGTTGAATCTAGTAGTTAAGAAAGTGCTGAGTGCTGAGTGAAGAGGTAGATGAGTAGATGAGTAAATGGGTAGATGAGTAAGCGCGTGATGATGTGAGCCACTCCGTTACCCCGTTCCTCCTACTCCGTCACCCCATCGCCCCACTCACCCTTTACAGCCTTCTACAGCCCTTTACAGCCTCTACAACCCTCTCCCTCCCCATCCTTCGCTACAGTAACAACAGAGTACTTGAGCCCCCCCCGACCTCATGGAGCAACCCGCCCCTTCTGCTGAGTCTACCCATCCGCTGTTAGCTTGGCTGCCAAACCTGAAGCGAGACGTTTGGATCTTGTCGGCAGGCCAGCTTTTGCTGTTTATTGGGCAAGGGTTCACCCTCGTCTATGCCTCAATTTACTTTGTCAATCAGCTTGGCTTTTCACCGACTCAGGTTGGTTTTGCCTTGGGCAGTGGCAGCATTTCAGGCACGCTGGGACGATTCTGGGCCGGAAATGCAGTCGATTCGCAGCGATTGGGCCGACGGGGGACACTGCTGCTGGCTGCTGCGATCGCAGCTTGTGGTTGCGTGATCCTGGCCTTTGCTGAAACGTTTCCGCTGTTGATATCGGGCAATCTGCTGCTGGGATTGGGCATTAGTCTCTACTGGCCTGCCACGCTGGCGGCGATTACGGACGTGACGACACCGGATGATCGAGCGGAAGCGTTTGCGCTGACGCGATTGGCCGACAACTTGGGGCTGGGCATAGGGGCACTGCTGGCGGGTCAGTATATCGCCATGTCCGGGAGTTATCGGGTGCTGTTTATCAGTAAGGGCTTGGCCTACCTGATTTTTGCGGTCGTGATCTATGTTGCGATCGCAGAAACGCGGCCTGCACAGTCAGCCAAACCCGAGAGTAACCTGCAAAACTGGCGGCAGGCGTTGAGCAACAGGCATTTGCTCACCTACCTAGCGGGCAATTTATTCTTCACCACCTACGCTGCCCAGATGAGCAGCACGCTGCCGCTGTACTTGACCAACTTCATCCCTGCTGGTAATACCGAGACCGGCTTTTCCGAACAGTGGATCAGCTACTTCTTTGTTTGGCATGTGCTGCTGAAAATCGCGCTCCAGTTGCCGATTACCCGATGGCTGAAGTCGGTCTTTCACGTCAATATTCTGCTCGTCTCACTGCTGCTGTGGTGTGTGGCGTTTTTGCTGATTTGGCTGACGGGCGTTATTTCGGCCTATGCGCTCATCCCGATTCTGGGCGCATACGCCATCGTTGCCCTGGCGGAAATCCTTTACGCGCCAGCCGCAACGGCTTTGGTGAGCGAGATGGCTCCGGAATCCATACGCGGTGTTTATTTTGCGCTGGAGTCGCAGTGCTGGGCAATTGGCTTTCTGATTGGCCCATCCCTCGGCGGTTGGGCACTGGATCATCCGACGACGCTGGGAACAAACTTTTGGCTAGTGCTGGTTTCCAGCAGTGCGATCGCAGGTACAATCCTGATCCTACTCCGCCAGCAGCTCTTGGCCGCATCTACAGCCGATGCACCGCTCCATGAAGAGTCCGTAAAGCCTCTGGAATAAGTTGCGATCGCGTGTAGGTTTATTCCAGATGTGTCGCAATCGGGCAGCATGAAACGAACCCAAATCCCAGCCAAAACTCCGATCGTCAACTGGCGCTTAATGGGCATATCGCTGATTTATCTGCTCATTTTCCTCAGCATTATGGCGATGGCCTACACAAATAATCTGCCGGGGTATCTGAGCGCCATTCCGCACTACGACAAACCCGGACACCTGATTCTCTACGCGCTGCCGACCTATCTGGGTCATCGGGTGCTGAACTATCGCAGGCTGACGCTCGGATCACTGCGGCTACCGTTGTTTCCTGTCTTATTTACTCTGTTTACCGTCACCGAAGAATTAATTCAAACCCTATCGCCCCATCGCACACTGGATGCGCTCGATTTAATCGCCAGCATCCTGGGAATTCTGCTGGGCTGGTGGATTGCTGAACGCACCCGTGCAGGAGTGAGAACTGAGTAGCAGGAATACGCCTCAGTATGTGAATAGCACGGGTATTGAAAACTTCTGGAGCCTACTAAAGCGCTGCATCAAGAGAACCTACATCAGTGTAGAACCGTTTTACCTATGTTGCTTTTGTCGTTCTCAGTTATGGCGTTCTCCAGAACTTTACGTTCAGATTGACAAATGTAGGAAAGCAGGAACAGATCAGCAATTTACTGCAATTAAGCTAAATACCCGCCAGCAAGAACCGACGGGTATTGGATTAAAGAATCTTTCCTTTGCTTAAATTACGCTACCGAAGCAACGCATCAAGTCAAAGAAACGGTATTCTCTAATTGGGAGTTGAGCGATAGTGTTCAGGAACTTTCACCTCCTTTCCGTTAACCTTCCTAGTGTGAGCGGGAACGTGGACTTTCTTTTTGCCATCGTTCGTTTTCATGGAAAACCTCCTAATGAGGATAGATTTACAGTGAGGGCTGGCGGCATCCAGCTCTCACACCCATAATAGCTAACAAGTCTATTAATTTCTGATCTTTTTCATAGACTTAGATTAAGTAGTATTAATGAATGATGGCGGTCTGATTACACGCAAAGAGGTTATGGAGCTGACTGGCGCTACATCCAATCAGCTACAGTACTTTGAGCGTACTGGTCTTGTTGAGCCAGTCAGAATTCTAAAAGAAGGCCGCATTCGTCCTGATGTTTATTACACATGGGCACAGCTACTAGAAATCATGGCGATATGCAATCTGAGGCAGGAAACCTCGCTTCAGACCATCCGCAAAATACTAGATTTTCTTGAAGAATACCCAACAAATCGGGAATTGCGCGATAAGCAGATTGTGGTCATTGATGATGAAGCATTCTGGGTAAAACTAGATTGGTCTGACTTGAAAGAACAAGTGTCAGCGCTCAAAGTTGCCGATAAACGGAATCAAGGAATTGGTCAATACACACTGATTGTGATTCCAGCCTTAAAAGACATAGAGCAAGAAATCTGGAACAACGTAGAAAACTCAGAAGTGATAGATATCAATGAGTTTAGAGAAAGAGTGAAAAATAGAGCGGCTTAATGTTTTTTGGACATGCAGAGCAGTAGATCGTTTGATCCATTATCAACGTACACATAGCTAAACGTCTATTGTGCCTACTCTAAACATAAAAATAATCTAAAGGAATTTTGTGAAAATTCATGGATTTAGCTGATGCAGCGGGAAATATAAGACTTTATCGGAAATAGGAGAGAAATGGCTGCAAGTCAACTTCACCCGTGG
>CBKWJC010000098.1:0-23650 GCA_966674685.1 uncultured bacterium
GTCCGAATACAGCACTGCCAAATTATTCAGGCTGGCGGCAACATCCGGATGGTTAAGGCCCAGTTGTTCTTCATAAATAGCCAGAGAGCGCTCGTAGAGCGGTTCGGCTTCGGTATAGTGCCCCATGCTCCCATACAGCCATGCCAAGTTATTCAGGCTGGTGGCAACATCCGGATGGTTAGGTCCCAGTTGCTCTTCATCAATGGCCAGAACACGCTGCATTAAAGGAATCGCGTCTGCATATTGACCTGCATCATAAAGCTCTCTGGCCTGTCGCTCTAATGTATTTGCTTCTTCTAACAACTCTGGCGATGCTTCCGCCTGAGTCAGTTCAACCTGTCCCCCACTGGGTTCAGTGGCGACATCAGGATGGTTAGGGCCTAGTTGCTCTTCTCGAATGGCCAGAGAACGCTCGTAGAGCGGTTCAGCCTCATCATCGCGACCCACAGCCTGATATAGCAATGCTAAATTGTGTAGGCTGGTGGCGACTTGAGGATGATTAGGACCCAGTTGATCTTCTAGTATTGCTAAAACACGCTGCATTAAAGGAATCGCATCTGCATATTGACCTTCCTTATAAAGATCCTCGGCTTGCTGCTCTAATGTATTTGCTTCTCCTAATAACAGCTCTGAAGCGAGATCAGCTTGAGTCAGTTCAACCTGTCCCCCACTAGGTTCCGCCGCTATCATCACACCTGCTCCCGTCAGACATGTGACCAAACAAAAGACCCAAGGGGCTGTTAAGCGTAATCTATTCATCATTCATCCCAATAACAGCAGCCACAATTCGCGTTCAAGGGGTAATGGCTTTGAATTCCTGCCGACACAACCCAAAACCATCACCCCCTGAGTCAAGACCGAACAACCCACCCCATCAATACACAATCGGCTGCTCACCAATATCCTGATGATTAAAATCAATGCCATCAGACTGTAGATCAAGTTCCAACGCTTGTAAGAACCTCATCCAATCGGCTGCGGCCTCAGAATTATTCGGCTTAGCCTGATAGCGACGACCCAACAGCGTCAGCGCATCATGCCAAATGCCGTTTTGAGCATAAGCCAAAGCCTGTTCGCGGGATGTGCCCACTGCGGCAAGCGCCTGCGACAGTTTAGAACTCGGTGCAACCCGGTGTATAGCGCCCATCACAAATCGACCCGTGGCAAACGGCGAAGCATTCTGACACTGCATTTCCCAAATCCAAAAATAGGTTTGGCCTAGCTCCAGCCCCGGTTCCGTTTCCGCCATCGGTATCGCCATCACTCCCGGCAGCTCATCCGGGATCGGAATTGAGATCGGCTCTCTCTCCTCCCCCGACTCAGACCGCCACGTCAGCGTCATAGACTCGATATCCTCCGCCTCCGCCGGAATATAGGCCCAAACCGTCGGATGAGAATCGACCGTCCATGCCTCAGCATTGCCAGGAAACAGCGCCGTCAATACCCCATCCGTTTGCGGATCAATATCGCCACAGGGTTCACGAGTCCCTGCATCCGTTTGCCGACTGGGGCTACCCCGATCCGATCCCGGCGGCGGCTCAAAATCAGCCGCACTATGTTCAATAGCATCAACAATGCTAGAGTCATGACTTGTCTGATCAGCCCATACAGTTTGCGGTAAGCTCATACAACTCGCCAGTAAGCCAGCGCCCAGCAGTCCATAAACAGTGCGTTGGAATCGGTAAGACATTATTCAATTCTCCTTACGATACGATTACGGTTGAATCACTACGGTTTGATCACGACTTATTGGACAACGACAGACTGCTGATGCGTCTGTATCCACCGTTTCAGCGACAGGGCAGCCGTTCCGCCCACCATGCCACCGCCTAACGCCAGCACCGCTGGCACCAGCGGAATCCACCCTCCGACTAAGAAAAATCCGTAGCTGCCGCCATAGAGCAGGATCACGCTTACTCCTCCCGCAACACTGAGCTGCCACAGCCGAGTTAATCGCCACGCTAGGCCACCACCGACCAGTCCCCACGCCAAAATCCATACCATCTCTCCGCCCTGCGACCAGACCCAAATCAACGGCTGACCATCTAGGACAGCACTCAGCAACTGGCTGATGGCATGGGCATGGAGATGTACCCCATACATGCTGCGTCCATCCGCTGTCCGTACGGGCGTTTGCAGCCTGTCTTTGAAGCTCGGATCGGTATTTCCGATTACCACAATTCGGTCTTGAATCCAGCTTGGATCGACCTCACCGTTGAGCACCTCTTGCAGAGTTACACTTCTAGCTGCCCCGTTCGCCGACGCTCGGTAGCGCAGCATAATTTGGTGTCCTCGTTCATCCCGGTTCTGATAACCACCAAAGGTTTGATTTAACGGAGTTAGAACCGTATCTTGAAACCGCATAACGGGGGCTTCCTCATCTGTCCAACCCAGGTCAATTCCCTCCTCCGCCAAATAGCGCATCGCGCTCACCATCGCCAACGATAACTGAGCCTGACAGAGTGAACCATCAGGTGGGTTTTGCATCAGCACTTGACGCCGAACCAGATCATCTGGATCGAGTGGGACATTGGTGTATCCGATCCGGGACTTCTGTGTTTCAACCGCAACCGTTTCCGGCGGTGGTGCAGTCCCTGTTCCCTGAGCGGTTGAAAGACGGCAAGGAACGATTAGATTCGACTGTTTTTTCAGCTTTGATACTAAGGCTTCATGCCCCGACTCCACAGGAAAATCGCGATAGATATCCATCGCAATCAGGCGGGGTTGATGCTCGTTTAAACGACTGAGTAACTGTGCCAGCGTTGCATCACTAATAGACGTGTTTCGGCGGGCATCGGGGGGTTGATTGGCAATATCGTTTTCTGTGACTTCTACCAGTAAAATTCGATCATCCAGCGCCTGCGGCGGTTGCCGACGCATCAAATGGTCAAACGCTGCCAGCTCCAGTCCTTGCAGCAGCCCCATCAGTCTGAGCAGAACAACTAAGCCAGCCGCGACAGCCCCACCCGTTACAGCCCAGGTTTGCGATCGCAACTGAGTCAGTGGCACATTACCCTGTGATAAATGGCTCCAGGTCGGCGGTAATGCCGCTGAAGTTTGATAGATCACTGGCAGCCAGCTCGCGCAGGGAAACTCATCTTCCAACCCTTGCAACCGCTCTCGCGCCACTCGTACAGCCTGATAGAACGACTGATCTGCGGCAAAAGATTCTAGAAAAAACATCAGGAACTGCTGCGCCACCTCATCCGGCACTGGCTCCTGCATCACAACTAGTTGAGGCAACTGCAAATCCGCCAAGGCATGGGCCAGCCCCGATCCTTCACAGGAGTTAAAAATAGCCAACTGTAATCCCTGGGCAATCGCATGTCTGAGACCGTAGCGTAAATCCTCAATCGTGATGCTATCTGTCGGATTAATCTGCAAGCGGCCTACATTGGCCTCCGTCGAGCTATGTCCTGCAAAGAAGAGAAGATCCCACGGCTGATCCCAGAGCTGATCGGTTAACTGGCGGCGCTCCGGCTCCACCAAAAAGAGAACCTCGGCATTGGGGAGCTGTTCGAGTAAGCGACGATCAATGTCAATATTGATGTTCTCGCTGTTGCCAAGAATCGCCAAAATCCTGACTTTAGAAGACTTCGAGTGGGATTGGTGCTTGACCACTGGCTCCACTTTAGGCGGACTGAATGCCACCTCCACATTGGAGTAGCGTTCCACAAAATCCCAGTGATGCCAGGGGAGCTGAGCCAAAACCGGATTGCTGCTCCGAATCAGCAGTTGAATCGGCTCCTTTCGGCTGAGTTCTTCCCGCAGCCTCAAATTAACCCGCTGAAAGGATTCCGCCTGTAGCCACTGCTGAAACGATGCCACGACAGTCTGCGCTAAACGCTGACAGTTATCCTTTAAGTCAATCGACCCGTCATAGGTAATGTTGCGCGGTTTGATCATGCGCTTCGGCATCATCAGGCGCTGATAAAGCTGCTGCCAGTCTTGTAAGTGCTTCTGTAGAGTCGGCATAGGCGGCAACTGTCCGGTTGCTTCCACCTGAGGAGTGTAGGCATCCTCACTGTCGGGTGAGCGAGGAGACTGCTGCACCATACCGATTTCCAATCGGACTTGGAAACCCTTCTGTTCGAGATCGCCTTCTAATCGAAGCAGGACTCGTCTCACGGTATTCGAGGTATTCGACATTGCTTGCCTTTCAGCTAGTATCACTTTATACGAATCAGAACATTCCGCAAGTCCCCTACAGTTCACTCAAGCTGCACCGCAAAAGAGCCAAGTAGTTTAATTCATAGGCGTTTGAATATCGGAGCTAACTTAAAGCGTGATGGTTCTTGCAGGACTAATCTTCAGAAAAGTTCAAATGACAAATGTTTCGGTTACGCGTTGATCGCCCATGACAATTTGGGCACTAAAGCGATCGCACATTTCGCCACTGAATTCCAGCCCAATCAGTTTGGTAGCTCTCGACTGCGCCTGCATCACAGGTACCCCTGCATCATCTAACAGCAATAGCTCCAAATTGGGCGGCAAATACCCTTTCACTTGATCTGGGACGAGGCTAATCGTAATCTCCCAAACTGGGGTAGTCGTCGATTTGATCTCTACGACTAAGAACATCTGGTGCTCGTGACTATTCACCGTTAGCGTCACAGGTTTACCGCGCTGCACAATGGAGATTGAGGGTTGTAGCGTCTGCTGTGTGGCGGTACTGCGAACATCGAAGGCTAGCGTGGATTGACCAAACAGCTCGTCAAGCGTTTGCCAGCCCTGCTCAATTTGATGATGGAACCACTTACTCAGATGTGCGATCGGTGCGATCGCAGATTGGTCTGAACTCGGTTGCAATTGCTCAATCAAGCTTTGACTATCTTGGAACTGGTCAAGCGCAATCACTTCTGCCTCTGCCGTCTTCACGTAGCCCAATATAGAAGCAGTTTCTAGCGATTCATCAAGCTGCACAGCAATATATCCCAGTCGGTCTTCCCAAGTCTCAGGCGGAATCATAACTGAGTCTGCATCGTCGATGACTGGACGACATTCCAACCGTCCCTGCTCAGGAACGACTAAGTCAGCCACATTCATGCAGGTTTGAAACAGAGGGTCCCAGCTATAACTGGATTCCAAATCGGTTTCAATTCCCCTCGATTGTAGCCACTCATGAACAGCCCATACGGCCAACGTGTTGCAGTAGACTTGTTCGGCCTTGCGTGGGTCAGACTGATGATGCTGACAAAACTCAGCAGCCCATTGACGGGCGCGACGGGTGAAGAAAATCATCTCGGCTTGTGAACTAGGCTGATAAATAGGAATATCAAGGATCATGGTGTCTTAGCTTAATAGGTGCAATTCTGGGTGTCATCAGTCGGTGAGATTGTTACGAATATCAGGGGCAATTTTCTGAAGCTGGCGTTGGTAGAACGTACTCAGAGTCGAAATCGGCAAGTTAAATTGGTCGGATAAAACCTGCCAGGGTGTACCGTCCAAATAGGCTAGGGCAATCTTTTGAAACGTTATTTCGGGCCGATTGCGAATATGAACTTGGCACAAACCATTCAGATCGTTTGTGAAATACTGACGGATTTGTTCAGAGAGCGAAGGAGGAGACGCTTCCTGAGCAATCGAGACAGGTTTTTCATCCAGAGAATCGACATGCGTTGGTAAGACTAGGAGTTGATCCACCAGCTCGAAGAGGAAGTCATCCACTTGACCGGGAAATCGCCTCATTTGATCGGACATCCACAAACAGCTCACCAACAGTTTGAAAATCGTCGGATAGATCAGAGGTTCAGTCGGTGCACTCCGAACGGCCAATGTCAGCCACCGATAGATGGACTCGACACGGATCGATTTAATGTTTCTTTTGAGTTGGCCTTTGGCTCTGATCCGCCTATCCATTGCACAGTGACCCATTGGATCAGACTGTTCTTTCTCAACCTGTCGCAGGTGGATTTTGAGCCAGTAGTTCACCCAAGCCATGACCGGGGCAGCATCGGGACGATACTGATCGATCTTTTCGTACACATGCAGCAGCGTGATGCTGACAGCCTCCTCATAGGTACAGGAATAACGATGCTGTTGGGCTAACTGCCCAGACAGACGGATAGCTTCAATCAAGTCGTTAAGGGCATGCCGTCGGGCTGCACTGCCGGGTTGATATTGTTGAGCTGCACAAGCGAGCTGAGTTAAGTTTTGATTATTAAGTACAGCCTTATAAGTTCGACAGCGCTTGCTCTCTAGCCATTCCTCAGCCGATAGATTCCGGGGGGAGTAGTGCGCCAATGACTGGGCTAAATCCTGACGCAGGTGCGATCGCAACTGTTGATTAATTTGTTTCACAGCATTGGATTCAGAAGATGGGTTAGATGAACGACAAAATCGACGGGTTCGCAAAATTTGATTCACCAGTTGATTGAGTTTTCGTTGCCCCGCCTCAGTCTTCCAATCAATCGTTTGAACATGGGTAATGAGCTCCTCAAGTGATAATGTCATCGCTTTCGAGTAGGCACCTGAATTACCAGTATTTGCAAGCACAGACTATCGGGTAATAGCCTGCTGATCAGCAATCAGCTTTAGAAGTCGTTACAGAACTAACTGCCTCTAATTTGCTGTACTGGGGCTTTCTTCTAAGGGCTGTAAACAGAAGCCTGTCATTTACGCAGAGTTAACAAAGCTTCATATTTTTCAGTTTTGCGTAAAACCAGGATGGTTGGACACAGTCTTCAGTAAATCCGGAAAAAATCATTAGTTTTTTATGTTGATTCGCTCATTTCAGATTTATTCAGATTCATGTTGAAACGAAAACAGAATGGTGCAGTTGTTTGTTTCTCCTGTGAACAACTTGTTTCGGCTACATCCAAAACCTGTTCATATTGCCGACAGAAACAACCCAACTTATGGGGGTATGCTCACAGTCTCCGCCGTTTGGGTTCAGACTATGGCTTTGTTGACCTGGTGATTAAAGCTTGTGCTCTGTTATATGTTGCTACTCTTTTGGCTGATATGAACGGCATCCAACATAACGGCTTTTGGAATCTTTTATCACCTAGCCGTGGCAGCCTATTTGTATTTGGAGCTTCTGGATCAATTCCAGTTATTCAACATGGCCGCTGGTGGACACTTCTTACAGCCGGATGGCTACATGGTAACTTTTTGCATATCCTATTCAATCTATTTTGGGTGAATTACTTAGCTAAGTTAATTGCTGATTGGTATCGTGCTAGTCGATTGGTCATCATTTATGTATTTTCAAGCGTAACAGGAGCATTGTTAACAACTGGAATTGCCTATTTCTATCCTGATTTACCCAATGTTTTACGAGGCGCTGACCTGACGATTGGCGCATCTGGAGCCGTTACTGGCTTACTTGGTGCCATGCTGTCTCATGCTCAGCGAGTTCGTAATCCCGAGCTTCAATATCGAGCCTCGATCTACGCCCTTTTCTTAATTGGATTAGGCTTTATATCAACTCAAAATGTCGATAATTGGGGACATATTGGTGGCTTTTTAGGTGGCTACTTAATCACTCAGAGGTCTGAATTTAGTTCTCGCCAACCTCACAAACTATGGCACATCAGGTTAGCAGCTATATGTTTGTTTTTAGTGCTAATTAGTCTAATTATTTCAGTTATTCATGGACTATGGATTATTTACAAATAACTGATCAGGAATCGAATCAATTAGAGGATAATCTGATGAAAAAGGTCAAAGAGTTTCTTCTGCCCCCCACTAGCCCAGTTCCGTGGAGTTGGCTGGCGACAATCGTGATAGGGAGTGGTTTGATTTGGTATCACACCAACCGAGCAACTGCATCACGTTACCAGAGCTACCTTGAGGCAGGACAGGATTACTATACTCAGCAGGAACACTATTTAGCAGAAAGAGCCTTTCAACAAGCAGTAGATGAAGATTCTAGCAGTGCGGAAGCTTACTTTTGGTTGGGACAAACCTTGGCAAGTCAAGATCGCTTTGCAGAGGCAGAACAAGCATTCCGCAATGCCAAACGTTTCAATCCTAACTTGAGTGGTGTCGATACTGCACTGAGTGGTGTTCTAGCCGAACAAGGACGGTATGAAGAGGCTATTCTGTCTGCGTACGCAGCCCTGCGGCAAAACCCAAGAGATGCCAGAGCTTATGCAACTCAAGCTTTTGCACTCGCAAAACAAGGAAAGCCAGACGATGCAATTGCTGCAGCTCAAAATGCTTTAGATATTAATCCCAGACAACCGGGAGCGCATAATGCTTGGGGAATTGCATTACTTCGGCAAGAAAAACTAGTAGAGGCCAAAGCCAAATTTGAGCAAGCCCTTGAAATAGAACCAGAGGCAGCGGCTTATCACCATAATTTGGGGCTAGTACTGGCAAAACAACAGCAACTGGATGCTGCGATCGCATCCTACAAAAAAGCAGTTGAAATTAATCGTTATTCGCCCAGAACCTACACACAGTTGGGGTGGACACTGGCCCAATTAGAACAGTATGAAGCTGCGATCGCAAATTACAAAGAAGCAATACAGCTTACCCCCGAAGATCCCTATGCACATTGGGATTTAGCACTTATCCTGCTTCAGCAAGAGAATCAACAAGCTGGTATTGATGCCTTGATCAAGGCTAGAGATTTAGCACAAGAACAGGATAATCCCAAACTCTTGGTGGAGATAGAACAACAGCTTAATTATTTCGAAATCGATGCTGGAATTAACACGGATATGCTCTGACACACAAAATATCGCATCTGTAACAACTGCCCCCAATTTGGAGCGAGCACCATGAAAATTCAATACTCGTTATCACTCTTTTCTCTACTGATAACATTTGGCTATAGTTTGACTACTAGCTTAGCTATTGCCAATTCTCATCAACCTGAACAATCTTTCACATCACAATCTGTACATATAGCTAACAGGAATTTAGCGAGCAGTGCTGTGAAAGACAATTCAAATCAGCCAAACCCTGCCAGGATAGATCTTGACTACATCCGCACAAATTTTCGATTTGATTCTCTCGTACCGGGTATTGTCTCATCTGGCTTATCAGGTCGCAATGGTCCAAACCAAACCGTTTTCGCTGATGGCTCAAAATATGAGTTTGACTTATCTGGCCAACCCGGTAGTAGTGCCAGCTCACCAGGGTACCCAGGCAATAACGGTGGTAATGGTGGTAATGGTGGCAACCTGACCATTTACTACAGCAATTTAGACTATTTAAGCCAGATTTATGTTGATGCATCGGGTGGTAGAGGTGGTTCTGGTAGACGCAATCTCTCCTGTAACCGCTCAAGCCCGATCTCGTCTGATAGTCTGCAAAGGGCTGTAGAGTCCGCATTAGAGGAATCAGGCGTAACAGAACGACAGCCATCTGAAGCTGCAAGAGATTCAGATCGCTACCAGTCTGGGCATCCTGGATTTTCTAACTCGTTTCCCAACTCTACTCAGCACAGCACGTCTTCAACCTGTCGCAGTGGCTCTCGTGGTTCAGATGGCAATCCAGGACAACTCAGGATTATTAATCGACAAGAACGACTACCGCTCGAAAATAATGGAGTTGAGGTATCGTTATCTAATCTGCTGAACCGGACGTTTAATCTGTCCAAACACATCTGGCATGAGCGCAGTGGAGCAGCAGATCTGCTAGCACCGGGATCGATTATTGCGGATGAGTATTTGGAGTTTGTAGACCTCATTGAATCAACGGTTCAAGTCAGTTGGGACGTTCCACAGCCAATTGAAACATTCGCGAATCGTCAGGCTAGCTTACATCTGCAAGACAATGGCAGCGTATCAATTGATCTAGAAGGAGATTTCTGGTCTCTCACAGAAACTCGGCAACAGGATGGTGTCACTGAAGTTGCCCTCACCACTCTAATTCCAGCCAATGAAGTCACTGACTTGGCCATCGGTCAGTTGATCCATGAGGATAATGCGCTCAATCTCTACATCATTGATCGGGCGGGACTAACCGATTCGCTTGAAACGACGTTTCAGCTCCGCTACACTGCCACGACTCCACAGTCCCGGTACGAAACGCGCCCAAGCTGGCGCACCCATTACTCTGACGATGTTCCCAAGGAGGTGGTAAGTCGCGATCGCAACCGTTTTGTTCTAAACCTTGACCAACTCCCCATCGAAGCTCAGTATTTACGACCCGGTACGTATATAAATATTAAACTTGACATAACTCGTTCTCTCGGAGAACGTTCAGCCACACAGACTCTAACTTGGCAGGGTGAGATTTATTAGTTGATCCTCGCTATGGCCAATTCAACCGAATATGACAGCCAATATCGTGCAAAGGCATTTCAAAAATTAGTCTGGTGCCTCTACATAAAAACAGTCGTCATAATGCGATTTATGCCGATTTTGCTGGTCAAGCGTCAGTGCTTGGATGCCTACCGTCAACAAGATGGGATTTCGAGCCATTGAACGTCATCATGGGGTGAATCACACCACCGTGATTCGCTGGGTGAAGCAAGTCGGTCAACAACTGCCCCAAGTCCCCCATGGAGACTTCACCAGACGTGGCTCAACTGATCTGCAAGCCACCAGCGAATCCGCGCTAGGGTTGCCAAGTCTTGCAGTTGTTTTCGGCTGAGATGGTCAAAGGTCGCTGCAAAATCAACCGTTTGCTTGGGCTGCAAATCGTTCCAGATAATGACCTGAGCAGCTTGGGCCGTTGCAGGATACACCACCCCTAGAACCAGCCAGCAGCTGACTAGAACCGTAACAAAAACGTGCCGAATCGCGAGCAGAGCCGCCGCTTCAGGTTGTTGAGCAGCATGGAGCAAGCCTTATGTCTGAATCATCTCGACTTATTTAAGCAACGGTCAGCGTCTGCCCTTGCCAGTCGTAGGTCTGTACCATACCACCGAGACGGGATTGTCGGCTGAAGGACGTGCGATCGCTTGGGGAAGTCGTAACCATAATTATGCGTCCTGATGAGATAAGAATAGGGGAAGAAGCAATAAGAAAAGATATGAGGGCTTGGATACTGGGTGCTAGATGCTAGGTTCAAAGTATAGCCACTAGATTGAGGCAAACCCAATACCTTCTTAGCTCCGCTGCCCAAAAATCCGGTAATTAGGGTAACAGGCATCCCTCGCTTGGGAATTAATGGCGTATCCATAAGACTTTAGAGACAGATCGGAAAAGACACCTGAACCACTAAATTCCGGCAGGGAATAGAGCTAGCCGGAGAAGAGATTCCTGTACTGTAGCTATAGACTTCTAACTGAGCATCCAAGACGGTTTCAAACAACAGTCGGTCACTGGGAAATACAACCCGCTCAAAGTACCAGTTAGCAATATTACTAATGCGAAGAATCTGAATTTCCGGCGTGATGTTTTGATAAACGCACAATATCCGTTCAGATAGCACTGTTGGTAAAGCATCAAGAATTTGCATGATGTTAAAACAGTAATTGCTACAGTTTGTAGAGACAGAACTGAATGGTGACAGTTAACCCAATTTATTCATAAACAGGTGCATCCTCCTCATTACAAGTTCCTCCCAGAGCAGTGACAATTGTGCAGGTGTTGACAACCAGCATGGCTTGAGTTGTTTCGGCGGCAGTTCCAGCTCCTCCAGGGCCTTCCACAAACAGCGGTTGCTCAGCCATTTTAACGGAGGCATTACGGGCAACGGTATTAATCAGATCTGGATTGGTCGTGGTTTCCGCAAAGATGGCGGGAACCTGAGCCTCTTTAACTTGATTGACCAAACTCGTCAGCGTTCCAGGAGAGGGTTGTTCTTCTGTACTCAGCCCACTGAGTGCACCTTCCACCTCAATTCCATAGGCATCGGCATAGTAGCGGAAGGCATCGTGAGTGGTTACCAATTTGCGATTACCCGCAGGAATGGTACTCACCTGGGCTTGAATCCAAGTGTCGAGCTGGGCAAACTGATCCATCAGGGTTGCTGCATTGTTCTGATAAAAATCAACCTGATCGGGATTTACCTTGGCTAGATGGGTGGCAATGACATCTGCGATCGCACCATTATTTTCGGCACTGTGCCAAATGTGAGGATCTGCAAACTCCTCCTCACCGTGTTCGTGTTCGCCCCCTGCTGCTGCGGCTTCGTCATCATGGGCATGGTCATCACCTTCTGCATAATCATGGCTATGATCGTCCCCTTCATGCTCATGATCAGGGTCTTCTCCTGTCGCAGCAATCTCGTCGCTATGCTCGTGATCTTCTCCTTCTGCATGATCATGATCGTGTCCTTCACCCATCAATGGCTCCGGCACAGCGGCTTCTAGGACGGCTACCCTCGTTGCTGAATCGCCACTGGCATCAACCAACCCAGTTAAACCCGGCGCAAAATCATAGCCGTCGTACAGCACTAAATTTGCGTTCTCAATCGCCTGGCGGTCGGAGGGCTTGACTTGGTAAGTATGGGGATCTTGGCCCGGCTCCATCAGGCAAGTCAGCTCAATCGTGTCCTGAGCAATTTGTTCAGTCAGATCGCAAAGCACGCTGCTCGTCACCACCACTTGAGGCATCTCCGCTGCCGTTTCCGTAGAGGATGTTGCATCATTGGGAGCCGTTTGGTTTTGGCTGCAGCCGCTTACACCCACAGCGAATGAAACTACTGTAACTCCGGCCAATCGAACCGTTGGGGCCAACCCAGATTCAAACATGATGGATTCTCCTGACAGGGCTAAAGTTGTCTGATATATTTGTGAGAATGATTATCATTCTAATTATCCTGCCATGCTAGAGGTTCAACATCTATCTGTCAATTACCGAGGGATTCGAGCCTTAGATGATGTATCGCTGACCCTGCTGCCAGGGGAGTTGGTGGGTCTGATCGGTCCGAATGGTGCTGGGAAAAGTACTTTAATTCAGGCAATTTTGGGATTGGTGACTGGAACAGGTAGCGTTTCACTGTGGGGAAAACCGCTGCGATCGCAACGGCAGCGGATTGCCTATGTGCCTCAGCGATCGCAAATTGATTGGGACTACCCCATCACCGCCTGGAATGTGGTGATGATGGCTCAAACCATTCGCCTAGGCTGGTTTTGCTCTGTCGATACCCGCGCTAACCGTGTGGTTAGCGCTGCTCTGGAACGAGTCGATATGATGCCTCTGCGCCGCCGCTCGATTGGCCAGCTTTCCGGTGGGCAACAACAACGGGTGTTCCTCGCTCGGGCACTCGCTCAAGAAGCCGACTTGTTTTTACTCGATGAACCCCTGGCAGGAGTGGATAAAAAAACGGAAGCCCTAATGCTCGATCTCTTTGCTGAGCTGAAGGCGCAAGGTAAGACACTGCTGGTGTGCAGCCATGAATGGGGCGAGGCGCTACACCGCTATGACCGTCTCTTACTCCTCAACCGACGCTTGATCGCCACTGACACTCCACAGGCAGTCATGACGATGGACAACATTCAGCAAGCCTACGGCGACACGATTCAGCCTGCTCTCAACAGCAAGGCCGAAACCCCATTCTTTTGTTAATTCCCCTACTCGTTTGATTCTGTGTAAACACTCATGACCAACAGGCAAACCGATATCGCTATCATCGGCGCTGGGCCTCAAGCGTTGACCCTAGTAACCCACTTACTGCAAAAGAAAGCAAAACTCCGCCAGCGAATTCAAGTGTTTGATGAACAGATTTGGCATCAAATCCCTAATCACTTTTCATCTATTGCTTTAGATGCAGCGGTGATTATGCCTAACCATTTTCACAGAATCATTGTTATCTCTAGTGATGTGCCCGTTATCGAGCGGAATCTTAATACAACTTTTCAAAAACAAGCTAAGAAGCCAAAGCTAGAACAGGTTGTTGCCTATTTCAAGTATCAATCAACTAAGTGCAATAATTCAATTCGAGGTACGCCTGGTATGAAGCTCTGGCAGCGTAATTACTATGAACATGTAATTCGCAGTGAAGCTTCTCTAGAACGGTTGCGCGATTATATCGCACGAAATCCTGAACAGTGGAAGTCTGACCAACTGCATCCAGAGAATCCATCCAAATGGTGACTATGACATTGATTGAATATAGAGCATTATGGCAGTTCAAATTTTGCGAAAGAAGTTCACGGTGGGCCAGTACCACCAAATGATCGAGTCCGGTATCTTGACTGAATGCGATCGCGTTGAGTTACTTCAGGGAGAAATTATCGAAATGTCGCCAATTGGCAGGCAGCATGCAGCCTGCGTTGATCGTTTAACTGAATTATTTGTGCGTGAGCTAGGTTTCAGAGCGATCGTGCGGGTTCAAAACCCAATCCAGTTGAGCAACAGTTCTGAGTCACAACCTGATTTTGCAATTCTCCAGCGGCGATCAGACTTTTATGCAGATGGACATCCGCAATCTCAAGATGTCTTCGCCTTAGTTGAAGTTTCCGATACCACGATTGAATTTGACCGCACGGTGAAAGTGCCGCTTTATGCCAAGGACAACATTGCCGAAGTGTGGATTGTAGATCTTAATAGCGAGACAGTACAGGTTTATCGAGAACCGAGTGCATCAGGCTACCAGCAGTTGCAAACTTTCCGTCGAGGTCAGTCAGTTTCATTTCAGGCATTTACTGACATTCAATTCACAGTTAGAAGACAGGTCCCTGTTTTTTTGTGGCATTGCTCTTACTCATTCAGTTATTCAAGCCGAAACAGCAAGAACCAACCCGAACTCAATCAAAGGTGGATGCCCTGCTCCAGCAGGAGCGCCAGCAGTGGGAGGCTGAACAGCAAGCGCTGGAGCATCAGCGGTTGGAAGCGGAATATCAAGGCTTCAAAGATGGCGTGATTCACTCGCGTCCGTAGCGATATTGTATCTCCATGATGTGACGGCTCCGGTACACAACGTTTTTGGGTTGGCAACGTGCGATCGCATCTATTGCTAAGTGCTGATCAAACCCACCACAAATCAAACTCTGCGTAACAGCTAGGGTTTGCGAAGGATATGGCGGCGGTAGATGCGATAGCCGGTTCGTAGAGCATCGAGATAAGTATACGGTATGCGTACGCGTGCCCACGAAAAGAGAGGACGATAGGCCCAGTAATAAGCCCGCTTCAGGTCATCCCACGCGAAACAGTCATCCGGCTTTAAGAAATCGGATACATCAACAACGATGCCGCGCCCATTATGCATCATGACATTGCGACCATGAACATCATGGGGATACAACCCCTTCTGACGGGCGGCAGCTAGCGCCTGATCAATATCGAGAATGACCTGTTTAGGAATATAGAGTCCTTGATTAAGGCAATCGTACAGGGTGATGCCATGAAGTCGCTTCAGCACGAGGAACGGAGCTTCAGCATAAAAGCACTGGGAGAACAGAGGATGATTGCCCAAGCGACGGTAAACCTCAACTTCATCTGGCCAACCAGGACGACCTGGCGCATAAATTTTAACAACCACATCCGGATAGTCCGGATGAAACAGGACGGCAGCATAGTTCCCCGTGCCCAACACTTGCCACGGATGCGGCAGGGTATAAACGATGACGGGTTGATCTGGATCAATGCTTTCGAGATGGAGTTGGGGTAAGAGTTGGTGGTGAATGCATGACACCAGAGGATGAGCCAGACTATATACCATCATGAAACGGAAAGGGTTTGCTTTGGGACTCGAAAGGGTAAACTTGGGAGTTGCCCCCAGGCTTAGGTTAACCATACCCGTACTTCAAACTTTGACATGATGACTGCCACGGTATGAATCACTTTTCAGATGTTGCCCAGTCGCGATCTCAGAATCGCTACTCTTCAATAAGACGTTTAGAGATAGTGAATTGCTTAAGCAAGCTAGAGACCAGGTTTTTGTTGCAAATAACTCAAGTGCAAACGGTGTTGAGTGGCGCGTTCGTGATGGTGAGACCGCCCAAAGGCTGGCAAAGCTCTTTTCAGATAACAACATACCTGTTGTTGTAAGACAATTTGACAACGGAACACTTGGTGAGCCAATTACTCCATAATTTTCTTATTTGTATTGTTTTTTGGGTGAGAATCTTGAAAGAAGTAAATAGAGAATATCAATATACTATAAGTTTTACATCATATTTTCCTCATTTAGAAGAAACGATGTATAGTCTTTTGGAATGCAAGAGTTTGAGCGAACTTATATTTCCGTCAAGTTCGCCAGTACAAGACAATGAACAACTTGTAAAAGTGTCTTCAATTAAAGACATAAAGATAAAAAATCTCATTAATGAGCAAAGTTCTGATAGTGATTTGTTTCTTTATTTATATGGTGATTCTGGTATTGATTTGACAATAAGAATTATCATTGAGACAATAATGGGAAATAGCAGCTTAGTGCTTAATTTCTCTAAAAAAGAAAGCGCTTTGAGCAGAGTAAATGTGGAGTTAATGGAAGCTTTATTTTCAGAACTTTTACCTATATTTAAACCGTATTATGCTTCGGCATATGGTAAATCGATTGGGTTAAGGTATCTTCCGTCTGGACAGCATAGATATTACTGGGACAGTCTTAGCAAAAGACATTATCCGTTGGAAATTCGTTGGATTACCTATTTTGGTATAGAGATGCTTGACTTCTTGGGTATTGAACGGTTTAAGAAACTTAAAACTTGCTTCAAAAAATATGAGTTGTTTCAGGGGATTATGGTTATATTGCAAAAAGATCCTCCTCTCTTAGATGTTCCTTCGCATCAAGAGCTACGGGATAAGGCAGAGTCCGAACTGGAGTTTCTAGAATTACTTACTGGATAATAAAGGTTCTCCTGTATCTTTGGTGAAAACAGGGGGGATGCTAATAGCTTCTCCTTGATCGCAGATCTCGTAGGGTGCGTTGCTGTCAGGCAAACGCACCATTAATTACTATTTAGTGATTTATTCACAGATCGGTGCGTTAGACATTGCCGTAACGCACCGATCCGTATACCCAGCGGCAGGAAATTTGGCAGATGCAGTCCTGGCTGTAAGACTGGTACGAGGTTGGCGGTATGGCTGGATGCATTGAGGACAGCGATAGCCTAATCCGTTTAGGCAGTAGGTAGCGTGATTGTGAATGTGCTCCCACTGTTTAACTGGCTTTGTACTTGGATGGTACCGCTATGACGCTGGATAATGGTTTGAGCGACGGCTAATCCCAGCCCGGTTCCTCCGGTTTCTCGGTTGCGGGATTGTTCTAGACGAAAGAACGGTTCAAAGATTTTGTCTTGAAATTCAGGGGGAATGCCGGGACCGCGATCGCAAATTACCACCTCAAGCCTCTCCTGCTTCGAGTGCAGCGTCACCTCCGCCTCGTTCCCGTAGGTCACTGCATTGTGAATCAGGTTCATGAACGCTCGATGTAGAGCAGTAGGTTGGCCAACGTAGGTCACATGAATTGGCCCCTGATAGATTGCCTTTTTCCCTGTATCAACAACATCATCACACAGGCTTTGGAGTAGGCCCGCCAAATCCAGCTTGATGAAGGCTTCAGTCGTAGATTCTGCACGGGCAAAGGTTAGGGTTTCCGTGAGCATGGTCTGCATCTGATCAATGTCAGCAACTGCTTTCTGAGCCTGCTCTCCATCGTCAATAAACTCAGCCCGCAGCTTCAATCGGGTAAGGATCGTTCGCAAATCATGGGCAATGGCGGCCAGCATAAACGTGCGCTCGTTTACCAGATGCCGCAGTCGTTCCTGCATTTGATTAAACGCTTGAATGGATTGACGGAGTTCACGCGAACCCGCTTCGGGGAGCGGCGGTGCATTGATATCCCGACCGAACTGCTCAGCGGCAGTAGCAAATCGGGTAATTGGCTGGGTAACCCGTCGAGCCGCCCAGAGCGATAGCAGCCAAATGGCAAGTCCAATAAACAGAAACACAAACCAGCGGTGACTGCTGCTGCGGAGAGAAATGATATCTGAGGGGGTGACAAAGACTAACCAGCGATCGCGAGTCTGTTGAGCGGCAATCACCATTGTTTGACGGCTAGATAACGGTGGAACAATAGCAGGACGATCCGACTGATCTAGGAACGGACTGTTCGACCAGCGGTCAAGCACTTGAATCTGAATGGGTTGGCTAAGCTGGGGTATGAGGTGCGATCGCACCTCCTGGCGAATCTCGTCGGCGTGCCACGCTTCTCGCTGGGGCTGGGACGGCGGCTGGTCTAAAACGCTGACCTGAAACCGGGGGCTATTGAGTGCCTGCAATAGCTTGCCCTGCTCATCTGGTGGCAGCGTTTCCATCACGTCGATAATAGTGACAACTCGATCCGCAACGGATAAAGCAAATATCTTCATTGCGGTAACAGTGCGATCGTGAACCAGTAGCCATACAGCGATCGCTTGGGCTGAGAAAAATCCCATCGTCAAAATCAGCGTAATTCGCCCCGTCAGACTGCTGGGTAATAATCGCTTCATCCACTTCATCGTTTCTCCACCACTGGTGTAAAAAGATAGCCACCACCTCGCACTGTTTTAATCAGGGTTGGTGCTTTGGGATTCGCTTCAATTTTGCGGCGCAGACGGCTCAGTTGCACATCCACACTGCGATCAAAGGGAGCGGCTTCATATCCCTTCGTCAGCTCTAGCAGTTGATCACGGCTCAGCACCTGCTGGGGATGCTCTGCGAATGCAGCTAATAGGTCGAACTCATTGGCCGTTAAAGGAATCAGCACTCCATCCGGTGAATAAAGTTCTCGTTTGGCCAAATCCAGTTGCCAACCATTGAACCTGAACCCTTTGGGCGGTTTCTGCTGGACTTCGACCGTGACATACTCAATTCGGCGTAAGACGGCTTTGATCCGTGCCAGCAGTTCTCTGGGATTAAACGGCTTGGTCACATAGTCGTCGGCTCCCAATTCCAGCCCCACAATCCGATCCGCATCGTCACCAATGGCAGTCAGCATCACAATAGGCAGCGTAGAAGTAGACCGTAATTTTTGGCACAGAGCCAAACCATCGTCTCCCGGCAGCATCAAATCCAGCACAATTAAATCGATAGGATGGATATCGAGTAAACGCCACATGCCCGCCCCATCAGCCGCTGACTCGACCCGATAGCCATGCCGAGTCAGAAATCGCGACAGCATATCGCGAATCTCGCGGTCATCATCCACAATCAAAATCAGGGGAGACTCGGTCATACTGCATTCTAGAGTGAGCGCTTAATCAACTTTGTTTCATCTCGGCAACAGTTGATTGCAGTTGTATTTCAACGTTTGTCGGCCCAGTAGGGACACTCAGGGCAGTTTTCTCCCTTAGGATAGTCAATTCCTTCTTCATGGGGACAGCCAATAATTCCGTCAGTCATAATCACCTGCTTGGCCCGTTTGCGCTTGATGAAATCGAGAATTTGGCGATTCACGGTGTCGTCCATCCGGATTTCGATCCCATCTGCAAGCCAACGCTTCAAATCGATGACTTCTTGGTGCTGATCGACGATCCCAACGGCGACTTTGGTCGCAGTGTCCTCGTCAGGACCATAGTAAGCAATCGTTGCGATCGGATAGCCCTGGGTATCAGCTTGAGCCTTACGCCGCAGCAAAAAAAGTAGCATTTTGCCGATGCTCAATTGAGCCAAATCCCTTAGATGATTGATGGCTGATTTTTTGTCGCATCATCTAATTCCCTGTTACTAACTATTACCAATTTGAAAGAATCTTGAAACACTCATAGCCTACCGTGTGAACCGTAACCTCATCCAAGGAGGAACGGAGACATTAACCATGAACCAGCTCTCAAAGATCTTGGCCTTTACTGCCATTGTTTCAACGGGATTATCTGCTGGAGTGGCTTTCGCTCATCTACTGGAGTTGCCCAACAAAATGTCCCTCTCTGCCGAGAACTATCTCTGGGTGCAGCAGCGCCTTTATGAAGGATTTGGTCAAGTGTTAGGCCCGATTGAAGTCGTTGCGTTTCTCAGTGCAATCTCAGTTACCGTCCTGCTCCGAAAACAGCGGCATTCCTTTCGCTGGAGCATGCTGGCATCCATCTGCATTAGTCTGGCTTTGATGGTTTGGCAACTGCACAATGGCCCGGTAAATATATCCGTGGAGACTTGGACTATCGATAATTTACCCGCGAACTGGATGACCTATCGCGACCGCTGGGAATATGCCCACGCGGTGCGCGCAGGATTGTACACCCTGGCCCTGAGCACTCTGACTTTAGCAACATTGTCCTTATCCGTAGTGAAAAAAGTAGAGCATGGCCTATTCATCAAGCAAACCTCTCATCAGGAGAAAAATTATGACATCCCCTGACGTATCATTTGCAGCCCGTAACGTCTCTGGATGGCGACGGCAGTTTGTTAAACCAACTGGCTTTTGGGGTTGGTTAGCTGGCCATCTGCTGGCTTGGAAAAGCCGAGAACGCAGTCTTTGGGTACTTTCTTTGCTGAACCTGAAACCTAACAGCCGCGTTCTAGAAATTGGCTTTGGGCCAGGTGTTGATATCCAACGCGTCAGCCGCCAGGTGCAACAAGGATTTGTGGCTGGCATCGATCATTCTAGCGTGATGGTACATCAGGCCAGCCGACGCAATGCTGAGGCCATTCGGGCTGGGCAGGTGGAGCTACAGCAAGGCTCTGCCGACAGCCTTCTACCTTATCCCGATGCCTCGTTTGATTGGATTTTTGCCATTAACGTGGCCCAGTTTTGGCAGCAACCTCAGCAGGTCTTAAAGGAATTGCAACGAGTGCTGAAACCTAGTGGGAAAGTTGCGATCGCAATCCAACCACGAGGCGCAACGGTCACGGAGGAAGTTGCTCACAAGACAGGACAAAACTTGATCAAGCAGATTCAAGCAGCAGGCTTTCAACAAGTACGAATGGAATCAAAAGCCATGAAGCCCGTTTCAGTAGTTTGTGTTATCGGTACAAAGGTAACAACATGAATCACTAGAGTATCTCCTAATCTGGGCTGTGCGGGATGACAACTGTGACTGGTTCTAAACCTAACCAACAATCGGGAGGGTAATTGTGAACGTGCTGCCTATGTCTACCTGGCTCTGCACCTGAATATTGCTGCCATGAGCCTGCGCGATCGCAAGGGCAATTGACAATCCTAATCCGGAATCACCGCTGTGCCGAGAACGAGCTTTATCGACACGATAGAATCGCTCAAAAATCCGCCGCTGATCGGCTGGAGCAATGCCGATGCCCGTGTCGGCTATGGTAATCAGCGCCTGCCGTTTTTCACCGTCTGGAAATGTGGTGCGAGTACTTTGCTGTAACCGGATCATTACCTTGCCTCCTGGTGGCGTGTGTTGGAGGGCATTACTAAGCTAATGTGCTACTACTCGGCGTCGGCTGACCCAGGCAAGTCCTGAGAGCGCAGCGAGACCGATCAAAGCAGAAGGCTCTGGGACGGGTTGCGGTGCGATGACTAGTGTTGGTTCTTTCCGAAGCAGACTTGCCTGCTCATAGTCATAAGCGTAACCCAGTAGATCTGCCTCAGAGAACGGTTCTCCTAAGAAAATTAAGCTGAAAGGTGAACCATCTTCGTAGTAGCCAGCAGGAACCGTCACGCCTGGAGTTCCCAACAGATTGATCTCAGATACAGTTGTGCTTGAATAACTCTCGTCGCTGAATAGATCAGGAATGGGAGCAAACATCTGAGGATATATCAAACCATCTAGGTTCGCTTCGTTGAATACAGATAGGAACACATCGAGAATACTGTCTCTGTACTCCAAGAAGCCATCAATCGGCAGGAGTTCAGGATTCTCTACGTACTCTGCAAAGTCTGGATTAGATGCAAAGAAGCCTAATGGTCCTCCTTCTGCAAACAGCTCAACCCCGATCACATCATCTACTTCATCAAGGGAGTTGATAGCGGCGCTTGGCCCCAACCGCTTCAAGTACTCGTTAAAGTCATAGGGTAGTGTTTCAAACCCGCTGAGTCCCCGGAGATCAGAACTGATTGCTTCAACAAAACCGCTGCCAGCAAAGGGATCATCAACCAGGATGGCTCCCTGAGCTTCTAACACTGAGATTGCCTGATCGTATAAAGCTTGAGTTTCATCTGTGAGCACTACATCTTTGAATCCCTGCCCGAATAAACCCAACCGCTTGCCTTGTAATGCAGTATCCACCAAGGCGGAGATATATCCTCCAGGAGGTAACTTACCCTCAGCCACACTCGTTTTGGGATCAGATGGATCTGGGCCTGCCAGAATATCTAAGGTCACGGCAGCGTCGTAGACATTTTTAGTGAGCGGTCCTAGAACGTCCCGAGTTGAACCAGCTAAGGGCACAACACCGACATTAGGAACTAAGCCAAACGTGGGCTTAATGCCGACGAGCGATTGAGCACCAGCAGGGTTTTGAATAGACCCACCCGTTTCTTCAGCTATCCCCATGACCGCAAAGCTAGCCGCTACCGCTGTGGCAGAGCCACTGCTACTTGCACCCGGTGCAAGGGTAATGTCGTAAGCATTATACGTCGGCCCGAAGTAGCTACTATTGGCCCGAGTTCCATCTGCTGAGAATTCAGGCAGGTTGGTTTTCCCCAAAATGACTGCCCCTGCTTCTATGAGAGAGGTGACGATTGGCGCACTCGTTTCGGGGATTAAATCAACTCCACCGGCCTCACTGATAAAGCCGGAGTAACCAGCTGTTGTGGGAAATCCTGCAATATCGACAGCATCTTTAATAACAATTGGTACTCCATGCAGAGGAGAGCGGGGTCCACTGGTTTGATACTCCAGATCCAGAAGCTGAGCTGTTGCGATCGCATCTGGGTTAAAGGCTGTAAAAGCATTATATGTTGGTTCGTAGATCTCTATTCGAGCGAGAAAAGACTCGGTTAGATCGGCGGATGAAAACAAGCCGGACTCAAAACCGAGCTGAATATCCTGAACGGTTAAGCCAACGACATCAACTTTGCTGGTAAATGTAGCTGCGATGGCTTCGCCGGGAACGATTGTTCCCATTGCACCAAAAGCTGCCACGGAGATGCTCCGCGTTAAAGTATTACGAGACATTATTCTTTTGGTTAGAAATCTAAGGACTTTTGCTGACCATACTGCAATACCAATGTGATGTTTGTAGCGTGATTGTCCAAAATACCAAGCTTATGTCTGCTTGATGAGGATAGGTTGCATCACTAACTGACTTGGTGGCACGATTGGCTTAAACATCAAAGAGTGCTCTTGCGTTACTTCAGATAGGTCTCCACAAAGTCGAGTAATACAAGAACTGACCATCGGGACTGAATCCAGCGGGCCGATGATGGATATCGCCGTCGTGAGCCGTAATATTTTTGAGTTGGCCAGTGTGGCAATCGTACAAATAAATATCGCTGTTTGCATTGGTGTCGTGTTTTGCAAAGGCAATGGTGCGACGATCTGGGGTGATGTCTTCAAAGTCCAGTCCCTGATTGTTTTCATACATAAGCTGCCTCTGATAGGACGCAGCATTGTACTCATAGACATCAAAAAAGCGTCGATCCCGCTCATTAGTCCCAATAAAAAAAGACTGATTATCCTTAGCCCACCCCAGGAACACTGCCTTCAAGTTCTCTCCAGGAGTGAGATCAGTTACGGTACCATCGGGTGCTTGCACATAGGTATGACTCAGTTCGTTACCACCGCGATCGCTCTGATATAGAAAGCGCTCATCTGTTGGGAAATATGCGATCGCAAAAATTGAATCGGTGGATGATCAACTGACGCTGTGCAAGTAGAGTCAGCCTTACCTATTAAGTCGGTTTGTATGAATGCTTGTCCCCTTTGCATAGCTGTAATAAAGCTTTTGCTGAAGTTAATCAACTCACTCATAAAATC
>CBKWJC010000099.1:0-23373 GCA_966674685.1 uncultured bacterium
TTCGGAACCCTTTGAAAAACCAGTTTTTTTGGGTGGTTGTCCCCCCGCCGCCGCCACACACAAACCACCAAAACTCATTAAAACGAGGTTGACAGACTATCGAATGGACAAGTTTGAAAGTATGCGGGCGTTCACTAAGGTGGTCGAAGCAGGCGGATTTGCAGCGGCGGCACGGGAAATGGATGTCTCGCGCTCTGCGGTGAACAAGCTGGTGATTAATTTGGAAGATGAACTCGGCGTGCAGCTCCTGCATCGCACCACGCGCCAGGTCACGCCAACCGAAACCGGATTGGGATTTTACGAGCGCTGCGTGGCAATTTTGGCTGATTTAGCCGAAGCGGAACTGGCCGTCTCCCAAGTCCACGACGAACCGAAGGGAAATTTGCGAATCAACGCGCCCATGTCGTTTGGTACGTTACACTTGGCACCTGCGATCGCAGAATTTGCGGCTCAGTATCCCGATCTGCGGATTCAGTTAACGCTGGAGGATCGGCTGATCGATCCGATTGAAGAAGGTTTTGATCTCACTGTCCGCATTTCTCGTCCGCCGGAGACAGCGGGACTGATTGTTCACGCCATTGCACCTGTTCCCCTGCTGCTGTGTGCCTCACCGGACTATATAGTCGCGCATGGACAACCGCAACAGCCGAGCGATTTACGCCACCATTCTTGTCTGCACTATGGCTATCTCAGCACCAGCACCAGCAACCAGTGGAAATTGATAGATACCGACGGTAATGAGTACACCGTCACCATTAGCGGTGCTCTCTGTTCAAACAACGGTGAAGTCTTGCGAGATGCAGCGTTGCAGGGACTCGGCATTGCACAACTGCCCACGTTTTTAATTGAGCAAGAATTGGCCGCAGGACAGTTGCAGCCCCTATTGACCACCTATCACGCGGCTGAACTGTCAATTTGCATTATTTATCCTGCCAATCGACACCTATCAACCAAAGTGCGGCTGCTGACCGATTTTCTCAAAGCGCGATTCTGCGATCGCAGTCAACTTGAATACCAGCATAAGTGACACCGACCCCCCTCAAACTCTCCCATTCTTATAAAAGTGCTCACTATGAGAGGTAGGCAAGATGAATTCTCAGGATCGTAACTTAAATAAGTTCGATATTGGATAAGGACGGGTTTTGCAGACCCATCTGCACCTTGTTATAGAGTTGACAGCAAAACCCGCCCTTTGCAGTTTGCCTGCCAATTTATTAAATCTACGCTCCTCACAATAGGCACTACAAACTGTACTGATGCGCGATTGGGTAATATGACCCATGGCTACCAATCGGTGTAGCCCTCTGTTGAGCCGTTGATCGCTTTCCAGGCAGATAGTCCACCACTCAGCTCTGAGACTCGGTTAAATCCGGCTGACCGCAGCTTGTTAGCCGCTAAAGTCGTTTCCTGATCGGACTTACCATAGAGATAAATATCCCGATCTGGTTCTAAGATGGATCGAACCAATCCCGGTAGCTGGTTCAGCGGTGCAGGAATGGCACCAGAGATATGCTCTCGATTAAAGCTTTTGCGATCGCGGACATCTAGAATTGTTAGGTCAGGGCGTCCAAATTTAAGACGCGTTCTTAGTTCCTCCGGACTAGACTGAGATTTGAATTTTGAAAATGTTAAAGGAGAATAAAAAGATTGGATTTGCTCTTTAGGTTGAATTCGTCGTTTGGATGTAGTCATTACTATTCAGACATTTGTTATCGGCCAAAAATTATTTGAATGTAATTAATTTAAATATAAAGGACTTGGCCTGATAATATCTCCGACTCAAGTCTGAATCAAACACGAGTTCAAGCTTTCTTAATCTTTGCCATGATTTCATGACTCTGCCTTGATTTTAGCCAACATAAGCAATGTAGATTACACAAACTAAATTACACCAATGAGGCGCTATTTTACAGTTCTACAGCGGTTTTGGAGCGCTGCGATCGCAGCCGAATTAGAGTATCGGATCAATTTCCTGCTGGCAGCGATCAGCAGTTTTGGCAACTTAATTGGTAGCATTTTTAGTCTATTTCTGTTCTATCGAACGGGCTATACCTTCGAAGGTTGGAGTTGGGAAGAGGCGCTGCTGGTGCTGGGCGCATTCACGCTGCTCCAGGGATTTTCGGCCTCATTGCTAGCTCCCAATCTCAACAAAATTGTGCTCCACGTACAAGAAGGCACCCTTGACTTCGTGTTGCTCAAGCCGATCAGCTCACAATTTTGGCTCTCAACCCGTACGGTATCGCCCTGGGGTTTACCGGATTTGGCTTTTGGCCTGCTGGTCATTATCTACAGCGGCACCCAGCTTGGCCTCCAACCACAGGACTATTTGCTCAGCCTCATTCCGCTCACGTTCGGCTTTGTCAGTCTCTACAGTCTGTGGTTCATGCTGGGCGCAACCAGTATCTGGTTTGTCAAAATCTACAACGTGACGGAGGTACTGCGCGGTTTGCTAGAGGCCGGACGCTACCCGATCGCGGCCTATCCAGCCCTGTATCGAGTCTTCTTCACGTTTATTGTCCCTGTCGCCTTTCTCACAACCGTCCCGGCTCAAACCATGTTGAATCAGGTGAACTGGGGCTGGACAGTGGGTTCCGTTGTCCTGGCCGCCCTCCTGTTCACGGTATCAAAAGGCTTTTGGCGATTGGCTTTGCGGTTCTACACCAGCGCTTCCAGCTAACGGAACTCAGCAGAAATAGGTTGCAAGACGTGAATAGTTCAACCTATAAAGGTAGCGCCACAACTTATATGAAATCTGTACGAAGTCTGGTTGAAAACCCATCATTTATTTTTTGTGAAGCGTCTGCTCCGCCAACGTTTCACAAAAAATAAATTGGGTTCTTATACACAGATGTGACATCAGCGACCTATTGCCTGTGAGATGAACATACAAATTATTCTGTTTGATGGTTTTGACGAGCTAGATGCGATCGCACCTTTTGAAGTGCTGCGCCAGGCGGCAGCATTAGGTGCGGATCTGCACGTTGATCTGGTGACGCTGGATGGCTCGCCAGTCACCGCCTCGCATGGCCTACAGGTGCAGCCCCACGCCGCGGTAGATCTTGATCAAGATTTGGATATTTTGATCGTGCCCGGCGGCGGCTGGGGCGATCGGGCTGAGCAGGGCGCATGGGCTGAGGCCCAGAAGGGGGATATTCCGGGCATCATTGCTCATCTGCATGACAAGGGAACTCTGCTGGCCTCCGTTTGTACGGGAGCCATGCTGATCGCCGAGTCAGGTTTGCTGAAGCATCGTCCAGCGACAACCCATCATGTTGCAATAGCCGATCTCAAGGCCGCAGGTGTAGAGCTAGTTGACGCTCGCGTAGTTGATGATGACGACGTGATCACCGCTGGTGGTGTCACCTCTGGCCTGGAATTGGCGCTGTGGCTGGTCGAGCGGTTCTTTGACCCCCAACTGGCTCACGCCGTTGAGCAAGAACTAGAGTATGAGCGTCGCGGCACCGTATGGCGCTCAGTTCTGCGATCGCAAGCTTAAACTCTATCCTTGCAGATTGTGAACACTCTACAAACACAAGGCTTGAGGGCGAACGCAAAATGTTAGATTGATCCTTTGGAAGACACCGTGAAGGGAATCATTCATGTCAGCAGATGAGGCGATGCAACCTGAGTCAACGGCAGATAAGTTGGAAATGGCTCTGCCTGACGATTTAGAAGATGCCGCAAACCAGCAAGATGATTCAGATGATGATTCAGATTTAGATTTTGATTCACCATCTGAGTCTGATCCTGCATTGGAAGATGTTGCAAAACCTCCTGTGGATCAGGCTGCGGAAGATACGGCTGACTTAGAAGAAAATGCAGAGCCTTCCATAGAATCCGTCTCGGAGGAAGATGCTGACGTTGAAGCGACTATCGCAGCAGCTAGCTCGGAAGAGTTATCAGAAGACGCGCTAGAAGATTCGGCAGAGAATATTGCTACAGGCGCTTCAGACGCGGACACCTCGGATATCTCCACCTCAGCGTCAACTGGGGCTAATGAGGTTGCAGAGCATACTGCTGCATCTGAGGTCACAAATGAATCGCTCGCTAACTCATCAGCCACGCTTGCTGAAAATGAGGCAGAGGGTACTGAAGAAGTTACTGAAGCAACGGCAGCCAATACATCGGCAGCAGAATCCAGTGCAGAATCTGACATACCTGCTCAAGATTCAGAATCAGCATCAAAAAACGTAGCAGCACCACCCCTTACGCCGTCGATTCCTGTTCAAATCCTGCAAACTGTGCAGACCATCTTGAGCATTGTCCTGCCCATCCTGCGAGCTGTCACCGTACTGACGCTCAAAATCACCATTCGAGTGCTGCAATTTGTGGTGGATCTTCTGGAAGCACCCAAACCCGAGCCTGCTGCAACTTCGGCACAGACCCCAACCAGCTCCGCCAATGGTACACAAGCTGCCCAAAGTTCGACGTGGGATCAAGAACGGCCAGGTGCGATCGCATATTCAATGGCCGATTTGACGAACGCCGAGATGGATGACGAGGACGCTGAAGTTAAGCGGGTGCGGTTCACCATTGATGATATTTATCAGGATGATGGGTCTCTGCGGCCTTTACCGGAACGGCTGAAGGAAATTTGGCAAGACCTGATTCGAGTCATGCGATCACCCCTGCCTACGGCGATGAATCAGCAAATTCCAGACAGGGTCTTTTCGTTCATTCTGGCGGCTGTGCTGGCGATTGTGATCTGGAATCTGGTGACGTTTATCTTGCCATCGAAGCCCTCACCTCGTCCTCCTCAAGCGACGAAATCTCAGCCTACCGAAGTTGCTAAACCGTCTGCGACTGAGAAGTCTAATACAGATACGCCCACTGAACCGACCCAAGCCCCCGATATTGTCCAACCCGCTCCTGCTCCTACCCCAACTGTTCAACCCACTCCAGCACCTACAGCCACTCCACAGCTTGAGCTTGAGCCACGAGACACGGTCATTGAAGCGATTCAACAGCAGGTGTCAGAGGTGACGCAGCGCTATGCGGACAATCTGATTCAGTCGGTACAGGCCAACTTCCGCGATGGGCGATTGACCGTGCGAGTCAGCGATGATTGGTATCGCCTAGCGGCCAGTCAGCAAGATCAAGTGGCAACCGATTTATTGAAGCGCACCAAAAGCCTAGATTTTGGCAAGCTGGAACTGCTCGATAGCCAGGACAACCGCGTCGCTCGTAGTCCCATCGTCGGCAACAAAATGCTGATTCTACAGCGCGATCGCACCGATGTAACTGGCCCCATTCCAATTGGTACCACAACCCAAACAACAGAGCCTAGTAGTCTCGAATCTGATGCGGCTGAACCCGAAGATGCGATTCCCGTCACGTCTCCTGTGACGCCCACGAACGAAGTTTAATGGCCGCTGATTCCGCTCAGCCGGATGGCTGGCTAGGGTTGATGATTGGCAACTCGCGGCTGCACTGGGCGCTTTTCCAAAAGGACACGCTGGCCGCAACTTGGAATACGTCTCATCTGAGTTCAACTCAGGCTGAACAGTTGACGGCTCAGCGGTTTGCGCCATCGGCATGGCAGGGTTTAGTCGAACTATCTCCAGCGATCACGCAGACTATCCAGTCAGCTACCTCTGCTGAACTCATGCCGCTCTGGCTCGCCTCAGTCGTCCCGTCGCAAACTCAGCGCTGGCAGGCGTATCCGGCAGTGCAAATCGTGCAGGCTCACCAGCTACCGATTACGGGACTCTATCCCACAATGGGCTGCGATCGCATTTTGGCCCTCTGGGGAGCCGGACAAACCTATGGTTGGCCCGTGCTAGTGGTTGATGGGGGAACTGCCCTGACGTTTACCGCAGCTACTGCGGAACAGGAACTGCTGGGCGGTGCGATCGCACCTGGACTCCGACTCCAGTTTCAAGCCCTGGCTCAGCAGACAGCCGCCTTACCCGATGCCTTTCAGTCACTTCCAGGAGATGCAGCAAAATATTTCCCACCCCGATGGGCGACCGATACGTCCACAGCAATTCAGAGCGGCATTTTGCACATTGTGCTGGCCGGAGTGCAGGACTACCTCAAAACCTGGTGGGCGCAGTATTCTGATGCTACCGTGGTGTTCACTGGCGGCGATGGAGAGTGGTTATGGAGACAAGTGCGATCGCATTTTCCTTCCGATCACGCTCAGCTTCGTCACAATCCTGATTTAATTTTCAACGGTATCCAGGCTTATCGCGCTTGGAGCCAAGCCTGAAGCTGATTGATCAGGGGTTGCAGTCTCTCAGATTCTTGGCAAGCCATAGAACCCGATAAAACCGTCAGCTTGGCCTGCGGCAGCAAACGCCCATAGGTCTGGCTCAGTTCCGCCTCAACTTGGGCATCGTCCTCGCCGTAGAAAACCAGCACAGGTTTCTGTAGATGCGGCAGAGCCTCGTTCAATAACTCTGACTGAATCTCAGACCGCCGCCGCCGAAATAGAATTTGACAAGCCGTTTGGGATGCTTTCAACTGGCGTCGCCACGCTAAAGATTTCTGCACAGATTTTTGCTGCCCCAGCCCCCGCGCAATCGGCTGAATCAAGCGCAGCAAACCCGCCAACCAGGAGACGCGACCGGATAGCAGCTCGAATTTCCACCAGCGCTTAGACAACGCCTTCGACGTCACCCCTTCCGGCACAATCAGCGCCAAACTCCGCACGCGATCGGGATACTTAAGCGCCAACTGAGCACCAATCCAGCCACCCAGCGAATGGCCTACAATATCAACCTGCTCCACACGCAGCGCATCGAGATACTCATTCAAACACTCAACTTCTAGCGCCACGGAATAGTGATGCTGCGATCGCTCCGAGTCGCCAAAGCCCAGCAAATCCGGTGCCAAGCAGTGGAAATTCTGCCCCAGTTGCTCCAAGAACGGCTGCCACTGTTCGCCATCTCGCCACGATCCATGCAAAAACAGCAGGGTTGAGCCATTGCCGTTGCCCACTTCCCGCCAGAACAACTGTCCTTGAGATAAGCGCAAACGCAGGGTGCGAATCGGCTGTGAAGAGGATAAATCAACTGCTGTAGGTGGTCGCACCACTAGTGTCTCCCTGATTCAATGCGTCATTTGAAAGCCCGTCTGGGACAAGCTCCAATATGGTTAACAATACGATACTTTTCAGAAAGTTTCGATACGGGAAAGTGAGGAGAGAGGAGAGAGGAGTGAGGAGTAAGGGCTGGAGAGGAATTGGGAGATGGGGGCAAGGGAGCATTACACAATCACCCATCCACCCATCCACCCTATCACTCAATACTTCTACGCAAGTCCAATTTGCCCAGTCAAGTAATCCTGAAGCTGGCGGGCGTGGTCGTGGGAGAGGGGTTCATTCGGTAGATTGTCGCTTGGAAAGGCTTGAATTTCGGAGATTTCGTGAATGTCGTGAATGGTAAATTCACCAGTTACATCAACTGCGATCGCAACACTGATGGAATGAAAGCGGGGGTCGCGTTTGGGGTGGGAATAGACGCCAACCAAGCGCTGGACATTTAAGAGCGACAAGCCAGTTTCTTCCGCCAATTCTCGCGCTGCCGCTGTGAGCACATCTTCGCCCCAGTCGATCAGCCCACCCGGCAGCGACCAGCGACCGTTATCCCGCCGCCGCACCATGACGATTCGACCATCGGGTAACACCGGAATAACCGTCGTTCCCAAAATGGGTCGCCGCAGAAAAAGTCCTAGAAGTGCCCTCGCGTAGCGCTGTATTTGCCCCATGCGAAATGAGTCTCCACTTTGGATTTTCGGATTTTATAGCTTTACGTAATCAAGTTGGGACAGATAGCTTTTGAGAAGCCGCGCTCTGCGCGGCTTCTCAAAAGCTATCTACCTGGTTCTAAGCGCATAGCGCTATAGATTCGGTAGTGGTCATGAGATAAAGATTACGGTTTTCATAAAATGTGCTCGCACAACCCAAAATCATGACCTTCGATCAAACGTTTCTGCTTATCCAGATTGTGGCTGATTGACTCAGCTTAGTTCATCAAGAATCTGTGCAGGATGAACTTCTGGCTTAACCTTCCGGTAAATTTTTTCAATTTTGCCGTCCGGATCAATCACAAACGTATGGCGAAACACCCCCATGAACTCTTTGCCCATAAATTTTTTTAAACCGTAGCTGCCATAGGATTCAGCAACTTTGCCGCCTTCATCAATCAGCAGCGGAAACGGCAAACTGTGCTTGGTGATGAACTTGTTATGGGACTTGGCATCATCGGCACTCACGCCCAAAACCACCACGTCCTTTGCCTGAAAATCAGAATACGCATCCCGAAAGGCGCAGGCTTCTTTCGTGCAGCCGGGAGTATTGTCGCGGGGATAGAAATACAGCACGACTCGCTTGCCCCGCAGGTCAGATAGCGACACCGAATTGCCCTCTGCATCCGGCAGCGTAAAATCCGGTGCTGGATCACCCACAGATAGTTCAACCTGAGTTGTCATAAGCCTAAATTCCCTCACTCCTCACAAAACTGGCTCAAGTCACAGTCAGCAATTATTAACCATCAACCATTAACTAACAACCAATCACTATCGATTCACAAGACGAAACAGATAGATAGCAATTGCGATCGCAGCAAAATGAGCCACTGCTGTATGTGTAGACGCCTGAACAATAAAGATATCAAGTGGTTGGATATATTGAGTCCGGTCTAGAGCAATTCCGGCTCCTAGCTGAGAGAGAGATTTGACAAACAGCGAACCGACAATAATCTCTGCACCCAGCAGCGTCAGCAACATGCCAATTAAGCTGACAAACAGCCCAATCTGAAGCGCCTGTAAGACTGCTTTCGGTGTAGGCCGACCGCCAGAACTGCTGCCATATCGCAGTTGTCGAGCTAAACGAGTATAGCGAAAAGCCCACAGCGCCCCCGCAAACAGCGCCAAGATTCCCCCAGTCGCCAGAAAGAGTCCTGCTCCTGTACCCGGACTACTCGCTCCGGTATTACTTCCCCCTCCTGGACTGATGGTCAGAAGTAACAAAATGCCAGCCGCAACCACACCTAAAACCAGCTGAATCCAAAAGCTAATCCAGCCAAATAGACGAAAGGCTCCTGCAATACGGCGGACAGCAGGCGAGGGCGCATGGGGTTCAGATTGACCAGTCATCAGTTCAATACGTCAATAAAATATCTTGTACTCAACTTGATCTTGTACTCAATTTGTACTCAATTCACCGAAAAACCAATGTTGGGTTACCGTATAGCCAAATTCAGTTTAAACGGTGTGATGTAAAGCTCGAAACAACGTAACCGCAGGGTTTAACGATAGCGTTTTAGTAGTTCATCATCAAGTATTTAGTTTAGTGCGGTCAGATGCAGTACATGGTGATGAGTGATTATACCTAAAGATCAATTGACCAATAGAAGTATCACCGTTAAAGTCCAAAGGAAGTCTCTATCGCTCCCATGACAACATACGACTGGATTGTAATTGGCAATGGTTTGGCGGGGGCTGCCCTAAGCTATGAACTCGCAAAGCAGGGATTTTCCGTGCTGGTGATCGAGCAGCAGCCTCAGGCCGATAACGCAACGCGCTGTAGCTATGGTGGCATTGCCTATTGGTCAGGGAAAACGGACTTGATGCGGCAGTTGGCTCAAGAAGGCATTGATCGCCATCGTCAGCTACCGGACGAACTGGATTATTTAACCGAACTGCGGGAGATCGATTTACTGCTGACGATTTCGCCCGAAAACGATACCGAATTATTGGCGCTGAGCTATGCAGAATGCGTCAATCCGCCCATTTTGCTCGATAGAGGGCAAGCGTGTGAAATTGAGCCACTGCTGAATCCAGATGCAATTTCGGGCGCATTCACCGTCCAGCATGGTCATGTGCGGCCCACGGCAATTGTGGAAGCCTATAATCAAGGGTTTCAGCGGCTGGGTGGCCAGATGCGGTTTGAGCAGGTGATTCGCTGCACGCGCACAGGCAACCGAGTGACGGGCGTTGAAACCACCAGCGGTCTAATTTCTGCGAGTCGAGTTGCGATCGCAGCCGGAGGATTAAGCCGCAGCCTCCTTCAGCAGGTTGGCATCACCGTTCCTGTCTATTTCACTCATGCCGAGGTGATTAAAACTCCTCCAGTGGATTTAACCTTGCAAACCTTGGTCATGCCCGCCCAGTTGCAGCGCTTCCAGCTTGAGCAAGAAGCTGGAGACATTGCCCACGATCAGCAGTGGAATCAGGCAGAGTCTGAAATCAACAACATGATTTTAGATACGGGTGTGGTGCAATTTGCCGCTGGCGATTTGTGCATGGGTCAGATCAGCCGCATTTTGACCGATCCGCACGCTGAGATTGATCCTGCCGCCAGCGAAGCCCATCTGCGTCAGGCCATTGGCCATGTTCTGCCCGAACTCCAGTCTCTAGCCGGAACCTGGCATCACTGCCTAGTCGCCTTCAGCGGCGATGGAATTCCCCTCGTCGGCCACGTCCCCGATCTCGAAGGAGCCTATCTTTTCTCTGGTTTTAGTAACCCGTTTGCGATTGTGCCTGCGATCGCACCGCGCTTTGTGCAGTGGACGAAAACTCAAGCCGATCCACTCATTGACCAAATGCAGCCGACTCGGTTTTCTTCGGCAGTGACGGCTCGATATTAGCGGGGCGAAGGCAGGCCGTAGAGGGAGTTATATCAAGTCTGGTTGAAAACCCATCAGTCATTTTTTGTGAAGCATTTGCTGAGCAAACGTTTCACAAAAAATAGACAGGGTTTCTATACACGGATTTGATATCAGTTCACTAGCATGAGATGCGGTTTGGCTAATAGAAAACTAGAAATTGATTTCGAATCGATGGGTTCACCTGCCAAAATCGCCTGCTCTAGCTCTGTCGGAGTCATCAATACCACTTCGATATCCTCATCCTCATCCTGATCCGGCGGCGTCTCCAGCGCTTCTAAATCTTGGGCCAAAAAGGCATAAATCAGCTCATCGGAGTAACCAGGAGCCAGCGCAAACTCGCCTAGCTTCTCCCACTTGCCTGCCCGATAGCCTGTCTCTTCTTCAATTTCGCGCCGAATCGTGTCAGCCGGATCTTCATCTCGCTCGACCGTACCCGCCGGAAACTCCAGCAGTCGCCCCTGCAACGCAAAACGATATTGCCGCACCAGCACTAGCCGCCCATCGGGTAACACAGGCACCGCCAGCGCCCCACCGGGATGGCGAATACATTCCCAATCGCCTTCCACCTGATTTGGCAACCGCAGACGATTCACTTCAAAGCTAAACTTGCGGCCTGCATAATACAATCGCTGCTGCAAAACCGTGGCAGGCTCGTGTCCCAGGGGCATTGACTAACCTCATAAACGATAAACACCAGAACAGTCTACCGCTTTCACCAGATCTGCGATCGCACGTCCCGTCACTGGGTCAATCCAATTTGCGGCTATATCCGACAACGGCACCAGCACAAAGGCGCGCTCCCGAAACCGAGGATGCGGCACATGCAGCGTCTCGGTTTGAATAATTTGATCGCCATACAGCAGCAAATCTAAGTCCAGATGCCGCGCTCCCCAGCGCTCTCGCCGCACCCGGCCAAACTGAGCTTCTATCTCCAGCAATCGCTGCATGAGATCCGGCGCTGTCAGCATTGTCTGCACAATGACGCAGGCATTGAGATAGTCCGGTTGGGGGGGGCCGACGGGAGCCGTTCGGTACAGCGACGACTGTGCCACCAGATCAATCTCCGCTTGTTGATCTAGAGCCGCTCGTGCTCCCGCCAGAATCGCCGCCGAATCACCTAGATTGCTGCCCAGTGCGATCGCACATCGAACTCCGTTTGCTGCCTCTTGAGTCATAGTTACCTGCCCCAAACAAATCAAAGAGAGGCGCAGCTAGCTGCGCCTCTCTTTGGTAGTAAAAATTGAACTGGGGTGCTAGGATTCGAACCTAGGAATGGCGGGACCAAAACCCGCTGCCTTACCACTTGGCGACACCCCATTGATGTCAGCTTATGTATATTAACAGCAGTATGACCGATAGTGTCAAGTACTTTTGCGCTCTTTTTTGCAGAAAGATTTAACTTTTGTGAGTGCATCGCTTGTAAGCCTCGCAGCGCAAGGCTTTACGCCTAATCTGCTTCACCAGCGCTACCAGCCAGCCACTTCAGATCAAATCATCAAGCCCAACCACAATCTGCTGATAGCGCTCCTGTTCAGGGCTACCATCACCGTAAACGCCTTCTATCTGTTCTTCGCAACACGCGATCGCAAAGTCGTTAAAATCTTCCGGCGCTACGTCATACATATCCTGAAAAATATCCGGCTTCACCCGACAAAAGCGAGGCCGCTCATCATAAATCGTGCAGAGCCGCAACTCATGGTCAAAGTGGATGCACCAGCCTCCTTCCCCCACCATACTGAGATACTGCGCTAGCTCCGCCTCAGTCAGGTAATGGTCTAAATCGGGCCGATCATCCGGTTCAAGATTGCAGCATGCACCACACTGCTTCACGCACTGCCAAGTTGCCATTGATTGTTGTTCAGTATTTGGACTTCTATCCTATGCCAATTCAAACTGCGATATGCCAAATCAAACTGCGATCGCAGTTAGGAAATCAGCTCTATTCTTCTTCAGCCAATACGGATTCCACCTTTTCTGGGCGCAGCAGTGGAAAAGCAATTACATCGCGGATACTGGCCGAATTGGTCAGCAACATCACCAAGCGATCGATGCCGATGCCCAGTCCTCCCGTCGGCGGCATCCCATACTCTAGAGCAGCCAAGAAGTCTTCATCCACACCTTGCGCCTCTAGATCGCCCGCGGCTTTGCGAGCAGCCTGTAGCTCCAATCGCTGTCGCTGATCAATCGGATCAGTCAACTCCGAAAAGCTATTGGCCGTCTCACGTCCCACCATAAACAGCTCAAACCGTTCTACTAAACCAGGCTTGGAGCGATGAGGCTTGGACAATGGTGAAATCTCGACTGGGTAGTCCATGACAAAGACGGGCTGAATCAGAGTTTCCTCTGCCTTTTGCTCAAACGTTTCATTCAGTATGTGACCAATGCTTTCGCAGCCGTCAATGTCCCGTACACCCGCTTTTTTCGCAGCGGCTTTGGCAGCAGCCAAATCATCAAACTGACTAAAGTCAATGCCTGTTTTTTCCGCCACTAGCTCGTGCATGGTTACCCGACGCCAAGGTGGAGTCAGGTCAATGGTTTCCTCACCATAGGTCACTTTCAGCGTACCCAAAACCTCTTGCGCTGCCTTGGTGATCAGCGTTTCGGTCAGATCCATCATGTCGTAATAGTCGGCATAAGCCTGATAGATCTCAATCGAGGTAAATTCAGGATTGTGCTTGGTGGAAATCCCTTCATTGCGGAAAATTCGACCCAGTTCAAACACGCGCTCAAAGCCACCAACAATCAACCGCTTCAGGTGCAGTTCCGTGGCAATTCGCAGATAGAGGTCAATTTCCAGCGTATTGTGGTAGGTGATAAACGGACGCGCATCGGCACCACCCGCTTCTGCTTGCAGCACAGGCGTTTCGATTTCAATAAAACCGCAGTCCTCCAAATGCCGCCGAAACGCTGCCGTGATCTTGGCACGGCGACGAAAGGTTTCGCGCACTTCAGGATTGACGATTAAGTCAACATACCGCTGCCGATAGCGCTTTTCCACGTCGGTCAGGCCGTGCCACTTGTCGGGCAGCGGCAGCAGCGACTTGGTCAAGATGGCATACTCGTTCACTTTGATGGATAGTTCGCCTTTATCGGTGCGCTTAATCGTGCCCTTTACGCCAATGAAGTCGCCTACGTCCGTCAGATTCTTCACATTGTTAAAGGCATTGGGCTGACTCTCGCCCATCTGCTCTTGGATCGTTTTCTTATCCAGATAAAGCTGAATCGTGCCTGTCTCGTCTTGAATGCCGAAAAAGGCCAGCTTGCCGAAGACGCGTCGAGCCATGATGCGGCCTGCGATCGCAACCTCAAAGTCTTCTTCTTCGCCATTGGGGAGATCTGCAAATTTTGTTTGCAGGTCGGCTGCCTTGTGGGTAATCTCCCAGTTGTAGGCATAGGGATTTAGCCCCAGCTTCTGTAGCTCTTGGGCTTTTTCTAAACGAGCAGCACGAATCTCATCAAAGTTAGAAGACATAAGAACTGGGGAACGTAGATACGGCTAGAGATATAGACACAAGCTCTCATTATAAATAGAACCGGGCGACTCTGACTGGCTTAAATCTGCATTCAAACACTTAGCGATTTCCTGCACGATTTCCTGAGCGACTTGGCCTCAAGCCCTATGACATTTCTATGAGTAAACGGCAATCTGGCACCTGACTCAGCAAAAATCTATCAAATGGTGCATTACATCTTTCCCTTTTTTACGGATCTGGGCAGCATCGGCTCTTGAATTCATGCCAATTTATAAATATAATTTATATAGTGTAAATTTTGTAGACAATGTAATTAGGAGGTGTAGTGCCTATTAGATTAATTCAGGCCGCCATCCTGACGTTCCTTCTGTATTTGACGCTAGGCGTATCTTGGATTTCAGAAGACAGTGCCTCGGCGACAAACCGTCCGATGCCAGTGTCTTCTCAAATTTTAAGTTTACTAGATTAGATTTTCTAATCTTTTGTGAGTGATGCCCGGCAGCTGATGAGTAGATGTACACATTGCGTATGCCTGCTCACAAGCTGCCGAGCTTTTGGCCAATATGTATCCATGTCTAGCTGTAGTCAGCTAAATTGGGACACGGACAATTCTGTGGTGCGGCGGAGTAGTGCAGCGGAGGTGCCACAAAACTGTCCTCATTAAAATGACTCTCGCTATAAGAACCTCGTTCAGAACTTGGTGAGGAACCTTATTGATAGACGAGCGGTCATCACAGTCAGCACAGGGAAATCGCATCGCCTTGACAACAACAGCAGAGATCAGCATTAAGTTCTGAGGGTGGAATGCAAGCGTGTATTATTAAATCTAGTAAAGCCTGCGTCTGGGAGAAATCAGAATGCTGACTCTTAAAATCGTTGTTTATATTGTTGTCTTTTTCTTTGTTGGCCTGTTTGTCTTCGGTTTTCTATCCGGTGACCCATCTCGTAACCCCGGTCGTCGCGATCTGGAATAATATTGCTGAAGCCAGCCTAAGCTGAAGCCAACTTAAGATATGGTAGGCACACCTTAGGATCATCAACTGTCGCGATCCTAAATAAGTTGTGAGAGGTCAGGGTAGGCGATGCCCGCCCATCTCTCACAATTTTTAATGCCCTTTATTATCAATGCTCGCTGTTTGGTTTAGTCATTTGTTGTTGACGTATGCCCTATCCGGTTTTACCGCCTGATCTGCCGCCTGTTGTTCAGACCTCGCAGCCGGAGAATAGTTCGCTAGCCGATTCTTCCCCTGATGCTATTTCAGCCAGTTCCACTCCTTCTGCTGCTAGTGCAGATGCGCTCTCTGCGTCACAGGCATCATCGCCTAGCGCTGGCTTTTCATCCGCTCAACCGTCGTCTCCACAATCTGAACTGACAGCCGAGGGGGAACAGACTGTCACATCTGCTGCTCCAGTCCAGGTTGCTCCCCGTTTGCCCAATATTGCAACGCCTGAGATCTTTTCTCCAAATCAGACTCGTCCTAAAACTGAGGCTGTAGTAGATGATGCAACAAGTGCCAATGGTGAATCGAAGGTCGAAACATCAGCCCAGAGTTTAGGGCAACCTATCACGTTAGGTGTTGCCGATTTTGCCATTGCGCCTTCAGCCTCAGTGCCTGCGATCGCAGAGTTGCGATCGCAGCTCTCTCAAACACCACCACCTGAACCAGGGTTTTCGACGACACCGCTATCAACCGACTTTGGACATCGAGCAGCCTATTCTCCATTGGCGCATCAGACATCCAATCAGACGCTGAATCAAGTAGTAGCCAATCAGCCTGAGCCAAAATTTGACAGCTCTACGTCCCTATCGTTTCCCAGTGTTTTGTCCACTACCGAGACAAACTGGAATCGTGAATCCATTGGTGCGACGAATACGACGGGTACGACTGCTTACATTGCTCCTCATGCCGCCAGCCCATCAATAGCGTCTGCGCCTCATTCCTTTTTTCCCCCATTCCCTGCACCTGGAGAAGTACTGGGTCAGTACTTAGCGCAGAATCTTGGACAAAATTCTGCTCAGGATTCAGAGCAAGAACTGGTTCAGGCTGAGCCGGATTTGCTGCCCGCCCAGTCCGATGACGAACCGCTCGAATCACCATCGCCCAATCGGCCAGTCCTGGAAATTCCGACGAATCCTCCTAGCGAATCTGAGGATGAGGATCTGCCCGATGAATCCACTGGTGAATCAACAGAGGATACTCCGCCCGATAGCGAAACGGATAGTGAAACAGATGCTGAAATAGATGAGACAAATGAAACAACCGTTCCGGTCACGTTAGAAGAATCCCTAGTTGAACTCCAGGCCGATCGCCAGGAATATGACAGCTTGCGCCGCGTCTTTGAGGCGGAAGGTAATGTGGTTATGCGCTATGGTGGTGGCGTGTTAGATGCCGATCGGCTGCGCGTTAATTTGGTTGACCGGATTGCGATCGCAGAAGGTAATGTCGCTCTCACCCGTGGTGAGCAGGTGATTCGAGGCGATTTCTTCGAATACAACTTTGTGCAGGGCATTGGGGAAGTCACAGGTGCACGGGGCGAAATCTTCCTGCCATCAACGGGCGATGATCTCTCATTTGAGTCCCCTGGTTCGCCGCTCTGGACGGATCGCCCCGTTAGCGATCGCGTGACCGCCAATCAGCCTGTTCGCAATGTCAGCAGCACGAGTCAGATCAACGTACAGGTTAGCGATGCTCTAGGGAATGCACCAGATGGAGAAATTCGGCGCTTACGCTTTGAGGCGGACTCGATTGCCTTTGATCCAGACGGTTGGATCGCGCAGAATATTCGCATTACAAACGATCCGTTCTCGCCACCTGAATTGGAACTGCGAGCCGAAGAAGCGCGGCTGAATCGAATCAGTCCGCTTCAGGATGAAGTTTTGTTGGAAAACCCACGTCTGGTTCTAGATCAGGGTTTGCAAGTTCCACTATTGCGCGATCGCATCGTGCTCGATCGACGACAGCGAGATCCCTCGATTATCGGGTTTGGGTTTGACGAAGAAGATCGAGGTGGCTTTTTCGTCGAAGGCAACTTTGAATATTTCCTTGGCGACACATTTCGGTTGTCAGTTAAACCGCAAATCTTTGTTCAGCGCGCGTTTGATACCAGTCCAACCAATCTGAACGCCTATGGCCTTGTAGCAGAGTTAGATGGCCCCCTGGGAAGCAGAACCTTTCTCTCCGGTGAGCTAGAACTAACCAGCCTGGAATTCGATGATTTAGAAGACAATTTGCGCGTCCGCACCACCATTAATCGAGTCATTCCGACTGGCTGGGGCACTCATAACCTGGCGCTTCAGTATGTTTATCGCGATCGCTTATTCAACGGCTCTCTGGGATTTCAGAACGTCCAGGAAAGCTTTGGAGCCGTGTTTACCTCTCCTCGCATTCTGTTAGGCGACTCAGGGTTTGGCCTACGCTATCAAGCCAGCGCTCAGCGTATAACTGCCAATACATCCCGCTTTAGTCGTACTAGCTTAGGTCGATTCCAGGTCAGTGCTGCGTTGGATCGCTCAATCTATCTGTGGCAAGGTGAAGCCCTACCTGCCACTCCAGACGAAGGACTGCGCTATACGCCCAGACCGCTTGTACCCTACGTCAGCGTATTTGGTTCAGTTCAGGGCGTCCTGACAGAATACACCAGTGGAAATTCGCAAAACACGCTGCGGGGAACTGTTGGTCTGCAGGGACAATTTGGCCATTTTTCCCGCGATGCGTTCGATTACACTGCATTTACGCTCAGTTATTCTGATGCATTAGTTGATGGGCTATCTCCCTTTCGATTTGATCGGCTCGTCGATCAGCGCGTTCTACGAGCTGGATTTACACAGCAAATTTTTGGGCCATTTTTATTTGGGGTTCAAACGTCATTCAATTTGGATACTGGAACAGAAATTTCCACCAGCTATATACTGGAATACAGTAGGCGGACATATGGCATTATTGCTCAATATAATCCTGTACGCGAAACTGGCTCCATCAGCCTACGAATTAATGACTTTAACTGGAACGGTACTCCAGCTCCCTTTGATGGAGACGGCATTCGCGACGTAGAAAGCGGTGTTATCCAAACCCGTGACTAACATTCCTGAGCAATAACCTATAACGTAACTTCTCACACAGCAGTGGCGCATGAGACTGATATATTCTCATCGTAGTTTTTAAAGGCTTATGGCGGAATTAGCTAGAGCCCGACCTATTGTTCAGGCTGAAACATTACTGACCTACTATGGCTTTGATCTAAGTGGCTATACCGTCAATCGCACGGTTCAGGGCTGGCTACAGGATTATCGAGCCGATTGGATTCCGGCTGCAATCGTTGAAGCGCTCTATCAGGGCCGATACAAAGCTATTTCGGTGAGCCAAATCTTGTCGCTTTGGAAACGGCGAGGGCAGCCACTCCGCCACTTTAATCACGAATTCGAAACAATTATCTGTCGCGAACTGCCATATCCACCTGAACTCACCTCGTTGCTTCTACCGCCGTCTAGACCTGCATCTAGTCCGAGTTCATCACCTAGCTTGGATAATGTAGTGGAGCTTCCCATTCGATCGCAAACGGTTGGGCAATTTGGGAAAGGGGAGGAACTGCTATTTGCTGACGAGACCAGCACTGATAAGGCAATCAGGTCTTCGCTGCCGATGACTAAGACGGCTGCACCTTCGAGTGGTCATGATACTGGGGGAAGCAGCCATGATTCTGCTGATCATGGCTTGGAGCCAGTGGATCAAGACGGAATCATTATCAGTTCAGATGATTTAACTGAACCTGCTCTACTCGGAGAGCAGCCTGTAAATATCCAAGCGTGCGATCGCACTCAGTCTGACTCTTCAACACCTGACCCCACAGCAGATCAACAGACTCTCGATGCTATTCCACCCTTTCAACCCACGCCACTCAATCGACGGGCTGAATTACGGGTGCTACAGGTATCCAATAGTTCAAAATCGGGCATTACGCCACCCGATTCAATCCATCAGTTTATTCCTGAAGCGGGCTTGTCAAATACCCACGCCAAGCTAAAAGCTGTCGCGCAACCAGATGCCCATTCGGAAGAGCCTTAGCTTTAGCTGCTTAATCTGAGTATGGACTAGGGGGTGAGGGCGCTGCCCTCACCCCCTAGTCCATACTCAGATTAAGCAGCGCCCCAGTCCTAGTTGGATTCTTCTGGCGTTTTGGTAACGCCCATCCGAATTTCAGAGCAGAAAGAGGCCATGCTGAATCCGCCGAATCGTTTTAAGATGCTGGTACGCAGTCTGAGATTGGGGCTGGCAAACCAGAGCCGCTCCTCGGAGTACATGGTTTCGTACTCAGTGGTTAAAACCAACGAACCATCTTCTGCGATCGCATATCGACCCGCGACTGGCGTTTTCTCCGCATAGCCCAATTCGCGCAGCAGCTTGCCTGACTTTGGATCTTCCGGATCAGCCACAGGAACCAAAACGGTTGTTCCTTCATGCTTCTCCTCATCCCATTCCATTTCACCATTCCAAGTAACCCTAGCGCCACAGAGGGCCAGCGAGGGATCGACCTCATACTGCTCACACAGCTTAACCACATCCGGATTGTCTGTTGTCAGCATCTCGATCTGGATATTGGATTTGCCACTTTCAGACTGCTTAAACGCTAAGTGATGGCTCGTTCGCTGTGAGAACCACCGTCCCGCGCTTTGTTCAAAAAACTCAACAATATCCATTCAGCTTGATCTCAAATCGACATTTTATTCTCACTTATTCTAAGCCAAATGGTGAAACCCTGATTGACTGACAACAGTTTTCAGCCCTCTCCCAAACCCCTCTCTCAATACTGAGAGCAGGGGGGGCATTTTGCCAAAATAAATTCTAGAGTCGTCATTTCACGTATCTGGTAGGAGCGAATGGCCATTCGCCCCTACGCAACGTTGATAGTTCCAGATTATTCTTTGCCTAAATGAAACCACCCTGCCTCTCCCAACACTGAGAGAAGGACTTTGAACGCACTGCTCTTGCTCACCTTCTCCCACAATGAGGAGAAGGGGCTGGGGGATGAGGATCATTGGCAAAGTAAAAACGGCATGCTCCCAGCAGGACTGAGGAGATGAGAAAAACGCTGAATACAGCGGCTTGGAGCAAATTGCAGAGTCCTGTCTGGCCACAATTGACCATAGACAGAATTACCAGGAACGGTGCGATCTCGAGAATAGAGAAATACTGATATTCTGCACACATACTATCTTGGAGGTCTGTCTGCGCTAGACTCTAGTTATCTAATCTCTCAACACACGTCTAAGCACATCCCTCTAAAACCCTGTTGAAACTTATGCACATCACAGCAACAAAGCAAAAAACTGAGTTAGCAGATTCAGGCCAAGTCCTGCTTTCTGCCGCTTTCACCCACTGTCCCAGTTTCTTTTACTGATGGTTGTCTCTACTTAGCCCGTTGCTCTATTAAAAATCTTACTTTTGCTCGATTTACTTCTAATCATCTATATACCAAGTTCGATATAACGCATCGTTTATAGCTGTAAACTTCTGTCTAGTTGCTGACTACATGCAGAGGGTACACGGTTAGAATCAGCATTCCATAAAGCTGAGTCAATGCAGTTAAAATCGCAGTTAAAATCTAGAATGGCTAGATGACAGACTTCGGGTCAAATCCGTGGATTTACTTAAATTGAGTAAAAGCGTCTTTAAAAACGTAACCTGGCTGAAAATCAGTAATACCTGCGTGTTTTAGAAGAGATTAGCAGAGGTTAGCTCTATCTTTGTAATCTTTGCTGATTAAATTGTCTTGCATGGCCAATTTTGCTATCAATATTGAATTAACAGCAGTTAAAAGATAGCTAAAATCAGTCACTGTCTCCTCTTTAGACACAGTGAATTATTCAGATCATGAACCTTATCGTTCAGGACAAAAGCTGAATTCACTCTTTCATCTAAAGAACTTTTTGATCGACTGCTAGAATCATGAGTGAAATTACCATTTTATGATTTATAACGTTCAAGAAAAAATTAAGCAAAACTCTATGCCAGTTCCTATTCCACCAGCCAATCGATTATCAATTTTTGTTGATGGAAACAATATGTTTTATGCACAACAAAAGAATGGCTGGTTTTTTGATCCAAAGAAAATTTTAGAGTACTTTACCCAATCACCCAGTACATCTTTGGTTAATGCTTTTTGGTATACGGGGCTAAAAGATCCACAGGATCAGCGAGGGTTCCGCGATGCCTTGATTAGTTTAGGCTATACGGTTCGCACGAAGATTCTGAAAGAGTATTATGACGATTCCTCAGGCCGACTCTCTCAAAAAGCCAATTTGGATATTGAAATCGTAGTGGATATGTTCAACACAGTTGAACAGTATGACAGTGTGATTTTATTCAGCGGTGATGGTGATTTTGAGCGGGCAATTGAATTATTACGCTCTAAAAATACTCACATTACTGTTGTGTCAACTGAGGGTATGATTGCCCGCGAACTCCGTAATGCAACCGATCGCTACATTGATCTAAATGATATTCGTTCATCAATTGAAAAAATAGACGGGAACTAGAGGAATGCAGCGTAGCATCTGAAAAATGGAAATTGCTGATTTCAAGTATGAACTGTGATGTAGAGGCGGTACCTCCATATCACAGTTCATACTCAGATTAAGCAAGGCCAAAATATGCATTCACCTATGTGCAGTTACTTAAGTGTTGAATGCGATCGCACTTTTGAATTCCGTTAACATCTAAACCAAAAGCAGGCAGGTAATTGTCACCCAGCGGCAGTTCTAGCCTGCTTTTATTTTGGTATGTGATTTGACCAATCCTAAGTTCAGAGACTTTCAGGCAAAAGTAGGCGATAGTCCTTAAACAATAATGATTTCTCGGTGTGTAAGCACCACCCATACAACGAAAAATCATGACTGAAATACCACTACCAAGTAGGCAAAAGGTAAACCATCAAACATTCTGTGCCTGAATTCTGCCGATAAGATAGCTAGCAAATCATAAGCAACTCAGCGACAAGGAGTTGGGATGTACAACTTAAAAGCCACCATCATCGGTGCGGGCATGGCCGGATTAACAACGGGTATCGCCATGAAAAAGATGGGATACACGGTTGAAATCTATGAAAAAACCCGTCAGTTGCGGCCTGCTGGCGCTGGCATTTCCCTCTGGTCAAATGGCATCAAAGTTCTAAACTGGCTGGGATTGGGCGATCAGGTGGCCGAGATTGGTGGCCAGATGAATCGGATGGAATATCGGAGCCATCGCGATGAACCGCTGCATGAGGTGAATCTCACGCCGCTGTTTGAACGAGTTGGACAGCGTCCGTATCCCGTTTCTCGTACCGATTTGCAAAATATGCTGCTGGAGGCATTTGGGCCAGAGGATGTCCACTTGGGCTGTCGCTGCGTCGATGTAGAAGAGGATGAATCTGGCGTTACCGCAATCTTGGAAGATGGCACTCGCGTGACGAGTGACGTGCTGATTGGTGCCGATGGGGTTCACTCGACGGTGCGACGCTACGTGCTCGAACGAGAAGCAGCGTCGCGCTATGCCGACTACGTTAACTGGAACGGCATTGTTGATGCCAAGCCGGGACTCTGTGATCCAGACAACTGGGTTATTTACGTCGGCGAGGGCAAACGTGCTTCGATGATGCCGATTGGTGGCAATCGTTTCTATTTCTTTTTTGGCTGTCCGATGGAAAAAGGGACGGTGGTTGAACCTGTGGATCGACGGGATGAGCTGGCTCAACGTTTTGCAGGCTGGCCACAGGCTGTACAAAATCTGATTGCTGAACTCGATCCGTTGGAAACCAATCGGTTGGAAATTAGCGACCTTGATCCACTGGAACGGTTGACGCGAGGACGAGTTGCGATCGCAGGTGATGCTGGGCACGCAACAACGCCGACGCTGGGACAGGGGGGCTGTCAGGCGATGGAAGATGCGATTACCCTGACGCAGTATTTAGTCACGACTACCATCAGCGTGGAAGATGCGCTGAAGCGCTACGAAGCTGCTCGGAAAGAACGGACGGCCAGTTTAGTACTCAAGGCTCGCAAACGGACGGATACGATTTACGGCAAAGATCCGGCTGCAACGGAGCAGTGGTACCAAGATCTGAAGCAGGAAGATGCCAATGAAGTGATTGATGCGCTGGCCAAAACAATTTTGGCTGGCCCCATGAATTAATGGTGTTTACTCACATCTTGCACCAAAACCCAGAAGGGTTGTTTTGTAGCCTCCCCGCGGCGGCCACACAACCCCCCCCTGTTTTCTCCTTGTGAAGGGTCAAAGGGGAGGTTTATACAC
>CBKWJC010000100.1:0-23189 GCA_966674685.1 uncultured bacterium
TCTGAGGAACGGAGGTAGGTTGGCATAAAGAAACTCATCAAAAAAACTGGGGAAGCGCCCCTCCGTTGCGCTCCCCCGGTTTTTTAGATATGCATTTATTTGCATGTAGCTCCTTAGTTTTAATGACATTTAATGACAGTTTTGACGACATTCGCTGATTTAACCGATGTTGAACTTAGACACCGTTGAAAAACGAGAGCGGTTTACGGGCTGGTTATTGCTGACCCCAGCGATGATTTTGCTGGCTTTGGTGTTTGCCTACCCGATTGGCCGCGCGTTTGTATTGAGCTTATTTACCGAAAACTTGGGGACTAACCTAGAGCCCGAATTTTCTGGCCTGAGCAACTACGTCCGCATGGCTGGAGATGGTCGATTTTGGGCCACAATTTGGAATACGACCGTCTTCACCTTCTTTGCCATTGTGCTGGAGCTGACTCTGGGCATGGCGATCGCACTGGTGTTGAATCGTGCCTTCCGGGGTCGCGGTGCGGTGCGTACAATTGCGATTTTGCCCTGGGCGCTGCCAACGGCGCTGATTGCACTGACCTGGACATGGATTTTCAATGACCAGTTTGGCGTCTGGAATGACATTCTGCTGCGGCTCGGCATTATCGATCAGTCCATTAACTGGCTGGGCGATCCAACGCTGGCGCTGATGGCGACCATTGCTGCTGACGTGTGGAAAACCACGTCGTTTGTGGCGATTTTGCTGCTGGCGGGCTTGCAGTCGATTTCAGAGGATTTATACGAGGCTCACGCGATTGATGGAGCAACGCCGTGGCAGAGCTTCCGGCAAATCACCCTGCCGCTGCTGATGCCGCAGATCTTGATTGCTACCCTGTTTCGCTTTGCTCAGTCCTTCGGCATCTTTGACCTGATTCAGGTGATGACGGGGGGCGGGCCAGCCGGAGCCACCGAGATGGTATCGCTGTATATCTATGCCACCATCATGCGCTATCTCGACTTTGGCTATGGTGCAGCGTTGGTGGTTGTTACCTTCTTGGTGCTGATTATTGCAGTTGCGATCGCAGCCCTCCTCATCTCCAAAGTTCGTAAGCAGGCCGCAGGAGTATAGACAATGGCAACCACCACTCAAACCACGACTGCCCCCACGCACGACAAACCCAAAGTCACCGTTAAGAGTGTTTTGCTGACGATTGGCATTATTTTAGTTGTCCTCTTCAGCCTAGCGCCCGTGTTGTGGCAGTTGTTGACCTCATTCAAGACCAACGACGCCATTTCAGCCGTTCCCAACGTCTATTTTCCCAGCGCCGATCAGCTCACGCTAGATCACTACCTGGATCTATTTCGGCGCCGTCCCTTCCATCTCTACATGTTCAACAGCGCCCTGGTTTCAATTATTTCCACGCTGTTGTGTCTAGCGCTAGGCGCACCTGCGGCCTACGCTCTGGCTCGGCTCAAGCTCCAAGGCGAGCAGATCATCATCACACTCGTCCTCGTCGTGACGCTCTTTCCCTACATTCTGCTGTTTCTGGGACTGCTCGAAATTGTGCAGGCATTAGGACTGGCAAACAATTACCTGGCGCTGATCATTCCCTACACGGCCATTAATCTGCCCTTGACCATCTTGGTCATGCGTAGTTTCTTCCAGCAGTTGCCCAAAGACCTAGAAGATGCTGCTAAGGTCGATGGCTACAGCATTTGGCAGACGCTCACGCAGATCGTTTTGCCGATGACACTGCCCGCTCTCGTCACCACGGGCATTCTGGCCTTCATTTTCGCCTGGAACGAATTTATTTTTGCCCTGACGTTCATGACCCAGGAAACGCGGAAAACGATTCCGGTGGCAGCGGCCCAACTGGGCGGTTCATCGGTGTTTGAAATTCCCTATGGGCCAATTGCAGCAGCGACGGTGCTGGGGACTCTGCCGCTGGTGCTGCTGGTGCTGTTCTTCCAGCGCAAGATCGTTCAGGGTCTGACCTCTGGTGCCGTCAAAGGCTAAGCACAGAATCAACAAGAGACCGACCTACATTTACGTAAACACCCGCTAAAACCACGCTGAAACTACGTTGAAATCACTATGGCTAAACTTGAACTTAAAAACCTCAATAAAACCTACGGCCCTGGGATTGTGCCCGTTAAAGATATTTCACTATCCGTGGATGAGGGTGAATTTTTGACGCTGCTGGGGCCATCGGGCTGCGGTAAATCCACCACACTGCGCCTAATTGCGGGACTGGAACAGCCGACCCGAGGCGATATTTTTATCGGTGGTAAACGGGTCACGGCGGTGCAGGCGGGCGATCGCAACATTGCGATGGTGTTCCAAAGCTATGCGCTCTATCCCCACATGACCGTGTATGAGAATATGGCGTCGGGCTTAAAGCTGCGGAAGATGCCGAGTGATGAGATTAAACGCCGGGTTCGCGAGGCATCGCAGCTCTTAGGTCTCGAAAATCTATTCGACCGTAAGCCCAGCAATTTATCCGGTGGCCAACGTCAGCGGGTTGCCCTCGGTCGAGCGCTGGTGCGAAATCCGGATGTATTCTTGCTCGATGAGCCGCTGAGTAACCTGGATGCGCTGCTGCGGGAGCAGGTGCGGGCCGATCTGAAGCAGTTATTTGAAACTCAGCAAGCGCCTGTGGTCTACGTCACCCACGACCAAGTGGAAGCGATGACGCTCTCTAGTAAAGTGGCTGTTTTATTTGAAGGTGACGTACAGCAGCTTGACCCGCCGGAACGAATTTATACCCATCCGGCCAATCGCTTTGTGGCAGGCTTCATTGGCAGTCCACAAATGAATATCTGGAATTTGCCGATTGAAAATGGTAAAGCCATGCTGGGTAAGTTTGGTTTTCAGGTGCCCGATGCTGTGCGTTCTGCGCCAGAGGTGATTTTTGGCATTCGCCCAGAACACATTCGCTTGGCGAATCCTGATGATGCCTATACGGTGCGCGGCAAGGTATTCCTGGTAGAAAATCTGGGGATGAGTAATCTGCTCAGTGTGCAGGTGGAAGACTGTAACCACACCATTCGGGCACTGTTGCCAGCGGAGCATCGGTGGGGTGGTGAAAATGTGGCACTTGCGATCGCACCTCGGATGATTCACTGGTTCGACAGCAACACCGAAGCCCGCATCGCTGAAACGGAGAAAGAGCACGCCGTGGTTTAGCCCTTCAAAAAAATAAGCTGTGAAAGGCTGGCTCTGCCAGTCTTTCACAGCTTTAAAGGAGTCCCACTAGCGGATTTACAACTGATATAAAGTCCGGTTGAAAACCCATGATTTATTTTTTGCAAACCGCTTGCGTCGCAAGCGGTTTGCAAAAAATAAATTGGGTTCTTATGCGCGGACTTGATGGTACAACTAATCAACGCGGATCGCAGAATTCGATTTCTCGCTCAAATTCTCGCATGAGTCGTTTTGGGCGGGCGCGGGCTTTACGGCGCATGGGCGAAATGTTGCCGCGGCGGATATTCACCTGAGTACGCTTCTTCACGCGAAATGGCCGGACTGAGCTGCGATTGCGTAATGGCTTTAGTCCCTTCCGCTGCAAGTATTTGTTCACTTTAATAATCAGCGTGTGTTCGGCCAGTCTCAATCGCTCAGGGCTGGGATTGCGGATATTGGCCCACTGTACCCAGTAGTTGCTGAGGGGGCGATCGCTGAGCTGAAGGGAGTTAATGTGCGATCGCAACCGCGCTTCAATATTGCCTAGTCCCACATAAATCGGCACCAGCTTACCCTGTCGCGTTTTACGGTAAATCACATAAATCCCAATCCCAGGCGTTCGACTCACCGCATCAGTTAATCGCATCAGCGGCTTAAACGTTACCGTGACCTGACCACCAGGCCGTGTCACCTCAAAATCTATCAGCATGATTCATTCCAAATTCAGTCTAAATACACTTGCCGTTTTAAGTCCTTTTAAGGATGTATTAGGCATCAGCCATAACGCATTATTCCTATCCGAATCTCAAGTTAGATACACTGATATCCCGAAAAATTTGGAGCTTTAGACAAGGTTGCTTTGTATTGAGACGGCATACAAAACCTGACATGTAAATGACAGCTATGACCTGACCAAGGGGATATTAAGACACCCGATACACGATATGGTTTTCCACCACATTTGCGATCGCAAAAACCAATCGTTTTCACAGGAAGAAATCCATTGTGACCAATCACTTGAATTAAATCCTGGATTAGCGGTCTCCAAGTTGTTGAATAGTCTGCATCGCCACTGCATACTTTGCGTTTGCCGCCTGTACGATTGAAGCTAAGATCGACATCAAGGCCGATCTGATGGCTTTTATGAGGGGGAAATGTCCCTCCACCACGTTTGCTAATATCTGAAATTACAATTTCAGGCCCCTTCGAATGTCTGTTGTACCAGGCTGCACCGATATGAATCAAGGCATGAATTGTTTCAGGCAAACCATATCTTCTAGAGGGTGGTTGACGACATCTAAATCCAGGGCCTTGTTGTGGCATTAACGTATTCACAGCTGGATATAAGCCAGCCACTTGTGTAGTAGAAGAGCTTGTAGGAGCACTCGGCGGTGTCCCAGCTCCAGCTTTTATTAAAGCCTTTTCTGTTTGTGATCCAACTTTGCCATCAACAGTAATTCCCACACGGCGTTGAAACGTCCGGATAGCATTACGAGTATTAGGCCCCCGAAGTCCATCGACAGTTAATCCTGCTCCTATAATTTTGTTCAGCGATTGCTGTACCCATTTGATATACGTTTTGCTGCTGCGATTAATCTCAGACTCAAATTCATACAACCACTCAGGTTCTGACTGAAGATTGTCAAATAGTTCTAACTGGTGTCCACATTTGGGGCAAACTCCCAACTGAGCGTTGAAATCCTCAAATTCGCCGAACCATTCGGTTTCATAGCTACAGGTGGTGCAGACACCTTTTAGGTCTGGGGCCAAAGTTTTCATGCTGCTGCCTCCGAGTTCACTTCCAGCGCATATCTGAAGCGCATAGTTGCGATCGCAACTCCACTCCGTCAGATTTAGATCAACCGTTGCTGACCACTTTCAGCCGTCGAGAGGCCCCGTTATAACTGGGTTCTAAGGGCACTACGCCTTTGCGATCGCTGCGGTAGGCAATGCCCAGTGTTTCCGCACTGGTCAGCCACTCCTCAGAATCATTGGCAATTTCTTGCAGTAGCGCTTCAAACTGAGCTTGTGAGGTTTTGAGGACGTGCTTAATCGCCAGCCAGCGCAGAATATTGCGGCCCGTCACCGCCATCCGATGCCGCTGCGAAGCGTTGATATCTTCCTTGAAGTAGCGCAGCATAATCTCCTCCACGACATCCCAGGCGTTGTCGGAACCGAAGAGATTTTTCACGTCATCGGCATTGAGAATCTTGAATGCTTCGTCCAAAAGCTGCAATACCTCAATCCGCATCACGTTGACGTGACCATAGGAGGCCCATTTCAGGTTATTGCGGAGGTCTAAACCCGCCCGTCGCACGGTGGCAATGCTGCCAAAGCTGGGATCTTGGGGGCGATCGCGAATTACATCAGAAATGCGTTTGTCGCGCCAGAACTGACCGACGGAGTTGACAAATTGGGTAAATAAACCGTGGAATTGATTATTGGGCTTGGCGTTGGGCATCGGTGGAATCGTGCCGTAGCCAAACACCCGCCGATAGGCTCGCAGCCGATCCTTTTGGGTGTAGCGCAGCACCCGCCGCCGATCATAGCGGTACAGGCCATAGGCACCATCGCCGCTGGATAATCGCACAGCACCAGCCCGGAAGAGTTCCTGGAGCTTTTGCACGGCCCGGAAGACGCCGATTTTTTCGTGCTGATAGAGATAGTACAGATCGGCCACCGCCAACACGCGATCGGACGATACCATCTCGTCGTAGTCTTCTACGCCGTGCGGTAGACGGGTCGATTCCAGTTTTTTGGCGGCTTGCGGGCCAATACCAATCAGTTCAGCCAAACCGCCATCCGCTGGGGCTGGAGCATTCAACGCTTCCATTTCGGCATCTGCTCGAATGCTTTCCAGTTGCTCCGTCAGAGCATCGGCTAGACGGGGATTCTCAATCAGTTGGGCAGCCAGGTCTTCTACGAGCTGTTCGTGAAAGGCACCCAGTTTGTCATAGAATTCGCGATTATCTCCGGTTGTGGACATGATAAGTTTCCTCGCAATAACGATCCGCTAGGGGAATAAGGGAAAGGGAGAAAAGGGGAAAGGGAGAGAGGGAGAAACGGGGAAAAGGGAGATTTGTAGGTTGGGTTTCGCGTTGCTCAACCCAACACTCGTCGTATGAGTTCCTACAAATTAGATGTTGAATTACTCCGTGAGCAGCCAGCTATGTTCCTTAAGTCAATCTGCTAACACCTGGAGGAATGTTGTCTGAGCCATTGTTCGGTAGCTGACGAGGCCGATCGCCAACGTCGTCGGGTGTGCCAGAGATGATCGGTGGAATTAGTTCTTTAGCCAGCCGCTGTACTTGATAAAGCTGGAAAGCCAGGTCGCGAAGGGCGCGAATTACTCCTTCTCGGCGGAAGGCGCTGTTGCCGACTGAGGTGTATGATGCCGCCTGCACCAGAATCATGAGCCGTTCGGCAGTATCTGCGATCGCACTTACGATGCCAAGTTTGCCACTGGAGCGAGCCAGCACTGGGCCTTCTTCAGTGGAAAAACGCATCACCCAGGACAGCAGGCGTTCTACGTCCATTCGCGGCAAAAGTTGTGCGGTATCGGCAACGGAGTAACCTGTGCCATCGGGCAGTGGGAAGGCAATATTGGCAGGAACACCCACAGCTCTCGCGGTCGTGAAGTCCAGCCAAACGGATTGCCGCTCTTCGTAGCCCAGGAAAACGGAATCCATAATTCGGTAGGTTTCCCGTACCGACTCGGAAACCACTGACAGCGCTTGCGACAGCAGCACCAGTTGGGTGCCGATATAGGCTCCAGAACCGGAATCTTCAGTGTAGTCGCGCCAGCTTTCCCGCAGCGAAACCAGATAATCGCGAATAATCAGGTAGTTGCTGAAGTTGCGTTCTTCATCCACGGTGTTAATGCGGGCGCGACTGAGGCCAAAGGTATCAACCAGATCCTTGAGCTGGCCGCCCACCTGCTCCGGCAGAGTCGTTGCATCAGCGCTACCAATCAGCAGGTTGAACAGGCTGTTGACTCGCTGCACCCGTGGCCCCTGATGGACGCCCATTTCGTTCACCAGTTCAACCACTTCTGTGCGGATGATGGCGCGGACGGCTTCCCGATTTTGGTCATCAGCAGCGGGGTCAAGTGGCTCCAGTCCATCCAGCAGCGGCAGAATTTCCTTCAGTGCAACCTTGGCGCGGTGGTACAAGCTGGCCTGTGCTCCCGTTAGCGCTCCGCCCAGCTCGGTTTGAGTACTGTAGGTGCGCGGTTGCCAGATGTAGTTCGTGCGGCCATTCAGTTCCTGGGCAGTGAACGATCGATCCAGCGAATTACGGAACGTCATCACGTCGCCCGTGAAGGTGTGACCCAAGACTCGGCTAAAGGCATTGTTAATCGTTTGCTGAAGCGATCCACTCCGGTTTTCGGTTGGTGCGATCGCACTTGCCCGACCATACCCAACCACCTGATCCGTCGTCGGCAACACATCCACCACCGTTTGCATTAAGGGCGTCGGTGGAGCTGGATTTCGGACTTCTACTGTCAGGGCAACTTCTTCAAGGATGAGGTTAAGAGTATATATTTCGCCATCAGCAGCTTGATCAATAGTGAATGAAACTTCCTGCTGTTGACCTATATTTTCGAGTGAAAAAAGTTCTAGCGCAAAAAGTTCCGTTGAAAATAAAAGGCGCTCACCCCGAAAAACTCTCAAAAAGAACTCTGTTTCTTCTCGTGTTTCTCGTTCGCCTGGATCTTGTCGAAGCGCATCATCTGTGAATCGGATTTCAAACAAACCTGCCGCAGATGTTGTAGCAACGCCAAGCTTATCGTTAAATCGTTGATCTCGATCCCACAGTTCAATTTTCAGATTTTCTCCAAGTAGCAGATCGGAAAGATTCTCTGCCTCATTAAGGTTACTTCTTCTAAGAAGCAAACCCAAAATACGATACTCACTCATTGTTCTTTCTCCCTACACATGTGGCGAATGGCGCGGCTATTCGTTGTTTGCCAGTTATGGAATGCGGCGTCGCGGCTTATCGGCGGCTCAACGCCTTGTAAAAGTTGTCAGTAATTAGCTTGGGTTCTGCCAGACGCCGCTCCACGGCCCAGCGAGAGGCACCAATTAAGAACCGTTCAGGAATGATGCCCGGATCATTGCCCTGCGCCAGACGCTGTCCGGCTTCCTGAATCATCCGCTGATGGCGGGGATGGAAACCGCCTGTCACCTGGGCCAACGTGCGATCGCCCAGTTCCGCATAGGGCGTAAAGCAGACGGTATCGACCACAAGCTGCTTCGCTTTCGAGAACGTACGCAGCAATTCGGTCGGGATATTGCCCGCTTTGGCGCTGGGATAGAGACGCTGCCACAGTTGGTCATAGCGATCAGCCGTGGCAGTAAACCCCATGCGGCGCAGCAGTTCCGTATTGATAAACACCCGCAGATAGGGCGTGGGATGGACATCACTGCCGCTAAAGTGCAGAGTTTGATTGGCCGAGCGTCCAGCGATATCCATCAGCGACGGCACCATCGCTGGCCCACCCAGCAACAAACCCGATAAATCCGCGAAAATCTCGCTGTGCCAGCGCGTCCAGACCTTAGCTACCGCCCGACTCGTGCCCGCTTTAAGCAGCCGACTTGCGATCGCACGCGGCAGCGTTTGCCGCAAATTCAAATCCGTTTGCAGCGCATGAGACACCTCATGCAGGATCGCTCCCAGCGTCCAGGGATTGACCAAACGGTGATAGGGCAACTGGATCAGGGGAAACGGATTAATCTGCTTGCCCAGCCGCGTCAGGGGAATGCCCCGTCGAAAGGATGCGGGCGAGAACCCAGTTTCCATATAGGAGAACGGAGCCGGAGCCGGAATCGATTTAGCTGTACCCAGTCCCATATAGATCACCTGATAGCAATCCATCGCAATTCGGTCAGCCCCCACCAGCCAGTTACCAAACCGAGTTTGCCGCTGGCCAAACAGCTCAAAGTAGAAATCCCAGACTTGCTCCACCGCTCGCACCCAGGACTGTCCCTGATCTTTCTGACTTAACAGATCATGCAGATGATCCGGCTGGGGCTGGTGCATGGCAACCGCCGCACTGGCCCCAATGTGACGAGACTGGTTAATCAGTTGCGATCGCAACTTGTGCATTAACTGATTGGCGGCATCGATATGCGCCTGGGACGGGCTGGCAATGTCTGTACCAAACTCATCGCGCCGGAAGGGACGCAGTGCCGCCCCGTGCCGAGTGACATTCAGCGCCTGAATGCGGAGCCAGGAGGACAGTTCGGGCAATGGGGCAGCCGGAGCCGATGAAGCCGAGGTTTCCCAGTCCAGTTCTGGGTGGATTGGATGGTGCAATTCCCTGCGAGACGGCAAAGCCGAACGCGCCTCCCTCACCAGCGATTTTGAGTAGCCGTTGCCATTGAGCGTTTTCATATCCATCGTCCGATCGTCCTCCCATCACTTGGATACACCGCTCTAGCGCATCGCCATAGTTGGCTTTTTGGTGATTTTGCGCGCCTTTTGGGAGGACTTGACCATCGCCTTGGCACAGGTCATCGGATTGCCCAACACTTTCTTGGTATGGCCCGCCATCACCTTGGCCGCCATTGGAGTGGTGATCGGTCGGCCCTTGGCCGCCTGTTTTGCCAGCGTCTTGCCCGTGCGTTGAACAATGGTAGGTACCGCTTTCACCATCGGTCGAGTGGACTTGGATTTCCGCAGTGTGCGGGTTAAGTGAGCTGCACCCCGCACCAGCTTGGGCTGAATTTTCGCCATTGAAGCGGATTTAACTGGAATAATTTTGGCGGTCAGCGCACCTGCAAAAGCTTCGGCTTCGGCTTCACTGCTGACCTTGCTAGCAGCATCGGCTAAAACGTCCGCTAGTGCAGCTTCATATTCGGATTCATATTCAAGTTCGTATTCGCCTTCATACTCGTCTTCAAACTCAAATTCATCCTCAAATTCACCATCCAATTCATACTCATACTCGTATTCAAATTCCCCTTCACGAGTGAGTAATCCGGCTAATTTTCCAGCCGCCATGCCAGCAGCGGGGCCACCCACGGCTGTCCCCACAGCACGAGCTGCCATGGGTGCAATTTTTTTGGCAATTGGCGCAATTTTCTTGGCTACTCGTTTAACCCTTTTAAACAATCCGCCTAAGAACTCTTCGCTTTCATAATCTCCTTCAAACTCATATTCATATTCGCCATCAAGATTGCCTTCATATTCATCTTCGAATTCATATTCATCTTCGAATTCGTACATTAATTCATTGTCCAGCATGGGATATTCTCCTCAAATGAAGATACCCCTTTGTATCAGGCTAAATCGACGATCAACCAGTCCCTCTTCTCAGCGACACATGGAAGAAGGAACTTAAATAAATGTCACTCATTTGTGGGACAAGCGGCGAAATAACCCCTCTGGGTACTGCCACTTTGGCTAGGGACTGCCTCTAATGGTTAATATGCTTCAACTGAAAGCTTCACCCATGTTGATCTATGTGCGATCGCGCACCACACGCCACTGCTACATCGCGCGAGTTTCAGGACAGTAAGGTTTATATCAGCACATTATTCAGCCATATTCTTGATTGGATGATGGTGCTTGCTGGGGTATATGGTTTTTGTTGATTTGATAGTTAGTAGATTGGTAGTTAATAGTTGATGAATTGCAGTTATTATTTGTTAGTTAATAATGATAGCTACTACCGACTATTGGCCACGAACTATAAACCACAAACTACAGACTATTAACCACAAACTAATTCAACCCTACTAAAACTAAAATCTCAAAGCTAATAAGCTTGACCCGTGCTCTACCACCCGCGATTTAATAAACGATTGGTAGTAGGAAAAGCAATGATATATTTTGATGAAAACTTTGATAGAAAATCAGATTTTCAAGCCACCGAATCGCCTTCTCAACCGCTAAAAGCGATTTCTGTCGATTCGGTTTGTGCTGAGCGAGAACAATTACTCAAACGATTGATCCAAAAAGTAGCGGCACTGAGACCCGCTAAAACTCTGCCTGCAAGTGACACAACTGTGCATGAAGTTGTGATGGAATCTCAGGTTGATGGTATTCAATACTGTGTCGTACGGTGTCGCCCCCGCACCAATGCTTCGGTTAGCCTAAGTCCAAGGGAACGCGCGATCGCAAAACTGATTGCCGAAGGATTACCCAATAAATGCATTGGCAACCAGCTCGGCATTAGCCCCTGGACGGTCGCCACCTATATTCGGCGTATCTTTGCTAAGCTGGGCGTAACCTCCCGAACCGCAATGATTGCCCAGTTGCTAGCAGAGAATCTCCTGTAGGAATGTTCAGTACAAAAGCGGAAATACTGTTTCCTGTAAACTAGATTAGGGAGCAGGAGAGAAAAAAAGCTGGTAGTGGTATGTAGGTAATGATTTTTGGTGGTGTGGGCGCTGCCCACACCACCAAAAATCATTACGGCTTGAGAACTACTAAAAGGCTTTTTATCAGGTGAAATGTTGAGAGAAAACAAAATTTATCACTCAAAACTAAGTAAATTGGCATCAATAAACGCACTTGAAAAAACCAAGGCAGCGCCCCAGATGGATACTCCCCTATCTTTTAGATCTGCATTTATTTTGCATTTATCTATAGTGCAGCTACTTACCTGAAAAACTGCAACAACGCCCCGTTTTTGAGATGCGCTTGCTTATGCCAACCTAATGCAGACCAACACAAAACTCAAAAGTGCCCGGATTTACAGTGGTTTAGATTCGCTATACATACTTAATCTTTCTGTGAAGTTGTGGTTAAGAACCCGCAGAACTACTGTAGTCATTCGGTTCAGCCTCCAGTAGGATGAGCAATAGATAAAGGGGTGCTATTGCTTCATCAAAAAGATTATGTAGACCATCAGGGCGATTGCCTTCCTACTGAACGTGGAAGCTATTTTGCAAACACTCCTTAACGACCTCCAGCAGGCGACAGGTGCTTCTGAGCAAAGCTGTTGTGCTGTTGCGCGGCGAATTTATGCTGAAGTACAGCGCGTTTGTACTGAAAGCAGCCGCATTCAAACATCCGGCGATATTGAATCATGGGTGCGATCGCTAGTGCGCCATCGTCGCGATCAGTGCCTTAAGTATTACAAATTAGGCTCTCGGCAAGGGCGAATCGAGCTGCACAGCACGCTCAGCGCCATTGTCTATCGCTATATGTCGCCGCCCCAAGTCCGGTCGAGCTATCAGGCCCGCTTGACAATTATCGAAGATTTTCTACAGGGTTTCTATTTAGAAACGCTCAATGCGTTTCGCCGCGAAAATCACATGCCGGAGGACTATTGCCCACGGACGCTACTAGAGCTAAGTGAGTACATGGCCTTTAGCGAACGCTATGCTAAGCGGCGGATTCCATTACCGGGTCGCCGCAGTCAGCAAATTGTCATCCTACGCGCCAAAACGTTTTCCAAACAGCAGCCACCGGAACTGTCAATCGACTTAGAGCAAGCCACCGAAATTGGCATGGATGACGACCAGCCCCGCAGTGGAGCTTCGGCTCAGCGCGTCCGGGAGCAGATAGTCGCTCAGGCACCGGAGCCTGTCGGGAATGCCCTGCGCGATCGCGTTATTCAAGAACTTGTCACCTATTTACGAGAGCGCAATCAGGAAGACTGCGCCGCCTATTTTGAACTGCGGCTGCAAGACCAATCAGCCCAGGAAATTGAGCAGGCTCTAAATCTGAATCCGCGTCAGCGAGACTATTTGCAGCAGCGCTTTAAGTATCACTTAACTCGCTTCGCCCTGTCCCACCATTGGGAACTGGTGCATCAGTGGCTAGAGGCTGACTTGGAGCGTAATCTGGGGTTAACCCCTGAAGAATGGCGACAGTTTCAGTCGGAACTACAAGAACCCCAGCAGCACTTACTGGCATTAAAACTATCAGGGTTAGAAGATGCTGAAATTTTACGGGAGCTGGGTTGTACTGCAACCCAGCTTCAGCGACAATGGTCGAAACTTCTAGAGCAAGCTTGGGACATTAGAAATTGCTCAATGTCCGGAGCAGGGATATTAGGTGATGAATAGAGACTCAGAAGCAGCAGAGAGTTTACTTCGGTGGCTCTTACAGTCCCCTCACGATTATTCAGACGGGTCATCAGGGGCAGATGCCGACAGGGACAGTGCATCCCTGTTCGCTGAGGAGGCTGAGCTGCCATCACAAGAATCGTGGGATCCGTTAGATTCGGAAGATTTGAGTGATTATTTACCGTCTAGTTTGGGATTTCACGTTCCAAACGAAGGCGAGGAATCTTCATCACTTGCGTCGGGAGAAAACTTTAAAGTGAAACATCATGTGTATGCCCTGCTCAAACGCCGTTTGAGAACTGAAATTGCCCGCAAGCCCCCTCTATTTCCGTGGGAAAAAGAAATTCATGACTATCCGCTAGATTATGCAGACTGTGTAGAAGCAGAAGGAGTTCCGGCTATCTTCTGGGAATCTCAACTGCGGGAATTTCAGTGGCCCGTGGCGCTGCCTGCTTCGGTGATGGCAATTTTGATTGATCGGGCGCAGGCTGCAATCCAAACCTCTATGAAGTCTGGTTTAAAGCTGGTTCAAGTGGTTGAAACCCTGTTTCCAGATGAGCTACCTACGCTGAATCATTTGGCTGGTGCGGTGCTGATGTCTCCCAGCCGTTCTGGATTATCCAGCCTTTCAGCTACAGAACTGCCGCCCAGCTATGAAGAAGCTGCCCCCATGCAGCAGATGGTGCTGTCTCTGCTAGCGGCACGGGATTTGCTGGACATGCTGACATTCAATCTGTCGTCAGAACAGCCCGTGCTGGAGCGCCAGTGGCAAACCTCTGTAGGTGAGATTAAGCTGCAACTGCGCTATGACGCTCAGCAACTGGCGGTGGAGGCTGAACTGCCTACAGGTGGCCAGATTCGCCTCGTCAACAGCGCCAATGATCTGCGCGATCGCACCCTGGACACTTCGGTGCTAGCCACACATCGAGAAGATGCGGGTACACTGAACTTAGTCCTTACTGCTCCCCCCAATCCATCACTGCACTATTTTGATTTGATGCTGTCATCATTGAATTCGTCACCAATTCGGTTTGCGATTCAGATCGGCCCGGATGAATCTGTATAAGATCAGCGCTTTATGAAAGTCTCGCACTGCGGGGCTTTCATGGCGATTTGTGCAGATATCAGACTAGGCTGAGATCAAAATAGCGGGGAATGAGGCGGTAAGCGATCGCAGTTCTTGAACCTGTATCCTCAACCTGTACTGAGATCATCATGCCAGTTGCCGATCGTTCTACCCGTTCAGATGCCAAGCGTACTTCATTGCAGCAAGCCCTGGACGACCTACAGCAGCGACTCCAGCCTTCTGAGGCCATTAAGACTGAAGATTCTATTACATTGCGAGTGCTGGTGCAGCTACTAGTTGCCGTCGGCATTCTTTCCCTCACGATTGCGTCAATTGGCGTCACCAGCACATCTCTACTCAATCTGCTGGCGATTCCCCTCAGTGCCATCGGTGCGGTATGGAGCTGGTACCGCCGCCATCAGCGTAATACAATCGTCAAATTTTGCATTGCCATTGGTATGCTGCTGGCGCTGGGTCTGTTCTTCATGCGCCTGTGGGCTGAACCGGGCGACACGCGCATTCTCCTAGCCGAACTGCTGATTCATCTTCAAGTTCTACATAGCTTCGATCTACCGCGTCGCAAGGATTTGGGCTATTCCGTCACTATTGGTCTGATCCTGATTGGCGTGGCCGCGACGATTAGCCAAACCCTGACGTTTGCGCCGCTGCTGCTTGTCTTTTTAGCGATCGCACTTCCAGTTCTAGTACTGGATTATCGATCGCGCATTAATTTGCTCAAGCAGGGCTGGCAACCGCTGAAAACCAACCTGTCAATCCGCCGCCTGCTGGTGATGCTGGCGGTAACGGTGGGGCTGGGGCTGCTGATTTTTGCGTTCCTGCCGCGCTTACCGGGATACCAGCTTGACAACTACCCCGTCAGCTCCACAATTGACTTTAACGGCAGTTTTGATGGTCGCGGAATCGACAATCCGGGCTATGTACAAGAAGGAGAAGAGGGCAGTGGATCGGGTGGTCGCAATGAGCTAGAAGGGCCTGGTGTAGCGGATTCTCGCTTCTACTATGGGTTCAACCAGCGGGTCAACCTGAATCTGCGCGGTGAGCTACAGCCGGAAATTTTGATGCGGGTGCGATCGCAGGCCGCAGGCTTTTGGCGAGTGCTGGCGATGGATCGCTACACGGGCCAGGGTTGGGAAATCTCGCGCAATGACAACACGTTTAGGTTAAACCGCTCTAGCTGGTCATACCGCTTCACGGTGCCGCAAAAATCGACCATCTTGCCAACGGAAGAGGTGGTTCAGACCTACACAGTCGTCAAGGACTTTGTGAACCTGATTCCGGCTCTCTATGAACCGGAGCATCTCTACTTCCCCACCGAGCAGATTGCGGTCGATCCAGAGGGCGGATTACGGTCGCCGCTGATTCTCACTTCTGGCTGGACGTATACAGTGATTTCCGATGTGCCGATTCGCGATCGCACGGTGCTGGGACAGGCCGATACTAACTATTCCGAGACGACCCGCAAGTACTATCTACAGATTCCGGACAACATTCGCGATCGCATCCGGCAGTACACACTCGATTTATTAGCTCGATCTGAAAAACCCATCACCAGCCCCTACGAACAGGCGCTCTACTTGGCGCAAGCGCTCAAACAGCAGTACGAAATTCAGCCCGAAATGCCGTTTCTAGGGCCTGATGAAGATTTAGTCGAGGCATTTTTGTTCAAGTACAACGGTGGCTATCCGGATCACTTTTCCACCGTGCTGACAATGATGCTGCGCTCGATTGGCGTCCCCGCTCGGTTAGTCATGGGCTTTGCACCCGGTGAGTTTAACCCGTTTACGGGCTACTACGTGGTGCGAAATACCGATGCCTACGCGATGACGGAGGTCTATTTCCCGCAGCTCGGCTGGTTTGCCTTCGACCCCATTCCAGGCCATGAAGTTGTCCCCGTTTCGATTGAAGATCGAGAAACCTTCAGCACGCTTCAGCAAATCTGGAGCTGGATTGCAGGCTGGCTACCTTCACCCGTTTCTGGCTTCATCGGTACAGTGTTCAGCGCCATTAGCAATGTATTGACCTGGTTTATTCAGCTCTTCTCCAACGGCTGGGTTGGCATTCTCTCTGGCTTGGGGATTATCACGCTGATTGGTCTAGCGGGTTGGCTGCTGTGGGGACTCTGGCAGGACTGGCGCGATCGTATGGGTCTATCAAAACTGCCACCAATGGAGCGTCTCTATCAGCAGATGGTGCGATCGCTGACTCAAATTGGCTATTCCAAATCGCCCATCCAAACGCCGCTAGAATACGCTCAAAAAGCCCATACCCACGTCAACACCGAACGCGCCAATATCATCGAAGAAATTTCTCAAGCCTACGTCCAATGGCGCTACGGCGGCTATAATCCCGATCTAAATCACTTACAGAAACGGTTGAAACTACTACGAAAACGGTCGTCTAAAGCGAAACAAACGTAGTGTGATTCACTGAATAATATCAAGTCCGGTTAAAAACCCAATTTACTTTTTGCGAAACGCTTGCTAAGCAAGCGTTTCGCAAAAAGTAAATTGGGTTTTTATACGCGAATTTAATAAGTAGCTACTTATAAGGTCGCAATTTCAACTAGGAATTTGGCTGTAGCAGTGCAGACAAAGTTCAGGGAAAACACTGCGATCGCAGCCTGAATCGAAGGGGAAATCTAAAACTACAGAGCAAACTACAGAGCAACGCAATCCCCCAAACTGCGATCGCACTGCATATCTGTTAGATCACCAGACACATATCAGATTAAATGTACTATCATCTAACTCGGCAGTCCATTTAACCTCCTTACAAACTAACTCCCTTTACAGCCCTCTACAACCTCTACAGCCCCTCCCCCAAATGTATCAATCTGTATCAAGTGATCCAAATCATGCCAATCATCAATTAAAATCACGCATCGTTCGGTGATCCATCACGGTAGAAAACCACTGCACTGTTTATCGTAAAGGTAGGTTGGATTGGAACCGCGATCGCAACATTCGGCCAAACCAACCCGTCATCATCACCATCAACCATTCTCGCTACATGTTTAGGAGTTCCCCATGAATACCCAATCTCCCAAAGAAATCACCCTCGCCAACGACAACACCGTCCGGCAAATCTTTACTCAATCCGGTTTATCCGTTGGCGGGTTTCTACTGCTGATTATCTTGCTTGCATAATTGCGGCTCGACGACAGGTTTCATTCAGAGGTCAGGCTACACCCGCCATCACCTTCTCAATCCCCTCTTTCACCGATGCGGCGGATACATGTAGCGCTTCAAGTTCAGCATCCGATAGATTGAGTTCCACCACGCTATGTACGCCTTGGCGACCCAAACGACAGGGAACACCCAAGAATAAATCCTTCAATCCGTACTCTCCCTGCAAGCAGGCAGCCACAGGCAGCAGATGAGACTGATCGAGCAAAATGGCTTCCAGCATGACATATACCGATGAGGCCGGAGCGTAGAATGCGCCTCCGGTCTTCATGAGTTGCACCACTTCGCCGCCACCGTGCCGAGTGCGCTCCACCAGCCGTTCAATCGTCGTCGCGTCCATCAGCTCGGTAATCGGCACACCGCTGACAGTGGAGTAGTGGGACAATGGCACCATCAAGTCGCCATGACCACCCAGCACCATCGCTGAGACATCAGCCGCCGGAACTTTCAGCTCCCAGGCAATAAACGACCGGAAACGAGCCGAATCCAGCACGCCCGCCATTCCCATCACGCGGTTACTCGCTAATCCACTCACCTTCCAAGCCAGATAGGCCATCACGTCGAGCGGATTGGTGACCACAATCAGAATGGCATTGGGCGAATGTGCGATCGCATTTCGGGTGGCTTCAGACACAATACGGGCATTGGTGAACAGCAGATCATCGCGATCCATGCCTGGTTTGCGGGGCAGTCCTGCCGTAATCACGACCACATCAGAATCGGCGGTGTCAGCATAGTCATTTGTGCCGATAATGGTGCGGCAGTGGCCTTCCAGCCCTTGCGCTTCCATCAAGTCGAGCGCAATTCCTTGAGGTCGACCTTCGACAATATCCAGCAGCACCACGTCGGCAAGCTGCTTTTCGGCAAGACGCTGCGCTAATGTACTGCCGACATTCCCCGCTCCGATTACTGAAACACGAGGGATGAAGCGAGATTGAGACATTGAGGGGAAAATCATGTTGGCTACCACGAAAGATTTTGGTGTGAATCTATCGCGCGATCGCAGTCAGCCTGGGGTCTAGAGACCTGAATGTTCAGCAGTACCGGAGCACAGCACTACCAAACATTCAAATCTAAGCTCTTAATTTCCCTAGTCTTTGAACTCCTCAAGCTGGTCAAGTCTTAGCCAGATGTTGGGGGTTGGCGTAATCCCAAACTTCACCAGCGCATAATCATCACGGGTGTCGAGGATTTCACCAGGAGTCTCAAATAGATAAGGAGGAAATCGGTTATCGCTGGCTTTAGCTTCTACGCTGCCTTCTAACTGCTCGCGAATCACGCGTACCATACTTCCTTTTTTAACCGCCATAAGCCTCGTTTGTGTGATTTCTTATTGGTTCTTTCAGCATTGTAAGCTGCTTTAACACTATCCTTCGCGTCTACTCTGCTGGATTGCTGAATATCCACGTAGGCATCTAAACCCAAAGAGGCATTTCGCCGCCGCGATGCGGCGGCGAAATGCCTCTTTGGGTCTAATTGTGACGTTGACATTGGGGACAAAAATGGGCAGAACGTCCGGCTAGCTTGATGCGCTCAATGGTAGTACCACAAACGCGGCAGGGAGTGCGATCGCGACCGTAGACCCAGGCAAGACCGCCGTAGTTGCCGTTTACGCCTTGAATATCGCGAAAGTCGCTAAACGTCGTGCCACCCTCACCGATGCTGGTCTCTAGCACTTCAATAATCGCGGCATGCAGTTTTTCAAGCTGAGCAGATTGCAACTCACTCGCTAGGGTCAGGGGATGAATGTGGCTCATGAATAGCGCTTCGTCAGCATAGATATTGCCAATGCCAGCGATCAAGGATTGTTCGAGCAGCGCATTCTTAATCGGGCGACGACGATTTTTGAGTACCTGGCTGAAATAGTCCAGAGAAAATTCGTCGGAGAGTGGCTCAGCCCCCAGCTTTTGTAGTCCAGTCATCACGCTTTCAGGCGGTTGCCCAGGCGGCACCCACCACATGCGGCCAAATGTGCGCTGATCGACAAATCGGAGTTCTCTCTGTGACTCAAAAAAGAGGCGAACGCGACAGTGTTTCTGCACGGGTTCATCGGGAGCTAGCCAGAGTAGCTGTCCGGTCATTCGCAGATGAACGCCCAGCCAGCCAGCCGTCTGCTCCTGACGCTGGAGCTGAGCTAACAGGTATTTACCGCGCCGATGCCAACCGCTGATCGCTGTGCCGATCAGCCCATTCACAAATTCAGTCGGCGCGACAGGATAAGCAACGGTGCGATCCAGCAGCACCTCGCCCCCGCTGATTAATTGATGAAGCGTAACAGCTTCTAAGCCGCGTCGGACGGTTTCGACTTCGGGCAGTTCAGGCACAATGACGTTTAACCATTAAAAAATATGAAGAAAATAGGCATCTAGATAACAAGATCCAGATGCCTATTTGTGTAAAGAAAGATGAATAACAAGGTGTTATTTACTTACCTTTCTTTTTAGGTGGTGCAACTTCAACAAGCTCACTTTCAGCGAAATTGTTGGTGTTGACTCCGGCATAGTTAACGTTACCGAATCGAACAATCACGGGATACTTGATGCCGCTTTGATCGATGGTGGCAACTGTGCCGACATCCTGGTACCAGAAAGACTCTTTACGCATGACCCGGACTGTGGAACCGCGTTGAACCATAACTGTTTCCCTTTTGAGTATTAATGCAAATCATTACAATGATTGTCTTTCAGAGTACTACTCCAACGGCTATCTATAGTCAGTTTTTGGTTTAAGTTTTGTTATCAAGTCGCGGGGTTTGACTAGAGCTGATTGGGTAGCCGACGCTACAGTCGAGTTGGTACTGCAAATGTTCAGCGCAGATCAAGCCAGACTGTACTTGATTTAGAAACGTTTTGAGGTTGCATGGTAAAGCACATTCGGCATGCGTGGGTTCAATCGCTCCAACAGCAACCCGCGATCGCAGTTATTCGAGCAGATTCTTTTCAGACTGGATGCAGCATGGCACAGGCCGTCGCGGCGGGTGGACTGCGCCACATTGAAATCACCTGGAATAGCGATCAGGCGGCGCTGCTGATTGAGGAACTGCGGCTGCGTTTGCCCCACTGTCAAATTGGCGCGGGCACGCTGCTGACGGTGGCGGATGTTGAAACTGCGATCGCAGCTGGGGCACAATTTCTGTTTTCGCCCCACACCGAGCCAAAGCTGATTGAAACTGCGATTGCTCAGTCGATCCCGGTTATTCCCGGCGCTTTGTCGCCAACGGAAATTGTAACGGCTTGGCAGGCAGGCGCAACCTGCGTTAAGGTCTTCCCCGTGCAGTCAATGGGCGGCGCGGCGTATATTCGCAACCTACAAGGCCCGCTGGGACAGATTCCGCTGATCCCCACAGGTGGCGTCACGTTTGACAATTTGGCAGCTCTGTTGCATGCAGGTGCGATCGCGGTTGGCTTGTCGAGTAGCTTATTTCCCAAAGCCGCCCTCCAGCAGCAGGACTGGGCACAAATCACCGACCGAACTCAAGCCCTTGTACGGCAGTTACAACCATTCACGTCCACTGCATCTTGTGTGTAGGGATGGATCGCTGGCAGTTCTACAAATTCGCGCTACAGATGAGTTTAGTGCTGAGTGTTAAGAATCAATGTGTAGCTGCTGTTCAGGGAATCAACGTGACATCTAATTAAAAAATAGAAATCGGTAGAAAGGTACATTTCAGTTGATCCCAAGGCAGGGGTATTCTGAAATTTGTGATCTGGTGAACGATGAGAGTGCTTAAGATTCTGTCATACTGCCTGCGATCGCAATTTCACCCATTCTTCTAGGGAGATTGGCTTATGTTTTGGCGTCGTTCAGCACCTGAACCAAGTAGTTCTCAAACCTATCTCAGTGCCGAAAGCGAATTTCAGGGCAACATCAACACAGGTGGAGATCTCCGCGTAGACGGCATCATCCACGGCAACGTTTCCGTCGAGGGCAACATGGAAGTGTCTGAAACGGGTCTTGTGGAAGGTACAGAGCTTCATGCTAGAAATTTAACCATTCACGGCGTCGTCAAAGCCCGCATCATTGTGCAAGAGCGACTGACCCTTAGCAAAACGGCCCGACTCCAGGGCGATGTCAACGCCAATTCACTCAATATTGAACCCGGTGCTTACTACGTCGGCTACATCACCACCACAGACAACAAAGCGCTGCCTGGTACGCCGGAACTGCAAAACTTTGCGCCCGAACCGCAAGAGTATATGACCGAGTCTCCACCTTTCAACATTGAAGACCCCAGAGCCAACGGCTACGCAAATTAGTTACGTAACGGCGAATGGCCTTCGCCCCTACAGTTTGCGGGTCGATTAAATTCACGCTCCTAAACGTTCCATTCGTGATCCGTTCATTATCCGTCAATCAATCAGCCGTCACGCTTGATTCATTGATAAGCTGAGAGGGTAATTTTTTCGCACTCTCACAACTTAGGCGGTATGGGCAACACATTCGGTCATCTGTTTCGGATTACAACCTTCGGGGAATCCCACGGGGGCGGAGTCGGCGTGGTGATTGATGGCTGCCCACCACAGCTTGAAATTTCAGAAGCCGAAATTCAGTTTGAGCTGGATCGGCGACGCCCCGGCCAAAGTAAAATCACAACGCCCCGGAAAGAAACCGACACCTGTGAAATTATTTCCGGCGTGTTTCAGGGCAAAACGCTCGGTACGCCCATTTCCATCCTGGTACGCAACAAGGACACTCGCCCCCAGGATTACAGCGAAATGGCCACCACCTATCGCCCCTCCCATGCTGATGCCACCTACGACGCTAAGTACGGCATTCGCAATTACCAAGGTGGCGGGCGCTCCTCTGCGCGGGAAACCATCGGTCGCGTCGCCGCAGGTGCGATCGCAAAAAAAATCCTGCATCAAGTCGCTGGCGTTGAAATTGTCGGCTACGTCAAGCGGATTAAAGATTTAGAAGGGCTGGTTGATCCCGATACAGTTACGCTGGAGCAAGTGGAAAGTAACATCGTCCGCTGTCCCGATGCTGACTGTGCCGAGCGGATGATTGACCTGATTGACCAAACTCGCCGTCAGGGCGACTCCATTGGCGGCGTAGTGGAGTGCGTGGCGCGCCGAGTGCCTAAAGGCTTGGGCAGTCCTGTTTTTGACAAGCTGGAAGCGGACTTAGCAAAGAGTGTTATGTCCCTACCCGCCAGCAAAGGCTTTGAAATTGGCTCTGGCTTTGCAGGCACCTTGATGACGGGCAGCGAGCATAACGACGAGTTTTATCTCGACGAGCAGGGCGAAATCCGCACCCGCACCAACCGCTCCGGTGGCGTGCAAGGCGGCATTGCCAATGGCGAAAACATCATCATTCGCGTTGCCTTCAAGCCCACAGCTACCATCACGAAAGAGCAGAACACCGTCACCAGTGACAAGGAAGAGACAACGCTAGCTGCCCGTGGTCGCCATGATCCCTGCGTGTTACCCCGCGCGGTGCCAATGGTCGAAGCGATGATGGCACTGGTGCTGTGCGACCATCTGCTGCGCCATCAGGGGCAGTGTTCCGTCTTCAGCTAATTTTTGTGACAAGCGGGCTACGCACTCTCTCCCCTCTGCCTAAATCCCTCTCCCAAGCTTGGGAGAGGGACTTTGAAGGTTTGGCTCCCCTGCTCCCATTTTGGGAGTAGGGGGTGCAGGGTGGTTTCATTTTGTCAAAGTAAATTCTAGAGCCGCCATTTCACATATCTGGTAGGGGCGAATGGCCATTCGCCCTACGCCACGTTTATGGTTCTAAGTTATTCTCTGTCTAAATGAAACCACCGT
>CBKWJC010000101.1:0-22109 GCA_966674685.1 uncultured bacterium
ATGGCAGAAGACCATTGCTCAGGAACGCTGACACAAAATAAGTTGGAACTAGTGTTGGACGTTAGCAATGGACCGGTTGAGGGGCAGAACAATCGGCTCAAAATGCTCAAACGGCAAATGTTTGGACGAGCCAAGTTGGAGTTGTTGGAAAAACGGTTCATTTTGACCAGTTAAAGTACCTGCAATTTGGGGAGATACCGAGTGATTTTTTGAGCATCACCAAAAGTGGACAAGAGCCCGAAGTTGGCGTGATTTTGCAGAGGGGACATATAAGAAACAAATTGTCTTCGCAACAATCACTGCTAGTTGCGAATTACACTAAAAATTACACTACATGATTTTGGCAACCTATCTCAGCCCTGATGGCAGCGGCATTGGCCCAGATCGGCGATACTCAATCGGTTCATTAGGCGAACGCGACTGTATCTCAGTACAAATCAACTAAAATAATGGAGTTCGGCATTTGCTATGCTGAGGCACCGCTTCATCAGTTGAACTCGGGGTATGGAGCCGATTCGCAAAATCATTCATGTTGACATGGACGCGTTTTTTGCCTCCATTGAGCAGCGCGACCATCCAGCCTATCGCGGTCGCCCGATTGTGGTGGGCGGACGACCCGAGCAGCGGGGAGCCGTGGCCGCCGCGAGTTATGAAGCACGTCGCTATGGCATTCATTCCGCTCTACCGTCTCGGATTGCCGTGCAGCGCTGTCCCCATCTCATCTTTGTCAAACCTCGCTTTGAGGTGTATCGCCAAGTCTCTCAGCAAATCCGGGCCGTCTTTCATCGCTATACCGATCTGATTGAGCCGTTGTCATTGGATGAAGCCTATCTAGATGTGACGCAAAACAAAATCGACTCAGCTTCAGCGATGGCGATCGCACGTCAGATTAAGCGGGATATTCTGCGGGAAACGCGGCTAACGGCATCAGCGGGAGTGTCAGTTAATAAGTTCTTGGCCAAGATTGCTTCAGATTTAGATAAGCCCGATGGGCTATCCCTCATTCCACCTGAGCAAGCGGCATCCTTTGTGGAAGAGTTACCGATCCGTCAGTTCTATGGGATTGGTCAGGTCACGGCTCAGAAGATGCAGGCGTTGGGTATCCACACGGGAGCGGATTTGAAGCAGTGGCCGGAAGAATCGCTGGTGCGCCACTTTGGCAAGGTGGGACGATTTTACTATCAGGTGGCACGCGGACAGGATCATCGACCCGTCAATCCCAATCGCATCCGCAAGTCGGTGGGCGCGGAGCAGTCGTTCTTTGAAGACTTGAGCGAGCTTCAGCAGATGTACCAGGAACTAGATGAGATTGCCCATCAGGTCGAGCAACGGTTAATGAGGCATCAACGCTATGGCTATACGCTAACGCTGAAGGTGAAGTCTGCCGATTACCAACAGATGACGCGCAGTTGTACCCAAACGGTTCCATTTCGGGACGCAACCCGGATCTATCAAACAGCGAAAGCGTTGCTGCTAGAGAATGTGCAGCCGGGAGCTAAAGTGCGGCTGTTGGGGATTACGATTTCTAATCTGACCAGCACTCAGCCGATTGAATATCGGCAGTTGAGTCTTCCATTTGTAGAGCCAGTCGTAGCCGCAGGAGAATCGAGTTAATGTTTGAGCCGACCGAGTTGACTAACCGTTCTGCGATCGCACCTCAAAACACACCCCACACATCCCATCTCCTCAATCATCTCTCTCCATCTGATCGGGCGATGTTGATGCAATTGCTGGTGGAGTCGGCCCCGATGAGGATTGACCCCGATCAGCAATGGGACGATGAGCAATTGGTGGAGGAGTTTCTGCGGGAGAAAGGTGAGAACTCGGTTCATACGCGAGAAGCCTTTGACCGGGATTTGAATCAGTTTCGGGCGTTTCTGTCGCTGGAGTATGGTGAGAAATCACTGGCGGATGCAGATGAGATCGCAGTTGATGCCTATGTGGTGCAGCTCAAGCAGCTGGCGGAATTGGGAGAACTATCAGCGGCGACAGTGAATCGGCGAGTTGCAGCATTATCGAGTCTCTACAACTGGGCTGCCAAGCCAAAGCGGCGAGCGGTGACAGGTATCTTCACCAATCCCGTGGATGTGAAGCGGCTGAAGGTGAATCCGCAGTTTAGTGACCGGGTGTTGACGGAAGCACAGGCGCTGAAGCTGATCCAGGCGGCAGCAACATCAACGCGATCACGATGTCAAGCGCGAGATGCGGCGTTGATTCAGTTTCTGCTACATACAGGTTGCCGAGTCAGTGAAGCGGTGAATCTGTGTTGGCAGCATATTCAGGCTCAGGAAGAGGGAGCAACCGTCCACATTCGGGGTAAGGGCAATAAAGATCGCTGGGTCAGAATTGGCGTCAAGATGTGGCAAAAGCTGGCCATGCTATCGGATGAGAAGTCACCGAAGCAGCCGGTGTTTGTCACGGAGCGAGGCGGAGCAATGAATCGAGATACCGTGAGTCGAGTGGTGATGCGAACGGGGAAGCTGATTGGGGTTGAGAAGCTGACACCGCACATGCTGCGGCATACCCATGCGACCCATGCCGTGCGACGGGGAGTGCCGATTGATTTAGTACAGCAAACGCTAGGGCACAGCAGTTTGAATACGACAGCCCACTATCTGGCTGCTAATCCGACGGAATCGAGCCGACTTTACTTAGTGTATTAAGACGGCTCAGCAATCTAATCCATGCTTTCTGGTTTTATGACTTTTTGGTTTTCTGGTTCAGAATTTAAGCTATGCACAGCGGAGCAGCAAAAATGAACAGCTGAAGGCTTGATATCAGTCAAGACCAATCTGGTTATCTGGTTTTACTACAAACCAAACAACCAGAGCTGGATTAAAAAGCCCCGCATGGGAGCATGGTAGTATAGGGGTTTGAGTCGTAATGGAATAGAAACGTACGCTAAGGCTGTAAACCTTGTCATGTAGTGTTTTCAGCCCTCAGAGTAAGCAAATGTCATTTAGGAATCATCTTTAGCTGGGCATTGATCTCACCGAGTTCAGCCTCTTCTGGATCAAAGGATCCTCCAACCCATTCAAGCATTTCCTCATGTTCAGGATGCTCTACGTCTTGGATGATCTCCAGGAAATCCTGATAGCCCCAAACCCCACCACAATCTTCAGGTGGACAGGCACGCTTGGCTTTGATGCAAACAGGATAGCTAACATCAGGCTCCGTTGGGAGAACCTTTTCAACCAAGACTTCATGCTCCCAGGAGTCTCCGAAGTCATAAAGGTAGGAGAACTTAAACTTTTCACCTGGTACGAGGCGACTCAATTTGACCGACTGTTCGTCACGCAAGTCCATCTCATCAAAGCCTAAGTCAGGCATGGGGACACCATATTCAACGCCCTGAATACTGAAGGAATGGAGATGAGAATTTGTCCACCCCATTGAAAGCTGAACCACCCAGTGCAGCTGCCCTAGGGTAATATCACTTGGCACCTGTACTCGTCTCCAAATCGGTGGCCGCATGTCCTTGAGGGTGATTTTGAGTTGGTAGATTGATTGAGCTTTCTTTCGAGTAGCCATTTTAGAGCGCACAGGATAAAAATCAGAGTGAGTTCGCGGTGACGTTTCACAATCTCAGTGACTGTTGTCTTGCTGATCTTCAAATCATGGGCAATGGTTCGATAGACCGTTCCCACCTCCACCATCTGTATCACTTTTGGGGCCAGCGGGTCTGACTTAATCCTTTGACCTGGTCGGCGGCCTAGAACTTTCCCTCTAGCCTTCGCGGCGACCAATCCTGATGTGTCTGGTAAACCAGATAACCAGACAACCAGATAGAGAGTGAGTAGTCTACAGCCCCATAGCTGAACAGCAACAGCTTCTACTTCTTACTTGTCATAAATGATTACCATCTTTCTGGTTTACTGGTCGTCTGGTAAACCAAATTCTTTGGTCAACGCTTCGATAATCACCTCTGTCATGGTTCGTCCTTTGAGTTTGCTTTGAGCAGCCCAGTATCGGCGCATAGACTCAGGAACTTTGGCGCAGAGGTTAACCATCCTCTCCTTTGGCTCTTCTACAGTTTCTGGTTCGCTGGCTTTCTGGCTTTCTGGTTTTACGTTTTGCTGGTCAACCAAATTGCTAGTTTGCTGGGTTTCTTGCTCACGGATTTTTTTGATGTTGAATTTACCAGATGGATTAGTCATTGTTCAAAACCTCTAGAATTTCTTTCCCCAGTGATTGATAGTCATTCCAGGCAACGCGATCGCGACCTGTTAAATCTCGAACAGCGACTCCGGCCAAGGCTGCTTTTTGAAAGGCAGCGGCTCGGCGAATTAGGGTCTTAAAGACAGGAATTTCGTTGAGGATTAACTCATCCCGCATCGTCTCTCCTTCTCGGCTCGGCTTAGGCGGCACGATCGTCACCAGTGCTCGATAGTTGGCATTACCCAAATCTTTCGCAATTTCAAGCATGGGCCTGAGACTGACGATATCTGGAGTAGTGGGCAGGATGAGTAAGTCACAGCCATCGGCTAGTTCTTTCAAATCTTCAGAATCGGGACGGGCTGGCGTATCGATGACGATATAGTCTTTTCCCTGTGTGACTTTTAATGCTTTACGCTCATCCACAACTGTGAACGATAAGTTGCCAGATTGCGACCAAGCGAGCGCAGTTCGGTTAGGGTCACCATCAATCAGCACCGTCTCCCCATAGTCGCTAAGGAATGCAGCAATATGGACGGCTGTGGTTGACTTACTAACGCCACCTTTATAGCCAGTGCATGTAATAATCTTCATTTCTGGTTTTATGGCTTTATGGTTTTATAGCTTGCCAGCTTAACAGAAAGGTAAAAAGCATAATAACCAGAAAGTATACTGAACCATAAGCAGATTGCAAGCAGAATGCTCAGAAGTTCGACGAGTGACAAACAGATGGAAGGACTTCACATTGCGATCGCACCTACTTTAAGGCCCTAAAGTAGCGAAGCTGCGATTTGAGCTAATTTAGTAGCTATGTTCTATCCAAACAACTTGACCATCTTATCTCTCCCTTAGTCTTAATATGAGTCTCATTATTATTTAGCCTCTTGGCCTAAAGTCGGCCTAAATAGGTAAGTACAGCAACGGCTCAAAGGTCGCAAAATCGTGAGACTCATTAGTCCAGAGCTTCATTCTTGCCTATTGGTCATAAGCTTTATCCAAACTGCTCTTCAGCGGTTTTATTGTCGTTGATTAATTGCTGTACTTGGCAGCTAATCACCTATTCAACAAGAACCTTTATTGCAAAAGCGTTGCGCTGTCTTTGTCCACAAAACTGGACAGCGTAGCGTCTGTTTTGGTTCGGATGCTATACATAGGCCAAACTGCAATAGTGCCCAGTGGCGGTAAGCTGCCCTGCTGTTTTGAGCTATCGACTCGGAAGCTACTCGATGTCGTCGTTGCGATGGCTCCCAGTTATCAAAACGTGGATACTAGGCAGAAGAGGGGTTTATGCAAAGAACCCAAAATTGCTCTATTACTATCGGATGGCCTAGACCATCTACCCTAATCACCCTCTTTGAGATGTTCGTCACTGATTAAGGGCCTTATAATCCAAGTGTTTCAGTGGCTGCGAGAGGCCACCATGCTGTAGAAAGAGGCTCTCTATTGAACGGTCATGCAGCTAACCTTTCTCGCCGCCACCGATTTTAACCGGAGGGGAGACATGAAGTACGACTTGCCGCATTTCATCGCCTTTTTCCTCCTCCTTTTTGCCCCTTCTAAGGCGTAGCCATGGCAACACTGTCTAATCGCAATGAGTACGTTGTCGGAGTGATGACGATGGAGGTGGAGGGCAAGAACTCCGAGCATTTTCACCGCCATGTGGCTCAGGCCGTCGACGCCTTTAAGCAGTCCCTCACCAGTGCACTCGGGGTGCGCGTGGCACTGCTCACCTTTGAGGGGCCACACCTGACGCCGACAGGAGGTGCCTACGCCCCGCTCGACTTCCTCCAGATCGGCATGACCGAAAAGCTCGAGCGCAACGTCCATTTCCTGCTGATTGTCACCGAGGTAGACCTCACGGCCAAGACGTTGTCCTACACGCTGGCGCTGCCAAGCCAACTCACCAACGTCGGCATTGTCTCGACCAAACGGCTTAACCCCCAATTCTGGGGCGACAGCGAGGATGCAACGCTCACCGTCAGGCGTTTAGCAACGTTGCTGCTGCACACCTTCGGCCACCTGCTCAATCTCTCCCACGCTAGAGACCCGCACAATGTGATGTACAACTTCGCAGGCGTCGATGACCTCGCTGCCATGACGCACCTGACCAAAACACAGCGCGAGCGCATGCGGCAGGTGCTGCCCTCTGAGGCCCATGAGCTTACCAGCCGCCATCAGCACTGGCGCTTCATCCTGCGTACGCTCGCGAGAGACTGGCGCAGCATTGCCCGTGCCGTAGCGCGCGCCAACCCGTTCCGCCTCGTCACGCGCTTGCCGACGATGATCACGGCGGCGCTCTCGGTGATTATTGTTTTATTTTTTAGCTCGGAGATATGGGATGTGGGCAGCACAGTCGAGCTGTACCAGCTGGCGCTGTTCTCGGCGGTGGCCGTGCTGGCAGCTACGGCGGTACTCTACCGAACGTTTGCCTTTAATGGGTTACTCGGTCGAGGCCGCGTGCTGGCTGAGTCTACTGTTGTCACTAGCGTCGCGACGGGGCTGAGCCTATTTTTGACGATGCTGCTGCTCTTCGCGATATTTATGGGGATGACGTATCTCGGCACTATCACTATCTTTCCGCGCAAACTCATGGAGACATGGCCAACGGTGGATCCGGCGGTGCGCACGCTGGACCATGTGAAAGTAAGCCTGTTTGTTGCGGCGCTCGGTGTTTTAGCAGGTTCGCTCGGGGGACGCGCCGACAGCAAAGACCTGGTGCGCGGCGTTCTCTTTGTGGATGAGGAGACCTGACCCCAGAGGCGCTTCTACTCTCAGATGTGTCCAACGCCGCGTTGGACAATTACCCTACAGCTCTGCATCGGTCTAAGACAGAACGAGTAGTTGTGCGCGGCGCAACTATTCATTCAATACATTTGAACTAAATTAACTCAAATCGCAGCTTCGCTACTTTGGGGCCTTTAAAGCTGCTTGGCCACTACCTTTGTGGTCAGTGTATATAATGCCTTAGTTATGCCCTTTTGGTTTTATGGTTTTATGGTTTTATGGTTTACCAAATAAGTAGAAAGCCAGAAAGTATACTAATCTACGAGTGAACTCAAATAACAATCCATCAAGACCTTTGATTTATGCCGAACTCCCCAACCTTGTTTCCTGAAGAGGAAAACTATATTGATCTCCTAAACGGTTTGAAGAAGCGTATCCAAACTGCCCGCATCAAAGCAGCAGTTGCTGTAAACCAAGAGGTCATGTTTTTGTATTGGCGGATCGGGCAGGATATTCTCTTGCGTCAGCAGCAACAGGGGTGGGGAGCGAAAGTCATCGATCGCATCTCGAAAGATCTGAGACGGGAATTCCCGGATATGAGCGGCTTCTCGCCTCGGAATCTCAAATATATGCGGGCGTTTGCTGAAGCTTATCCCGATGAGCAAATTGTGCTATGCACCGTAGCACAAATCCCCTGGGGGCATAATCAGTCTTTGCTGAACAAGCTCAGCGACCGAGAACAGCGGCTTTGGTATGCGCAGAAGACTATTGAGAATGGATGGAGCCGCAACATCCTCGAAATCCAGATTGAAAGTAATCTATTTCAGCGCCAAGGTGGTGCGATCACCAATTTTGAGCGCACATTACCGCCAGAACAGTCGGACTTGAGCCAGAAGTTACTGAAAAATCCGTATAATTTTGAGTTTTTGACTATTTCAGAAGCGGCTCAGGAACGGGATTTGGAGCGCGGTTTGCTGCTGCACATCCAGGCTTTTCTAATGGAGTTGGGTGTTGGCTTTGCCTTTTTGGGCAGTCAGTATCCGCTTGTGGTTGAGGATAAGGAATATCGGGTGGACTTGCTTTTTTATCACACTCGGCTTCACTGTTATGTCGTGATTGACCTCAAGATGGGCGAATTTGAGCCGGAATACTCCGGAAAGATGAACTTCTATGTTGAGGCCGTCAATACGATGCTGCGTACTGAGATGGATAATCCGACAATTGGGATTGTGTTGTGCCGCTCCAAACGAAAAACCGTAGTGGAGTTTGCTCTAGGCTCTGTTCATAATCCAATCGGGGTAGCGACCTATCAGCTCAGTAGCGATCTCCCTCCATCGTTGCAAAATAACTTGCCGACCCCAGAACAACTAGAAATTGAGATGAATACTGCGCTTAAGGAGCTGGAAGACGACAGCGATCATGATCGCAACTCCATGTCCTAATCCTAATGGCTCACGTTGGCTCATGGCTTTTCGTGTAGCAACTCAAGCTGGCAGGAAGCCAGTTTAGGCAAGGTTTAGCACTCTATACGCTTCTGGCCTCGATACTCCTATCCGTACTGCTTCACCACAATAATCCCGGCACAGATAGAAATCGGTGGAGTATTCGCACTGAGCATTATCCATCCTCCTAAACAGTGTGTACTCATACCCCGACACAAAGCCATCACGCTCCAACGCCTGCTTCAGCCGTTCCAACTGAGGATTAAGATCGGTCAAATCGGAGCTGCGATCGCGTCGCCATGATTGCCGATAGTTGTAGCCAGCCATATCCCGACCATTAAGCAGCGCTCGCGCTGGTGTGAGCAAGTCATTTGTATGGCGACAGATATCCGTTTCCTGGGAGGTAATCGCCACGATTAAACCCTGCTCGCGGGCCTCAATCAAAAACTCATGCATCCGTCGATAGTCGGCACCGAGTAAATCCCAGTTGGGCTGAGGTGTCTCAATCATGATTGACTCTCCGCAGGCACTACCTATTAAAGTAGTGCAGATCTCTCGGATTATCACCTAAGTTTAGGGATTGCAAGACTTGGAGATAGACGTGGTATTGGAAAGCAGGCTCATCTAAATACTAAACGTTTCAATATTTGGGCGCTTTGAATCGCACCATTCAAAGTTAGCCAAAGTCCAACAGCCTCCGTCGGAATGTACTTAAGCAAACGTTCAGCATAATCATCAGGCTGAGCTGTAGACTTGGCAACGCTTTGAAGTTGCTCGGAAACGATACGACGTCCCATATTCTAGATTTCCCTGTTTGCACTACAACTCTACAGAAGAAGCCACGTCTTTAATATGGCGATAGATTGCGCTAAATAGGATACCCTCTCGAACACTTCCAAAACTGGTTTGTATACTCTTGTGATGTAAGGCAACTAATTTCCAGTCATTATCAAAACAGGGAGAGCCACTTGATCCACAGCGAGTGGGATTGACATACAACACTAATCCTTTGCGCTCATTCGTCTTAACCACTCCGTTATTACTGAGGGAAACTTTCATTTCTATCCCCTCTGGATGCTGAAGTATGTTAAGGGGCGATCGCGGTACCAGTTGAGTAGCAGGGGCTAATGGTACCGGTTGTACAGCAAAACCCTCTTTAGGATTCAGTTGAATTAAGACATAGTCCAAGTCATCAACAGGGCTAGCTGCCACTATAGGAGAAGAGGCAGTAGCTTTCATAATTTCGGTACGCTTTACTTCTCCAAAGTGCGTACTGATGTAGCCAAACTCAAACTGTGCAGATTGCACAATCTGATCCAGATTGGCGTCTGACAAAGAACTTAGAACATGGTAGTTGGTTAGTACCAAATTAGAACCGATCAAGACACCAGTACCGCTTTCATCAGGAGATCGATCTGCAAATGTAATCTTACACACTGCCTTTGCAAGCTCTAAACCTTGCTGCAACTTGCCTACATCAGCTTCAAAGGTGAACTGCCGAGGCAAAAACACCTCAAGCTCTTCGGAACGCACGTCAATATCCCAGGTGCTAGATTCCAGCTCTAACTTCAATTCATGATTGGAATCATCCGAGGGATTCAATACTAGGCGTTGCCTCAGCACACGCGCGCATAGCTGCTGAATATCCGTTCGATTCTCAGTATCCTTCTGAAGCTCTAGAATCAGATCTTCGATATACCCTTTTGAGATCGCCCACTTAATGAGATTGAAAATAACCTGACCATGCTTACCTGTCCCAGCAATAACAGCCAAGTTCTGATTCAATGCTTCATCAACAAAAATCACTAGATCATTAGGATCAGGATAAGCCGATTCAATCGCTTCCCGTAACGCTCTGCGATCATCCTTTGATAGTTCAAGCATGAATTTCGACTAACACTTCCGGCGTGTCATAGGTACTTTGATATTTTTAACACTAATTTTCCTTGGACACGTCAAATATTCCATTGAGCAAAACTGTTTCCAAGCTGGTCGCCTTTATTCGTGTTTCTTTTGTCAAGAATACTGAAAACGACACGAATAAATCGCTTTTGGGGTTAAGTTGCGATCGCACGTTGACGCTGATCCTTTAAGCGAACGAAGATCCCAATCTCATCATCTAATGAATAAGTACAAATAACCTGAAATACCACACTGGCTGAACAGACCAAGTTGCCATCACTAGTAGAAGCGAGCGACAACTTGGTCAAGATCAGAATAAATGGTTATCAGAAGATTGCTTTACCAGGGCTGAACAACATCAATATTCAGCCAATGTATAGTCCACAATCTGAGTCTGTGCTCGAGAATAGGCTTGAGTTTGGGAGGGTACTTTCTCCAGATATTCAATTGCTTTTAACAAATCACCTGATTTTGCTAACATTTCTGCCTGTTCTATTAAGTAATCACCATAAGGATCGATGCCTAAAGTACTAATTAGTACAGCATCATCTAGGTCAACTCCTTTAAAGTTGGCACCTGTCAAATCAGCAGAAGTCAGATCAGCTCTTGTTAATTTTGTGTTTGATAAGTTGGCTCCTTTTAGATTAGCATTGACTAGCTTAGCTCCTGACAAATTGGCATCAGATAAATTGGCATCTTCTAGATTAGCTCTGCGCAAATCTGCGCCTCTTAAGTATGTATCACCACTTAAATCCGCATGGCTAAGATTAGCTCCTAGAAGACTAATATCGTCTAAATCGTTCCCGGAAAGCTTTGCATGATCTAAATTTGCCAAAGTCAGATTAGCAAAACCTGCAAAACCTAAGAAACGAGCACCTCTCAAATCTGCATTTGCTAAGTTAGCGTGAGTAAAGTTGGTACCACCAAGAGTTGCATCACGGAGATTCGCACCTTCAAGATTCGCACCTGTTAAGTCAGCACGAGTTAAATCAACTTTATAGAGTTGCGCCTTACTCAAGTTTGACTTTGATAAATCAGCAGATTTAAGAGAGCCTTCTGAGAAAACACTACCCGATAAATCAGAATCAACTAGATACGCAGATTTAAACTCTCGGCCAGCTAAATCTATATTAGTTAAATCGCATTTATAGCAGCTATTAGTAGATACCAGCCGATTCACATCTTCTGGATTATCTGCTAAAGCATCTAAGGAAAATGATATCCAAACAAATATCACAGTGAGTATTCCCAATAGACACGTTAGGATTTTTCCGTGAAGATTATGCGATAAATTACAGTTCATTTTACTACCTTCGATTTGTCTGCCTTACATCAAATTCTGGATTTTCAGGTGGCGTTAACTCGCGCTGAACACTTTCATGATTTCGTCGCCAAGGTGGTTAATGGCTTTGACGGCAATGCGACCGGACTTAGGTTTACTGAATGGTCGCGAGGTGTTCCCATATAAGGATTCCCAGGCAGCGGCATCAATCTCAGCTTTCAGAATAGTTTTTAGAGATTTATAGGGCTTGCTGGCACCAAGGAAGTAAGCATGACGGACAAAGAAGCTCTCCGGTGTGGTCGTTGCCAATAAACCAACAGGGTGCCACTACCCTTCATTCCTAAAGATTTCATGCAGTGCAGACTCATAGACCTGAGCAGTGCTGTAGAGCCAATCGCTCATCTCATCCCACAACTCCCGATTAGATGTATCAAACTCCTGATAGCTGACGCATCGATAGGCAGCATCTGACCCCCGCACATCTTTTCCCGTTAGAGCCGCTAACTGTTCCGCATGGGGAGCCAGCAACTCATAAGTCTCCTGTGGCGTCACACCCCGCAATCCCCGCAGAAACACCCCTACCCGATCCACCGCAAAATAGATTGAGATGACCAAGCCCATATCCTCAAAGACATGCCAGCGATTACTACCACCCCCTGCCACCCCGTGCTGCTGGTGATCCGGAAACCGATTGAGGTAATAAGACCAAAACTCCTTGCGAATTTGCCCTCGGCTCGACATCTGCCGTGTTTCTTTTGCGATTGCTTGGAGTTGACGCTCCCAGTTATTTGGACGAGCTAACACCTCAAACATCGGTGCAATGGGAGAATCACCAATCCGGACTGCCTTCACCTTCACTGCAAAAAAGGCAAACGAATCATCCGTATGCTCATTCAGCCACTTCAAAGCCGACAGATGTGCCTCCCGAAAATCCGCCGCCACCCACACCACCGTATGGGCATCTAAGCCAGCCAGATAGGTCATAATCTGACCCAGATGCGTATGATCTGACCCCTCTAGCTGATTTTCAATCAATACTAACGTATCATCGAGGGAATTGCGCGCCAGAATATCGGCTGAAAACGTCTCTACTGGGACTTCCTGACCCTCTAGCTCCAGCGGAATTCCCAGCACTTCTGAGAGAGACTTGAGGTGCTCTGCTAACCAAGGGGTAAAGCTATGGGCTTCATGATGCCACGCTTCTCGCAGATCAACATCAACTAAGGTGCCAAGGATGGGAATATTCATGCACGGTTCTCCTTTTGATCTGCGATCGCATTTTTGAGCACTTTGACAAACAGTGATTTAAGGGTCAATTCGATTAGGCTGCGCCGAAATCTTCGCCAACAGTGGTGTTGAAGGAGCGGACAATAGCGATAATCTGATCTGCGGCAGCATCATCGTTAAAGATGCCGTCGAGACCTTCGGGATGTTGGTTAGTGAAGGGTGGCTCGTAGAGGAGGCCGGGATCCATGACACCATTCTGGGTCAGGTAGTCGATGATGGTTTCAACAAAGCGGATTTGGTTAGCGCTAAAGGTAGTGCCTTCTAGATATTGGGCGAAGGCTTGTTTGGCAGCGTTGCGATCGCAACCTATGAGTTTTCGGATAAACAGTTTGAGATTGAGATTTTTGTCGTAAACCTGCTCAAACCGATCGCGGTTTTCGATCACGTCGGAGTTGAACAGCATGTCTTCGAGAGCTTGCAGGTCGGCATCGGTGAGGGGAACGTTGCGCTTCAGTTTGGCAACTGCGACATGGTTCTCGTTGGCGCGAATATAGGCTTCGACTTTCTTGCGGTACTGATAGGGACTGAAGCCCGTTTGCTGGGTGGGAACATCAACCAAGGAGATGTCGCCCATCTGATCAGCAAAGTTGGTGTAAACAATTTTCTGCTCTTGTTTATCAATGAACTTGATCAGGTCGCGCAGGCGCAGGCGAACGTTATTCACCATTTCTGGTGTGACATCTGTCCACCAAGCTTCAGCCTGTACCTCTTCAATCAGAGCAAGCTGGTCTTTGACCATTGGAATATCGCGCTTGGTTTCTAGCTGGCTGAGCAGATCGCGCACTTTATCCCGCAGCGGTTCAAAATCATTAGTGCGGTTGAGGATAGCGAGTTGGAGTTTATAGCAGGTGAGGTCAAATTCTTTAGCAAGGCGATCGCCCGTAGGCAAACCATTGGGCAGAGGAGCCAGGATATCGGTGATGATGTCTACGTCATCGGGGCTAAGCTGATTCCAGCGATCGCGTTTGGCGAAGGTCTCCACATGGGGGAGGTGACGACGGACAAGAAAGTTGTCGCGCTCCATTGAGGCGACATGCTGGTGCAGATCGTTCAGCAGTTCGTTGCGTAGTTGAGCCTGTTCGTCGTTGTCAGAATCAGCCAGCAGTTGAGCCAGTTGCAGGCGAGCTTGGGTGAGCCGAGTTGTCAGGCTGGGTGCGGGTTTTGGATCGGTTTCGGTGATCTCCTGCTGGAAGAAGTCGAAGTTGCCGCAGAGGTCAAAGACATAAAATTCTGTTTTGGGCTGGTCAATGCCATAGAGATCGGAACAGAGGCGGGTGCCTCGGCCAATCATCTGGTTGAATTTGACGCGGGAGTAGACGGGTTTGAAGAAAACGAGGTTGACAACTTCAGGCACATCGACACCAGTATCGAGCATGTCCACAGAGACGGCAATGGTGGGCTGTTTATTGGGATCGCTAAAGTTGTCGAGCAGGCTTTGGGCGTGGGCTACACCACTATGAATCACTTCGGCAAAGTGACCATTGTATTTTTTGTAGTTGGCGTTGAAGCGCTTAACAATAAATTCGGCGTGGGGTTGGCTGCGGGCAAAGATCATCGTTTTGCCGAGCCGATCGCCACCTTCAACTTTGAGACCTTGCTGCATGAGCAGTTCTAGTGCTTGATCGACGGTGTCCTGGTTGAACAGCCAGCGGTTGAGGGCAGCGGCATTCACCTGGTCGGGGATCTCTCCAGTTTCGTCGTCACGGAATTTGGTTTCATACTCTTCCTGTTCGTCGGGAGACAGGTCGCTGTATTTAACGCCAGTACGGAGGAATTTAAACGGCACGTCGATGCCGAGGGCGGGGACGAGGTAGCCGTCGCTGATGGCATCGTCTATCTCATAGGCAAAGGTGGGATTGCCTTTCTCCAGTTCAAAGATTTGGTAGGTGTCGCGGTGGACTTCGGCGCGGGGGGTGGCGGTGAGGCCGATCAGCAGCGAGTCGAAGTAGTCAAACAGAGCGCTGTATTTTTGATAGATGGAGCGATGGGCTTCATCGACGATCACCAAATCAAAATAGCCGGGGCCAAAGGTTTTCTCGCCACCATCAGCCATTTCGCTAATCCGATTGAACATAGTCGGATAGGTGGAGAGGATGACGTTGGCTCCTTCAATGTCGCGGCTCTGGGTGAGGTTGACGGGGATGACGTTGGGCAGATGGCTTTGAAAGGCGCGGAAGGCTTGCGTGAGCAGCGCGTTACGGTCAGCTAGGAAGAGAACGCGACGCACCCAGTTGGCTCGCATGAGTAGATCAATTAATGCGATCGCAGTTCGGGTTTTGCCGGTGCCCGTGGCCATCACGAGCAGCGCTTTACGCTGTTTGTTTTGCAGGTCGTCGGCTAGGCGGCGGATGGCTTCGCTTTGGTAGGTGCGGTTGACGATGTCGGGATTGATTTGGACGAGATGAAGGGCTTTGCGCTGGGTGCGGCGGAAGATCAGCCGTTCCAGTTCATCTTTTTTCAGGAAACCGTAGATCTGCCGGGGCGGATAGTTAACATCGTCCCAGATCCAGCTGTCGTAACCGTTGGAATAGAAGATGACGGGGCGCTGACCAAACTGTTGCTCTAGACAGTCGGCATAGAGTTTGGCTTGATGTTTGCCGTTAGCAGGATTTTTGCTGGCGCGTTTGGCTTCAATCAGAGCCAGGGGTTTACCGTCGTCACCCCAAAGCACGTAGTCTACCCGGCCTTTGCCGCTGCCCTTGCCACTGGTGGCGGGCATACCCGTGACTTCATATTCGGTGAAGTTGGGCTGGTCAATGTTCCAGCCTGCTTCTTTGAGCAGTACGTCGATCAGGAAGCGGCGGGTGTCGGCTTCTTTGTAGTCGTGAGCATCGGGAACGGTGGCGTTTTCGGTTTTACGCTGGGCCATTTCGGCCTCAAGAGCGGCAAGCTGCTGCTCGGTTTGGCGCTGGCGCTCTTCGGCAATGCGCCGCATTTCGTCGGCCTGAGAGAGCTTTTTCTCTAGCTCTTGTAGCTGGCTGAGAGAAAGGTCAGGCTTGGCGGCGGCAGGTTGGGGAACAAGGGCGCGATCGAAGGTTTGATCGGGCAGGTTGCGGCCATCGGTGGCGTAGTAGCGGCAGAGCCAATAGAGGACGTGAAACAGCTCGTGAACCAGGTTCAGCGCGTCTCGTTCGCTAATGCGGGTGGAGTCGTGAACGGCGATGTTGCCGACTTTATGAATGGCGCGAATTTTGGGGAAGAGGCCAGGTTTGAGGTTGTCTTTAAAGGTTTGCTCGTGGATCAGTGCGCCGAGGTTGTTGTCGTAGGGCAGCTGTAGATAGGGGTCGTTGTTGTAGAGCCAGTGGACGGCTTGCTCTAGGGTGAAGCGGGCATAGAAGCAAGCGGCACGAGGCGCTGAGTGAATCAGGCTTTCGGCGTGGACGGCGTGTTGATGAATGGCGGGGAAGCGGGTTTTGAGAAAGTCAAAGTTGGAGGGCATGGCAGTGGGGGAAATGCTGAACCATAGTTAGCTTTCCCCACTTGTGCGGAAAAATCCGGCATTTCATCAATTTTTTGTCAGTTTTTTACTAGGATTTTACAGATCGGGTTCGGTCGGTGGCGAATTGGTGGGTTCCAGTTCTGCGTCTTCATAGAGGTCAGCAATGGTGGCTGTGAACTGGAGGCTATGCAGGGTAAAGGTTTCTGTTTGGGGGGTGTAGGTTTGCAGGAGCCAGAGGTTGTCGGGGGTGCGGCGAAAGCATTCGACGCGCTGATGGCGGGTGTTGATAATGACGTATTCTTCTAGGCTGTCGAGGGTGCGGTAGTCGGTGAATTTGTCGCCCCGGTCGAAGGCTTCGGTGGAGTCGGAGAGAACTTCGATGATCAGTTTGGGAAAGCGTTTGTAGGTGGAGGTTTCTCGATCTCGTTCGTCGCAGGTGACGAGGATATCGGGGTAATAGAAGCAGTTGCAGGCTTCTAGGCGGGCTTTCATGTCGGCGATGTAGACGCGGTAGTCGCTGCCCCGTACATGGCTATGAAGTAGGGTTGCTAGATTGCCTGCAATGGTGATGTGGACATCACTTGCTCCCGCTTTAGCGTAGATGTTGCCGTCGATGTATTCATGCTTGATGGGGCTATCGGCTTCTAGGTGCAGATAGTCGTCGGGGGTGAGGGGAGTTTGGGGCGAGGCAATCATTGAGTATGCCGGAATGCGGATGGCTTTATTTTAAGTGGGATGGCAATGGGTTAGAGTTCGCCGCGAAAGGCACGTTGGAGGAGAGAGTTGAAGAAATCATTAAGCCTATCCATACAATAATTCTTTTTCAATAACTGTGTCTTCGAATATACGAAGGTAAACTTATCCTGTAGGTCATTAGGTGGTAGTAATATTTCAATTCCTTGAAGCACTTTCTGATTAATCTTATATGTCCCATTTGTAGTCCGCGCCTGTTTCTCTATTTGCTGACGGACGAATGGACTATTCCACAAATATTCAAAGAAATATCTTCTAACTTTTGAAAAATCAATAGGTACAGCAATCATAGTGTCAGGGAACATAATACTCTCATAATCCTTATCAGGGAATCGACCGCAACCTACAAGGCTTATGTTCCCGTTACCTCGACATACTAAAAAAACGGATTTGCGAACCATTTTTTCTTCTGGTGGACTTATGTCAAAGCAAGCTTCTTTTCTTGCTTGTTGATCAAAATTCCCCTGGGTAATTGCAGAAAGAGTTAAAACGGTGCCTTGATATGTACCTCTATTGGAAGGTGATAATCCATTTCGCATATCACCTTGAATAATTTCTGAGAGATTAACTGACTCCCAGCCTTTGGGATTGGTGACGGGATCGCCGAACATATCGAGAAAGAGCGATCGCAATAATTCCTCAGTCAACCGAATCGCCTCTTGCCGCTTCCGCCTCACCTCATCCGCCTTATCCAAAATCGCCGCAATCCGCCGCTGCTCCTCCAAAGGCGGCAAAGGAACGTTTACCCCTTTAACCAAATCAATGTTTAAATTCTTTACTGTTGTTCCCGAAGCACGGCGGGAAAACTCTAAATACACAAAGTTTGATCCAAGTAAATAATAAAAGTAGTTTGGATCCACACCATCAATCTTTTTACTCAGAACTAACCAGCCGTCATGTATACAGCCTGAAGTTTTCAAGATATATGGATGTCCAAAACTCATTGAATTTGTTAGTAAGAAATCGCCTGGATAAACCATCCTTGACTTCTTGATGCCGTTTTTCAAAATACGCTTCTTCGTGCTTGTAATATACTTTGAGCCTTCAGATGCATCACCAATCATGATCCAATTGACACCATCAGGATCATCTGTAATGAAGTCTTGAATTGGTCGAGGAGAACCACCACGAGCTATTTCAAAAATTTCTCCCAGAGCAAGTGAAGGCCAACTTTTCATGATTTAACTCTCTCCTCTTTAAAAATCCCTAACCTACTCAGCCGCACTACTTCCCGCTTCCAACACCTGCGCCGCTGTCAAACCCTTCTCCTGTCCCAACTCCGCCAACAGCCCCGACTCAATCACCCCATCCCCCTCAGCTTTTTTGACGACGACTCACAAACTGATGCAGCACCGTCGCCATTAGCACCGAAACCGACACCCCCGACTCCTCCGCAACCGTCCGTAACCGCTGCAAATCGCCCCTCGGCAACTCCAAACTCACAGCCTCCAGTTCGTCCACCTGCTCACGAGCATAGAGTCGATACCGCTCAATCTCCTGCACCACATCCGGCACCGACTGCCATTCACCCAACTCAACAGACTCCAACAACGCTTGTTCTTCAGCATCCAATGGTGACATCGCTACTCTCCTAAATACTGCTTCTTGAGTTTGCGGCTAGGGATAATCGTTTTCAGAAAAATCTCATCATCATTCTCGACAAAAGGCACCAGATAAACGTACTGATTCATTTCAATAATAAAAATTCGCTGCGATGGATACCGCTCTTGATTCGGATGCTCAATAACATTTAGTAGCTGATCCCCATTGATTGCCTGTAAAGCCTGTTCAAAGCTCACTCCCCGATCTGCCTGTAGCTGACGGTTCTTTTCATCATTCCAGCGAAAAGGTTTCATTCAATCCCATCATCCCAACAGCTTCTCCAGCTCATCCAGATCCGCGCTAATCTCCTGCTCCAATCCCCGCAGCTTCTGCAAAATCACCTTCGGCGGCTCATACTCCACCTCCTCATACTCAATTTCCTTATAGCGATTAATCGACAAGTCATAACCATTCGCCGCGATCTCATCCTTCGGTACAAAAAACGCCTTCGCCTTCCGATCCGTATCCTGCTCCGGATTACGAGATTGCCAGCGCTGAATCAGATCCGGGATATCATTCTCCGCCACGGGTTGTCGCTTATCATCCAGCGAAAGTCCATCCGCTTCCATGTCATAGAACCACACCTGATCCGTGCCGCCCGCCCCCGTCTTCGTAAACAGCAGCACCGCCGTCGAAACCCCTGCATAGGGCTTAAACACGCCCGACGGCATCGAAATCACCCCATCCAGCTTGTGATTCTCCACTAGCTCCTGCCGCAGCGTCTTATGCGCCTTCGACGAGCCAAACAGCACCCCATCCGGCACAATTACCGCGCCGCGTCCGCCCTTCTTCAGCAGTCGTAAAAACAGTGCCCCAAACAGCAGCTCCGTCTTCGTCGTACTGACAATCTGCTGCAAATCCTTGGCAATGGTGGACTTATCCAACGAACCCTTAAACGGTGGATTCGCCAGAATCATGGTGAAGGCTTCCTCTACCCCCGCATGATCCTCCGATAGCGAATCTCGCGCCTCAATCTTGGGCTGCTTGATGCCGTGCAGCATCATATTCATACTGCCAATCCGCAGCATCGTCGCATCAAAATCAAACCCGTGGAACATTTCATGGTCAAAATGCTCCCGATTGCCTGGCCCATTGAGGATGGCATTACCATCAGCATCTTTCAAGTCGCGCAGATACTCCGCCACAGCCACCAAAAAGCCCGCCGTCCCGCAGGCCGGATCGCAGACAATTTCCCTTGGCCCCGGAGCCAACAGCTCCACCATCATCTTGATAATGTGGCGCGGCGTCCGAAACTGACCGTTTTGACCCGCCTGCGTCAGCTTCGACAGCATGTATTCATACAGATCACCCATCAAATCCACATAGGACGACTGTTGATCCGGGGACTGAGATTCCTTCTCCAGCAAATCCAGAATTTTATCCACCTGGTCAATCACGCTGGCCAGCAGCGCCGGACTGCCGATTAAAAACACCGCATCCTTCATGTGCTGCGCGTAGGTGCTATCATCCCCGCTTTGGCCGCCCAGCGTCTTGATAAACGGAAACGCCTCATCTCGGACAATTTTCAGCTTTTCGTCCGCATTATCAAGCTGCTTGAAGTACGACCAGCGACACTGCCGCTTATCCGCTGGAAAAATCGGGTCTTTGACAGGTCGATCCAGTCGCTGCGCCTTTCGTTCCTTCGCTAGCTCCTGATCATCCAACTGCTTGATAAATAGCAAATAGGAAATCTGCTCGATCACCGAAATCGGATTGCTGATGCCATTACTCCAAAACGTCTCCCACAGCTTGTCAACCTTCGATCTCAATTCGCCGGTGATCATTCGCTCTCTCCTTACATTCCGCCATATGCACTCAGGCACAGACACGATACATTGCTGAACTTACTAGTTTATTTATATTGCCCTGCCAATTCAGCCAATATTAACCTTTTGAACTATCTACTGTTTGTCACATGTTGGGGGATGTCTGATCTAGTTACATGGCTAGGATACCGATGCTTTTGCAGAGGGTTTTAATACTGGTATTCATAGATTTTTCGATCGATTTGCGATCGATTTGCGATCGCACCTACTCTAGCCACAATGACATTCACAGTTGATCTTGACCTACTCCTGTAAACGGTACTGGAGAAACGACAGCAACGCTTCTAGTGGGAGCATCCCGAATGTGCAAATAGACCGATAATGGGTAAAGCCCTCTGGTTCTGGAGCCCCCCCTGATGGATGTGCAAAAGCAAGAACGCCTCAAAGCCTGCCTGCAAGAAGCCGCTCAAATCCTCTACGACGAAACAGACCCATCTGCCATTCAAGACCTTGAAGGGATCGAGACAGCCGTTCGTCAGCACCTGCTTGAGCAGGTTGGGCCTGAAATCGGTCATTTTTTATCCACCAGGTTACCCAAACCTGCCGGGGACGAATCAGACGCTTGAAAAGCTGTATTGGAACCCTGGAGATCCATCAGCACCAAGCTCGACGCCTGGATATCGCAGCCTATGACCGCTTGAGTCCAGTGTTGAGTAACAGTTGCTTGCGCTTGTGTGCCAACGAATCGTACCAGAATGCTGAAGCCGAGGTGGAGGCTCTGACGGGGATGCGAGTGGGTCACAGCAGTCTACATCGGCTGGTGCAACAGCAGGAGTGGTCGGCCCCCGAGGCCAAGCAAGCGGTCAATGAAATCAGTTTAGATGGCGGCAAAGTCAGACTGCGGGGTGAACCGGGCCAAGCAAGCTACTGGCGAGACTACAAAGCCGCTCGGCTGAATAGTCTCTACTATGGTGCCTGGTTTCAAGATGCACTCTCGCTGACGGACTGGATTAATGCTCAGCGCTTAAGTACCCCGCTGGTTTGCTTGGGGGATGGCCATGCAGGGATCTGGAATCTGTTCACAGCGATCGCTTGTCCCTCCCAGCGCTGGGAGATTTTAGATTGGTACCATCTCAAAGAAAATCTCTACAAAGTGGGCGGGTCGCTCAAACGCTTGACCAAAGCTGAAACTCTCCTCTGGCACGGCCAACTAGAGGCGGCGAAGAGCCTCTTTGATGGCTGTCGTGGCAAACGTGCGGCCAACTTTTGCGCCTATCTCGACCAACACCGACATCGCATCGTGAACTACAGCTATGTACAAGCCGAGCAGTTGGCCAGTATTGGCTCGGGTGCGGTTGAATCTGCCGTTAAGCAGATTGACCGCCGCTTGAAGATTTCAGGGGCTCAGTGGAAGGCAGAAAACGTCAACGCCATGCTGGCTCTTCGCTGTGCTTATCTCAATGGAGCCTTGGCAATTTAACTGTTTTTGCACTTTCGGGATGCTCCCCTTCTAGTTCGCTATCCAGCAACTGCGATAGCTGTTTGCCGTTGAACCAATTAGCAATCTGCTGTTTGATTTTGGCAGGTGTCCATCGCAGCAACTTAAAGTGCACCTGAATCAAGGCAATCTCATCCGTCCAATCCAGTGGCACGGCCTGTGGAAAACGGCAATCTCCCCCCCTTGCATCCCCCCCTATTTCCGTAGGGCTGATTCTCTAGAGGAAGGAAATAAGTTGCGGGATATCATGACGGAATAA
>CBKWJC010000102.1:0-22088 GCA_966674685.1 uncultured bacterium
CACGGGTGAAGTTGACTTGCAGCCATTTCTCTCCTATTTCCGATAAAGTCTAATGTTCTTACACACGAACTTAATATTATTCATCCATGTTGCAGCGTAAGCTCTACGACTAAACAGGACAGCAATATCAAGTCTGTCAGACTTCATATACAGCATTTTTCAGTCTAGTAAGGTTTACAGGAATGTCTCTCCGCCGGAGATGGAGAGAATTCCTGTACTCCGCCAGCATGAAAAACGCTGTAAGCTGCCCTATTCAGTGATCTTCAGTCATTGGTGTTTAGAGCAACCAACCTTATCGATTGATTAGCTCTCTGTTATATCCAGCCGCAACAGCCTCGCGAGCCTGCTGGCGCATGAGGAAGTGGCCTGCTACTAACCAGAAGATCAGCAGCCCGCCAGTAATCGCCAGCGTGCCCCACAGCCCAAGTGTGACAATCAGTACCGGAGCCGCTGCGGTAAACAAACCGCCACCCACAATCGGTTCAAAGAAGAGCTGCTTATAGGCAAAGCTTTCAAAGGCACCGGAACGGTTATCTGGATCAACCATCCGCAGGAGCAAAATTCCCGTTGCGGTTACGCCCATCGACTGGCCCATATCACCAATCGCTTTTTCAAACCAGTAGCTCGGAAAAATGCGCGGCGCATAGTACAGCATAAACAAGATATTCCAGGCGATACCAGCCACACTCAGAATGATGAACGTACTGAGATTGCTACCAATTACGGTGAGTGAGATGGAAGCCAAAGCGGTAACAACTACAACATCTAGGGCAGTACCTGCAATGCTTTTCATAAACGGCTGAATGATCAAACAGCTCAGCCCAAAACGCTCCATAATGATTTGGACAATGATGCCCCCCACCAGCGCCATCGGGAAAAGCGGCACATAACTCATGACGGTAAATCCTGTTTGACCCCAGGTGAGGGATTCAAGAAGAATGAGTCCCTGCTGAATTAACCAGCCAAAAACAATTGCAATGCCAACAAAACCGAAATTGAGCGACAACGGATCGATTAACAGGCCGCTCATTAACTGCGATCGCCGCTGCCGCACGTCTGGACTATCGTCAGCATGAAGTAGTTCTGGGATATCGCCAGGATCATCAACTTCAGTTTGAAAAACTGGAATATGCTGTTTCTTTCGTGCCCATTCCGCTAAGGCTGTTCCAGCAATAATGCCGGAGACAATCCCAACAGTGGCTAAACCGAGCGCCAAAGCAGGACCATCTTCAAACCCCAGTTCAACGAGCGTATCGGCCATACCGCCTGCGGTGCCGTGTCCTCCTTCAAAGCCAATTTCAATTAGCGCCGCTGAAATTGGATTGGCTCCAAATACGGGAATCAGAATAATCAGCGTGACTAAAATTCCGACAACATACTGTCCCCAAGCTAGAGATTGACCAAAAACGACCTGTGGCGCAGCTTTACGCCAAATATCTCTAGGTTGGGGAATCGGCTCACCTAAAAATAAGGCAGCAAAAACAATATTGATAAATACCCCTGGGGATTGAGACCAGACGGTACGAATTTCTTCAGAGAAAAATCCACCTGCAAATAGCGTGTCCTCACCTAATAAAGCTGTGAGGATTACACCTAAAATTTGTGGGCCAAAAATGAGAGCCAACGCACCAGCAACGATGGATTCAGGTAAATACAGCATCTGAATCCATCGCATTTTTTGTTTGAGATAGCGCCCTACTAAGATCAAAAGCGCAATCCAAACAAAGGCAAATAATACGTCCTTAAGCGTAAACATGATAGTTGTGTGGCGATTAATTGTTGTATGGAACTAAATCATGTAAGTCGTTCAACGGTGTCGTACTAAACCCGCGACCTGGAATTTGCCTCCAGATACTTCCCCGGTTTTGGGTTTAGTCTTTTATGCCGACCTACTTCAAGAAACTGCTATCTTTAATAGGCTGATGGCACAAGCCAAAACCTATACCAATCTTTTGTGAGGCTGAATTGTATAAGGAGCTTAAGCCCCTTGCCCGGTAAGGGTTTATTCTGCTCATCCCCAATATGAACTGGTATAGCAGATTGCTCATAAATGATTTGTTGTGTTTATTGTGTCAAATTAAAGTCCAAAACATGGTGAATTTATTTATCGTGATATAGCTTAAAAACAGTTATTTCTGCCGTGATGAATTTTACAGTCTCTTGAGTTGGGCCGCTCACATCTTGCTCAAAACCTAAAGTCGGTGGAAAGGCTTGCGGAGCAAACGTTCCACCAAACATAAATGATGGGTTTTCAACCAGACTTGATAGGAGCCGCTATTGGGTTGAGCCATAGCTGTGCATTTTGAATCTAAATTGAAGCAGGCAATCCAGCTATGATGCGGTTAAACTCGATTTGGGTGTGAAATTTACAGGCCACTCTCCGCTCACACACACAACCAAACTGCATAGCACACAGGTTTTCGATAACATGACTGGTTCTATGGTTTTGAGTCCTAGCAAGCTCATTGTGGGGTGCTGGCAACTGGATGAGCGAAGTTGGACATCCTATCCAGAGCAGGATGTCATGCGAGCGATTGATACCTATCTGGCTCTGGGAGTGACGAGCTTTGACACGGCTGATATTTATGGTCGGAGTGAGCAACTGCTGGGTCGCTGTCTGAAGGGGCAGGACTGCCTGATTTATACCAAGGCTGTGTTTTTTGGCGCAGTGCCGACGGCGATGCAAATTCGTAATAAGGTGGAATCGTCTCTGCGGAATTTGCAGCGCGATCGCATCGACTGTGTTCATCTCCACTGGCACGATCCGGCGCTTGATTTTGCCTCAACCTTAAATACCTACGCAGATTTGGTTGAACAAGGCAAGATTCGCCAGTTCGGCGTGACTAACTTTACAACGCCTATGCTGGAAAAGGCACTACAGTATGCGCCGATTCAAACCCACCAGGTGCAGTACAGCCTGATTGATCGGCGGGTGGAAAATTCGATGCAGGCTCTTTGCCAGCAGCACGGCATTGAGCTACTGGTCTATGGGCCATTGGCAGGTGGCTATTTATCAGATGGGTTTCGGGGACTGGCCTATCCACCAACGGAGCCGGATCATGGGCGCACGTTCTACTACAGCAATATGATCCGGATGCACGGTGGCTGGACGGCGGTGGTGAATCTGTTGGCAACACTCAGTGAAGTCGCACAGAAGTATGACAAAACGGTGGCGCAGGTGGCGTTGAACTGGGTGAGCCAGCGGCCACAGGTGCAGGCGGTGATTTCGGGCTTAACGCTGAATCGTCAGCACATCCGCGATAACGTCGAGGCCATGGATTTCACTCTAGAACCTGATGATCTACAGCTATTGTCTGAGCGCTCCGATGCTTTGTTCAAGCAGGTGGGAGATATTTACTCCTATGAACGTTGAGTTGGAGCAGTGAACAGAAGTTCTAGGTCAGGCTTGGGCAGTAGCATCGACCCCAAGCTTCATCATGCTTTTTGAAGTTATTCTGCGGAACGTTAAGTTGCGATCGCACCTGCTTCTTTGACAAAAATCGATGTGGATCCTTAGTCCACAAGACTTTGTGGCGGTTATATTGATTTTCAAAATTGTTACAGTTCCTCAGTCAGGATTAACTCTTTTTGCAGAGATGGTCAAACTGCCTGGAAACCGCGTTATCTGTAGCTTATAAGGCTTGCTCATCTGCTGCTGTGACAGCGGCATGGGCGGCAATTGTGCTATCAGAAACGTCCCATGAACTGGAATTCTCAGCTAACAAAACTGATTTTTGATTTTTACCGAGAAAACCCTGAAGAGGCTAGCCAAATCCAGGGGCTGAAGCGGTGTAAGCTTTCTCGACGCTGGGGTGTTCTGCGAATTCAATGCCACAATCCTGCGATCGCGCATGCCCTAGCTGCCGCTAGTGATATCTTGTTAGAACCCGTGGCGCAACTACGCCTAGCTAAAGAAGTGCGATTAATTTCTGATCGCTTGCTGATCGCAGCACTCCCCGTCAACACACCCAAGCTATTTCGGTAGTTGGGAGTCATCAGGTGGAGAAGATAACTCAGCACTCAGTCCTCAGCACTGGACTTATTTATAGTGCTAAATTGCAGAACTGATATAAGTAGCTGCATACAGCATTTTTCAACCTCATAAGGTACGTAGAATTGTTTTTCTACCTCCAACAGAGAAACACTTTCGTACTCCACCAGTTTGGAAAACGCTGTATGAACAAATGACCTAAAAATGGATGGTCTAAAAAGGAGTATTTTGGCGTTGTACTGCAACAGCAGAATATTCCTTTTTTGGTTTTGCAATTATTTGTAATCAGCAGCGTACAGCTTAGATTAATGCCAGCCAAAATCGGTGTCAAGTAACTGATAAAGTTGATGATTATAAGGTTCAAAAAACTGACACAGTTTTTGTCGCAAACCTGTATCTAACTCTTTATAGCTACCGCTGTTATAGATCGGAAAATTTAAGTTCGGTGGATCGGGTAGATCGAGGAATTGGCTAACCTGATGAACAACTTGCCGAGGTTGCTTAAACAGATCATCACTATTCAGTACTAGCAGTTGTTGTGGCGAGAAATACTCTAACCAGTTTTGTAGATGAATAATGTACAAGCCGCTGGCGAGATGATAGCAGCTCAGACGAGGCCGATTATTTTGACTATCAAACTGTAAGCTCCAGTCTGACAGCTTTTCTGTTAAGCGCGATTTCTCTTCTAAAGCCAGTTTGGCAAAACTCGTTTCAGTTTCAGCCTGCCTGCGATAGCGATGACAGTAGTGAGAATAAGCCCGATCAACAGGGTTACGCAGCAGCAAAATCAGCTTAACCTGGGGTACAACTTGATGAATACGAGCGGGAGCCAATGATGATTGACAAAAATAGGCTGGGCTTGCTTCTCCAGTGAGGATCTGGGGCTGATTCGACCAGGACTGTAGCGGAAAATGCTGCCTATACCAGAGCAGTCCTTTATCAAAGTGTTCATCAAAAAAATGAATCTCTTTCTTGACGGATACCGTAATCGATGGATGCTGATCTAGATATTTCAACAGCGATGTGGTTCCTCCTTTGACTACTCCAATCACGATGAAATCGGGTAACCGTCGGATAGGACTGGTGGCTATCTGATAGGCCATTGATAGATGCCGACGCAGGCGGTTAGTCATATTGACAAAAACACAATCTGGTTTGATTTTTCAATTCTGTCGCAAGATATCATCGCTTTGATCCAGAGTCCGTCCAAAGTGCGATCGCAACGACTTAATTTTTCGTAACTATAAGAGCACAGCATTCAAAGGTAAATTTTATGGTTACTGAAATGACCGAACTAGAAAAGCGGCAGCGACGTGAGAAGGGTATCACATCCCCCACGTTGACCAACAAGTCCGGCGCAGACTGGGAAGCGACGCTCGGCGCTCTGTTGGTAATTGGTTTGCCGCTATTCATTGTCGCTGGTTTCTACTACGGCTTCATCAATGTATAAAAGCGAATCCACTTTTGACTAATTGGCGAAATGTGCGCTTATATCCAGTCAGGTTGAAAACCCATCATCTATTTTTTGTGAACTGTTTACGGAGCAAACGATTCATACAAATAAATTGGGTTCTTATCCACAAACTGGATATAAGCGTGTGTTTCGCCAAAACTGTTCGAGGGCGTGCCTGCGCTTTTCCTACACTTTTTGCATGAGTTGGGACAGTAGAAAATTTTAAACACGCTTGAACATTTGAACGTTCGATGGTGTAACAATCTCAATTAAAAGGATAAAGGTAATAACATCTGTATCGCTTAACGCATTGCCTTTTTCATAAATGCCTTAAGCTAGCTTCGTCGTGAGGCATTGATTAGGTCATGCCATGAGTGATAATCCAAATCGAATTAATCCATTTCAACAATCTGAAACAACCACAACGGCTGATCCGGAACCTAGCTCAACGGTGATAAATGAATCGGGTTTAGCAAAATTTTTTCACTTTGCAGAACTGCGAACGAACACTCGCACTGAAATACTGGCCGGAATAACGACGTTCATTACAATGGCGTACATTCTGGCGGTGAATCCTGCTATTCTATCCAACGCGATTTTTCTGCAAGAATCAGGCGATTTGTTTGGTGAATTGGTGATTGCAACGGCAATTTCGGCTGCGATCGCAACTTTCATCATGGGACTATATGCCAAATTTCCCTTTGTCCTAGCTCCCGGCATGGGCGTTAACGCGTATTTCGCGTTTTCAGTTGTCCTAGGACTCGGAATTGACTGGCGAGTTGCCCTAGCTGCTGTTTTTATCGAGGGCTTAATTTTTATTGGCCTCACGTTTGGCAACCTGCGCGCCAAAATTGTCAATGTGATTCCAGACTGCATCAAGCACGCGACGGCAGCCGGGATCGGTCTATTTATCGCCTACATTGCCTTGTCTGGCAGTCTCGACACGGGTGGAGCAGGAATTATCGTAGCGGATGACGCGACTCTGACCACCTTGGGCAATGTCGCTCAACCGCAAACGCTGATGGCTCTGTTTGGCATTTTGATTACGGCAGCATTTGTGGCTCGGCGCATTATTGGCGCGTTGCTGTGGGGCATTTTAGCCACAGCACTACTGGGCTGGATGACTGGGGTTGCACCCTGGCCAGAGGGAATTGTCGGTTTGCCGCAGCTTCCGGTTGACTTGTTTGGTCAAGCGTTTGTTGGTCTGGGCGGCATGCTGCGAACCAATTTCTTTGAAATGTTTGCCATCGTGTTTGTCTTCCTGTTCGTGGATCTATTTGACACGGTTGGCACCCTCACAGGTTTGGGCATCCGAGCAGGCTACATTGATCAGCAGGGCGAATTTCCTGGTGTAGATAAGGCGTTTGTGGCCGATGCTATTGGTACGACCGCAGGCGCAGTTTTGGGTACTTCCACTGTGACTACCTATATCGAGTCGGCCTCTGGCATTTCCGAAGGAGGCCGCAGTGGCTTGACGGCTGTGATTGCGGCTGGACTATTTGCTGCTTCGATTTTCTTTATTCCGCTGCTGTCCGGTATTCCTGGTTTTGCCACAGCTCCGGCATTAATCATCGTCGGCGTTCTGATGGCAGGCAGTCTTAGCCACATCCGCTGGGACGACCCGGCAGAATCGATTCCAGCTTTCTTGACCATTTTGATCATGCCGCTCAGCTTCTCGATTGCAGATGGCCTAGCAGCAGGTTTGATCGCTTATCCGCTGATCAAGTCTTTCCAAGGCAAATTCCACGAAGTCAAGCTCGGCATGTGGATCTTGGCGACAATTTTTGTAGTCCGTTTTCTCTTGCCTGCTTAAGCTTGATATCTCATCAAGAATTTCAATTAGTTCATGAGCCGCTGGCAAGACCAGCGGCTCATAATTTTGTACCGATTCTCTAAATTACAGCTACAGATCGCAGATCATGCTCTCCTGCCCCGATGCCCACAATATCAATGCAGCCCAACCAATCAGCACCGCTATGACTTATCTCTATCGTCCTTCTAACCGCTGTCGCCACTCTTCATCAATTTTGTCGGCGTTTTCCACGTTTTGCTGAAGTAGATCTTTTTCGGTGGTGTAGGCCAGGTTCTCAGCGTTGACGATGGTTTCAGCCGCAAACTGTTTAGCGTAATCGATGGTTTTGAGCATCGCTGGATCAGCTTCTTGTAGTGCGATCGCACGTTCCTGGCGTGTTTCGTTGCGGGACTCAATTTTTTGATTACGCATTTTGATCCAGATGTAGCGCAGGATGGGTACTAGTAAATAACCCACACCATAGGCAACCAGAAACCAAAAAATCGAGGTCACAAACCCAATTAAGCCCGTACTCAGCACAGCCGCGCTTAAGTCGCCGCTATTCATGAGCAAGTACAGCACAATGATCGCCGCCAAGTTGAAGATACCGAGTCCAGCCGCCCACCCAAGCTGGGTAGGCGAGGCGTGACTAAAGACCCACGGCTTCTCCTTCAAATAGGCTTGCACTGGCGTATGACCCTGCTGCGCCGCACTGACCTGAAGATCGGGGAAGTAGTAAATCAAGTTGCCGTCTGGGCTAACTTCGGGCTTGCCATTGAAACGGGTCAACACGGGCAGCATGTAGTTTTCATACTCTAGGTCGTAGCCTTGACCGAGCTGGTCTAAATAGGGCGTCACCTGTGCGGCTGCGATCGCACCTTTGTTGTTGCGAATCACGGCAGCAACTTCCTGCCAGCGCCGTTCCTCTAAGTTGGCATTGGGATTGCCATCGCCAAACAGAAAGGAGAAAACGGCTTCCAAAAAGCCCATGTCCGATTCAGACTGACGCGGTGCCGAAGACCTAGTCCGAGTCTGAGGCATCGAATAATAACGCCGTCGCCGCTCATAGTAATTTGGTAGAAAAACGTAGTACCAGGTGGGACTCATCCAAACGCGAGGCATGGGCAATCCACCATAACCACCATATCCTCGACCAAATCCCCCCGATGAGCGGTTATTCTGCCGCTGCTGTGACTGCATGGCAACCACAATTAGGATAATCGCCAACACAACCAGCACGATTGAGGCAATCAAAACTAGCCCAAATGAGATCCGAATCAGATAAAACAGAACGCCCCAAACTTTATTCCAGGCTGCTTTCAGTTGCGATCGCAAAGATCGGTTGCGGATAATACCCCGAAAGTTCCTGGGAAACACATAGGCAATTTCACCTGCTTCAGAGACCTGCAAGTGTCCACCTGCGGCAGACGCAAGGGCGAGTAGGTCTTGACGAGACTGTTCAATATTCATCCCCGTCTGAGCCGCTACATCTCCCACGGTGACGCGATAATCAAGGGTTTCAACAGCCTTATAAATTGTTGGATTAACGTTCATAAATTGAGTCGCAATAGTGTCCCTACGGACTTCTCAATGTCGGCCTGCACATCTCCAGTATAGAAATTTCTCTCACTGCTCGGAGTTGGAGCTATCCCACCGCCCTACACAAACCAAAAGCACTGCCACGCAGGACAGTGCCTCTACATCCCTATGAGATTGCGTAGGGTGAGTCGTATCACCCAACGATCAAAAGCTAAGCCAGTGCTACATGCGATCGCCGAACACCTGCTCTTTCACCGAATTAATCTGTTCGCGAAGTTCTTGCCGACCTGATGCTGGCCACAAGTAGCGATAACCAAACCAGATGCTATAAATAAAGCCAATTAACTCAAACGCCGGAGCAAAAAGCGGAATATCGTCAACAGCATCCAATAGGGCAAAAGTTAGCTTCAATGCAATGATCGCGCCGAGAAATAGCCCTACATAGGTGAGTGGTAACTTGTACTCTCTGACAAATTCACCAAAATAGGCAGGTAGATCGGCGGCCAACTGCTTAACTTTGTCGCCAACCTCTTGCAATTGAGCCGAAGAATCCGTTGATACACTCTTAGATGGCATGATCGCACCGGGTTTGTCAGCTTTAACTTGCATTTCGATATCATGCACCTCGCCATCAGGAGTTTCAACGGCGTATTCGCGAGTGTTCTCTTGCTTTAATTCATCCATCATATTTATACACCAGGGCTTAACAACCTTGACTGTCCAGAAGAAATCTGGACTATACAACTTTTTGAGGTGTGGCAGATGCATGGCTCTCAGCCTCTCAGCCTGCCAGCGGAGCGAAGACGGGATAATTAACGAAATTAGATTATAAACTCAGTAACGCTAATCCTATCTGACACTAAAGCAGAGTCTTTCGAATTTCAAGATCGGGATAACCGCAGATTACAGAATCGTCACTGAATGTCACACTTTACTCGCCGGAGAAACTTTCTAGGCTAGACAGGATGGAACGCAGGCGATGATGGTCGATTAGGATATCTGGATCTTCCCGATAGGCAACGTTTCGCCGCTTTTCGGAATCAGTCGAAAACTCGTCGCGGCGCTGATAGACGATAAATTTGCTTAATCGATCCCGGCGAGATCTAGACCAATTGCTCATTACTGAAAACCGTATAGTTCATCCTTTTTTATCCGTCTGATGAGAAAAACTAATTCTCACCCGCCAAGATTTCCAGACTACACCATCTGAGTTCACAGTTCCGTATTCTTCTGTTACAGATCTTCACCTAGAGCACAATAGCGTTAAGATATGTTGCGCTGCGCGATCGCACACGCCCAGCGTTCCTAATGCCTGCCGCATGTCTGCGTAACCCTGGAGCATCGTCTGTCGCTGTTCCGGATTCAGCAGCAGTTCCAGAGATGCTTGAGTAATGGCGGCTGGTGTTGCCTGGTACTGCAAAAACTCCGGCACAATTTCCGTCATCGTCACCAAATTAGTGGGCGACATGAAGGGAATCGAAAATTTGAGGATGTGCTCAGCGATCCAGGCCGTGATCGGGTTGACGCGATACATGACCACCTGCGGCACGTTCATCAGGGCAATTTCCAAGTTAACGGTGCCCGATTTGGTAATTGCAAGATCAGAAGCTGCGATCGCAGCTTGACCATGCTCGACTGTGAACTTGGCTTCAACCCCGTATTGCGTTAGAACGTCCGTCACCGGAGCCGCAAATTCGGCAAACGACAGCGGCACCCAAAATTGCACATCCGGCAGCTTGGCCTGAATCTGCTGAGCCGCCTCCGCCATCACGGGCAGTAGGTAGCGCAACTCCTGCCGCCGGGAAGCTGGAATGATTGCAATAACGGTTTGATCAAGATGAATGCCCAACTGTTGACGAGCAGCAATGCGCTCTGGGGCGTTCTGCATCCGGTCTACCAGGGGATGCCCCACCCAAGCCACATTCGCTCCGTTTGCTTCGTAGTAGCGGGCTTCTTCAGGAAAGATCGCTAAAATTTGGTCGGAAATACTGACAATTTGAGCCGTGTTGCGGTTACTCAGCGACCAGACCCATTCCTGCGGCGCAATGTAGTAAACCGTCGGCACAGCGGGAAAGTGCTGGCGAATGTGATTGCCAATGGCGATATTTGGCCCCATATAGTCAATCATCACCACCAAATCCGGTGGTGACTGCTGAAGATAGCGCTTCACCTTGCGCTGCATCAACAGCGTCGGCAGCACGTAGGGCAGCGATTCTAAAATGCCAACCGAGCCAATCGTGCTGGTGTTGCCCAGCAGCGTCGCGCCCGCCTGCGCCATGCGATTGCCGCCGAGCGCCAGAATCTCTAAATCTAACTGCTGCTGCGTGGCCTGCCGCTGAAGGGCTTGCACCAGCATGGCTCCCTGCAAATCACCCGAAACTTCCCCCGTGCTGATAAAAATTCGTTTCTTCATAGGAGATTGCAATCAGTCCGATTTAGAACGCGCCGGACGCATTCCAGGAATAGAGCCCCGCCGTCCTTCTGCTTGCGACTCGCGCAGAAATTGATACAAGTGCTGAATCGGCTCATAGTCAGCCAGGGTAGCTAACTCTGCCAGCGCTTGATCAAACGTCAAATCAGAGCGATAGAGCATCCGAAAGGCTTTTTTGAAGTAGCGCATGAGCTGGCCGTCTGCCAGTTCGCCCATCCCAGCTCGCTGGAGTCCAACTAAATTTAGCGATCGCACTCGGCAAGGATTACCTTCCACCAGCATAAACGGCGGCACATCCCGGTCAATGCGGCTCATACCGCCCACCATCGCCAGTCGGCCAATATGCACAAACTGATGCACACCGAGAATGCCGCTAATCCGCGCTTGCGACTCGATATGGACATGTCCAGCTAGTGCGACCCCATTGGCAATGGTCGTCTCGTTGCCGATCACGCAATCGTGCCCAACGTGAACATAGGCCATCAGCAAGTTGCGATCGCCAATCACCGTTGCTCCCTCAGCATGGGAAGCCCGATTGATGGTGACATATTCGCGAATTCGGTTATCGTTGCCGATCTTGACCAAATTCAGCGATCCGTCATACTTCAAGTCCTGCGACTCGGCCCCAATCACAGCTCCCGGAAAAATCCGGTTGCGATCGCCAATTTGGGTATGTCCATCCAGCACCACATGTGCCCCAATCGTCGTATCTGCGCCTACGGTGACATGCTCTCCAATCACCGCATAGGGGCCAACCTCAACGCTGGGATGGAGCTTAGCGCCGGGATGAATTACCGCAGTGGAATGAATTAGAGCAGTCAAAATTGCAACGATTAAGGTGAAAACGACAGGCAGGAAAGCGGTTTGGTGTGTAGCGCTAACTGCGATGCACCACTAGACAGCTATTCAACCAACAGTTAACCAGAAGAATACTCGATCATCGGGCTGAATGGTTTTGTAGTTGCTGAATAGCAGTCTAGCTAAACGAAGGCGCAGTTGGTTTGGTGGGCATTGCCCACCCATTAAATAGTTAACGCTCATGACTGATTTGAGCCAGCATCCTAATCGAGGAACGAGAACATTAGCTCACCTTCTGCCGCTAACTGGCCATCCACTTCTGCCCGAGCCTGCATCTTGCCAAAACGACGCCGCTTAATGGATAGGAGCTCCACGGTCATAATCAGCTGATCGCCGGGAACAACTGGCCGACGGAATCGGACTTTATCAATACCCGCAAACACACAGAGCTTATTATCAACTTCGGGTAGCTGCATCAGCACCACTCCGCCGACCTGAGCCATTGCTTCTACAATCAGCACGCCTGGCATCAGCGGGCGACCCGGAAAATGCCCTTGGAAATGGGGTTCATTAAAGGTGACATTCTTCAACCCAACCGCGCTTTTACCGGGAACGAATTCCAGAATCCGATCGACTAGTGCAAACGGATAGCGGTGCGGCAGCAGCTTCTGAATCTCTTCAAGCTTGAAGATGGGTTCTGTAGCAGGCTTAGAGTTTTGATCGTCTGTCATTTTAGCCTTGGATTGACTAGACGAATTGACATCAACCAACGTGGACATAGGTGGATTTAAGAGTGCGACGAGGACGAGGGGTGTTTACTCAGCCAGATACCATCGCAAGCTGCGATCGCACCGCCTGAACAAACTGAACATGCAGTTGATGACTTGCCTTGTAAGCCACAATGTGCATACAGGGCCAGTCACCTAACAAACTAAGATCCCCTACTAAGTCTAAAAGTTTATGACGCGCTGGTTCATTTGAAAATCTTAATGGCGGATTTATCCAGCCGTTTTCGCCGCAGACCAACGCATTTTCGAGGCTTCCACCCTTAATTAATCCATTTGCCTGGAGTTGCTCAATTTGGTGAGCCAAACCGAAGGTGCGGGCCGGAGCAATCTCGGTGACAAACTCTAGTTGGCTCAAATCCTGGTCAGCAACGACAGGCAAAGGTGACCAACTGTGCCATTGATTACCAATCGCTGACAGATTGAAATCAATCCCATAGGTGAATCGCGGCTCAGTCGCTGGCATGCCCATGACGAAAGCGTCCCCCTGTCGCACCCAAATCGGTTCGGTGAGGGTAACCACTCGGCGACGGGCAGATTGAGTTTGGAGTCCTACAGATGCGATCGCGCGTACCCACTCTTGAGCCGAACCATCCAGCAGCGGCAGCTCCGGGCCATCAATCTCAATGCAGGCATTGTCAATGCCCAAACCCATCAGCGCCGCCAGCAGATGCTCCACCGTGCGGACACTGGCGTCCCCCACAGCGAGTTCTGTGGACAGCAGAGTTTGATGAACCGCAGCCACCTGGGCCGGAATCTTAGGCGACCCCGGTAAGTCCGTGCGGACAAACCAGCGGCCTTCGTCCGCTGCCGCTGGTAAAATTCGCACGGAGCTATTCTGACCCGAGTGGAGACCAATTCCGCTCTGCTCCACCGCGGCTGCGATCGCACACTGCCAAGATTGAGCGAATGCCGCCGCTCTCTCTCCATCCCCAGTTAACTGAGTCTGCGAATGGGGACTGGCGGTTTGATTGAGCATGTTTACTCCCTAGACTCTGTCCCTAAACTCTACTCCTAGAATCGCTCACCAACACCAAAGTGGATGCGGCTGTCACCTTCATCATTGAAGCCGTAGTCAATCCGAATCGGGCCCAGTGGTGACTCGACGCGGACGCCAACGCCATAGCCAAAGCCACTGCCTGGTTTACCCCGCACACCAGCCGGATTACCGATGACCTCACTTCCCGTACCCAAATCGGTCGCAAAATCAGCAAACAGTGCCCCATCTACAATTGAAATGATTGGGAAACGATATTCCACTGTCGCCTGTAGGAAGCTCTGACCACTGCCTACATCACCTTCGTCATACCCACGTACAGAGCTGCTTCCACCCAGCGAGAAGGCTTCATAGGGTGGAAAATCACCGAGAATGGTGCCACCTTGTACGTTAAACGCCAAAACCTCTGGGCCTTCTTCAAACAGGTCAATCAATTCAATTGGCGTATAGTAGCTATAGCTAGCGCGCAGGCGGTTATAGAAGGCCGAGCCAGCTCCCAGCGGAAATGCCTGTTCTGAACCGAGTCGCAGCAGCGACCCTGAACTCGGCTTGGTGGCATTATCGCGCAGGTCACGTACAGCACCAAACTGAAGTAGCCACAGATCATCTGCTCCAGTACCGCTCAAGCTGAGATCATTGCCCAGTTCATCCACCGCCACAGTATCGCGATCGCCATCGCGAACGGTAACACGCTGGTACTGTGCTCCAAGAGAGGCCGTCCAGCCATTATTATAGGGTCGCCGGAAACTAACCCCACCACCTAAACGGTCGATTCGAGGACGATCAATGCCGCCGTTATCATTGACAACACCAACTTCATTTTCCCCACCGTCAAAAATCAGTGAGACAGACCTTCGATTGAACGCGTTCACAGTGTAAGAAGTGCGATAGGGATCACCTGCAATCCAAGGATCAGTGAAGCTAACGTCAAACAGCAACTCACGAGAACTGAGCTGAAATTCAGCGCCCAACTGCTGATTGTTGCCGCCCAGATTTCGCTCCTGGTAGCTAACCGTACCAAACAGGTCGCCGCTAGTGCTAAATCCGACCCCAGCAGCCAATGATCCGGTTTGACCTTCCACCACGTTGACAACCACGTCAACCTGACGGGGATCTTGACCGGGTTCAAGCGACAGCCGTACATCTTCAAAGATGCCTAAGCCAAAGACGTTTTGCAAATCCTGCTGAATCTGAGCTTGGTTGAACACCTCACCTGGCTGAGAACGAAACTCACGGGTGATGATAAAGTCGCGCGTCCGTCCATCAACTGGTTCACCGTCTTCATCGGTATCGCTACCATCTTCATTGATAAACCGAACGCGGATATCCTCAATCACGCCTTCCGCAACTACAAAGGTGACGGTGCCATCGTCGGCAATTTCAGGGGCATCCGTAACCTGCGCGAGTACGTAGCCGTTCTCTTGATACCACTCGTTAACCGTTTGAATGCCGCGCTGAAGATCGCGCAGATTGAGGATTTCACCATATTGATCAGAAAATGCCTCTTGTACGACTTCTTCCGGTAAGACTTGAGCATTTTCAAACTGAACCTGAGTCAGCACTGGATTAGGCTGCACCGCAAAGGTGACTTTTACCCCCAGCGGCGTATCTTCCGGTACCGCCTGCACATTGGAGAAAAAGCCCGTCGAAAAAATAGCGTTAATGTCTTCTTGTAAGCGCGATCGCGTTGTCGTCTGTCCGGCCCGAGTCTGGATCACGCTGTAAATCTCAGATTCTAGCTGGGGATCGAGAGGCTCTGCGCGAGTGCTAACTACATCAACTTCTGAAATCAGAACCCGTGGTTCTGATTCTGCTTCGGCGTCAGGCGTTTCAGGCAAGGGAGGCGCAGCAGCAGGCGGATCGTTGTCTAAGTCAGGAAACAGCGGCTGATCTTGGGATGGCCCTAGCTCAGCATCATCCGCTTCTTCATCGATAGTGTCGTCGCGATCGGTGTCAACCTCATCGGTTTCTTCGACTTCTATCTGAAGTCCATCTTCTGCGGAATCGCCTTCCAGTTGTCCATCAACATCAGTTTTGTCATCATCCTCGTCGAGATTTTCCAGCTCAACTTCCAGATCGTCTTCAGCCGGATCAGCCTCAATTTCAGGATCAAGCCGGGGCGGTGTTTCAGGCATCTGCTGAGCCAAGTCAAATGAAGACGCAGAGAGGGACATATCGACGCTGTCAGATGACAACTGAGACGGTAGCGTCAGTGACTGATGCCAATCTACCGAGTCGGACGCACTGGCATCTGATTCTGATGTTGTCTGTCCAAGACCTGTCTCTAACGTGGGAGGAACAGTTTGTCCATTCACTGAACTGGCAAAGCCTGCTGTAGCAGCCGCCGACAAAATCGCTACTAGAACTGGAGATAGGCGCATTGTAATTTGATCCATCCCTTAAAAACTCCACACACCAGACCCGACAATGGGGCGCTGAAACAGGTGTATCTGATACTTTCTAGGCTATGCACAGCACACCTAGGTACAAATGCCAAAATAAACTCAACGATTTTACCGCATTTGTGGTAACTGAAGAGGTTTAGATAGCTTGAGCGAGTACTCGCTCTAGTACCTGTTGATAAGCAGCTTCGATACCGCCTAGATCCTGACGAAATCGGTCTTTATCCATGACGCGGCTTTGGGGATCGGTATCAGCCTGATTCCATAAGCGGCAGGTGTCTGGACTGATTTCATCGGCGAGTAACAGACGTTGCTGGGAATCTAAGCCGAACTCTAGCTTGAAGTCAACTAAGGTAATACCGCACTGCTGGAAGAAGGTTGACAGGATGTCGTTAATTTCTAGCGAGGCTGATTTTAGCTGATCTAACTGCTCGGCAGAAACGATGTTCATCAGTAAAATGCGATCGCGCGTAAGCAGTGGATCGCCTAGATCATCGTTTTTAAAGTAGAAATCCACCAGCGGCTGTTTCAAAACCGTGCCCAATGTCAATCCAGTCTGTTGACAGAGACTACCCGCTGCAATGTTCCTGACGACGACCTCAAGGGGCACAATTTTGACGGATCTGACCAGCATATCAGTTTCATTGGGGGTCTCGATCCAATGAGTTGTAACACCTTTAGACTCTAGGAGCCTAAACAAATGGGTTGAGATTGCACAGTTCATGCGGCCCTTGCCAACGATTTGGCCTCGTTTTTTAGCATTAAAAGCCGTGGCGTCATCCTTAAAGCGAGACAACAGCACATCTGGATCGTCTGTTGCATAAAGGATTTTGGCTTTTCCTTCGTAGAGTCGTTCAGTTGTGGGCATACATTGAATCCCTGGTAAATCCCAATAGAAACGCTGAAATTTAAGCTCTATTATCCCAATGTTTTCGGTTTTCTCATATCGAGTACCGCTATCGAGTACCTCGCGACTCAAGTATCCATCTGAGATTTTGGTGCAAGATGATGAGTTCTATAGCGATAGTCATCTTAATTAGGCCATTTTCGCGGCGTGGCGGAGCCGTACCAGAAAAAATGGCCGTGTCTTACCCTAACTGACTACAGCTACATGATTTCAGGACAAATAATTTTAGGTCAGTTTTGAAACAGATGCTGCGGTGCACCGACTTAGCTGGCGTTTAGAGAATGAATGCCGTTCCTGATGCTGAAATTCGGTTAAAGTCTCATTTTTGGTATACAAAGCTTATTGTGCGAGCTTTTCCAAAAAATGGGGTTCTTGTACATCGGCGGGTTATTAACTCTCCGAAAAACTCAATCCGCTTTTGTTTAAGAGTAGGTTAAAACCTTGGGTCAGGAAAGACTGACAGTAGGTCGCCGTTGCTAATCCCCTAATTCATCAAGTCTGTGAGCGTAATCCCTATATCACAAGCAATACACATAAATATTCCTTGCGGCGTACATAGAATCTATTAACCATGAAATATGCTCTAGATCACAGTATCAAGTTAAGGACAGGTTAAACTGGGGCTATCGGGGCAGTCATTTACTGACCTAGTGAGCACCGACGACATGCTTGACAAGCACATACCTGATCAACGAACCAGATTAACTGATCCAATTAACTAAACAGCTTTAACTGGGTTCACTAACTACAAACTAATATGGCTTACCCATCGATCGACCAGCATAATACCTGGCCGAACACGACAAATAGTTCTTGATATTAACAATCACTCAGGACGGATTTTAAAATGACCTACGCCAACAACTTTTTATATCCCTATCGTCGCTATCGAGGGGCCGTAAAGCCCGAAAATTTAGTATTTGATGCCAACTTACAGGAGTTTTCCCAGCGTGTCAGCTTCATCTGTAATTTGGAAAACAACGGCAAGCTGACGCCAGAGGATGCCTTTCAACAGCTCCAACAGCTCTGGCTCAGTCTCGATCAAAGCCGACGGCATCTTGGCATCAAGGCTAAAGACTAGATGGGAATCTCACGATATTGAAACGTATATCCAGCTTGCTTTAGTTTTTGGTTTGAAACTTTGGCGTTATAAGGACGACGGCTCGGTTGGGAAGCATCCCAGGTCACAGATGGCAAATTATATTGAGTAAACACCCGATCGAGCAGTTCGCCAGTCTGAAGCGGCACATCGTGAACAAGGTTATAAATGCCGTTGAGTTTGTGGGTGCGAGCAAATGCGATCGCACCTACAATGTCGTCTAAATGAATCCAATTGCTGGCATCTTGACCATCTCCCGGTCGCACCGTGCCTGCTGCTCGACGAAAAATATTAACGATTTCGCGGCCCGGTCCGCAGATGCCGCCTAATCGCAGGATACAAACCTGGCGCTCAGAAGCTGCCGCAGACAATAGAACCTGCTCGGTTTCCGCTAGGATTTCACCATTGCGGTTAGCGGGGTTAACGGGTGTGGACTCGTCTACCCAATTGCCCTGCTGATCGCCATAGACGGCATAGCTGCCCGTGTAGATCACCTGTTGAACTGTGGTGTTCTCTTCAAGCGCTTGCACCAATGTCTTAGCCGTTTGTAAATAAGTCGCTTCATAGGCTTTAGCCTCGCCACTAGGCGCACCAACGCTGAGCAAAACGGTATCTTGATTTTGCAACAGCGATCGCAGTTTGGCTAAGTCATCTCCCTGCCAAAGTACCGCTTGATCCACCTGAGCTTCGAGTTCTGGGACACGTTCGGGTGTAGTTGTGGTTGCAGTAACCGTGATGCCCTCCGCCATCCAGCGCTGAGCTATAGCTTTACCTACATAGCCACAGCCCAAAATAATTGCGTTCATTAATTTTGTTCGTCTTGTTCACTCGCAGCAGTCGATTTCATATTTTGCCCTAAAAACCCAAAAGCAGGAAAGCGTATGCTACGGCGTTTTCCTGCTTTTGAACTTTATAACCATTGATTAAGACATTTTTATGGCGCGGCGTCGCCGCGCCATAAAAATGTCCGTGTTCTAGGATTCTGACTGGCGACTGCGGGATTCGAGCCAGATGGGAATTGCGATCGCAACCACTGCCAAAATCAACGCGACAACCGCAAACTGAGCGACCCAGGCCACCAACTGCTCCAGCGACACGACACGACCCACAAAATAGGCCAAGCTGATCATGATTGACGCCCAGGTTGCGGCTCCGGCAAAGTTGCAGAGCAGGAACAGGGGATAGGGCATGCGAGCGATTCCGGCCAGCGGCCCCGCAAAGATTCTCAGTAGAGCGATGAAACGGCCTAGAAAGACGGCCCGAGCAGCATTTTTGCTGAACTGGTTGCGGACTTGATTGAGACGTTCTTCGTTAACCCGAAAAATCTTGCCAATGCGGCGCAGCAGCGGCCAACCGCCAAAAAAGCCGAGCCAGTACCCAAAGTTGTCTCCCAGTACGGCTCCTGCGATCGCACAGCCCAGCACATACCAGTAGTTCAACTCATCGCTGCCTGCCAGAAAACCACCCACCAGACTAATTGTTTCACCGGGCACAGGCAGTCCCGTATTTTCCAGCATGATGCCAATGAAAATCGTCCAATATCCGTAGGCTTGAGCTAAATCTTTGATTGTGTCTAAAGAGACAATTTCGAGGGACATGCAGTGCAGCCTTTACAAACGTTTACCCTTTTCTCATCCTGACGCAATTTGAAGGCGAGTGTCAATGCAAACCCTTACTCCATCACAGATTCAATGAATCTGCCGCTAGAAATGCAAAGTTGCTGCAATGTTCCGGTGTCGTCTACACGCCTTGACGATATATCTGCGATTCCAGGACTGCCATTGTATGCTTAGCGTTCCCTGATTCTTTCGCTAAGAGCACAGCAGTTACAATGTGAATTGAATTTGCGATCGCGCATCGTCTAGCGCTATCGATATCAAACCCTGACGCTGTACTGAGATTGATCATAACGCTTTTCTGCTGTCCGTTGGGATCACAATGCTGCAAGGGTTTGATGAACACTTTACTCGCTCCAATAACAAGAAGGACGAGCTATGTTGATAGACTCGTCCTCAAAGTTGGCTATCTGCGGTAAGGATGATTTGCGATCGCAGTAGAGCAGTTTCAGTCAGTCAAAGCACAATTTAGCCAACGGTTTAGGCATTGCCAAACTTCGGCATAATGGGTTCTCCCTGAGAGCGAGGAAAATCCGGAAGGTCGAGCCGACTCGTGCGCCGCGTCCGGACAGCAAGCCGATAACTAACGCTCTGTAACTCGGCATGGAGCTGGCGATTTTCGCGCTGAATCGCCGCCACCTTTTCCTTAATCGGAGCCATCCGTTCCGCAAACTTCTTGCGGTAAATTCCCGGCAGCTCTTGCACCACCTGTTCCAGCATCCGGGAGCGATCGGTCAGCTCTTGCACCGACTGCCGCAGTTGGTAAATCTCAGAATCGCGGGATGAGATTTGGTCTTGGTAAAACTCGACCTGTTGCTCAAAGCCCTGGAGCTGTTCTCGCAGCGCCCGCACTTCCGCCTTGTGCTGCTCCGACACTTCAGGATTAGGCAGAAAATTAGTGTTGCCTTTCACCAAACGGAAGAGTTCTTGGGAAAGCTGCTGAACAAGCTGATCGCGGAGTTTCAGCTCTTCCTGTAAGCGGAGCACCTCCGCCGACAGGTCTTGCGAGTGAGTGGAATTAACCGTTCGGGTCACGTTACTGCTCCAATCGTGTGCTTCTTACAAAACAGAAAGAAATCGGGCTAGATTTCGCGGCTTGAGACTTGGGATTGTACCGTAGGTTGCCAGATAATGTACCACTGATATCTGGAAACGGAGAACATATTAACGCTGATTGTAAAAATGCGATCGCATTTTGGCCGTAAATTTCTTGATTGTTCATCTGTGCATCCCGTTTGCCCTCCGCTCCTTACAAGCTGAAATCCTGAAGAGCCGATCATTAAGTTTACGTTACAAATCACAGTTCTTCAGGAACTTTCTGTCCGAAAGTTCACTCTCATTCCCTGTATCCTTAAGTAGCTGATGAGTATCCAATAAAACAATCAATAAAACAGTAAAACCTTCAGAACCGACACCTGTTGCTAGATAGTTCAGATAGTACGTTCAATAGTCCTCAGGCACGATTGAACCAACAGAAGCGGTGAGTTGATTGCTGTGACCTGAAGCATAAGCTAGAGCCAAGTTATCTCTAATTTCTCGTCATTAAAAAGGGCTGTACATAATGTTTCTGAATCGTTCGCGAATTGGTGCTGCCACCCTATCAGTTGCAGTCCTAGCCAGTTTGACTACAGGATATCCATTGGTCGCTCAAGCTCAAACCTATCAGCCATCTAGCAGCATTGGTCTACCGGGCAGACGAGAAGGGGGCGGCACTCGCGGCAGTTGTGCTAGCTCAGCTCACCAGCTAACTGCGATCGCGCCTGAGCAAAACTTTGGCTACACGACTGATTCATTCCCCACTATGCACTGGTACGTGCCCGAGTTTGCCCAGCAAACGGCTGAATTTGTGCTGTACACCGAAGAGGGCGCAGAAGTTTACGCAACTAGTTTTGTCATTGATGGGCCAGAAGGCATTGTCAGTCTTGGCCTACCTGAATACGCCAATCTGCCCCCCTTAGCGCTCGGCCAAAGATATCGCTGGCAGTTTTCCGTGATTTGTCAGAGTGACAGCGGCTCTGTACCCAGCATTTCATTTACCGAAGGCTGGATTGAACGGACCGAATTAGATGCCGATCTAAGCACTCAGCTTGAGCAAGCCTCTGAACTCGAAAAAGCCACGCTCCTAGCCGAAAACGGCATCTGGTTTGATGCGGTTGATACGTTGGCTACACTGCGGCGAGAAGGAACGTCACCGATGGTTAGCTCAGCCAGTGTTGAACAAGCCTGGCAAACGCTACTCGGCTCAGTCGGCCTAGCCGAAATCGCAGATGCCTCAATG
>CBKWJC010000103.1:0-21460 GCA_966674685.1 uncultured bacterium
ACCTGAAACGGTAATGTTAAGTAGCTACATACCAATAAATGTATATCTAAAAAAACGGGGGAGTGACCCTCCGGGGCGCTCCCCCGTTTTTTTAGACGCGTTTCTTTATGCCAACCTACTTAGTAGTCTGTAAACTTTGTTTTAAGGGGTTTTGTGGGTTGGGGTTCCGCGCCCCGCGCGGCACATCAACCAGCAAAACTTAATTTACAGAGTACTTAGTGCGTCTCACTTCTCTATTTTAGGCTGTGAACTTCCGTAATCAGGTTTAAACACGTCGCTTTTGGAGCAGCCGCGCTCTGTGTGACTGTGCCAAAAACGGCTTACCGGGTTCGAATCGCATAGCGCAATATTCACAAATCGACCGTCAAAAAAAATATCGTGAATTGTAATATTGGGATCTTTACGGATCTGGCTAGATGAAGACTATAATCCGGGCGGTGTAATTACTATCCGAGATGGAGCGGAGATTGCTAACGCCCGACCGTTTGTTTTTGCAGTTGCTACATGGTCATCATCATGCCTGCCAATCACCATTATTTGCTGGTGTTTAGTTCGTCTTCAAAGAACCTGTTCCAAAAAAGAATCGCGCTGCTGGCATTTGCGATCGCGCTTGCTGTAACTGCCTGTAAACCGCCGTCCGGATTCAATCCGCCTTCCTCCTCTCCCGTTAAGGTTAATCCCCGTTCAGCGGCATCATCACCCAAACAGTTCAAGGAGCAAATCGAGGCGCAAACTGATACAGGTAGCGAATTACAAGTGAGCCACGACAGTTTAACTCCAGTCACGACGGGTGTTTCCTTCGAGCAAGCTGTAATGAAGGCTGCGAATGCTACAGAATTAGCCAATGTGGCTCAAACCGTTGATGATTGGCAGCAGGTCGCCCAGCATTGGCAAGCCGCAATTGTCTTGCTAAAGACCATTCCCGACACGAATGAAAAATTTGCGATCGCGCAACAGCGCCTACCGGATTATCAAAAACAGCAGCGGGTTGCCCAGCAGCAGGCGACTCAGCTCGCCAAACAGCAAGCGACTCTGCATAAGCAACGGGCCAAAAAAGGCGAACAGCTTTTTCAAGACGTTAAAGGCGTCTATCAACTGACCAATGTGCTACAGGGAACCCCCACGCTACAGGTGGTTATCTTGGATGAGCAGTGGAGATCGCTATCAAAAGTGGAACAAATGGATTTAGCAGAATATGCCAAATCCCTGGTTCAATCTGCCCGATCTGCGCCGTATCAGTATGTTGATGTCCCTGCCTCCAATCCTATTTATGACCGCTTTGTCTCGAAAGCGGCTAATCTATGCGACGACTGCTGGCAAATTGCCGTTAGCGAACAGTCCAATATTAGTAGCTTGTCGAATCTGGAAACGGTTGTTCAAGGTGATGAGCTGTGGGAAAAAGCAGATCCGTGCTGTCGGGGGAAGAAGGTTTCGGAGTTTGTGAAGTAGGTGAATTCAACATTTATAACTCCTCACTCCTCTCGCCTTACTTCTTTCTCCTCACGCTTCTTCCAACTCCTGAAACAACTTCGACAACACCACGTTGGAAAACAAAAATCCTTCTGGATCGCTGAGGCAGAGGTAGAGGTTGGTGAGATGGGAGGTGCGATTTTCTGCGGGACGGTAAGGTTGATCGCGTTCCTCGTTGCGGTTCGCTAAATCTTGTAGTAGCTGCTTGGTTTGTTGGGGGGAGAGCGGTTGATCGGTTTGGGTTGATGGTTGGTGGTGTTTGAGGGTGATCCAGTTGCGATCGCAAAATGGCAGTAAGACCTGGCTAATTTGGCTTAAGCGCTCTACACCAAAACGGGCTTGAAATTTGGAAAGCGAGATTCCTTCAGCTAAGCGCAGATTGAGCATCAGCGTATCGAGCATTTGTTCGGTTGGGGAAGTGCGATCGCACTGGATTTGACCGTGACTAGCTTGATACTCGGCTACCCAGTCAAAGTATTCGCGGCGGGTGCGGGGACGGGAGAAGCGCTGATTGTTGACGTAACTAGCGGCTCCCATGCCGAAGCCGTAGTAGGGCTGATTGTGCCAGTACACCTGATTGTGGCGACATTCATAGCCGGGTTTGGCATAGTTTGAGATTTCGTAATGGCGATAGCCTGCCTGCGTGAGAGTTTGCTGCGCCATGCGGTACATGTCGGTGGTGGTTTCATCAGACGGCAGGGGTGTCATCCCCGGTTCGTACTGCCGACCGAATGGTGTCATTGGCTCAATCGTCAAGTCATAAACCGAAATGTGAGCAGGTTGAAGTGCGATCGCAGTTGCTAAAAAGTCGTGCCACTGAGTCAGCGTTTGCGTCGGTAGACCGGAGATCAAGTCGAGGCTAAAGTTTTTGACCCCAGCCGTTTTGAGTAAATCAACGGCCTGGTAAACATCTGCAACGCGATGAAAGCGACCGCAGCGTTCCAGCAGTTCATCATCAAACGCCTGCACGCCTAAGCTGATGCGATTCACTCCGGCCTCTCGATAACCTTGAACGTGAGCCAAATCAAACGTGCCCGGATCCATTTCCATTGAAATTTCAGCCCTATCCGCGATGCCAAACTGCTGCTGTAGGGTAGCGAGTATCTGCTGCACTTGCTCAACGGCTAGGAGGGAAGGGGTGCCGCCGCCAAAAAATACGGTTTGCAGAGGTATTTCCGCAACTTTTGACGTTGCCCAGATTTCCTGACAGAGCCAGTCAACGTATTGAGCAATAGTGCCTGATGTTTCTCCGCGTTTGCGATCGCCCACCACCGAAATTGGAAAATCGCAGTAGAAGCAGCGCCGCCGACAAAACGGAATGTGAATATAAGCAGCCTGCGGCCAGTCCTGCCAACGCGTTGGGTCATTCATTAGCTGTGAGGGGAGGATAAATTGTGTCTATAAACTACAATTGACCGCGCTGAACAAGTCCTGGGAATGAGAGCGATATAATGAGGCCAAGATTTGACTAAGGGTTCAGACCATTGTCCTAAGGGCTGGGAAACTATGCTTGATACTATTATTATTTTCTCATTCATCCTAGCAGGGGCAGGCATCGGCTATTACGGCGTTGAACTGCTGCCAGAAAATACCCTCGCCCAAGTCACTAACTTAGAAGGCTTAAGCCTTGTGACGGCTGGTTTTGGTGGTCTACTTGGCCTGGGAATGGGCATTACGGCTCAAACCACCTATCGCCGAGTGGAAGCCCAAGTGCAGGAGATGCCCGTCGATCAGTTGCTGAGTCGAGCCGTTGGTCTAGTGTTGGGGTTGCTGGTGGCAAATCTGATGCTGGCACCGCTGTTTTTGCTGCCCATTCCGCGAGAATTTGCCTTTATTAAACCGCTGACAGCCGTATTGGGTAGCGTCATTTTTGCCGTGACAGGGGTGAATCTAGCGGACGCCCACGGTCGGGCGCTACTGCGGCTGATTAATCCTAACAGTGTTGAAACGATGCTGCTGGCCGAGGGCACACTCAAGCCTTCGACGACAAAGGTGCTGGACACAAGCTGCATTATTGACGGTCGGATTGAAGAACTGCTGCAAACGGGTTTTCTGGAAGGTCAAATCTTGATTCCTCAGTTTGTGCTGCAAGAGCTACAGCTAATTGCCGATGGGGCTAACGACCAAAAGCGAGTGCGGGGTCGGCGGGGACTCGATATCCTCAAGCGGATGCAGGAAGCTTATCCCAACCGCATTGTCATCAACAACACTGACTATGATGACCTCACTACCGTCGATGCCAAACTAGTGCGACTGGCTCAAGAAATTCACGGTACGCTGCTGACGAATGACTACAACCTCAATAAAGTTGCCAGCTTGCAGCAGGTGGTGGTGCTCAATATTAATGACTTGGCTCAATCGCTGCGTCCGGCTTATTTGCCAGGGGATGATCTAGAACTGCGAATTCTCAAGGAAGGCAAGGAAGCGTCTCAGGGCGTTGGCTATCTGAATGACGGCACAATGGTTGTGGTTGAAGAAGGCGCAGACTATATTGGGGATGAAATGGGGGTAGTGGTAACGGGTTCGCTACAGACCTCGGCAGGCCGCATGATTTTTGCCCGTCCAAAAACATCCATCGTGGCATAAGCGATCGCACATTTAGCCCGTTTAGATCTTGAATCGCAAGCACTAGCCTCGCCCAATAAATCTTTATGGAAGAAATAAATTAGGTGGGCTAAAATTCTAGCCACTTCTACGGAATAAACTCTGGCATTTTTCCAAGGTTTTGCTGGTAGTTAAACATCTGTAGAAGCGGTTACGTTTGCTAACTTCGAGAGGATTAACAGTTATGAATTTTCGACCTCTTACGGTCGCAGCGCTTGCTGTGACCCCAGTTTTGTTTGTCTTAGCGAGTCAAACACCCGCTTCAGCCGATCGGCCTGGTTATTATTATCATCACAAGCCTGACTACCATTCAGGTACTGCTGGGCATCATGGTAATACTTATGTGATTGCAGCGAATGGTGCTGCGATTACGGCCATGCCGTCTAGCGATGCTGAAATTGTTGCTGAATTGGAAGAAAGCACTCGCGTTGTGATTCTGGATACGACCTCGTTTACGGGTAGCACGTTCCACTACATTGAAGTGCTTGGCTCTGGCTCACGCGGTTGGATTAATGCCAATTTGGTTCAGCCTGCACATTAAAGTTCTACGTGAATAATTTTCGTTGAAATCCGGTTGTAGATTAGATCTATGGCCGGATTTGAGGTTAGAAGCAGATCTGAGATGCGATCGCAGAATCCTCTCGATAGCTGCGATCAGAGGCGCAATTTCATTCTTGATCGATACGAATTTTCAAGTCGACATGGAAGACCATAGTACGAATTTATTGCTATGCTTAGACCAACCTGGAGTGTTCTAAAAATTTGTCAAAGCCATGTTTATTCGCCCATCTGAGCTAGAAATACCTAAAGATGATCCATTTCGGGATGATGCTCTAAAACGGAAAGAGCTTGAACCTCCATTAACTCAGTTTGTCACTCAAACTGAAGGGCCATTCGTTTTAGCGTTAGATGGTGCATGGGGGGCAGGTAAAACAACGTTTCTCAAGATGTGGCAGGTCAAGCTGAAAGAAGCTGGTCATAAATGTTTGTACCTTAATGCTTGGAAAACTGATTTTGCTCAAGATCCTCTGGTAGCAGTTGTTGGGGAGTTATCATCTGCTATCAAGAATGATCTACCAAACGAGTTTGAACAAACTATTGCTGATCAGACTGAGAAGTTTAAGAAGATAGCTAGCTCAATTGCTAAGCGTTCAATTCCTTTAGTTGTGAAGTTGGCTACGTCTGGCTTGGTAGATCTTCCATCTTTAGATATGGAGAGAGCTATTTCAAATTGCGCTTCCGATATTGCTGAAGACAGAATCAAAGAATATGAAGATGGAAAGTCTGATGTAGAAGAATTTAGAAAAACTCTCACAGAGCTTGTAGCAGAGTTGACAGATTCAAGCTCAAATGAATTGGCCAAAGTAATCGTCTTAGTAGACGAACTAGATCGCTGTCGTCCTACTTACGCCGTTCAGTTACTAGAGCGCATTAAACATTTATTTGATGTCCCTGGTGTTATTTTTGTTCTTGGTATTGATCGCTCTCAACTCAATCATTCAATACGAGTACTTTATGGTTCTGATTTCAATTCATTTGAATATTTAAGACGCTTTATCGATTTAGATTACCGATTACCGGAGCCTAAACCAGAATGTTACAGTGATCATCTCTGTAATATTTTTAAGATCCATGATTTAATCTCAATGAGACCAGATAAAAATGATCAGAATAGATATAAAAAACTGAAAGAGATTTTAGGATCTCTCATGTCAGCAGCGAAAATGAACTTGAGAACGCAAGAACAGATTATTTCAAGACTGAGAATTATTTTGCAAAGCCTTTCACGAGAAGAATCTTTGTATGAGACAGAGCTTGCCATTCTGTTGTTTTTACGAGAATGGGACTATTTTACTTATGAAGCTCTTTTTCAGAAAACCGTAGATACTCAAAATCTATTTAAACAAATCAATAATCTTCCAAACATAAAAGCGCTTCCTTTCGACTTTACTAATACAGCAGTAGAAACTTATCTCTTAGTTGCTAACATTGAGCTAGGTTTTGGAGGCCCGCATCTAAATTACTACAAAGAAATGGCAAGATCTTCACAGACTGAATCTTCAAGATTTCAGAGGATACTTGATCAGGTCAAGCAACTTCATCCTCATGCTTTTGTGGATGGTGTTACGGGGACAGGTGCATCAGGATTTAGGATTACGGAAGAAAGAATAGCGCTGACGAATAATTTTATTCTTAACAACGAATCAGCTTCTTAAAGCGATTCAGGATTACCACCTTCAAAATGCAGGTTATTCATGATTTGCATACATTCTCTGCATGGGATTCAAATTTTTGTAAGCACTAATACGAACAGCACCCAAAAGCCTTGCCAAGATGCGGTTAACACAAACCTCACGCACCTGAATAGGCAACCCTCATGCTGGAATTTTTCCGCCGCGCCTTCACCTCCATGCTGGATCAAAACCCACTGCCCGCCATCGGTCAAACCCTTACCAGTGACGATTCCAGTACCGATACCGCACCTTCCCTTACCTATTTTCGCCTCATCTTTTTAGCCGTCATCATCGGCATTTTAGGTGGCCTAGTTGCCACCATTTACTACTTTGTGCTCGAAACCATGATGCACGGCGTTTGGCATTATGCCCCCGAATTCTTGACCGCCATGTTGCCCAGTTGGATATCCCCCAGCAACCACATTTGGATGATCACGATGGCGGGTGGCCTGTGCGTCGGTCTCATTCTCTACTGGATGGGACTCCCCGGCGAAATGGCCCAGGTCGTCGATCGCATCCATAACCCCGGCTTAATTGACTATCGCAAATCCCCCGCAATGGTGATTGCCTCCCTCGTCGCCATCACATCCGGCGGCAGCGCTGGCCCCGAGGCTCCCCTCGTACAGGTCAACGGCAGCATCGGCAGTTGGCTGGGCAAACGGCTTGGGCTGTCCAAGCCCTCACTGCGAGTGTTGACCTTCTGCGGCATGAGTGCTGCCCTAGGAGCCTTCTTTGGCGCACCGATTGGCGCGGCTCTGTTTGCCCTAGAAATTCCCCATCGGCGTGGCCCCGAATATTACGAAGCGATCGCACCTTCGATCATTGCCGCCATCTTCTCCTTTGCCGTCTTTCGGCTCAATACAGGCATGACCATCGGCGGCATTTATCATTTCGAAACCGTGCCGCCGCTCTCGCCCATGAATCTGTTTGAAGGATTGGTGCTGGGCTGCGTCGGTGCCGCAGTTGCTATTCTGTTTATCTTTGTCTTTCGCATCGTTGGTCAACTGCTGGAACCGCTAGAGCATCAGCGGATTATCCTGGCCACGCTGGGCGGTCTGATGATTGGCCTGATTGCTCTGTTCTTTCCTCAAACCCTGTTCTTCAGCGAGACGCAAATTCAAACCGTGATTGAGACAGGTGCAGGTTTGGGTGTGACCATGTTAGTTGCGATCGCAATTGCCAAAATGTTTGCCATCAGCGTCACGCTGCATTCTGGCTTTCTGGGTGGCTTTATCTTTCCTCTATTTTTTATCGGTGCCAACGTAGGCATGGCCATTGCCTTAGCCGTTCCCCAGGTGCATCCCACGGTTGGTATGGTCTGTTTAATGGCGGCAGTGAATGTGGCAGTTACGAAAACGCCGATTAGCACCAGCATCATCCTCAGTGTTCTATCTGGTACCGCTATGCTCCCCGTGATTGCCATTTCTAGCTTTGTCAGCTTTGTGCTGAGCAGCCGCTTCTCGATGATCAAAACCCAGCGATCGCGCTGCTTCCAGGGCATTTTGATTGATAACGAAATTGAAATCGAAGAGGTATCTGTTCAAGCTCAGCTTGCATCTGTGGATGCTTAGACGTAGCGCCTGGATTAGGACATTATGTTTAGCGCAACTCCGCCGCGCCAAACATAATGTCCGTGTTCTAACCTGTCTGACTACAGCTATATTCGCCTTTAGTCGAATTGCCGAACCCTAGCGACCTGAGAACAATGGAATGCGTGATGGTATGAGCCATCTTGTGTCAGGCGGTAGGAGAGTTCATGAGCAACCATCTTGCGATCGCAACCGTGACGGCTGTTCTTCAGCGGATGCTTCAGGCTGCGGTGCAGCGAGATGTCGAGGGCGCTCGCGTCACCACCGTTATGCCCAATCAAATTGGTAGCGGCACCCCTGAAACCGGGGCAAATATTTTTCTGTATCAGGTCAACCGCAACGCCGCCCTGCAAAATCCGGATGCCACCGTTCTGCGATCGCGCAACCGCAACAGTTCCAAGCGACAGACCGCGCTGGAGCTGCACTACATGATCAGCTTTTATGGCAACAATATTGAGTTAGAGCCGCAGCGGTTGATGGGCAGCATCGTGCGGGCACTGAGCGATCGGGCCGTGATCGAATCGCGGCAGATTGTCGATACGATTTCGGACAACACCTTTGGCTTTCTGGCTGCGTCTGACCTGGCTGACCAAATCCAGCAGATTTCTGTCTTGCCGCTGGATTTGAGCTTGGAAGACATGTCAAAAGTCTGGTCGGTGTTTTTCCAAACCGCCTACGTGCTGTCCCTGGCTTACAAAATTACGGTGGTGATGATCGATGGTGAAGATCAGGTGCCGCGTGCTCTGCCCGTGCGCGATCGCCACTTGGCTGGAGTGACCGCTCTGGCTGGACAGCCTGTGATTCAAGAAGTTTACGCGCAAAGCAGCAAATTTGACCCGATTGTATTAACCAGCCAAATTGTTATCCGGGGTTGGCATCTCAAACACACCGTTACCCAAGTGCGAATTGGAGGAGTAGAAGTAGTTCCCCCCGAAGTCAGCGACACCGAAATTGTGCTGCCGCTGTCGATGCTGCCTCAGTCAGCACTACGAGCCGGAGTTCAGAGTTTGCAAGTCGTGCATCGAGCTACACCGGAGCGGATTTCCCTATCGGCAGGCACGGCGGCAACAATGACCGCAACTGCGATCGCACCTGTGCAAAAGCAGGCGACTGAGTCTAACGTCTTCCCCTTTGTCCTGCGGCCCAACGTCACGGCTGTGCGGCTTGATGCGGTAGACGGCAGCGGTACGGAACTGCGCGGCGCGGTGATTCAGGCGGATTTGAATCTAGCTGTCACGCCGACGCAGCGAGTGGTGCTGGGACTAAACGAATGGACAACCGATGATCCGGCCATGTATCTCTTTGATGCCCAAGAGCGTAGTGAGGAAACGCAAACGGTGACGGTGCCGATTCGCGATGTCAAAGCGGGGGAGTATCTGGTGCGGGTGCTGGTGGATGGAGCCGAGAGTTTACTGGAGGTGGATCGACAGCCGGATAGTCCCACGTTTAACTGGTACATCGGGCCGAAGGTGTTGGTGCTGTAGGGAGGTGATGTCGTTTTCGTTGATCTATAGGTTGGATGGTGCGAGCTAAGGGGCAAGGGGGCAGGGGAGCAGCATTGGTGCTGCGATATTGCAATCTGGGGAATTGACATCAGGGCAATCGGCAATTATGTATCGAATTCAAGTTTCGGGTTTGGGATTTATTCACGCGCGCTGGAAGGATGTCGAGCCGCGCTTTTGCGCCGATCCCACTAAAGCCAAGAGCTGGACAACCCTGGAGGGCACACTCAAATTTGCCAATCAAAGGCTGGTTCCCCGCAGCCAAATTCGCTGGGAGATTTGGCAAGAGCAGGACGGAGACTTGGTGCCGATTCTCCAGCCACAGAGAGCGCACCGCTAGAGTGTTGCGTTTGTTGTGGGAGGAGCGTGAGCGTGTGGGAGCGTTGGGGAGAGGGGGCTACCGTGTATACACATCTTGATCACTGCTTCTCAACCCCGCAATGATCCCCCCTTGCCCCCCTTAAAAAGGGCATTCATATACTTGACGCATCCAGTGAAACAACTGATTGCCCTCACCCTAAATCCCTCTCCCACAGGGCGAGGGACTTCCGATCCGGCTCCTCTTCTCCCGTGGGAGAAGGGGCTGGGGGATGAGGGCAAGCGGTTGATGTCTCAAGTATGTCATTACCTTAAAAAAGGGGCTATTCCAACTCTGGCTCAAAGTTCCCCCTTTTTCTAGGCAAAGCCATGCCCAAAGGGCTATAGGGGGATTTAGGGGGATCTCAGCGTTGAAACGGAGTCTAGAGACTTGTGTATACACAGTAGGAGAGGGGGGAGCAAGGGAGACAATGTACTTTACCAATGGATGAAGCAGAACACATGCGACAGCGACTGAATCAAGAAATCGACGTAATCGGTATCAATAAGCTAACTGAGCTAGGCAATCGCGCGATTGAGCTGGGTTTAATTGCCGGACATGGCTATCACAAAGGCCAGTATGAGCTGATCCGAGAGGGCAAAATTTTGCTGATGACGCCCCAAGAGGCAACGGCTTACTTGAGTCAGCTCATTGAAGAAACGGAGGGCTGATATCCGTGGTGGTGGTTTTGTCGCAGACTTGGCAGCAAGCGAGTCGTCACGACCTGATGACCGCGATCTCAGATCTGAGATCGCAGTTGGACGCTCACATTCAGTTACAGGCTGATTCCGATAATCCCAATCAGCCAGCAACGGCGACTAAACCGCTCTCCAGACTTGCGCCTGAGTTGGACAATGCTGTGAGCCAAAGCGCTCACGCTTCTTCCTCTGCCCTCCAGCAGATCTGCCAGGTCTTTCGCCTATCGCCGTTTGAGCGCAATATCCTGGTGCTGTGTGCGGGCATGGAGTTTGTTGGTGAGTGGGGCAGCCTTTGCGCTACGGCTCAGGGCAATCCCAACTGGAACTATCCCACGTTTGGCTTGGCACATCTTCTGTTTGAGTCGGTTAACTGGCAGGGACTGACGCCAATGGCTCCGCTGCGGCGCTATCGACTGGTCGAGGTCAATGGCGGAGCGGCGTTAATGACCAGTCAATTGCGACTAGACGAGCGCATTTTGCACTACCTGATGGGCGTTGATCAGGTTGATATGCGCCTACAGCATTTAATTGAAGCCGTTGCCCCTGCTTCTGAGGCTCTGGTTCCCTCTCATCAAGCTGCCGTGCAGGAGATTATCCAAACCTGGCTGGAAGCCTCCCAGCAATCTGTCTCTATGCGAAACTTGCCGATCGCTCAGTTGGGCGGTAGCGATCGCGATAGTCACCGTCAACTTGCCGCTGCCGTTTGTGAACACTTTGGCCTAGCTCTCTATACTCTAGCCGCTCACACCCTGCCCACTGACTTGGATACCGTAGCCCTGCTGCGGACGCTGTGCGAACGGGAATATCATCTAGAAAAAACGGTCTATCTAGTCGATCTAGCTCACTATGACAGCGCTAGTGCGGCTCAAAAATCTGCGATCGCACAGTTAATCGAAACCATCGACGTACCGATTTTGATCAGCAGTTGCGATCGCTATCCCCAGCAGCAGCGCCCCCAGATTTATCTAGAAATCCAGGCTCCCACCAAGATCGAACAGCAGCAGCTCTGGCAAGAGTCTCTGGCCGAGTTGGACGTAGATCTCAATGGTCACGTTGCTGCCCTCACCTCCCACTTCAACCTCAACGCCTCCATAATCTCCGCCGCCTGTCTCCATGCCAAAGTGCAGCACCAGTTGAGTGCAGCCGATGACGACGCTCAGGATATCGATCCCGATCCCGACTCACGCGCGACTTCCTTTTCCTATTCCAACGCCCTCTGGCGCTACTGCCGCAGCCAAGCCCGTCCCCGCCTTGATGAACTGGCTCAGCGCATTGACGCTCGTGCCACCTGGGAAACCCTGGTTTTGCCAGATAAGGAGAAGTCTGTTCTTCAGGAAGTGTCGGCTCACGTAAAACAGCGATCGCGGGTCTACGACACCTGGGGCTTTGGCGAACAGGGCACACGCGGACTCGGCATCAGCGCCCTCTTTGCAGGCGGCAGCGGCACAGGTAAAACCCTCTCGGCAGAAGTCCTAGCCAACGACCTGTACCTAGATCTCTATCGGATTGACCTCAGCTCCATCGTCAGCAAGTACATCGGCGAAACTGAGAAAAACCTGCGCCGCGTCTTCGATGCCGCCGAAGGTGGCGGCGTCATCCTCCTCTTCGATGAAGCCGATGCTCTCTTTGGCAAGCGCAGCGATGTGAAAGACTCCCACGACCGCTACGCCAATATGGAAGTCAGCTACCTGCTACAGCGGATGGAGTCATATCAGGGACTTGCGATTCTGACCACGAACCTGAAGCGCTCCATTGACCAAGCTTTCTTGCGCCGTATTCGTTTTGTGGTGCAGTTTCCCTTCCCCGATGCCAGCCAGCGCGAAGAAATCTGGCAACGCGTCTTTCCTGCTCAAATGCCCAAGGGCAAACTCAAGTACGACAAACTCGCTAACCTCAGCGTCCCCGGCGGCAACATTCGCAACATTGCCCTCAACGCCGCATTTCTCGCCGCCGATGCTGATGAAGCGGTCGGCATGATGCACATTCTCGAAGCCGCAAAAAGCGAATACATGAAGCTGGAGCGCCCGCTAACCGATGCTGAAGTGAAAGGCTGGCTTTAGTTCAGCATCCTAATATCAAGTCTGTGTATAAGAACCCAATTTATTTTTTGTGAAACGTTTGCGAAGCAAACGTTTCACAAAAAATAAATCATGGGTTTTCAACCAGGCTTGATATAAATGAGCAAGGCAACAACGTATCTCAAATGCCTACGGACAGAATGGACTAGACATTTGTCTAATGTTCATGCTGTGAAAAATCGCAGATACTAAAAATATCTCTGCTTGTACGAATTCAATAGGCTGGCCATGAAAAAGCGACAGTATGCCCGCAAACCCGCTCCAGATACGTCTGTCCTGTCAGCCGGAAATTTGCTACAAACTCGACCCTTTCAAGCAGATAGTATTAATCAACAAACACCACAAGTTCAGAAAGAGTCAGAAGCCTTAACAGGTGGATTCGATCTGACAAAACAATATGTCTTGAATCCTCCCACCACTGTCTCAGGCCAACCGCTCCAGGCCAAGCTAACAATTGGTGAACCCAACGATAAGTACGAACAAGAAGCCGATCGAGTAGCGCATGATGTAGTGCAGCAAATTAACTCTCCACAACGAACAGGGAACTCCGGTGCTGTGCAGAAATTAGATGACAAGCAGATTCAACGCCAAAAACTAGAAGAAGAGGACGACGACGTTTTACAAACTAAGCTTGACCCCAATACTATACAGCGTGACGAATTAGAAGAAGAGGATGAAGACGTTTTACAGGCCAAGATTGAAGCTAATATCGTCCAGCGTGACGAATTAGAGGAAGATGAAGATGAGCTACAAATGAAACCTGATCGAGTTCAGCTTCAGGATAAAACGTCATCGCCACAAAATCTTATTCAGGCAGACTTCGAATCTAATTTGAATAAAGCAAAAGGTGGAGGTTCTCCCTTAGACCCTACTTTTAGATCAAAAGTTGAACCGGCAATGGGTGCAGACTTCAGCGGAGTACGGATACATGCAGATGCAAAATCAGATCAATTAAGTCAATCAATTCAAGCAAAAGCATTCACAACAGGTCAAGATGTATTCTTTCGCCAAGGAAAGTATCAACCAAATAGTCAAGACGGACAGGAATTGATTACGCATGAGTTGACTCATGTGGTACAGCAAAACGCAGAAGCTATACAAACAGCGCACTTAGAGAACGTTGTGCAAAGAAAATTCCATCCTGCAATTATTGATCGTAATGCTCACTTGAGGGATAAAGGTGCTTGGGATACATATGTCGGGCCTCAAATAACGAAGGGTACAGAAATACTTGTTGACAATGACACAGGCAAGGCCGAAAAACAAAATAAACTTGTAGGCAGCACAACATGGAAGCCAGCAGTAAATGTTGATCCCCATCAAACTCATAACAATATAAATGGTAACCGGAGGGGTTATATTCGAGATAAAAGTATCAAATTTCAATCTGACTCGCTTGATAGCATTTTAAATTTACGGATCAAGACTATTTTACAAACAGCAGAAGGTAAGTTCCCAAGCCTAGCTGGCCATCTTGATAAGGATGAAAACATCAAGTTTCTCCTTGATAAGGGAATTAGGTATGATGCTTGGAATAATAATCCAGATTTAGATAGTTTTGTCTCAGGGCTAACCTCAAAAGAGGATAAAATGGCGCGAATTCGAGATGGAGCAAATTACGTTGCTGATTCGCTTGAGTATTGGAGAAATTGGCTCCATCCTACTCAATCGAATAATGTGAAGATTCAAACAGTTAAATTTTTGAAAAGCGATTTGCATGAACAAGGACTAGGTGTATTAGAAGTGACTTTTACTAAGCCGCAGGGACCTATAGGTCATAAATTTGCTAATGACACCACAGTTACAACAATACTTAAGCCAGAAGATAAGAGTCTAGAAGATAATTTGCTTGGCGATAAATCAGATAGTGCCGCGAGCCAGATCAATGAACTTCTTGGCTTAAGCGATAGTGAGGCTTTGGCAACTATTAAAATGGCCTGCAATTTACAATACGGATCATTAGTAGAGAAAGTAAAAGGAACAAAGGCGGAAGATCTAACTGGTCACAGTAATTTACGTATAGAACCAGCTTTTCACGAAACGCTGGTGTTTGCATTTCTTGCTGGAATTGATGATTTACATGGCGAAAATGTTTATTGGCATCAAGGCAAGCCTTATCTGATCGATGCCGACAATGTACTTAGCTACAATCAAATGATTAATAAAGCCAATGGAGCTTTTAGTCAATCGGGATTTGGACAACATTACAGTCAAGAAGAAGCAAACAAGAATAAAGAAGCACTAGTTAAAACTAAAAATACCGTTAAAAGCAAGTTGCTAAAAACACTAATAGAAAATCCAGTCAAAGCTGCAAAGATTATAGATATCATTAAAAATGCCGTAGCAGGAAAAAATGCGCGAGTTGTTCCAATCAGAACTCGTTTCTGGGGGCAGGTGCTTGAATACTACACGCAAGGTGATGATAGAAGTAAAAACAATTGGTTAAATGATTGTTCAAAAAAAGGGGCATTGGTTCGCGAAAAAACAGGATTCGACTCAGTATATGGACCAGGTTTATTTGGAACATCATACAAAAATGTCGACAATGAATTCTATGATGAAGACGCAGAAAAAGCCGAACTAAAGAAGGACTTTGATGCAGGAGTTATTCCATTTTATACCTATCACTTTAGTACAGGATATGTATATCACAATGGTACGAAAATTTATCATGGTCAAACGGCAGAGCAGGCAATGCAAATCATGATAGATAAATTTTCACCTGAATGGGATAGAGAGTGGAATGAATACATGCAGCTAAGACAGGGTCTAGACGAAATATAGAATGGTTGCAGTTTTTGGGGGATAGCTATCTCTTCTTGAGGTTTCCCATGACCTGCTCAATTTTTCAGTATTAGAAACACATTGTCCCACCTAAATTTCTGCTGTTGTACTTTTTCCAACCCACTACTGCCAAGGTGATTTGCCGTTGATCACCCAGTTCCAGAGGGGATGGCTGTGGCCTTGGCGATAGATGTGCATGACCTGATTTTCTAGACGCTGCTGTTCTTTGGCGGGAATGCCGAAGAGAATATTGCGGCTTTGCCAAATTAAGACAGCGGTGGTGGAGCCAATGCAGAGAGCAAGCGCGATCGCAAATGGAGTATTGTAGGCCAAGCTGTAGCGCACTGCCGCCCAGGTAAAGTATTCCACCCAGAGCGAAATCTCTGATGACCAAAACATAAAGATGCTGGGCAAGCCGACCAGGAGCCACAGCAATAGGACAACGCCCCAGCGGCTGATGACCGTGAGCTGATGCAGGCGCTGTACCGATTGATTGAAGTTGCGATCGCGCACAAACGGTTGAGCCGATTGATCTGGAGTAGAGTCAGACGGATCCATAAGTAGCTAAGCCAACCTAGACGCCTTCATCGGCAGTTGGTTCAGTTGAAGTTGGGCCTTCATCAACAATGGCTCGCCCCGTGCGAACTCTCCACCAGCCCAACATGGTGCTAGCAACGAAAATACTAGAATAGGCACCGGAGACAAAGCCGATAATTAACGCCAGTGAAAAGTCTTTCAGTGTATTTCCACCAAATAACAGAATAGCTACCAGACTCAGCAAAGTAGTGAGCGTGGTATTGATGGAACGAGTTAGAGTTTGGTTGACCGATGCATCCACAATCGAATGAATATGGTCACCGGGACGGAGCTTAATCACCTCGCGGACGCGATCGTAGATCACAACCGTGTCGTTAACTGAGAAGCCGACGATGGTGAGCAGCGCCACCAGGAAAAGGCTATCGACTTCCGTCCCAAACACCAGTCCCATCAGCGCAAAGACGCCCACTGTCACCAGTACGTCATGGACAAGGGCAACCAGCGCCAAAATCGCGTAGTCAAGCTGGAAGCGAATACTGAGATAGACGGTGATACCTGCGAAAGAAACCAGCAGAGCAATCAACCCAGCCGAGAGAATTTGTTGACCGATGATAGGGCCGACGGTGTCAATTTGGATCGTCTCCGGATCAAATTCGCCAAATGTCTCCGTTAAAGCAGCCTGTAGTTGCGATCTCTGATCGACGTTCAGAGTATTCGTTCGAATTGAAAGACCCTGCCGATTGTCACCGACGATTTGAATGCTGCTATTTTCTAACCCTTGCGCCTCCAGCACATCTCGCACTGCCGAAGAAGTTAGCGGCTCGTCACAGTTAGTGGCGATCGTGCAGTCCTGCTCTAGCTGTAATCGAGTCCCGCCAACAAAGTCAAGTCCTAATCGCAGCGGTGTGCCAAATTGTTGAAACGAAACGATCATGGCAACGAAGCCAACTAAGATGACTCCGACTGAGAGAGCCCACCACTTTGATCGCTGTCGGGTAACGCTAAATTTCATACCATTCACACCGTCTGAGAGTCAGTAGACAAATTCAAATTTGGGCAGTACAGTTCTGGTTTCCGAAACTGAGGATAGCTAATTGTGAAAAACATTAGGGTTCGGGTACAGGTTAAGGCTGTAAACATGCTGATTAACACCCCAACCGCGAGAGTGAGTGCAAAACCCTTTACCAATCCTGTCCCCAACCAAAATAGTGCCCCACAGGCAATCAGCGTGGTGACGTTACTGTCCAGAATGCTAGAAAATGCCCGGTAAAAGCCGGATTCTACTGAGCGATAGAGGGACTTACCCGCCTGCAATTCTTCCCGCGTCCGCTCGAAAATGAGCACGTTAGCATCCACCGCCATGCCAATACTGAGAATGAATCCGGCAATTCCCGGCAGCGTCAAGGTTACGCCCAGCAGAGAGAATGCGGTGAAGGTCAAAATCGAGTAGATAATCAGAGCGATGTCGGCTAGGATGCCCGGTAGGCGATAGTACACAGCCATGAAGACCAAGACCAGCACCAGTCCGCCCAAAGCGGCATAGAGGCTTTGACGAACGCTATCCTGACCCAGCGTTGCACCAACTGTCCGGTTTTCCACAACTTCTACCGGGAACGGCAGCGCACCACCGCGCAGTTGCACTTCTAAATCGCGAGCCGATTCAATATCAAAGTTGCCAAAAATAGTGGCTCGTCCGCCTGTGATGCCCGTGGCGGCATTCTGAGCATCAACGGTGGGAGAGCTAATCAGTTGGTTGTCGAGGAAGATGCCGACGCCGCGACCCGTTCCGGCCACTTGCTTGGTTGCTTCTGCAAACAGGTCGGCTCCTCGGTCATTAAATTCAATATCGACCACCCAGCTATCGCCCGCATTGCCAGAAGGGCGCGCGAGGGCATCGGTGAGCGTGTCGCCTGTTAGATTAATGGGATCATATAAGTCCAAAACCGCTTGGCGACTGGCTTCAATTGATTCCTGTAGCTCGTTTGCTTCTTCTTCATTACCTGCAGCTAAAGCGCGATCGCGCTCTAATTCTTTTTCGAGTAATGCCTGCCGCTCGGCTAAAAGCTGGCCTTCGGTACCCGCGCGCTGTGGCCGAAATTCAAGCTGAGCTGTCCCGCCCAGTACCCGCTCAGCCTGTTGGGGATCGCTGACGCCGGGGAGCTGCACCAGGAGCTGATCTTCGCCCACAATCTGCACGACGGATTCGGAGACGCCCAAGCCATTGATCCGTTCTTCCACCACGCGACGCAGGGCTTCCATGTCGCGATCGCTAATGTCAGTCGATATTTCGGTCGTCTGAGCCTGGAGCGTTAGTTGGGAGCCGCCCTGCAAGTCTAGCCCCAACCGCACGGGAGATTCACCTTGCGTCACTGGACGCAAAATGACGAATAGTGCCGCAACGGTCACAATCAAAATGGCAAATAGAATAGAACGGTTTTTTCCCATGACGCACGAATTCCTCTCTGTCAGGCAGTTGTGGCATCTTTAAAGCACTTGGTTGATTTCATTCCTCATGCCGCTCAGCCATGCCTTGCAGATCCCACTTTATCCGAAATCCTTAAAACTGAGGCGGAATCTGCAAAGAAAACTATTGAGACACTCATAGCTGTAGTCAGCTCTGTTAGGACACGGACGTTTTTGTAGCGCGGCACCGCCGCGCTACAAAAACGTCCTAAATAATAGGACTACGGTTATGCGTCTACAAGAACAAAAAGAGGCATTTTGTCGCCGCGATACGGCGACAAAATGCCTCTTTTCCAAATTCATAAATCAGTACGGCTAGACCTGAAGCGCCACCATTTTTTGTACCGCTTCAACAATTTGAGTGGGTTGAACAATGGTCAGAGACTCCAGCGTCCCGTTATACGGTGTCGGAATGTCCTGAGACGCTAATCGGAGCACAGGTGCATCCAGCTCATCGAAGAAGCGATCGTTAATCGAAGCCGTCAGTTCTGCGCCAATACTGCCCGTCCGCATACCCTCTTCGACGATGATGACGCGGTGGGTTTTGCGAATCGATTCACCAATTGTGTCAAAATCGAGCGGCTTCAGCGAAATCAAGTCGATGACTTCAGGGTCAAAGCCTTCTTTGGTCAGCGTTTTGACCGCCTGCATGACGTGGTGACGCATTCTAGAGTAGGTCAGAATCGTCACGTCCTTGCCGCGACGCACCATTTCCGCCTTGTCGAGTGGCAGCACATAGTCTTCGTCCGGCAGATTTTCTTTCAGGTTGTAGAGCAGGACGTGCTCAAAGAACAGAACGGGGTTGTCATCACGAATGGCCGCTTTCATCAGCCCTTTGGCGTTGTAGGGTGTCGAGCAAGCCACAATCTTAAGACCCGGAACTGCCTGAAAGTAGGATTCCAAGCGCTGGGAGTGTTCAGCGCCGAGCTGACGCCCCACACCACCTGGCCCCCGAATCACCATCGGGATTTTGTAGTTGCCGCCGGAAGTGTAGCGCAGCATGCCTGCGTTGTTGGCGATTTGGTTGAAGGCCAGCAGCAGAAATCCCATGTTCATGCCTTCAATGATCGGGCGCAGCCCGGTCATTGCGGCACCGACAGCCATCCCGGTAAAGCTGTTTTCGGCGATCGGAGTATCGAGTACCCGTAGTTCGCCGTATTTTTCGTATAGACCCTTCGTTACTTTGTAGGAGCCACCATAATGACCGACATCTTCGCCTAAGACAAAAACGGTGCGATCGCGCTCCATCTCTTCATCGATTGCGGCTCGAAGGGCGTTAAATAAAAGAGTTTCTGCCATCTCTGATTGCTTCTCTAGATCGTTCAGTGTTTTAGTAAACCGTAGTCAGCCATCAGGCTTGGATTGATTCAGTTACGCAAACATTAAGTCGCTTGAGACCTAAACCTAGTCTTCTGCGAAAACATAGCGGTAAAGCTCGCTGGGATCGGGTTCAGGACTGGATTGGGCGAACTGCACCGCATCTTCAACAACGCTCTGAATTTTGCGCTCAATTTCTTTGAGTTCTTCTGCCTGAACAATGTTGTGCTCTGTGAGATAAGCTGCAAACTTTTTCAGCGGATCGCGAGACATCCAGTATTCTTTTTCCGCCTTCGACCTCAGTTCATCGGGATCGGCTAGGGAATGTCCCCGGAAGCGATAGGTGAGGCATTCAATCAGCGTGGGGCCTTCGCCTGCACGGGCGCGAGCTACGGCTTCCTTGGCAATTGAGCGCACGGCCAGTAGGTCCATGCCGTCTACTTCGTACCCCGGCATGCCAAAGACGCTGGCTTTTTTGTAAATTTCGGGTTGAGAGGTGGCGCGTTCATGAGCCATGCCGATCGCCCATTTATTGTTCTCAACAATAAATAGGATAGGCAGCTTCCACAGTGCTGCCATGTTGAGGCATTCGAAAAACTGGCCGTTGTTGGTGGTGCCATCGCCAAAGAAGCAGGCTGTTACCTGATCGGCGTCTTCACCAAGGGCATCGCGGCGATATCGGCTTTGAAACGCTGCGCCCAGTGCGACGGGAATCCCCTCACCGATGAAAGCGAAACCGCCCAGCAGGTGGTGTTCGGAGGAGAAGAGGTGCATGGAACCACCCCGACCTTTGCTACAGCCCGTTTCCTTGCCAAATAGCTCGGCCATGACGTTGCGCGCGGGTACGCCAACGCTGAGCGCATGAACGTGATCCCGATAGGTGCTACAGACATAGTCATCGGGGCGCATGGCTTTGATGACTCCAGTGGAAACGGCTTCTTGCCCGTTATATAAATGGACAAAGCCAAACATCTTGCCGCGATAGTACATCTCGGCGCACTTGTCTTCAAAAAAGCGACCAAGAACCATGTCTTCATAGAGGGTTAGTCCTTCTTCGCGACTAACCTCTGATGCGGTGGCCTGAAAGGTAGGAAGTGTTCGTTCTTGAACCATTGATTCGCCGTATCCTCGCAATCGTCCTGAACTGGAGCTATTCAAATTAAATCGAAGACTGACTGGGATAAAAGTCTTCTATATAACCCTAAGCGTACATGACAGCATGAAGCAGATGAGCATTAAACTGGCTCACCCGCATCAAATTCTAACTCCGCAGTGAACCAGCATACGCTACTATGCTGCGCCTGAGCTAGTCCTCAGTGCTGACGGATAAGGGAAAATCATAAATTTTTAGGCAGCGAATGCATGTATGAGGTAGGGTGCGATCGCACCCTAACCCCTGACAATCGCAATTTGCAGCAATACACAAATCACGCTAAGCAGCTAAAATCTTCAGAAATTCTGAGCATATTGCCCAAAATGAGCAAAATTCTGCTACAAGAGGCAAACGAGGCCAAATTGCTCCGGCTTCTGCCTACTGATTTTGCTCGTTAGTCGTTTTCGTTAGTCGTTTCTAATCATTTCTGACCCACATTCGTGAGCCGTTTGCTTGCAGTACATGCTCCTAAAAAAAATCCTGAAAATTAGTTCCTGAAAATTAAGGCGAGCTGCTCGTATTCTGAGCGTTGACTACAAGCGCTACAGGTAAACCCCAAAGCTCAAATTAACAGCCAAAATAGTTTTTTTGTACTGATTCGTGTTGATTGATCCAATCAATTTAGGGCTTATGCAGTTGAGCGATTTTTGGGGCGCGGAGCGCCCCAAAAATC
>CBKWJC010000104.1:0-21247 GCA_966674685.1 uncultured bacterium
ACAGCGTCGCATATCCCTTTGGGTGATGGGGGGTTGCTTGTTTTGTTTTGGGGGAGAACTCCCCGGGGGACTTCCCCAAAAAAAAAAAACTGGACACTCCAGTAGTCGTACAGCGCTACTCTACAACCTCCGCCTTCTCCACCCGCACGTTATCGATTACGGTTAGCTCCAAGGCCGCATCTTGCTCGTGCGCTTTCACCGCTGCTCGATAAACCGAATATTCGGTCGGCAGCGTTACCGTTTCACCGTCCTGCTGAAACGTGATGCTGTAGTCCACATTTTTGATTAACTCTGGCGCACTAACCTGCTCTTGTGAACTCTTGCGTCGCGCTTCAATCTCATCCACCGTCGGACGCGGCGGCAACTCCGGCCACCACAAGCCCTGGTCGTCTGGGCCAGTCACAGAACCGACGGGCAGTTCCCCATTCTGGTTAATCAGTGACGTAGAGGCAAACTGCTCGCGCCGAATGTCATTTGGGCGATCGGAGCCTTCGGTGTAGTTGACTTGCCAGGTGTAGGAGACTTCTGCGATCGCATCGTAGTTAGCAACCACTTGGCTCGTGCAACCTGAAACCAACGTTACAAGACCCGCTCCAACGGCAAGGCCAATAAATGGAATGTTTATCTTCTGGAAAATCATCGCAAATGCTTAAGTAACAGTGTGTAAATAATTCAATGTCCCAAGCTGTTTACTTCAATTAACAATTGAAAACATTAATTATTCAGAGATGGTTTTACTGCATTGCTCTACTGATGCATCAAATCAAGCACCAATCAGCCAATGAGCGTAGATAATATTCTTCATCAAATCCTAAATAAAAAACAAATAATTACTTTTAATGCACAAAGGCTAAAAAAGCCTGAAGGATATTACCCAAACATGCAATTAGAACGATGATGGATACTCGGATTCTAGATTACGGATGCATAAAATTTTGCTCGGCACATGCCAGCAGAGAAATTGGCTCTTTCGTCACTGCTTTAAAGCTGTCCCATTATGAATACGCCACATTCCGATCCAGTCCTCATCGTTGATTTGGGATTAAGGCTTGCGATTAGCTGGCACTTGCCGTTCAAGCGGTTAAACTGCCCGCTTGTTGTTGCAACATCTCTTCAACAAGCTCTGAGCCATGCTTACCATGTTCATCCCTGTCTAGTTTTGCTGATGGGAGAACATGTTCACTGGCCCAAAAGCTTTATTGCTCAGGTTCGCGCTGCGTCCGGTTTAACTCACACAACTATCCTGGCGGTGGCAGATAGCGATTCTTCGAGCTGGATTCATCGCGAAGAAAATCCAGATCTAGATGGTTTTTTAGTCAATCCTTTAAGCACAGACGTACTGACTTCTCTCGTAGAATCAGCTAGTGCTAAACAGGTATGTCATTGCCATGCTGGATGATGTTTCATCCCTGTTTTACTCGTTGGATTGAGTTTTTAACATGACTTAAGTAGCTGCGTACAAATAAACGCAACTAAAAAACTGGAAAAGCGCCCCGATTGTTTAGTTGCGTTTATTTATGCCAACCTACTGATATCAGTTCTGCAATTTAGCGCTACAGATCAGTCTAGTGCTGAGGACTGAGTGTTGAGTGCTGAGTTGTTTAATTTGCTTTACTCCTTACTCCTCTTGCCTCACGTTACTGAGAGTTGATGTGTGGCCATATTCAGAGAAACAGTATTAGCAAAGATGGTGTAATCACCTTCAAATTCAGTACGTTTGTTGGGGGAGCATCCCATTTTTGTAAATGGCCTTCATCCCCTAATCCCTTCTCCCGCAATGGCTACCGTGTATACACATCTTGATCACTGCTTCTCACCCCCGCAATGATCCCCCCTGCCCCCCTTAAAAGGGGGAACTTTGAGTCAATTTCCCCCTTTTTAAGGGGGATTTAGGGGGATCTCAGCGTTGAAACGGAGTCTAGAGACTTGTGTATACACAGTAGCCTGCAATGGGGAGAAGAGGGGCAAGAGCAGTACTTGCAAAGTCCCTCTCTCAGTGCTGGGCTACTGTTTATACCTAGCTTGACCCTCACTCCCCTCAATCCTCTCTCTCAAAATGGGCGAGAGAGGGCAAAACCGCATATTTACATATTTGAGATGCTCTCATGGTTTAGTTCTTTCATCAGCTTTGCAATTGCAAAAAAGCAACACATTCAACATGGGCAGTTTGTGGGAAAAAGTCGGCAGGTTGCACTCGAATTAGCTGATATTTACCATCTGCACATAAATGCTTTAGATCACGCGCCAATGTCGCTGGATTGCAGCTAATGTAAGCAATTTTGACAGGCTGGAGCTGACGAAGCTGGTCGAGTACAGCCGTTGCACAACCTTTGCGAGGCGGATCGAGCAAAACCAGATTGGGCTGAACATTTAACGATTCTAGGCACGTTTCCACTTTGCCCGTCTGAAATTCCACATTGCCAAGTTGGTTTAACTCTGCATTTTGGCGGGCTTGCAGGACTGATTCAGCATGAACCTCAATTCCTATAGCATGCTGTACTCGTTTAGCTAAAGGCAGCGTCAACGTCCCAACACCGCAGTAAGCATCTAATAAAACGTCATCACCTTGAGGATTCAGCTCTTGCAGTACGACATCTAATAGAGCTTCAGCCTGTTCCGTGTAGATTTGGAAGAAAGTTGTGGGCTGAATCTTAAACTGAAGTCCGGCGAATGTCTCAGTGAGGGCAGGTTCTCCAGCGATGCAGCGGGTTTCGTCGCCAAAAATACGATTGGTGCGATCGCAGTTTAAATTCAGCGCCACGCCGACCAAATTGGGATATTGCTCTAGCCATTCTGCCGCCTGTTCTTCAATCCCCTCTAACCGCCAATCGGTTGTCACTAACGTCAGCAGGATTTCGCCCGTTCGTCGGCCAATTCGCAGCGAGAGGTGGCGCAGCCGTCCCTGGTGCCGCTCTTCGTTATAAATCGACCAGCCCTGCTTTTGAATATCCTGCTTGACCTGAGCCAGCAGTGGATTCAACCGCTCGTCCTGTACAGGGCACTGGTTGAGGTTGACCAGACGATGGCTCCCCTTGCGGTAGTAGCCCGCCTGCACCTGTCCCTCAGCATTCCGACTCAGGGGATAGGTGGCCTTATTGCGATAGTGCAGTGCATCACCCACCGCTAGCATCCGCTCCACCTGCGGCTGCTCAAACTCACCAATCCGCTCTAGCGCCTGCACCACTTGGTTACGCTTGGCCTCTAGCTGGCGCTCATAGCTCACCACCTGCCACTGACAGCCGCCGCATTTATCGGCCACGATGCAGGCTGGCCGAATGCGATCGCGCGATGGTGTTAAGACTGATAACAATTTGGCGTGAGCGTAAGATTTCTTAACATAGACTAATCTAACTTGGACAACATCTCCCGGTACGGTGTCTGGAATGAAAACGACGCGCTGCTGCCAGCGCCCCACGCCGTCCCCGCTGTCGCTGAGGTCAATCACCTCCAGTTCCAGGATTGAACCCTGTTCCCAGGCCGAATCTGAATCCAAATATTGCGAATCGTTACGATTTAGTGTAGTCATTCTCTTCCCTTGAGGCCCCTCAAATCGTTACACTGTCAGAGATATTCCTATCTGAATGCTCTGATAATCATGAGTGTAGTTAGTCAAGTTATTCTCAACGCCGACGATCAGCTCCGCTATCCCACTAGCGGAGAACTAAAAGCCATTGAAGAATTTCTCAGCACGGGGGAGCAGCGGCTCCGCATTGTTGAAATCCTCAATGAAAACCAAAAGAAAATCGTAGACGAATCCAGCCGTCGTCTGTGGCAGAAGCATCCTGAGTATATCCAACCCGGAGGCAATGCCTATGGCGACCGTCAACGCGCTCTGTGCATTCGTGACTATGGCTGGTATCTACGACTGATCACCTACGGTATCTTGTCGGGCAGCAAAGACCCAATTGAAAAAATTGGTTTAATTGGTGCGCGCGAGATGTACAACGCATTAGGTGTACCGATGAAAGGCATGGAAGATTCCATGCGGGCACTCAAGGATGCGTCCTTGAGCTTGCTATCTGCGGAAGATGCTCAAGAAGCAGCACCCTACTTTGACTACCTGATTCAAGGTATGGCAAAGTCATCAGTTGGCTAAAGCGCTTTTTAACTAGATTTTTGATCTTAGATAAAGCATTCTAGCTTGCTGTTGGGATCTTCCACAGCGACATAAAGAACAAATTAGCAATGGGCATTAGGAAATTTAGCGATTTCTTTTTGGTCTAAGCTCTAAGATTTCTCCGCACTGTCAAAGCAGGCGTTGGCCCTTCTCGGTCAGCGTGGCTGAGACAGGCGGAGAATTTTTATTAGGTTGTATAAAATATGTAGCTACAAGCTCTGTTTAGTTGATATCAGATATGATGAATCGTGGTTCGCCTGTGCGACCAAAGTTTGCAGTTTTCTCAATAACGTGATCGAGTAGAGTTTGGTAATCATGGTCTAACGGTTTGCCATGTGCTTCAACTTTGTCGAGATACTGAAATGCAAGGTCTAGATTGCCGTTTAAATAATGGCCATAGGCCATATAAGTGAAAGATCCTAATGGATTAGTTCGTTCATCAACGGCATGTTTTAAATTGGCACATTGCTTTAGCAGTGCCAGCCCTTCATCAATTTGGCCTTGCTCAATGAGAATACATCCTCTCGTACCTAGAATAGCTGGGTGTTTAGAATTTAACTCAAGTGCTTTAAGAGAGTAATATTCCCCTTTATGCAAAGCTTCTCGATCGAGTTGTAAAAAATACGCATAGGCAAGATTGTTATAAAGAATAAAAAGTTGGGGATGTTTGGGATAATCTGTTATCGCTGCTTCAGCAATGACTTGCGCCTCCTTCGGCTTTGATTGCTTGAGTAATGCGGCAACAAGATTAATTTTTGCCATAGCTGCCTTGGGATATAGCTCAACACATTCTCGCAATATTGTTTCTGCGCTGGAGTATTCCTGTGATTGATACAGCTCATAGCCTTCATAGATTTTGCCTGCTGATAGAATCTCCTGAATTCCTTGTGCTTTCAGGAATGGTGTTTTTAGGATTTGCAAGCCATCTGTTGGATGTTTTATTCCTCCCAAATTTACATAGTAGGGAGTAAGATTTATGGCGATTAAAATAAGATTTGAATGAATAAATATATGCGCTATTGAAAGCTGATCAGTGTATATAATCTCATTGAATGGAATTTTAAAGTAAGCTAATGCAATTAAAATAGCTAGGCTTTGAGCAAGGACTCCACCGATAACAAAAGCTAAATAGCGGAGTTTTAGGAAGCTCTTCGGGACGTCTCCTAAATGGGTGAGACCTCCAGAAAAATTGTCTGTAACGATAAGTGAAAAATATCCAAAGCGTTTCTCAACTATTTTTCGCCCTGTGCCAATGCTGATTTTTTTGATGCGGAATTTAACAAGGGTTCCAGCGATCGCATGACCGAATTCGTGAATATAGATATCGATATATATAAATATATAAAAGATAAGAAGGTATTTTAACGTGAATTTGGGAAGAAGGCTGGGGGCAAATATTCCGAGAATAAATCCAATAATAATTAAACTAAAGAATCTAGAAAAACGCCTGTTCATGCATGTTCCTCACTGGGTGAATTGTAGTACTCGGCGCTTATGTGGCTGGAGTTGTTTTATAACCCCAGCACTGATACCGTGTTTTTCATGCTGGTGGAGTACAGGGACGTCTCTCTGCCTCCGGTGGAGAGACATTCCTATGAACCTCACTAGGCTGAAAAATGCTGTAGGCGTCGCCGTGTAGCTAATCAATGGCGTTTTTAGAGTTCCCAGTTAATAGGAGAAAACTGCTGTAGGCGAAAAGAGAAGCGCGAGTCAGCAATGTGCGATCGCGCTTCTCTTTTATTCAACTGATAGTCTTCTTAGACAGACTGCATATCCGATGGCATTTCTTCGCCTTGATACTCGCGGGTTGGGGCTGGAAATCCGCACGAGGTACCATCGGTGTAAATCACTGCGTCTTCCCAAGGGAGACGGTAGTTGCCCGCGACCATATCTTTCATGTAGGTGTAGGGACAGTCTTGTGCGCCGCCTTTGACCGCGACGTAGCCACGGTGACCAAACTGGTAGATATTATTTTCAACGCCCCAGTATTGGCGGGCTTCGCGCACTAGGTCGGGGCGAATTTCAGCGGTGATAATTTCGTCGGGACGGTGGCTCCCCATTGCCAACGGTGTACCGTCGAAGTTGACGATCATGCCTTCGCCCATTGAGTCAAATGAACCGTCGGAGCCGCACATGCAGACCGAAGCTGTTGCCATCAGGTTACAGAAGGCATTGGCCTGGTTTGTGATTTGCCAGGAATGACGAATGGGAGCGGTGTAGCCCGCTGTGCGAATCATGATTTCGGCCCCTTTGTAGGCGCATTCCCGCGCCATTTCGGGGAACATACCGTCGTGGCAGATAATCAGCGCAAGGGTGCTACCGTTGGGGCCTTCGCAAACGGGAATGCCCAAATTTCCGGGTTCCCAGGGTTCTACGGGTACCCAGGGGTGCAGTTTGCGGTAGTAGAGCTTGAGTTCGCCTTGGTCGTCGATGATGATGCCGCTGTTGTAGGGATTGCCGCTGGGGTTGTATTCCATGATGGAAAAACAGCCCCAAATTTTGTTTTCGACACAGACTTGGCGGAAGGCTGCGACTTCTGGGCCATCCAGCCGACACATGATGTCTGGATTGGTATCCATCGACAAGCCGTGCAGCGAATATTCGGGAAAGACAACTAGATCCATCGTTGGCATGTTGCGACGCGCTTTGCCGACCATGTCGCAGATGCGCTGGGTTTGGGCTGCTAGGTCGTCTGGTGTAGCGACGTTGGGAAGCTGAAGCTGCACCATGCCTAGTACAACACCGTTGGGGGTTTTGTTGAGTCCACCAAGTCCACTCATGAGTCTGCCTTGTTTGTGATTGAGGTTAAATCTACGCTTTACTTTCTATGGTTTGAGGACTTAGTAACCGTATCGTAGGCTACTAAGGTGTAGCCCTTTCAAGGTGTTAAATCCAGAACGGAGAAAAATGAGCGGCTAAGCCTTGTATTTTCAATGCTACCAATGCAATTACCGGACTTGAATCCTCGCATTCTAGCCGCAAAAATCATAGCTTCTTTTTTTCTTTTACCAGAAGCTGAAAACCAAGAACGGAAAACTGGGATTTCAGATTATTGCCCGTTCCAAAAAATAACACCTTGAAAGGGCTACTACTAAGGTGTATTCGTGGTTTGGTTTCGGTTTAAGGTGCGATCGCACATTCCCTATCAGCTTGCAATTAGTCCACTTGTAAAGCAGGGCTTTCGGCTGGCTGAGCAGACGGAATTGTGGATTGAGGCGATGACCGGGGATAGACGTTAACTAAAATCGTGGTCAGGATCAGGCCAGCGCCAACGCCCAGCAAAAAACTCCAGCCGTGGGAAGGTTCTAGGGCACAGAGTAGCCGTCGGTTGCGCCCATAGATATGTACCATCCATCCTTCATCAACTCGTTCTTCTAGCTTTCTCATAGCTACTGCTCCAAGTACGACATTCGTTGATTAAAGATTTGTCTAGCCATCGCTGCCAGCCGCTTGGCCAGGAACAAGGCTTCATCCAGATCGTGGGTGAGCGGCCCATAGGTCTGGGCAGTAATTTCTTCGCCAGCATCAACGTCCTGCGGGCACGAAGCACGACCACCAAAAAGCCGGGGCACGCCCCCGGCTTTTTAGGTCTGCATCGTCTCGATTCAACAGCCGTCTGGCCCACAGAAACTGTGCCCGTACAGTACTTCCGCGTCACAGATATAGGCGATGCCCGCGTAATCGTTGAAAAACTCCATTGCGACCCTATCCGAAATCTTCTCGGCCATATCCCGACTTTCGGTGAGCACCTCGAACTTAATATTTGAGGTCGTGTCGGAAACGCTGGGTTGTCCCGACGAGCGCATGTTACGACTACCTCTACCACCAGTTTCCAATACCGTATAGCCAGTAGCTCCGGCTTCGTCGATAATCTGGGCGATTTTTTTCAGCAGTAATTTCTCTGTGATGATAACGAGCTTTTTGGCTGGCTTAGCCATGTGGGTTACCTCCTTACCTATGTATTTATCTACTATCAGTTCTGCAATTTAGGGCCACAGATGAGTTCAGTGAAGAGTTTTGAGTCCTCAGCACTCACGGTACTGAAAATTGATGTGTAGCCACATTTTAGAGAAATGATATATCTCCTTGGTTGCCGGATCAGGGGAGCACGGCGAACCGGAATCATTTGGGATTAGCCACCCGCCATTGCCTGGGCAAGTCCGACGAAGAGCGGTATGCATAATGCGATCGCAACTGGAGTGCCGATGGCTGTGGACGCGCCGATGTAGGCGGAGGGATTGGCTGACGGGATACCCGCTCGTAACGTGGGCGGCCCTGAAATGTCTGAACTCGAAGCAGCAATGACGGCTAGGAGCGCGACACCACCAGCGCTAAATCCGGTAACGTAGTGGGCAATCATGCCGAGACCGAAGGCAATAAACCCGTGTAGAAAGGGTGCCACAAAGGCATATAGGGCATACCACTGGGCTACCTTGCGAAGCTCATTGAGCCTTGCCCATGCCTCCATACCCATGATCAGCATCAAAATCGATAGCAGGCCGCGGAAGAGAGGATCGTAGAAGCTTTCGTAGACGCTTTCTGGTCGGGTTAGGATGCCTAGGGCGAGACCCAGCAGCAGTGCTGATAGGGCAGATCCCTGGATGCTTTCCTTCACGATGGGCCATATCTTCACCCGCTTGCTGGGGGATCTGCCCGGCTCGTTGGAATATCCACTTGCGGTACCGCCGCCGCCACCGGGATATCCACCTGTAGTAGCGCCTGGCTCGTTGGAATATCCGCTGCCTGTCGTCCCGGTCTGCTCGCTGGAATATCCGCCTGCTATAACGGCCTGCTCGCTGGGATATCCACCTACAGTGACGGCTTGCTTGCTAATATACGTCTCGTTTTTGAGATACTTGTTGCGCTTTTGCTTGCTGCTATAAATGCTGGCTATGACGATCGCCGTCACCAGTGCTGGGATGTCCATAAAGGGATAGAGCGCGCCAGCCCATGCCTCGTATTCCATACCCTGCGCTTCTAGCACCGTGATGCCTGCGACCATGGTAGAACCACTCACGGCACCGAACAAGCCCGCTGTCGCAACGGCATCCACGACTCTGATGCCCGGTAGCTTGGCAAACGTGTAGCGCCCAATCAGCACGATCACGATTCCCGTTATCACGGCGAACAGGGCGGGTAGCAGCATTTCACCCAGGCTAGCATTGCGGATCGCCATGCCGCCTGTCAGGCCGACTTTGATGAGCAGCATGAAAACGATGAACTTATAGATCGCATCGGGAATTTGCAGTTGGCTACCGAGGGCGGCAATGACAATACCGCCAATCAGAAAGCCGAGCGTCGGGGACTGCAACTGCGCCCCAAAATTCGTTAAAAACTCGGAAAAGAAATCCACTTTGTCATTCCTCCTTAGTCAAATCGTTCGGGGTCAGGACGGCAGGCAAGTATGGCCTCGAATCCTGAGTAGCTGGCTTGTGGTCATTCATCGCTAGCAGCAATGGAAACGGTGCGCGTTTGGAAAATGCTTCGACTGAGCGCTCAGATTAGTCCGATTGATGATGTTGGCATCGATTACCACCGGATGCCCCGAAGCCTTCAGCCGTAAGTGATTCAAGTTGAAGCCGTTCAGGGTAAACGCTGTCGCATCCGCTTCAGAGCTGCGAACCAGATGCAGGCTGTGGGAAACACGGCTAACTAGAGATGAAGATAGGGGTGCCAGATGTGGAAGCCTCTGCGGTGTGCAGAAGGTTCCGACGAGACATTCGAGAGAAAAATTTGCCATAAGTACCTCCTTCCGATTCCCCCAAGCAAGAGGAACGGTCAATGTGCGATTGATGATGGAAAAAACTTTTGAAGGAAGCAGGGGTGAACTGATCACCCCTACACAACACAGGTTTTGAGAGAGCTCTTACCAATAGGCTGTTCGGAGTATCCGCTTTCCGAACAGGGAGGGATCTGCGATCGCATTGATCCATGTACGAGTCATATAGATTCAGCTCTATCTAGAACCTCTTCTACATGAACTTAAGTCTATCCTAAAAAGTTCTCAAATCCGCCTCTGTGCAGAGCAAATTACGAACGAATTGTCAAATTCTATTTATAAGTGAAAATTATATATTTGCAGTCTTTAATCACCTTGAGTAATATAAATTGCGATCGCAGAGTTTACTCAATGATTCAAATGATGCAGGCGCTTGTCTATCAGCCGAAACGGTGCTGATTAGGGAGCGGCTCTGGTGCTGGAGCGCTTGCTGCTTCAAGGGTTGCGGCCTTTAGCTATACCAGGCGACCTACATCAAAGAGGGGATTATGCAGCCGCACTGCGGCTGCATAATCCCCTCTTTGAGTTTCTATGACCCAGGCCTGATTAGGACTGGTTATCGAATCGGCTGCGATCGCAATTATCAGTCCAGGCGGGCTAAATACGGACATTTTTGTAGCGCGGCATCGCCGCGCTACAAAACATTCTATGGATTCACTTCAGCTGGGCGAATGATAGGAAAAGCAACCTGCACCTGTTCGCCAATCGAACTGGTAATTGGCATAGAGTGGAATGTCATGGAGGAATCGGCATCATCGAGGATAGACAGGTTCAGTTTTTCTATGGTGTCTTTGGCGGATGAACTAGAGGGCTGCTGCATGAAGGAAATGGGGGACTCGGTAGGCGATCCAGCTGTTTCCTGTTGAGCAAGCTGCATTTGTTGCTCAAGCTGTTCGGTGGAAGATACTAAGTTGCTAAATCCGTAGATTAAGTCGCGGATGTTGTCTCGGAGTTCTGGATCACCTGTTAGCTCGTCTAGATCTGCCGTAATTTTCTGCATATTTTGGAAGGTGGTGCGCGCAGAATCGAGTGTCTGCTGCAGCATGAGAATCGTTGTGGGGTCGCTGAGGGCACCCGTGAGGTCTTCGAGATTATCCGCCGTAGCCGCTGCATTTGCGGTTAACACCCGTAGGTTCTCCACCAGTTCACCCTGTCCGGCAGCGAGTGGTTGAAACCCCTCTAGTAAAATGCGAACTTGAGTGCTGGTGCCACTGATGTTATTTAGTGTTGTGGTTAATGCGACTTCGTTTGCGTCAAGGAGGGCATTGGTGCGATTGGCGGTGGTGCTGATTTCATCGGCGGCGCGGCTGACAGAGCTGGCTACGGTAATTGCGGAGTTTGACAGGGGGCCGAGTTCAGCTTGAAATAGTTTGACGAGGACGGTCACTTCTTCGGTTAGTTGGGCGACTTCTTCGGCGGCATTAGAGGAGTTGCGGGTCAGTTCCTGTAGGTTGGCGAACAGTTCTGGATCGGTAAACTGGTCAGACAGCGCGATGGTGGAGCGGATCAGTTCGTTGAAGTTAACGCCTGGATCGCCTGGTTGAATATCTCCGGCACAAACGAGCACATCGCTGTTACAGTCTTCATCCAGCGGATTATTAAGGGCGATTTCTGTCTCAGTGAGGGCCACATCTAGGCGGGGATAGATGTCAATTGATGTTTCACCTAGGAATCCGGCTTGGTTGGCTTGGATCGAGACGTTGTTGGGAATGTGGAGCTGAGGGTCTTCAATCTCAATTTGAACTTCGACGCGGTTGGACTGGGGGCGAATGGCGGTGACTCTGCCAACGGGAACGCCACGATAGCGAACCTGTGCGCCTTCTTGCATGCCAACGGTATCTTGAAACAGCACCCAAAAGCGATATGACCGATCATTAAAGTCGATTCCTTGAATCCACATGATCAAGAATCCAATCAGTCCTAGGCCAAATAGGATGAGTAGTCCAACTGATCCCTCTCGAATGGTGCGTGCTCGCATAACCGCTTTTCTCCACTGGCGTTCTTAATGGTTAAGACCTTGATGATCTTACCCAGGATAGATCCATTTCGCGATCGCAAATTTAGCGTGGCTGGTTTTTGGCGGCTTGATTGGTGTGACGGCGGCTGAAGTGGCTGATGTCATCAATTTGTTGCGTTTTGGTATAGTTGGCCTGCAAATCTGGCTGGAGCGCTTGTTGCACGGTGTCAAAGCGGCTGAGGATGACCTGTTCGGGCGCGTAATCGGTGAGGATAGTGCGTAACTGTGGCAGGGTCAGGCTACCGGAGAGGAAGCGCTTGGTGGAAAAAACGGCGATTTCGGGTGGGATTTTTAGATTGCTGTAGAAGCCGAAAATCAGGCTGTCGGTGAATAGCCATTCGGTGTTAGCGCTGTAGGTCTGCATGTGCTCCAGCATGGCAAACGGAGCCTGAGATTTTTCTAGAAAGCGCTGGGTGGTGTGATGCAGCAGCGCTAGCTTGATGGGCAGTCCGATGAGGAGGGAGAGGGCAAGGAGGCTGGCGGTGGTGATGGTGAGGAGTGAGGCGTGAGGAGTGAGGCGTGAGGAGCGGGAGGTAGAGGGGTGGATGGGGGGATGGGTGGATGGGTGGGAGGGTGAATGGGTGGGGGATGAGGGTAAAAAGCGGTGCAGTTGGTGATGCCAGAAGGTGAGTGCTGGCTGCACACTGTAAGCGGTGAGCCAGGTGAGGGGAAGTGAAATTAGCAGGTAGTAGTGGTACCAGATGGGGCGGTGCCAGGCGAGTACTGTCAGACTAGCCAGCAGCCAGAGGAGGGGGATGCTGAGTCCGGATTGGAGGGTGTTGAGAAAGTGCGATCGCATGTTGCCCGCCCATAATCCCCATAAACCCAAACCCGCCAAGATCCAGTAGTCCGGGTCTTTTACAAAGAAATTGAGGTAGCCGCCCCAGCTATTTTGCCACTCGACGGCGGCGCGGATGTTGGTGTCAAAGTGGCTGAGGGTGGACTGTTCGAGGCTTTGGGAAGGGAGTAGAAAAAGTGCGATCGCGGTTGCCATGCCAAAACCGAGTGACCAAACTGCGCCACGTCGGAGCACTGGCCGAATGTTCCGGATGGCGGGTTTAGGGCTGGTCGGCATAAGCAGTAGCCCCAGCAGCAGCACAGGCAGCAGAAACAGCGTGTAGGCTTTGATTTGCACCGACAGCGCTAGCCAGATGCCGGAGAGCAAGAGCCAGCCAATCTGAGCGGTGCGCTGGTAAACCAGCAGGGTGTACATTGCCAGCACGGCCAGAGACAGCGAGGGGATCCCCATCATCACTGCCGCACTAAACTGCACAAAATGGCTCGATATCATGAGCAAGACAACGCCAATTAATGCCGCAGGCGCACCGACTGTCAGCCACATGCAGTGTCCGAATGCCCAAACTAGCACAGTGGCAAAGCCGAGCGTTAATAACCGCGCAGCTAAGACAGAATGCCCAAATAGTTGCAGCCACGCAGCCCACAGCACCGTCGGCAAGGGGGGCTGGTCGCTCCAAATCTCGCTGTAGAGCTGAAAGCCGCGCTGATACAGATCCGCCTTAGTCAGCTCGATCCCCTCATCCGGATCAAACTGAAACACATCTGCGATCGCAGTCCAGCGATAGGCCAGCAAAACAAACACCAGCGGCACAGCCAGGTTAAACACCCAACCCCAATACCGCCCCCCTTGCTCCCCTTGCCCCTGCTTCCCTAATTCCTCACTCCTCACTCCTCACTCCTCACTCCGCCGGAGCCGAACTTGACAGATCTGTCGTCACATTCGCCCGCAGCAGCATCACCTGACGACTATCCACAATCATGGCGGCAAAGTTGCGATCGCTGAGGATTTTGAGCAGGGCGCTGGCGGATTGGATATCGGGCGTGTAGAGGGCCAGCAAGTAGGGATCTTGCCGATAAGCGGCTACCCCAACTTCGCGGGAAATGGCTTGCTGCACGTCTAGGGCCACTTCAGGCCGATTGTCGTAGTTCACCAAGACGGCGTAACCAACACCGAGCGGCCTTGGCTGATAGGTGCTGGGGTTCGTAGCGGGCAGGACAGCCGTGGGCGGACGGGCGACGAAGGTCTGAATGTCATTGACCTCGTTGCCCAAGTACTGCGCCCAAGCACTGGCGGTTTCCAGATTGGTAAAGCCCCCAATGCGGACGACTGGATCGCCAAAATAATCACAAACTGCGATGGTTGTGCCGTCGGGGACGAGGGTTTGTACCTGCTGTCGCTGCTCTGGCATTTCGCTAATCACCAGCAGGAGATACTCGTTGGTATTGGGCGGCTGGCAGGGGGGAAATTCTTGGGCTTGAGCCGAATAGCCAAGGCAGACTGTGCCCAATAGACTTAGCCCACCCAGCAGGAAGCGCAGTCCCTGATGCGGCCCATCCCGCCGCGCATGTTGACAAGATGGCATGATTTGATTCTGGCTCTGCCGCTGTTCCATTCGATTCGCCCTCACAGAAACACCGAAACATTTTGCCACGAGTCTTGCTGAAGTGACCAAAACGATGAAGTTCTTTAAGGCTTGAACTAGCGATCGCGCAGTTGAGCTTCCAGACCCGCCACATCTTCCGGCAGCAAAACAGTAATCCGTCCGCTGTAGTTCACACCAGCCGGATTGCGGGCGACTTCGACCCAGTAGGCATAGCGATCGCCCTGACGCAGTTCACCTTCTAGGAAGGTCAGTAGGGGAGAATTGCGGGACTGGCGGAATGTGTTGGCGTTGGGATAGGTATAAACGGGTTGGGCTTCTCTGTAGTCTCGGTAGAGATCTGGGCCATAGATCACCCGCAGCGATTCTTCCAGGCGTTCGCGGGTGACGCCGTTGATGATGTCGAATAGCTCAATTTTTTCAGAGCGGATTTCGCCGATGACGCCGGGTTCTAGGGGGCGTCCGGGCGGTAGACGTGAGGCTTCAAACAGGAAGCGCTGAGCGGCGGTGTCGGTGCGCTGTACGCGCAGGCGTTCGCCGAGTTCAGGCTGTAAGGTGGGATGGGCTTGAATCCAGGCGGCAACGTCATCGGCTTTTTGTCCGGGTAGGGCTGTTGCTGGCTGGTTAATGGTTATTTCAGTTGCGGTGTAGCCCAGGAGGAAAAGTGCGATCGCACATCCGATTTTTTTTCCCTGCTGCCCCAATCGCTGATTTTCCCTTTGTTGACCCATGATTCCTTTCCTCCAACTCCGCTCCTCATTATGACCATCTCAGCGATAAAACGAACATCTTCAACAATTTGTTAACTCACAGTTTGTACCAAAATCCAAAGAGATAATTTTGCCGCCGCATTGCGGCGGCAAAATTATCTCTTTGGGTTCAGTTTTGAATAGTGCAGGCTGTGTCTTAACTCAGGTTGGGCTGGTTTGCAATGGCGTTAATATCGCTGAGTGGATGAAAAGAACATCATCTCAACCAACTATTTAAACCTCAGTGGTGATTGTGATGTGTTGCTGATTCGCTCAAATTTTGTTCAAAATCGGCTGAATTTGGCTGCGCTAAGCTTAAGTTAGGTTTGGTACAACCCAAGCCCGGTTATCGAATACGTATCTATCTCGTATCAAACGCCAATGAAGACTGCTAGCCAATCGACTCCTGAACAGGAATCTACTGCTAAAAACGGAGCCTCAAAACAGACCTCGACGGGCAAGACATCGTCACTTACCTCGCTGCGTCAGTATGCCCATGAGGCGATTCGCAAGCATTTTAAGAAATCGACCAAGTATTTGGATGATGTGCTGTGCGATCGCGATCCGGAAGATGTGCATCAGATGCGGGTTGGTATGCGGCGACTGCGGACGGCGCTACAGGTGTTTGAAGGGGCAGTTGTGCTGCCGTCTGGGCTGAGTATTAAGAAGATTGGCCAGCTGGCTAAAGCGCTGGGCAACGTGCGGGATTTAGACGTGATGCTGGTGTGGTTGCAGTCTTATCTAGAGAAGGCTGAGCCTGATGTGATTGGGGCGCTGGCGCCTGTGATGGAGCGGGTGCAGAAGAAGCGTAAGAAGTGCCGTAAGCGGCTGCGGAAGGTACTAAACGGAAAGCAGTACGCCGCGTTTGAGCAGGGTTTCCAGACTTGGCTGGAGCAGCCCCAGTATACGCCAGTGGCCGAACTGCCGCTGGAGCAGGTTTTACCTGACTTGCTGCTGCCGCTAATTAGTGAACTGCTGCTGCATCCCGGCTGGCTGGTGGCGACCAGCAGTACAAAACAGAACGGGATTCAGCCGACCAAGCGACTGAGCCAAACGCGCATTCATCAGGTGCTAGAGCAGGACAGTGCCGATCTACATGATCTGCGGAAGCAAATGAAGCGGGTGCGCTATCAAACGGAGTTTTTTATCGAGTTCTATGGCGATAGCTACCAGGCTCAAACGGATGAATTTCGGGTGATTCAAGATTTGCTCGGTCAGCTTCAGGATGGGGCGGTGCTGAGCGAGTTTTTGGCGGATGAACTCGATTCAGACTGGCCCAAGCAGCTACCGGATTTGTATCAACAGCTCCAGCAGGAGCAAGTTGAGATTTGGCGACAGTGGCAACCGATCCAGGCGAAATATCTGACCGCTGAGTTCCGGCAGCAGTTGCGCCAGTTGGTTTTGATGCCTAGTGCTGCACCTACAGCCAGCCCCGCAGCCGATAAATCACCAGCCCCAGATACTCCTTCAGAATCCGAGTAGTCTGCGCTAGATTTTCGGCGCTGGGCAGGATACCCAAGATGCGGCCTTCCAGGCTGCTGGTTAATTCGTCGTAGCTCTGCTCCGATACCATAAAATCGGTTGGAGCTGCGATCGCACTGATTCCCTGTTTCTCAAAGATCGCCAGAGAGCGCGGCATGTGTTGTGCAGAGGTAACTAGCAGCACCTGATCGAGATCGCGCTGCTCTAGAATCTGCTTAACGTTGATGGCGTTCTGGTAGGTATTTAAAGACTCTGGATCTTGTAGAATCGCGTTGGGAGCAACGCCCATTTCGACGGCAATTTGGGCCATATCCGCCGATTCGGACGTGCCGCCATCTTTCCAGTCAATTCGGCCACCGCTGAGGATCAGCCAGGGGGCTTTGCCTGCGTTGTACAGACGGGCACCGTGCAGAATGCGATCGCCTGCTTCCATCACATCTACCCAGGGTCGAGGCGCAATTTGGGAGCGCGTGGCACCGCCCAAGACAACGATAGCATCGGCATTTGGCAAATTGGCAGGCGGTAGGTTTTGCCATTCTAGGGTTTGTGTGAGCCAGGTGGCGACCCAGGCGTTACTGCCCAACCATAAAACTGCGATCGCGCCTACCAGCAAACTGGCCGCCGCGCGGGGACGCTTCCAGAGCAGAACCAGTGCTAACACAATAAGTAAACAGCCTAGTCCGAGCGGATAGACGAACAGGGGCAGCAGTTTGGACAGAAATAGAAACATGGTTATTGCTCGTTACGGGTGTCACCACGCGTATTGCCACGGGAACGACGACGCTGATAGACCGATGGGCTAGGCCGAAATAGGCGGTTGCGATTGCCTTGACGGGCACTGCGCCAGAGCGAAAATCGACTGCGTAGGCGACTGATAGCTGTTTCGGGGATGGCTTCAGTTCGATTTGGAGAAGTTGGTGCTTGCCACCAGGTAATAATCAGGCTGACGGCAATCCCTCCTACGGCTCCTAGACACAGGCTGAGGGGAATGGGATAGTCTAGCAGGACGAAGCAGATAAGGAAAAACAGCCAGAGCTGTAGGCCAATCGTAATTCCTTGGTCGCTCATGATTTTGTTTAGGTCTACCTCCAGAGATGAAGCTTTTCTGTTATACAGCAATCGGGATGGAGGTGTGTATGGAGGCTGTCAAGGCTGTAGAGGGCAGGGGAGCGAGGGGGCAGGGGGAGCAAGGGCTTTATGTGCAGTCATCTAGAGAAGTCGCCACAGAAAGATCTCCTCTGCTCCCTCGCTCCCTCGCTATACCTATCCCTTGAAGTTCAGCAGTTGCTCCCCCGCTCCCTTTCCCTCACTCTCCCCATTGCTTGTAAAAAACATTAACAATAAGTTGACTTTTTGATCCGAGTTGGGGTCGCTGTGCTAAGTTTGTCAGCCAGTTTAAGTCTTAAGCAGTGTTTTTGGGTGTGTTTGGAGCCAGTGAGTGATGAATATTCAATTGAAGACGTGGAGGAAGTTGCTGGGGTTCGGTGCGATCGCAACTTTAACTCTCATGAGTAGCTTGATGATTACGGCATCCCCTACTTTGGCAGATCGCCCCGGTGCGTCACGGCCACCTGCTGCGCTTAACGCGACGGCTCGCGCTGCGGCGAATGCAACAGTCTATGCTTCACCCAACTTAAGTTCTGCAAACATTGTGGGTTCAATTCCTAGCGGCACATCTGTACAGGTGTTTGATGCGATTGGCGTTTCGAACACGATGACGATGTACTACGTTGATAGTGGTGTGGTGCGGGGCTGGGTGCGGCAGTCTGATCTTATTTTTCTCTAGTTTTCTTCGATTTTCTCTCGATTGATATCTGATAGATACCCCAACGGTGTCATGTCAAGCCCCTAGAATAAGAAGTAATATTTTGTAACAGGATGAGTTGGAGGTTGGCATGGGAGCAAATATTGAAATTTATACCTGGAGTAGCTGCCCGTTTTGCATTCGGGCGAAGGCGCTTTTGGATAAAAAAGGGGTTCACTACACTGAACACCAGATTGATGGTGATGAGGCGGCTCGGTCGGAAATGGCAAAGCGGACGGGTGGGCCGCGTTCAGTGCCCCAAATTTTTGTGAATGATCACTACATCGGGGATTGCCAGGGCATTCATCAGCTTGATGCTCAGGGCAAGCTCGATCAAATTTTGCAGGGCGGCGCAGCTTAACCGCCCAAATAGAAAACAGGGCACTCCCGCTGGGCGGGAGTGCCCTGTTTTCTATTTGGGCAAGATACTACTGACTACTTCACGTCGCCTTTCTTAACGAGATGCGCTTCGAGGAACCAGAGGCGCTTGTCAACGGTGCGGGATACTTCCGTGTAGAGGTCAGCCGTGTCGGCATCGCCCAGATCATCGGTGGCATCAATCGACTCACGGACGTGCTTAGCGTAAGCGGCAAAGCGCTCGGCTAGAGCTGTGACGTGCTCTTCACCCGTGACAGCTTCTAGGTCATACTCCGGCAGAATTGATTCTGCCGCAGCGATGCGAGCAGTGCCCATTGCGGTGCCGCCCAGAGCGGTGACGCGCTCGGCGACCATATCGACATACTCTTCTAGCTCGCCTGCCATTTCATCGAACAGCTCATGGAGCTGATAGAAGTCCATGCCTTTGACGTTCCAGTGAGCCTGCTTGGTTTGGGTTTTTAGATCTAACGTTGCAGCTAGGGTTTGGTTGAGGATTTCGGTAACTTGCGATCGCACATCCTGCGGCAAATCGATCCGAGTGGGATAGAAGCGGCGATTTGATTTGGATGGACGAGATGTTGTGGCTGTCATAAATTCAAATTCTCCTGTGTGAGTAATGCAAAAACTAGGTATAGAGAAAACGATAGTCAACGAAATGTTGTCAACAAAACCGCTGAGATTTCAGTACTGATACAAGCCTTTGACTTGCCAGAAGGGGAACTCCAATAATCTACCAGCCGAGATAAGCCCCACTGTAGACTACCGCAACTGATAAGAAGTGTCGTACCTCTGCATACCGTTGCAGGGTGCTAAACCTAAGCTGAACCTAAATTGCATCTGTCTCACAATCGCTACTTCTAAAGTGTACTCATAATGACTTCGACTTGGCAACCCCTTTTTGAAAAAATTCCGCAAAAGATTTAGTAGAAGATCCTACGGTACACGACTCGTTTGAGTTTGAATTCTGCCAATGGGATAAGATTACAAAGCGCCAATTGGCTAAGTTTGTCGGCAAGGTAGGGAAAATCCGGTGTAAGTCCGGTGCTGTGCCGCAGCTGTGATGGAGGGTGAGGGCTGTAGAGGCTGCAAAGGCTGTAAAGGGCTGTAAAGGGTTTTGAGGAAGTGAGTAAGTAACTTCACTCAGCACTCAGTCCTCAGAACTCAGCACTCAACTCTCTCCAAAGCCAGAATGCCTACTAGCTGATGTTGATGTTTATGATCCTGCGTTGCACAGGATATTTATCTGCATGTCTACTACACCGCTTAATTCGAGTCGTTTAACTGTTGCGTCGATTGAGGCGTTTCAGACTGAACTGCTGGCTGAAGAAGCAACTGCGATCGCGCAGCTAGAGCTACCTCCGCTTCCCATCAAGCGACCTCTCCTGATGGTGGGGCACGGCAGCCGCGATGCGGATGGTCGTCAGCGTTTGCTGGATTTTGCCAGTGTTTATCAATCATTGGATGCGTCGCGGCCTGTTGTGCCTTGCTTTCTGGAGCTGACGGAACCGTCGATTCAAGACGGCATTGATCAATGCGTGGAGCAGGGCTATACGGAGCTGTCGGTGCTGCCGATTCTGCTGTTTGCGGCTCGCCACAATAAGTTTGATGTGACAAACGAGCTGGATCGCGCCCGTCAGCGTCATCCCCAGCTCACGTTTCACTATGGTCGTCACTTCGGGATTACGCCTGAAATTTTAGACTTGTGGCGCGATCGCTTGGCGCTCTTGGATACGCCGGAGCATAACCCCTATGAAATTGAGCGCAGCGAGACGGTTTTACTTTTCGTAGGACGTGGATCGAGTGACCCGGATGCCAATGGTGATGTGGCTAAGCTGGCGCGCATGGTGTGGGAAGGCAGCGGCTATCACACGGTTGAAACCTGTTTCATTGGCATTACCCATCCCCGACTGGAGGAGGGTTTTGAGCGGGCACGGCTCTACAATCCCAAGCGGATTATCGTTTTGCCTTATTTCATGTTTACGGGCGTGCTGGTCAAGAAGATTTTTGATATCACCGCGCAGCAGCAGGCTCAGTTTTCGCATATTCATCTCTCCTGTTTGCCGGAAATGAATATTCATCCGCAACTGCTGGCGATTCTGCGCCGCCGTGAGCTGGAAACGCAGATGGGCGAAGTGCAGATGAACTGCGAAATGTGTAAGTTCCGGCTGGCGGCTAAGTCCGGTGATACTCACGGCCACAGTCACGACCATGATCATGGGCATTCCCATCATCACGATCACAGTCATGGCCACAATCATGGTCACAGCCACGGTCATGGGCATGGACATGACCACGGCCATGAGGCTGTCGATCCCTATGCGAAACCTGCCGACTATCACGACCGAGTTTGGCAAGTTCCTTAATTGATTAGCTCATCCTTGATGAGAGCGTCGCTGCTCGTATCTGTGTAGCTGATGCGCTGCCAGCCCGCCCCAAGGTCGTCTTACCCTCACCCTCAATCCCTCTCCCGCAGGAGAGGGAGGTTCGATCCGGCTCCTCTTCTCCTGTGGGAGAAGGGGCTG
>CBKWJC010000105.1:0-21131 GCA_966674685.1 uncultured bacterium
CCAGCATCTAGCTTCTCAACTATTATCCTCTCTTCAGAACTTTCCAAGTCGTGTAGAAAAGCTATTTAATGGAATCACTATAGATGCATTGCACGGACTTAATAGGAGTAGGCCAAAACTGCGATCGCAGCTCTAGACTGTATGGCTGGAGGTTTAGTAACGAATTTGGTACCAGATGCTATCGGCTGTAAGTTCGGGTACAGTTCAGCAGTCGCTGAGCCAGTTCTGGGCTGAGCTGATCAGAACTGGTATAGCGCCAGCGCCAGTTGCCTACGGGCGTACTGGGGTCGTTCATGCGGCTTTCGTGGCCCAGACCCATCACATCCTGTAGCTGCACAATGGCGAGATCGGCAATCGACGCATAGGCCAGTCGCAGCAGTGCCCAGTTAATTTCCTGAATCTGATTGGGAGAGTCGTAACCCAAATAGCGCGCAACAGACTGCTTGACCTGATCGCTAGCATCCTGCTCCCACCAGCCAATGGCCGTATCGTTATCATGGGTACCGACATAGACGACGCAGTTACGGACAAAATTGTGGGGCAAGTAAGGATTTTTATCGTCTTCCGCAAAGGCAAATAAGAGAATTTTCATACCGGGAAATTCGAAATGGTCGCGCAGCGCTTCCACCTCCGGCGTAATAATGCCTAAGTCTTCGGCGAGGACGGGTAGACTGCCAAGCCGTTCTGCCAGGGTTTCGAAAAAGGCATATCCTGGTGCTTCAATCCACTCACCATTCATGGCTGTTTCTTCGCCAGCAGGTACTTGCCAGTAGGCTTCGAAGGCGCGGAAGTGATCAATCCGAACGATATCGACATATTCTAAGGTGGCTTTGAAGCGCTTCACCCACCAGTCAAAATTGGTGCTTTTCAGGTAGTCCCAATCATAGACCGGATTGCCCCAGAGCTGTCCCGTGGCGCTAAAGTAGTCCGGTGGCACTCCGGCAATGTAGAGCGGCTGCAGCGTTTCCGGGTTGAGCTTGAAGCATTTTGGATCGGCCCAAACGTCAGCACTGTTGTAGCAAACATAGATGGAAACATCGCCGACGATTTGAATGCCGCGCTCGTTGGCGTAAGAGCGCAACCGCTTCCACTGCTCGAAAAACTTGAACTGCACAAAGCGGTGATACTGAATCTCATCCTTGAGCGTTTCGGTCTGCTCTTGGAGGGCTGCGGGTTCGCGACGTGCGATCGCACGTTCCCACTGGCTCCATTCCTTACCATCATTGGCTTCCAGCAGCGCCATGAACAGAACATAGTCTTCTAGCCAAGCAGCCTGCTCCTGGCAGAACTGCTCAAAGGCATCATTGGGCTGAAAGCGCTGATAGGCTTGTCGCAGATACTGCGTTTTGTGGGGAATGACGCGGTCGAAATCGACGCGGGTGGAGTCAGTATCGGTGATCGGTTCAAGTTTATCCGCATCGAGCAAACCCTCATCTGCCAACTGCTCTAAGCTCACTAGCATCGGGTTTCCGGCGAAGGCGCTGAAATTCATCGTGTAGGGCGAATGTTCATAACCCGTTGGCCCGAGCGGTAGGATCTGCCAAATCCGTTGACCGCTGCGCTCCAGAAAATTAATAAACTCATAGGCTGACTGGCCTAGATCACCGATGCCAAATCGACTTGGTAAGCTAGTGGGGTGCAGGAGAATTCCGCTGGAGCGTTGAAAAGGCATAAAGATTGTATTGATGCGGCTACAACAAGTTAACGTTAGATCCATATTCCAGGCATGGATCGGGAGATAGATTTAGTTTTTCTTGATCAATCTCGATTTAAAGCCATAATTTGGTGGAAAATTCGCTCCTACAGAATATTTTTAGGATGATCGCGACCAAAACTGATGGAGTGCGATCGCACTCCATCAGCGCACTCCATAATCGCACTCAGCTTAATCAGCCAAAGCTATCCAAACTCTCACCCCTGCCTCCGATTTCAACTTATTTATACTGATTTATATCGATAGCAGGACGCCAGTTCAGCCGAAAATCACTACTTTGGGAGAGTTGTTTTTGGGTCAGCAGCCTTCGTTGTGACCGAGTAGAGTCGGGTGTGATCGGAACCGCAATTTGAGCTGGTGTGATGCCGTCAAACAACAGCGCTTTTAGACCGAAACAAAGCTGATTAGGAGAAATAATAGTGACCAACGCTCAGCACGTTCTACTGGATAATGATCCGCTGTGGTTTAAGCAAGCCGTTATTTATGAGGTGCCCGTTCGTGCCTTCGCCGACAGCAATGCTGATGGTATTGGCGATCTGGCAGGTTTAACGAGCAAGCTGGACTATCTTCAAGATCTTGGCGTGACGGCACTGTGGCTCTTACCCTTCTTCCCGTCCCCGCTGAAGGACGATGGCTACGACATTTCCGATTACACCAACGTCAATCCCAGCTACGGTACGCTAGATGACTTCAAAACCTTTCTAGATGAGGCTCACAAGCGGGGTATCCGCGTCATCGTTGAGCTAATTGTCAACCACACCTCCGATCAGCACGAGTGGTTCCAGCGTGCCCGCCAAGCGCCCAAAGGCAGCGTCGAGCGTGACTTCTATGTATGGAGCGACACACCCAAAAAGTATGAAGAAGCACGGATTATCTTCCAGGATTTTGAAACCTCGAACTGGGCCTGGGATCCGGTAGCGCAAGCCTACTACTGGCATCGGTTCTATTCTCATCAGCCGGACTTGAACTATGACAACCCTGCCGTCCGGGAAGCCGTCTTCAAAGTGCTCGACTTTTGGCTGAGCATGGGCGTAGATGGATTGCGTATGGATGCCGTGCCCTATCTCTATGAGCGGGAAGGCACCAACTGTGAGAATTTGCCGGAAACCCATGACTTTTTAAAGGCGCTCCGCACCCACGTAGATAAGCACTTCCCCAACCGGATGCTGCTGGCGGAGGCGAACCAGTGGCCGGAGGATGCAGCGGCCTACTATGGTGATGGCGATGAGTGCCACATGAACTTCCATTTTCCGCTGATGCCCCGCCTATTTATGGCGCTGCGAATGGAAGACAACTTCCCAATTATCGACATCTTGCAGCAGACTCCGGCAATTCCCGACAACTGCCAGTGGGGTATTTTTCTGCGGAACCATGATGAGCTGACGCTGGAAATGGTGACGGACGAAGATCGGGACTACATGTATCGGGTCTATGCCCAGGATGCCCAGATGCGAATCAACTTGGGTATTCGGCGGCGACTGGCTCCGCTGCTAGGTAACGATCGTCGCCAAATTGAATTGCTGAACAGCCTGCTGCTGTCTTTGCCGGGAACTCCTGTGCTGTACTACGGCGACGAGATTGGCATGGGCGAGAATGTCTACTTGGGCGATCGCAATGGGGTACGCACTCCCATGCAGTGGAGCCCCGATCGCAATGCGGGTTTTAGTAAAGCGTCTCCTCAAAAGCTCTATCTACCGCTGGTGATTGATTCTGAGTACCACTATGAAGCCGTCAATGTGGAAGCACAGCGGGCCAATACGAACTCGCTTTGGTTCACGATTAAACGCCTGCTAGCCACTCGAAAGCGTCTCAGTGTCTTTGGTTTGGGCTCATTCGAGCTGCTGCATCCGGAGAATCGTAAAGTATTAGCGTTTATTCGCCGCTACAAAGACGAACAAATTCTTGTCATTGCCAACTTGTCCCGCTTTTTGCAGACTGTTGAGTTGGATCTTTCCGAATTTGAGGGTCAGGTGCTAGCTGAAATCTACGGTGGAACCGAATTTCCAACCATTACTAAGAATCTGTACTTCTTGAGTGTTGGCCCCTATGCTTGCTACTGGTTCACCATCAAATTCCCTTCTGATCGGCTGCAAGTGCTCCGACGGCGGGAAACGCCCACTATTCGTCTTGCCATGCCCTGGCATCAAGCCTTGCAACAAAAAGAATTAGAGGCACCTTTAGAGGCTGCACTGACTGCATATCTACAGACCTATCGTGGCTTTGCGGGCAGAATTCAGACGCTGCGGGTGGCCGAAGTCTTGCCAGTGCCGCAAGCTAGCCATCCGGCCTGGATGGTGTGGCTGCAAATTGATCCTATTGAAGGTGAGTCTCGTACTTATCTGACAATTATGAGCCAGGTGGCGGGAGATGAAGCGGTACAGATGCTGTCCGAAGATCCCCAGATGGTAATTGCTCAGCTACAGTCTCCGGGGCAAGACGCGACAGATGACACGGACGGGATGAGGGTGATATTTGATGCAATGGCTCCCGATAGCGGTCGGACTGAACCCGTCATGCAGTCCATTTTCCACTCACTACTACAGACGATTGCTCAGCAGCAGTTTTCAAAAGGACAGGTGGGTAAGCTGGTTGCCAAGATGACCGACCAGTTTCCTGCGTTGCCAGAAGAGAAACTGGCGGAACTCCATGCTGTACCGCTGCGGGAAACTCAGCGCAATACCTGCATTGTTTATGATGAGCTATTGCTGCTGAAGCTGTTCCGTCGTCAAGAGGAAGGCATGAATCCCGATCTCGAAATTCGCCGCTTTCTGACGGAGAAGAACTATTCGCAGCATGTGGATCTGATGGCTGGTGCATTGGAGTATCATCGTCCTGGTCGAGGTGCGATCGCAGTTGGCCTGCTGCAAACCTATGTCCCCGATGTTCGCAACTTTTGGAACTACACGCTAGATGGGTTAAGAGACCTATTTGAGCAGGTTTTATCTCGCCGTGATGATATGCCCGAGGTGCCCGTCCCTTCGGAAACGCTGCTGGAACTCCAGGCGATTGAAATCCCAGCCCTTGCCAATGAGACGTTTGGGCACTATTTGACCAATATTCACACCCTAGGTGAAACCACTGCCGAACTGCACCTCGTTCTCGCCTCCGATGACGATAATCCCAATTTTGCACCGGAACCGTTTACCTCGCTTTACCAGCGTTCCGTTTACCAATCAGCTCGCAACCTGACGGGCCAAACTTTCCGCACGCTGAACTACAAAGCGAGTTCTCTGCCCAAGTCGATCCAGCCTATTGTTAAAAAGGTGCAGACTCAGCGAGGCAATATTCTCAGCCACTTCCAAGCCATTCTTGAAACCAAGGTAACCGCCCAGCGAATCCGCATCCACGGCGATTACCACCTGGGGCAGGTGCTGCATACGGGACTTGACTTTGTCATCATTGATTTTGAGGGCGATCCTTTGCTGTCCCTCAACGAACGCCGCATTAAGCGATCGCCCTTACGAGATGCGGCGGAGATGCTGCAATCTCTGGGCTATGCTGCCGAGTCAGCCTTTCAGCGAGAAGCGGAGAGCGGCATGTTAGCACCTGAACAGCTTGGCTACATTGAGCAGTGGAAACAGTTTTGGTTACGCTGGGTGAGCGCTACGTTCTTGAACGGTTATCTCAATAAGGCCAGCAGTGGCTCATTTTTACCCGATGATTTGTCAGAAGTTGGTGTACTACTGAAAATCTATTTACTCGAACGGATCATGTATAGCCTCACCCGCCAGCTCAGTAAGCCGGACTATGATTTCGGCGTTACGGTAGCGCTGCAAGAAGTTCTACAAACCTTACAGTTTCCGGAGTATGCGGATGGAGCTACGATGAAGTTGGATTGAAAATCCATGATTTATAGTGGTTCCAGATAAGAATGAGAAAACGAGAGGAGAGTGCCTCATCCTGAGGCACTCTCCTCTCGTTCTTATTGGAATGACTATATTTTTTGTGACGCGTTTGCGGCGCAAACGCGTCACAAAAAATGAATTGAGTTCTTAAAGTAGGTTGGCATCAATAAAGGCATCTAAAAAATCGGGGGAGCGCCCCTCCCCCGATTTTTTAGATGCGTTTATTTGCATGTGGCTACTTAGACAGGTTTGATATCGACCCTAAACCTATCTAACGTGCCACATTGCAGAACGGCTTTTATTGGGCACTACTGCGACTTCTGTGCGGGCGGATCAACCCAGTTTGCGCCAATGGCCCAGGGCAGCATCGGCAGCATCGGAATCAAGCAGATTAGCCACTGATTCCACGTCAATGGCGCTGTTCTAAACAGGGTATTCATCACGCCCCACTGGCTAAATACCACCTGTAGAATCACAGCCGCAACAATCCCCACAATTAGGATTGGGGCATTGGTAATGGATGACGACTTGCCTCGAATGTAGTTAAAAAAGCTGATGCCTAGCTGACTAATGCTGAGCAAATACACGATGCGAGCTGCGACGAGGGACTGAATTGCCATTGTGCGCGCAACATTAATATCGCCTGTAGTGGATACGACCCACTCGAACATTCCGAAGATCAGAATCCAGTTGAATAATGAAACCAGCAGAATGCGATTCAGCAACCGTTTTGTGATTAAAGACTCGCTAGGATTGCGGGGAGAGTGCTGCATTAAACCCTCTGACTTGGGTTCAAAGGCTAGGGGAACGGTCATTGTCAGTGAGTTGATCATGTTGAGCCAGAGTACCTGAAGAGACAAAATTGGCAAGTCTCGGGCCAGCAGTGCACTAATTAGGATGGTCATGGACTCACCGCCATTGACAGGCAGAAGAAATGCGATCGCTTTTCGCAGATTTTGATAAACAGTACGACCTTCTTCGACGGCTGCTTCAATGGACGCAAAGTTATCGTCTGTCAGCAGCATGTCTGCTGCTTCTCGCGCTACCTCCGTGCCGTTTTTACCCATTGCGATACCAATGTCCGCCTGTTTGAGTGCTGGCGCATCGTTCACGCCATCCCCCGTCATCGCGACAATTTCGCCCTTGAGCTGGAGTGCTTCAACCAGCCGCAGCTTCTGCGCCGGGGCGACCCTCGCAAAGACATCGCCTGATGCAATCGTTTGGGCAAGCTGGCGGTCATCCATCTGCGAGAGCTGGCGGCCTTCGAAGGCCGAAACCTGCTCTGCTGTTTGGATGCCCATCCGTTCGGCAATGGCCTGCGCGGTTGAAATGTGATCGCCTGTGATCATCTTGACCTGAATACCAGCCGACTGACAGGCATGAACCGCTGCGATCGCTTCTGGGCGCGGTGGATCGATCATGCCTTGCAGTCCTAGAAAGATAAGACCCGATTGAATATCGTCGTGATCAATGGCATGCTGATGCGATCCAACGGACTTTTGGGCAAAGGCCAGCACTCGTAATCCCTCAGCGGTCAGGGTGTGAACGGCTTGCTCAATTGAGGCTGTATCGAGGGGGATTAACTGCCCGGATGCAGCCATTGTGCGATCGCAGCGGTCTAGTAGAGCTTCAACTGACCCCTTGATATAAATCACATGACGGTCATCACCGCTATTAGTGGAGACACTGTGTAGCGTTGCCATGTACTGATACTGAGATTCAAAGGGAATCGCATCCAGTCGAGGCGCTTTGGCCGCGAGTCCGGACTGGCTTATGTCTGCTTTGGCGGCGACGGTGATCAATGCACCTTCGGTTGGATCGCCCACAACTGACCAGTGTTCGCCGCTTTGCTGGAGCTGGCTATCATTGCAGAGGACTCCCGCAATCAAGCAGTACCGCAGGGCAGGAGGCAATTCATCCGCTATTGGCTCGGTTTGTTCGTCGCCAATGACAAGGCTAATGTGACCGTCCGGACTGTATCCACTGCCGCTGACTTGGTAGAACTGTTGCCCACTGTAGAGGGTTTGCACCGTCATTTGATTTTCGGTTAGCGTTCCGGTTTTGTCCGAACAGATGACGGTGGCGCTGCCCAAGGCTTCCACGGCAGGTAATTTGCGGATGATGGCATGACGACGCGCCATCCGGTTGACTCCGATCGCCAGCGTAATCGTAACGACAGCAGGCAATCCCTCTGGAATAGCGCTGACGGCTAGAGCTACCGCCGCTTCGAACATGCTTTCCCAGGACTCTCCCTGTCCTAATCCAATCACGAAGGTGAACGTGGCCAGGGCCAAAATGCAGTAGAGCAGAGTGCGGCTGAATTGAGCAAACTTGCGGGTTAAGGGCGTACTGAGATTGACCCGCTGTTCCATCGATTGAGAAATCTGCCCTACTTCCGTCGCGCTGGCTGTAGCCACGACAATTCCCGTTCCCTGGCCAAAGGTGACAAAACTGCTGGCGTAGGCCATGTTGGTGCGCTCGGCGAGCGGTGTATCTTCTGGTAAGGGCTGAACTGATTTTTCGACGGGCACTGATTCCCCGGTGAGGGCGGATTCATCAATTTGCAAATTCCGTGCCTTTAACAGTCGCAAATCTGCTGGCACTTTGTCGCCGGATGTCAGCAGGATAATGTCTCCTGGCACGAGATCTTCTGATGGGATCTGGAGCTTTTGGCCTTCTCGGAGCACTGTTGTTTCAGTGGTGACGGCTTTGGCGAGAGATGCGATCGCAGCTTCGGCCTTTGCTTCCTGCACATACCCGATGATGGCATTGATCAACGTCACGCCCCAAATGACGGCTGCATTCGTCCAGGAACCCAATACTGCTTTAATCGCACCAGCAATCAGCAGAATGTAGAGGAGTGGCTGATTGAACTGCAAGAGAAATCTTAGCCAGTTCGGCCTTCCAGTCTGGATGGGCAGTTGGTTCCGGCCATAGGTTTCGTACCGTTCGGCAACTTCTTCGGCGGTTAATCCTGTTTCTAAATTGCTTTGGAGTAGGGCAATGGTTTGCTGAGCAGACGACTCATAATATGTGCGAGCTGTATGTGATAACGACTGGGTAGGCATCATAACCTCCTGGTGAACAGGTTCCCTGAATCTATAGGTGAATGCTAGCTAAGATTAATTCCACTTTGTCTCTACTCCTGTACCGACTCTGGTTTTTCTTGAAGGAGCTGCACCCAGAGGCGTGGCTTAATCGGGGTGTAAATTGTGGTGTCAGGTACTACCCCCAGATCACAATTCATCCTTAAAATCAGCATCTCCTCACCCAGATACATCGGTGATGTAAGCGTGGCCAACGGCTCAGTTGGCAACCAGATACCCAGTAATGGTAAACGCGAAGGTCAACACAAATGTAGTTTGTCCATCTTCGCTCTCAACCTGAATAGTGCCGCCCAGCCGTTCGGTGAGCTTCTTGACCAGAGCCAGTCCTAGCCCTGTACCACCATGCTTCCAGGGATCATGATTGGGGATGCGGTAGAACTTATCAAAAATGCGATCGCGCTCAGCTACGGCAATCTCAGTTCCCGTATTGCTAATCCGCAGCTCTAGCTGATCGGCAACGGCTTGGGCTGATACCGTAATGATCCCCCCGGCTGGCGTGTATTTGCAGGCATTGTTCAGCAGTTCACTGATGATGCGCTCTAGATAGGGCAGATCGGTTGTAACTGATGGTAGATCTGCTGGAATTTGGCAAACAAGGTGCTGCTTTTGTTCTTGAATACGCTCAGTGAACACTTCTGCAAGATGGGGAATGTAAAACTGAAGATCGATGCTGGTTAGGTTCAACATTTCTACTCCGGCATCTAGCCGGGTCAGGTCGAGCAAATCGTTAATCAAATTAATTTCTCGTTCTTCCTCTTCTTGCAGCACTTTGACGTAGCGGTTGATAGAAGAAGACTCGTTCGACAGCATACCGAGATGACTCAAGTTGATTTCCAGCATTTGAGTTGCCATCTTGATATTGGACATGGGCGTGCGTAGCTCATGGGATACCGTACTCAAGAAGTCGTCTTTTAACTGATTGAGCCGCTCTAGTTCTTTAACCTGAGCTTGAGCTGCCTGATACAGACGGGACTGACGCAGCGCGATCGCACATTGATCGGCAACCTGCTGAATCAGCCGAATTTCCGAGTCCGCAAATACCTCCTCAGGTAATCGAAACAGCCACAGATCGCCGACTGTCTCCTGATCGTCGCAAATGGGCACGGCCAGCGTCGTTAAAGGCTGCTGCTTTCGCCAGGTCAGATTGGGTACAATATTGCAAAACTGACAGATTTGTCCATTCAGCAAACACGCATGCACCTCAGGGTGGGGAACATCAGATAGTTTGAAGGTTTGTCCCTTCGGTAAGGCTAGTCGAGTGGTATAAGCATGGGCAATTTTTAAAGCTGTGTGGTCAGCGTTATAAAATCCCGTATCGCAACCCATCAGCGCTAAGCCTTTAACCAGCTCCTCAACAACAGATTGTAAGATGAGTCCTTCATCTAAACTATCGCGCACCCGATCGGTAATGCGCTTGAGCAGCGCTTCGAAGTCCAAAGCCTGCTGTAGCTCAGCCGTTCGCTGCTGTACCTGCACTTCTAGATCGGAATTGAGGGTTTGCACCTGTTGATATAGTTCAGACTGCTGAATTGCGATCGCAATTTGCGTAGCAATCTGCTGCTGGAGGTCAATTTCCCAGTCTTGCCAATAGCGCGGCCCCCGACAGTGTTGAGCCACTAAAAGACCCCACAAGCGATGATCATTTTGCAGGATTGGGACGACGAGCTTTGCCCGCACCTGCATTTGCTCCAGCAGGTCTAAATGGCAGGGATCTAGATTGGCTGCTTGCACATCATGCGTCGCCTTGATGAATCCTTGCTCATAGGGCTGTCCGGCGGTTTTGACGAAGTAAGTGTCGGTGATCTGCCTGCCCAAGATTGATAGCCAGCCTGCTGCCACCGATTCGGCAATCACAATCCCGCTCCAGTCGGGATTAAAGCGATAGATCAGCACCCGATCTGTTTGCAAACAGTGGCGAACCTCGGCGACAGCAGTGCTGAGAATGTTCTCTAAATCGAGGGTTTGCCGGATATGCTGAGCGATATGAGACAGCAACTGTTCGCGCTCAACCTGCCGACAGAGAGCCGTTTGCGTTTCCTTAAACAGGCTAATGTCCACTGCTACCCCGCAAGCCTGAAGGGGTGAGCCATCGGGAGCCCGTTTGAAAATGCGATCGCGACTCAGTAACCAGCGATAGCCGCCGTTCTTATGCCGCATTCGATATTCGACTTCCACGTATCCATGATCGTCTAAGCCCAGCAAACGATGGTAGTTCATCACCACATCTGGCCAATCATCTGGATGGATCAAGTTCGGTAAACACTGTCTATCCATCGTCTGGATCTCAGCGGTCGCGTAGCCCAAAACCGCTTCAATCTGTGGATTGCAGTAAACATTACGCTGCTCCACCAAATCATAAACATACAAGATGGCTAATGTGGACTCGGCAATCTGCTCGGTGAATGCCTGCTGAACGCGCAACAGTGCTTCTGCTCGCTGTCGCTCCAGCTCAGCCGCAGCCCGCGCTGCAAAAATCGTCAAGACTTCTTCAATAAACTGCGTATCGGCAATCGGCTGACTGTGACTAGTACAGATCAGCCCCATCACGCTGCCCGTTGAATCAATCAGCGAAACCCCAACATAGCTCTCAACTCCTGTCTCTTGCAGATACAGATCCTCAGGAAAACACTGCTGCACACTGTCGCAATATAAGCAAAAGCCCTGCTGCACCACCTGTTCACAGGGCGAACCCATCAGCTCATACTCCATGCCATCAATGGGCTGGCCATCGCTAATACCAGCAATCACCCGCACGCGATCGCAGTTCGGCTCAATTAGTTCACTGATAAAGGCATGATCCATCTTGAGCAAACGGGCCAAGCATTCAACCAGCGAGTAGAAAAACGCTTCTCCGGTTGCGGCTGAAACACCTTCAGCGATATCACGATAGAGAATTTGGCTTTGCTGTAGTGCCGCTGTTCGCTGTTCAACTCTAGATTCCAGTTCGTGATTAAGCTGCTGAAGTGCTAGCTCCGCCTGCTTACGGGCTGTGATATCAATTTGAATGCCAACCATCCCCGTGAGTTGACCACTTGCATCGTAGGTAATCTTGCCAATATCAGCCAGCCAGCGCACCTGATTATTCGGCAGCAGCACTCGATATTCTAGGTTTAGCTCGCTCTGTTCAGCCAACACACGACGAACATACTGATCAACAACTGTCCGCTCCTCAGGATGAATCGCATTGAGCCACGTATCGTAGCTTGTATCTTGTATCTGCGGGTCATAGCCCAGCAGCCGATAATTGTCCTCAGACCACACCGTCTGATTCGTAACCATGTTCCACTGCCACACACCCGCTTTTGCCGCCTTCAGCGCCTCTGATAATCGGCTTTCGTTTTCTTGTAGTCTGGCATTGACCTGTTGCCAATCTGCTTGCTGAATAGCCAGCCCTAACTGTCGAGCCATCTGCTGGAGATACTGCACCTCCAGCGGCTGCCATACTCTTACCTGATGGCAGTGATGCACTATCAGTAGTCCCCACACTTGTCCCTGACTGATTAGAGGCAGCACCATATGAGCTGTAACGTGCAGCGCCTCCAGCCACGGGACGAAACTCACGGTGCAGTCTAAAGCAGAACGGTCGGCAGAACGATCCGTTGTAGAAATAAGTGTTTCTGCCGCTTGGCCGTTTCGTAGATCTTGCGCTTGACTATACGGCTCAATCCAGTCAACATCTGTGCAGAAATCGGTCAGATGCTGCCCGAGCAGAGACGACCAGCCCACACCCACCGATTCAAATACAACCTTGGCGTCCTGTTTAGGGAAACAGCAATACACAAATACGCGATCGGTTTGCAGGAGCGTTCTAGCATCTGCGATCGCAGATTGCACAATATCCTCTAGCCTCCTGCACTGCTGCATTTGAAGGGTAATTTTGGTGATTTGCTCTAAAATCACCTCTAAAGAAAGCAGTGGGGATGCTACATCTTTAAACACAACCGATCTCCAAGCCCTCTACGCCCGTTTTACGCAGAACAGACTGCTGCCATTAGTATTTGGCAAAAAATTGGCTTAATCACGAAAAATTCCTCCAAAAAATAACTTGAGAAATAAAACGACACATTTCGCAACCCTTCTCAGGAGGAATATTGAGTTGATTTATATCTTTCAAAAGACATAAAGGTAGTTCTCAAGCCGTAATGTTTTTGGTGGTGTGGGCGCTGCCCACACCACCAAAAATCATTACCTACATACCACTACCGACATAAATAGGTTGGCGCTGGTGAAGTTCATAAGAATACTCTCTGGCGGGAGCGAAGAGATATTCCTGTACTCTACTAGTGTGGAAAACGCTGTAGAGCATGATTTTGAACTGAATTTTGGTTACAGGCTTGATATCATAACCGTGATTTCAACCAAGGATCGAAGTAAGTGACTCTGTCTAGATCAGAACTAAAACAGCTATTCGAACGCCTGATTTTCGATGATGACACTCCGCAAGAGTGGGTACAAGATGTTTGGGGATTAAGCCCAACACTCGGAGAAACCGCCGCTACTTTATCAGAAGTCTTTAATCGGGTACTCGAATCCTGCCCTAAAGATGTGTTGGAAAATGTATTAAACGATTGCTATCAAGATAATCCCTTGAATAACGCACCCTAGTTAAGTAGGTTGGCATCAATAAACGCATCTGAAAAACTGGGGCGCTTCCCCGGTTTTTTAGATATGCATTTATTTGTATGTAGCTACTTAACTGACTCAATCTAGGAAAACCATCGCGATTCAAGTAGAGTTGTGAACAAAGATTAACCTGCTTTAAGTTTTTCCGTTTTTGACGCAGTCATGCATTTGCCGGGAATCTTATCAGTATAGCCTGAATTTTCATCGGCTGTACAGGAGTTTTATGACTACGTGGACAGAATCTTTAGCCATTGGGATTCCTTTAATTGATGCTCAGCACAAGCAATTATTAGACCAGCTTGATACTCTAGCCGATGCCCTAAAAACTAGCAAAGGCGATCAGGAATTGAAGAGTATTCTTCGGTTTTTAGATATGTACGTAACACAGCACTTTGGCTACGAAGAAACCTGTATGCATCGTCACCAGTGCCCAGTTGCCCAACTCAATGATAATGCCCATGAGCTATTTCGAAAAAAGCTACTGCTAGTTCGGCAGGAAATTGAACAAAAAGGAGCTAGCGTTCGCTCCGCAGCTAGGGTACAGCAAGAACTATCAAGCTGGTTTGTTAGTCATATTCAGATGATTGACACACGGCTAAAAAAATCGATGGCTACTGTGGATCGCTAGCTCGCTGAGCGAGCGTTTGATATCGAGTCTGGATGTGGGAATTACTGTATTTTTGTGAAACGTTTACGGCGCAAACGTTTCACAAAAAATATAGTCATTCCAGTTAAGAATGACTATAAATGGTGGATTTTTAATCAGACTTGATATGAAAAGCATTTAAAAGCATTTCTCACTCCTTTCGCCTCACGCCACTGAGAGCTGATATGTAGCCATAGTTCAGAGAAACAATATAAAAATGAAAGACGCTCTGACTATGATGGTTGTGAAGCCTTCTGGAGAAACAGCACATGCTAAAGGTGATTGGAGCAGGTTTAGGTCGCACGGGTACAACATCACTCAAACTAGCCCTAGAGCGCTTACTTGGTGAGCCTTGCTATCACATGACTGAGGTGTTCGGCCACCCAGAACATGTTCCGCTTTGGCATGCGGCAGCGCTGAATGAAACGGTAGATTGGTCAGTTATTTTTGATGGCTATGCTGCTACGGTGGACTGGCCGTCAGTATCGTTTTGGCCTGAACTCAGTGAGGCATATCCCGAGGCGCTGATTATCTGGTCATACCGAACGCCAGAATCCTGGTGGCAGAGCGCGAGTTCAACCATTTTTCCTAGTCTGCAAGCGACTGAAGGGGTTTGGCACGATATGATCTGCACCCTGCTGGAACAGCGATTTACGCTTGACCTCAATAACCGCGATGCTTGCATTGCTGCATTTCATCGGCACAATGAGCAGGTTTTGAATGCTGACTTAGACAACAGGTTGCTGAAATGGCAGGCTACTGATGGTTGGGAACCGCTTTGTCGAGCGCTGGGCGTAGACGTACCCAATGAGCCATTCCCCCACGTTAACTCCACTGCTGATTTTCAATCCCGCTAGCTAGCGCTCAAAGTCGAGGGGATGATTGTGCTGTCATATCACGGTAGCAAAATCATCCCTGTGGTTTTAGTGCAAGATATAGACAGTGACGGTGGAACGCAAGCAGCGATTATGAGTTCACGTTTGATTGAGGTGTTTCTGCCGGATGCAGAACAGGCCAGCGTTGAGACGCTTTTGGCTGAGCATGAGGCTGTTGAAGCTTGGTATGAGCCGCTTTCTCAGCAGCAGCTATGGGTCAGAATTTTTGTTGACACGACGGAAACGGAAGCCATCATTGATCAGTTTGAGCAGCAGTTTGATGGTGTGGAAGGATTTCGACTGCTGCTGTTAGAGGTAGAAGCTTCGTTGCCGCATGAAGCCAACAATAATTCAAAATCGGTGCAGCAGTCTGTACAAGAAGAAGTTTCGTCCAAGGTTGAAACCAATCTTGATCCAAGGGAATCGCGGATCTATCGGGCAGCAATTTACGATCGCGTAGCGGATAGTGCTGAACTGTCTTGGTCACAGTTGGCGATGGTGCTGCTATCGACTGCGATCGCAGCGATTGGTATTTTGCGTGACAATCAGGCGGTAGTCATCGGTGCAATGGTGATTGCGCCGCTGCTGAAACCCAATATGGCGCTGGCTGTTGCGACAACGCTGGGCGATACCTCACTCGCAATTCGCACCGTTTTGACGGGCATGGTTGGCGTATTGCTAGCCCTGATCTTTGCAGTGCTGATTGGCTTAACGGTTCCGGTGGATCTGGCTTCATCTGAGATTGCTAGCCGCATCCACGTCGGCTGGTCGGACGGTATCCTCGCGTTTGCGTCGGGAATGGCAGGTGCGATCGCACTGACGACCGAGGAGCGCAGCAGTATTGTCGGCGTTATGGTCTCGGTAGCGTTATTACCGCCCTTGGTAGTGCTGGGATTGCTCTTGGGTGCAGGGATGTGGGCAGAGGCGCTTAGTTCGGCTCTGCTAGTCACGACGAACTTGATTTGTCTCAATTTAGCGGCTGTCACCACATTTCTGGTGCAGGATTTGCGGCCTCAGAATTGGAGAGAAGTTCCCAAAGCAAAACAGATTACTCAGATGGCTTATGGAATCTGGCTTCTACTGCTAATTGGTTTAGTGGGTGTCGTCGGTTTGGTCAGGTTATAGCTGTGTCAGCTTGATTAGGGTATAGGACACGGACGTTTTTGGAGCACGGCAAAGTCGTTAAGTCGATGTGAGGAGCATTGGGGCAGGGGAGTAAGGGAGCTTCATTTGTAGCCTCAATTTAGGAAATTGGTATGACAGCATCGTTTAATTGTGCGGTTTGGGAATAGAAAAAAGAGAAAACAAATCAGCCGGATGGTCAACAGTATAGTCAGGCGATTCTCTGAGCAGCAGTTGATTAGATTGAAACCCCCAGGTAACCGCGACTGTCCAGACGCCTGCTAGTTTACCTTGACGAATATCACTGATTGCATCGCCAACCATATAGGTTTCCGTCGCAGGTATATTAAAGGTTTGCTGCGCCAGCTTAATTCGTTCACTTTTCGAACTTTGACCAGAGCCATCCAGAATCAGCGAGATAGTTGAGGTTAGGTCATACTGCTGCAGCGCTTGCTCAACCGCGATTTGAGAACTAGAGGTAATGATTGTCAACGTATGGTGGCGAGCGAGTTGCTGTAGCTGATCGGCCATGCCGGGGAACAGGATAGGCAGAGTGGTCGCCTGCCGCTGAAGATGGAAGACGTGGTCAACAAATGTAGGGATATGCTGGGCGGGGATGTTACATGTTCGGCCCAAGTCCTCAAACGTCATGTTCGTGAGAGTGCGGATGTCGTGGTGAGTCGGTGGGCGACCAAAACCTGTCAGTGCTTGAGCCTGTAGACTTTGCTGGTAGAGCATTTCAAACGAATCAACAATCACTCCATCGTAGTCAAAGTTAATCAGCATGATGCGTTAGGGGCGAATACCTTTAAACCGTTCTTTGGCCGTTTGGAATGCTTCATCCATGACGCTTTGGATTCGCTTAGGATCAGGCTTTTTACCGCCCATCAGGTCACCAAAGTAGACGCAGGAGGCTTCACCTAAGGCCCAGGTATAGGCCGCTGCCCAAGAAGCAGCAATGATACTACCAAATCCAGGGATAAATTTGATCAGTTCGCGCCCCACGGCTTGAGCCAGAAAACCACCTGCGATCGCACTGACAATGCCCCCCGCTTGAGCAGTTGAAATCGGCTGGTTATAGAGACGAGCCAGTAGACCGACCATTGAAACCTGTAGAGCCGTCAGAACAGGCATAGTGGCAAAGGGCAGTGGAACAGCGGCCAGTGTTGCCGCCGCCGTTGAGAATGCCAGGATATAGCGGCGACCAACGTCTCGATATAGGTCGCCCAGTTGTTGACCAACAGAATCGTTAAGCAGTTGATAAATCGTTCGTGCTTCAGCTTCGGGCAGCAGTTCAGCCAGGGTATCTCGCAGAGCTTCTAGGCCGTAGAAGGTCGGTGTGTAGCCATCTTCTTCTAGCGTGAAGTCAATCAGGACGCTGCGATCGCACAATTGCTCAAAGCTTGCCCGTAATGCCGCTGCTGCTCGCCCAACCGCTTCTGTTTCTGGCGGATAGGCGGGGTGGTCATCGGTTGAGTTGGGGTAGAGATCGTGCAGGCAGGTGATGGCTAGGAGGCAGGGAATGTGGGGATAGCGTTTACGCAGTTGTTGAGCCGTTTGGCGCAGCGAATCAATAGCAAAGTCGTTGATCTTGACAGTCAGAATGAGGATGCGAGCACGGGTGGTGTCTTGATCTAGCTCCGCTGCCAGGTCGTCAATGATCGCCTGCGTATCCTGATTGACATCGCCGAGTCCAACCGTATCGGTAAAGATCAGCAGCGGTAGATCCGCTGTGGGATAGGTGTAACGCTCGGTGTGCTGAGTGTGTGGGCGGAAACCTTGACCCACAATTTCAGCCGAGACGCCAGTCAGGCCGCGCACAATGGAGCTTTTGCCGGACTGGGGTTTGCCAATCAGCAGCGCTTCAGTCGTGGGCAACTGCGATCGCACCGCTGCTAAAATTTCAGCCATTTCAGTTTCACTGACGCTGAACCAGCGCGTCAACTGGCGTGGCAGAGCAGGAGTTGGCAGTGAGGACGTTGGCAGGGCAGGCAGTGAGGGTAAGGATGGCAGAAATCTGGAGAGCCACTGAGTTGTGTCGTTCCAGGCTGAGCCAATGCGGTCAAGCCAGTCGGTTGACGCAGATTCGTCACGGCTATCGTCCTCAGCATTCCTTGGATTCGGATCAGGCAAATCAGTCATAGCAGGGCCATCATGGGTTCTGCCCTCCTTTTTACTCCATTGCGATCGCAAATTTCCAGATGGTATTGCAACCCAAACGGATCGGTTAACCAGACTTTAGAGTCAAGCGGTTTGCCAACGCTTTTGCGATCGCATCAGATTTCTAATTTGAATTTTGTTTGTTCAACAACGTAATCAACAACCGCTTCAAAACTGCGCGTCCGTTCATAGACCTGTCGTTGCCGCTCCGCTCCCGTGCCATTTTGCAGCGTTTGGGCAATTCGATCGGTCACCATATCCCAATCGTCTAGTTCCAATAAAAACGGATGCAGTAAACCCAGAAAATGATGCACGAGGTCGTTTGCAGGCACCAACTGCTGACTCACCACATTGATTAAACTGCCGCCCATGCCGTTACGCGCTGCTCGCCAACGGGCTGCGTGGAGCAGTTCTGGTCGCACAGCTTGAGCCGGAATTCCGGCTGTGATGTCCTTGTAGCACATGCGCGCCAACGCCCGCACCAAACCCGCTAGCATTGTTGCTTCGTCAACCGTCATACAGACATCTGCAAACCGAAACTCAATCGTCGGTAAGCTGTTTGATAGACGAATATCCCAATAGATTTTGGTGGCATCGCGAATTGCGCCAACGTGAGCCAGAGATTGGGTGAGCGCACAATATTCGTCATAGTCTTTGAATGCCGCAGGTGGCCCCGAAAACGGCCAGCGACTCCAGAGTTCCGTCCGATAGCTGGCGTAGCCTGTATGATGGCCCAACCAAAACGGTGAGTTGACCGACAGCGCCAGCAGTAACGGTAGCCAAGGTCGGGAGCGGTTGAGCACTTGGACAGCCAGTTCGCGATCGCGAATTCCGATATGAACATGACAGCCAAAAATAATCAGATCTTCCATGATCTGCTGGTAATCGTTGACCAATCCCCGGTAGCGAGCCTTGGGCGTCACCTTCTGATCGCGCCAGTCGGAAAAAGGATGAGTACCAGCGGCTGCGATCGCCATGCCCGACTGAGCGGCTGCTTGAATAATTGAGCGCCTCGCATGGATGAGCTGGCGGCGCACATCGTCTAAGGTTTCACAAACGGGTGTGGCAATTTCAATCATGGAGGTATACACCTCCGTCTGCACCTCGGTTTCGCCCGCTACTGCCTGCGCTGAGGCCATCAATTGCTTAGCCCGACCTGCTAACTGACGCGTTTTCGGGTCAATGATCTGATACTCTTCCTCAACGCCAATCGTTAACGCTTCGTCCATGTTAATTACAAGTGATCCCTTCGACGGGAGCTAAACGGTGTTGTATCGAACCTGTATAATCAGCCAAATTTTTTATTTGCTCTTTATGTTACTGAGTTACCCTACTGTGCTGAATCCCTCTCGCGGTGCAAAATTGAAGACATTTAAGTAGCTGCATTAATTTATGTCAAAATAAATCACCCTGTCTTGCTTCGTTTCGGTAATCTGCTGCGATGGTCTCTAAATCTGAGTTCTATCCTCCTCAACTGAATCCAACGCTGGTGCGTTTCGTACAAGCGATCGCACCTCCGGTCGCTCATTGGCTGTATTGGTTTGAAATCGATATTAGTGATGCCGATGTTGAGCACTTAGAGCAACTACGAGATCAGCGACTGCTGCTAACACCAAATCACCCAACGTTTCACGACCCGATGGTGATGTTTACGCTGTCGGCCAAAATCAAGCAGTCATTTCACTATCTAGCTGCCCACGAAACGTTTGAAAATGCCAGCACAGTTTTCTTTATTTCCTCGCAAGCTAGCATTTTACAGGGACTGTCTCACAGCAAGCTATTCGTGCGGTTCTTTCGCTGGTGCTTACAGGGGCTGGGCATGTATTCTGTCCGGCGAGGATTGCCAGACCGACCGAGTATTGTGAAGACGATTGAGCTGTTTTGCCAGCCAGCGGCTCATCTGGTTATCTTTCCAGAAGGCGGCTGTTCATTTCAGAACGATACCGTGATGCCGTTTCGATCTGGAGGAATTCAGCTTGCCTTCAAGGCGATGGAGCGATTAGTCAAGGAGGGACAGGAAGTACCCGATCTGTATGTCCTGCCAGTGACCATCAAGTACCACTATACCGAGGATATGCAGCTTGTGCTGCACGCAACGTTGGCGCGACTGGAGCAAGCGCTGGATTTACCTGTTCAAGCTGAGTTAGATAACTACGTTCGCTTACGGCAGGTGGCCGCTGCTGTCTTGGAGCGAATTGAAGCAGAGTATCAGTTTGATCGAACAGCCGTAGCCGATAAGTCTTGGAATGAGCGGATTGAAGCCCTGAAGCTACAGGTGATTGCGGCCTATGAAAAGCAGCTTAATTTGGCGTCATCGGGTGACAGCATGATCCGTGAACGAGTGTATCGTATTCAGCACACACTAAAGACAAAAGCGGACGAAATCAATTTCGGGTCGGCTTTTGATCCTGAGCCTATTCAAAAAGGCATGAGTCGGCTGCTCAATTTTGATGCAATTTACGATGGTTATGTCGCAAACTGTCCCACCCCAGAACGCTTTCTAGACACATTAATTCGCCTAGAGCGAGAAGTATTTAATATTGATCAGCCACCCCCCAAAGGCTTTCGTCGCGCTTATATTCAGCTCAGCGATCCGATTAATCTCAAGGATTACTATGAAGCTTATTGCCGCGATCGCAACTCAGTCATCCAGCAAGTTACAACTAAAGCCCATGATGCTGTTCAAGCTAAGCTGATTCCCTAGGGGCGCTGTTTTTGTTAGTTCTTAATCAGCTACTGCTTATACACATCTGAATAGTCTTTCTAAATCCCGGACTGATCTCTCTAAATCCCCTTCAAAAAGCAGGGTGGTTGCATTTAGGCAAAGAATAATTTAGAACCATCAACGTTGCGTAGGGGCGAATGGCCATCATTAGAGTCAACTTAAGGTTCTAGACTGAAGACTACAGCATCTATTGCTGAGAACGTCCCCCGTTAACAGAAGCAAGACCATGGCCCGCAGTCGCCCATGGAGTACCGCCAATTGGCAAGCGTTTGCGCAATCGAATCCTGACGCTACCGGTGATGGTAGCGGTGGTG
>CBKWJC010000106.1:0-20942 GCA_966674685.1 uncultured bacterium
CAACACCCCAGAGAGGCTCAACTGATCATCAGTTGAGCCTCTTTGGGGTGAGGGTTAATAAAACAAAAAATAAAGCCCGCCCCTGTGGCGGGATGGGCTCGGAGTTCCTGAAAATCGTCATCTCCAGTATAATGGCAGGCTTACCAGAGATAGTGCAAGGGGGAATCACCCCTCATGAGTAATTATGTTGGTTAATCTGCCAACATGTCTGCTAACAGTGATTGATCTTGGATGGTTTGTCGTTCTTCAACTGGAGTGTACGGACGATTTCGGGCGCCTGTGTAGATTTGAGTGGGGCGGAAGATGCGATTTTCACCTAGCTGTTCTTTCCAGTGAGCTAGCCAGCCTGCTACGCGTGCGATCGCAAATACAGGTGTAAATAGATCCGTTGGGATGCCTAACTTTCGATAGACTAAGCCAGAGTAGAAGTCGACATTTGGATAAATGCCTTTGTGACCAAGCCGATCTCCAACTACGCGCTCTAACTCGACTGCGATATCGTAATATTCATCTCTACCCACTTCTTCAAATAGTTTTTCGGCTAGGCTTTGCAGGATATTGGCTCGTGGATCTTTGACCTTGTAGACGCGGTGGCCAAAGCCCATGATGCGCGCTCGCTTCTCCATACACTTATCGACATAAGCTTCCACATTCTCAACTGAGCCAATTTCTTCTAGCATGGCAATTACTTCCTCATTGGCTCCACCGTGCAGGGGGCCTGCAAGGGTTCCAACTGCTGATGCAATCACTGCATAGGGGTCAGTCAAGGTTGACGCCGTAACCATTGCTGAGAAGGTTGATGCGTTGATAGTGTGTTCAGCATGTAGCGTGAGACAAATATCAAAAATGTGAGCAGCTAGGGGGTCTGGTTCCCGCTCGTTGAGCATGTATAAGAAGTTAGCGGAGTAGTCCAGATCGTCACGGGGCTGAATGGGGTCATTGCCCTTCCGCATCATCTGAAACGCCGCCACCATTGTGGGAATTTTGGCCAGCAGACGCACAACAGCCGCCCGAATGTAGGCGGGATCATCGAGTGCTCGCTTCGAGTAGAAGAGTCCTAGTGCTGCGGCACAGGCTTGCAGCGAGTCCATTGGGTGACCGCTTTCGGGAAAACACTTCATCATGTCCCGAATACGGTACTTGAGTCGCCGATGATAGCGAATTTCATGTTCAAAGTCAGCTAAATCTGTTTTGGTGGGCAAGTGTCCCCAAATCAGCAGATATGATGTTTCTAGAAATGTACTGTACTCTGCGAGTTCTTCAATTCGAATGCCGCGATACTCAAGAACTCCTTGCTGACCATCAACAAAGCTAATGCTTGATTGAGTCGCGGGAATGCCCTCTAGACCAGGTTTATATTCACAAAAAGTCATAGATTCTAACGCTCGCTCACTCTAAAATCCTAGTGAGGTTCACCAGCCCCTCAGATTCATTTAATACAACCCAACTGAATATTCAACAGGCTATAAACAGCTTATGATTAGCCTCAGATGGGTCTATGTCAGAAACTACCATTTTCCTGTTGTAAAAACTAATTTCTGACATATTGTTTGGTTTAACTGTGCCAACCAATCAACCATGATGAATGGTTTGTGACAGTTCAGTTTGGTGATGTGGATGATATGTGTCTAGATCAAATCTGTTCGCAAAAAGCCGAGTCATTTCTAGTAAAAGACAAATGATGGATTTTTAGCTGGATTTGACATCACTAAACAGTTTGATAAGAATTTAAATTATGAACTAACTCATGCTCTAATTGGGGAAATCATATTGAACATTCAAGATTTCACCCAGCATTTTAAGCTACAAAGCTTTGAGGAATAGTGTCAAGCGTGAACTTCTGCGTCTCAATCCGCATGAAATCTGATGAAATCACAACTTTTAAGGTTAATTCGGCCAGACACTAGATTGTGAACTGTTAAGTTTTAGGCTTGAATCAGCGACTTAGCAGTGTCAAGGGTGTCGGCTTCGGCAACGGGTTTATCGTGTCGCCAGCGCAAAATGCGGGGAAAGCGAACGGCTATACCGGATTTGTGCCGTTTGGATTCGGTGATACCTTCAAAGCCAATTTCGAACACATGAGCCGCTTTGACCGATCGCACAGGGCCAAATCGCTCGATTGTGTGACGGCGAATCCATTTGTCGAGCTGGTTGATTTCGTTATTGTCTAGCCCTGAATAAGCTTTAGCGAACGGAACGAGTTCTCCATCATGCCAAAGAGCAAATGTGTAGTCTGTGAATAAATTGGCGCGTTTGCCTGTGCCTGCTTGGGCATAAATCAGCACGGCATCTAGGGTCATTGGGTCAACTTTATATTTCCACCAGTAGCCACGCTTGCGACCGACTAGATAGGGGCTGTCTTGAGCTTTGAGCATGAGTCCTTCGGCTTGTTCATCGCGCGATCGCAATCTCAAATTCTCTAAATCGGCAAAGAATTGAAATTCTAGCGGCTGAGAGCGGGTGAGCAGATTAGAATCAGCATTTTGTAGAAGATTGGCGAGATGGGATTTGCGATCGCGCAGTGGCAGTTCCCGAATATCTTTTCCTTTATGCTCCAGTAAATCGTAAGCAATAAAGTGCGCTGGATATTCAGCCATTAGCTTTTTGGATATCCGTTTGCGACCCAGTCGCTTTTGTAAGGCATTGAAATTCATGGGTTGACCATCCTGCCAGCACAGAATTTCGCCATCTAGGACAGAACCGTTTGGAATAGTTGACAGCGCGTAATCGGCTAGTTCCGGAAACTGATGGGTAATTAAATCCTCTCCCCGTGACCAGATGAAGATCTGGTCGTTGCGCCGAATCATTTGAGCGCGGATGCCGTCCCATTTCCACTCTGCTAACCAGTTGGAGAAATTTTCCTCTGCTTGAAACTGTTCCGGTTCAATCTGAGATGCTAGAAAAAACGGGTAGGGTTGGCTAGGGGCGATTTCAATCTGATCGGGACTGATGAGCTGCTCAAAAAAATCAACTGTAGGCTCAAAATTGCCCATCAGACGATGAGTGAGGATCGCAGGTGGCAGATCATACTCAGCGGCTAGGGCTCGAATCAGCAGCTTGCTGGATACTCCGATTCGAAATGCTCCCGTTAGCAGTTTGTTGAGAACGAAAACTTCAAATGGTTTTAGCGCTGCCCACCAGGATAGGACGAGTGTGCGGATCTCTGTGTCTGTTTCCATCTGTTTGACCTGGGGAATTACGGATTCCATCCATGCATGCAGCGGCAGATCAAGCGCGTCTTGCTGTTCCATCGGCGTGTCTTGTAGAAGCAGCGCAATGGTTTCGGCGGTATCTCCCACATGGCGATAGCAGTCGTCAAAGAGCCAGTCGGGAATTTGAGCGACCGACAAGTAGATATCTTGGAGCACACGCGAGGTGATCAACCGTCGTCGGGTTTTGCCCAAAAATAAATAAATTGCCCAAACTGCGTTTGCTGGAGATTCATCGCGAAAGTAGGCTTGCAGTGCAGCAACTTTTGTATTGGTAGAGGTGGTGGCGTCGATTTGCTGGAAAAGTTGAGCGAATCGTTTCATGTTGATCAGAAAGAGTGGGGGCGTAGGAGAGTAGGGAGATGGGACATGATATGGCTAGCACATTGGTCGGGCATTGAGAAAATTTGGAAACGTTTGAACGCTGAAACGTTGGATTCGGTTGTTGGGTTGTTTCTTTTACTGTAGACAATGATTTTGAGAGGTGTCGGGATTGATGTTTGGCCATCTCGATAGCATCAAATCAGTACCCTAAACTGCGGACGCCTGTAACAATGGGAAAAATCGCCAAGGGTTTTTGAGAATTTTGCTGAATACGTTTGGGTTACTGCCACTCCACCTAAAACAGTGGCTAGAGCAAATTGAAATCGTCTCCAGCTCTATTGCTGAACGGCTTGACCAGGTTTTATTTTTTAGCGTCGGTGGTCTGCCGCTGATTATTTTATGGATTGTGGGGGCGGCTGTCTTCTTTACGTTAAGACTCGGATTCATTAATTTGCGAGCATTTGGTCATGCGATCGCAGTTTTACGCGGCGAGTATGATGACCCAGATGATGAAGGCGAGGTTTCGCACTTTCAAGCCTTAGCTACGGCATTATCTGCGACGGTTGGACTGGGCAATATTGCCGGAGTTGCGATCGCAATTTCTCTGGGTGGGCCGGGTGCTGTGGTGTGGATGACGCTGGGTGGCTTATTGGGCATGAGCAGCAAATTTGTCGAATGCACACTAGCTCAGCAGTATCGGCAGGTGCGGCCCGATGGAACGGTAGCGGGTGGCCCGATGTACTACCTGTCTGAAGGGCTGTCAAAACAAGGCTTTCCGCGTGTTGGTCAGATATTAGCTGGGCTGTTTGCGCTGCTGGCGGTGGGGGGCGGCTTTGGTGGTGGGAATCTATTTCAAGCGAACCAGTCTTACAGCGTGATCGCTCGGGTTGTTCCCACTCTGCCGGATTGGGGGTATGGCCTAGGTTTAACGCTGCTCACTGCCTTGGTGATTTTAGGTGGGATTACTCGCATTGGTCGAGTGGCGGCAGCGCTGATTCCGGTTCTTTGTGCAGTGTATGCGATCGCAGCTCTGTGGGTTTTGATAGTGAACATTACAGCGATTCCGGCTGCTGTGACCACAATTATTCGCGCTGCATTTTCCCCAACAGCGGTTGAAGGGGGAGTCGTGGGTGTAATGGTGCAGGGGTTGCGCTGGTCAGTGTTCTCCAACGGGGCGGGTACAGGTTCGGCTGCGATCGCACATGCGGCAGCTCGGACGAAAGAACCTGTGCGAGAAGGCATTGTTGCCATGCTGGAGCCGTTTATTGATACCGTCGTCATCTGCAACATGACGGCACTGGTGATTATTACGACAGGCACCTATGCTTCACCCGCAGCGGTTAATTTAGAAGGTGCAGAGCTAACGGCAGCAGCATTTGGCAGCGTGATTAGCTGGTTTCCCAGCGTACTTGCGATCGCGGTTTTCTTTTTCGCCTTTTCGACCATTATGTCCTGGGGCTACTACGGTGAACAGGCTTGGGTCTATCTATTCTGCGATCGCGGTATTCCCATCTATAAAGCTCTGTTTCTAATCACGGTTTTTTGGGGTGCTACGAGTACCGCTGGCGCAGCAATTACAATTGGCAATAGCCTGACCCTGGCAATGGCGGTGCCTAATTTGTTAGGAGCATATTGGCTACTGAATCCGGTGATTGCTAGCCTGAATGATTATATGAATAGCCTGAGTGGTGGAAAAATACAGCTAACCTCCTTAAATAAATCTAAGTAAATCCTCTTGAGCATCTGAAAAAATTGCAGAGCTGCACCCCGATTTCTACCTTGAAGAGAACTAACGACCTTCATCAATAATTTTTGATTCAGCCTTGCTAATTCACTGATGGGATATCTGCCTGCTTATAACGTTTGAGAATGCTTGCATTTTCTTTTCTCCAATTTTCGGCATGCCCACCAAATCTTTTACTTAACTCTTTGATTTGATAACGATACTTCTTTGCCAAGAGATATTCGATCTCTGGAGGGATGACTTGCTGAATTTTATCAGAAGAATTAATCCTTTTAGTCAAGCTTGTGTAGTGTTTGTACGTTCCCTTGTCAACTTCTAGAAAATCAAAAATACTGGACATCAGAGCCTCTGGTGCTCTAACAACATCTTCGTAAAAACCAATATAAATTTGCTCTTTAGGGAAAATAGACTCCCAATTTTTAAGAATACTAAGGTAGTTTCCCCGAAGCGTTTGGATTGGACCGTTTACTATTTGTTTGATTTTAGATAAGTCATCGATTCCATGAAAACGCTCTTGCTGAGTGCGGTAACAAACGTATGACCATGCCCGCTCTACAGGATTACGCAAAATGAGTATGATTTTTATATCAGGAAACAACGCTTTAACGTGTTGAATATCATTCACTGATAAGATTGAGTAGGCTGGTGTAATATCTCCTTTGACTTGCCCTTCGCCTTGCTCAAAAAGTGAGCAGTACCATGTATCATCGATATTGCCAAATAAATAGCGTGCAAACCATTTTAATGAATTAATGTCTCCTTTTAAGAGAATTTTAGGCATCATTTGAGTTAGTTGCTTTTTGAAGACTCGTCGAAATACTTGATCATGCGCCTGTTGACCAAAAAGACGAACCCAAAAGTTTTCACTGGCAAAATGACTATGCGAATGATATTTGGGCAAGCGATCAAAATAATGTAATTCTTTTACTGGAGGAAGCCAAATATCGGGATGTTTACCTAAGCTTGACCACAGCCATGTTGAAGCTCCTCGCTGAACGCCAATGCCTAAAAAATCTACTTTTGTATGAGTCATTTTGGGCGAAATTTAAACATCCTGAATTTATTAAATTGCATTATATGAGTAATTGTTACTTTTTAGTATGTTGATCTGTTTGTAATGGAACTGGATCATAGCCGCCGGGATGAAAAGGGTGGCATTTGGTAATTCGACGAACGGCTAGCCAGCTACCTTTAATCACACCAAAGCGATCGACGGCTTCGAGTGCGTACTGTGAGCAGGTTGGCTGAAATCGGCAAACGGGCGGAAAGAGTGGCGAAATGAGCTGCCGATAGCCGCGAATTAGCAATAGGAGCAACTGTTTAATCATGGGATGCTGGCCAATAAAAGGCTATTTGATTCTACGGTAGCCAAAATTGGGGCAAAAGCGCATTGCCGAGATCCCGAACCGTGCGATTTAGCGATCGCGCCAGTTGAATATGCGGCTCATCGGCCTGAACGGGCAGGATCTGAGCGGCTTGTCCCTGCCCCAGGTGATTGACAACAAGATTCGCTGCTTCTAATCCAGTTACGTAAGCTTTTTCCTGCGACCAAGAGCCATGCCGATTCACAATCCAGTCGCCGCTCATGAATAGGTTATTAAAGCTAGTTTGGGCAGGTAGCAAATAGCGGTAACTACCTGGAGCAAAATGGCTGACGGCTTGCGGTAGGCGAATGACGCTGGCATCAATTACCTCAGCCTCTCGGAAACCGGGTATACAAGCGGCGAGATCGCGCTGAACCAGTGGAATAATTTCGTCGTCGTTCAGTCCGAGCATCTGGTTGGCGTGATAGAAATCCACTTCTACTACGCTACCAGGGGCATGACGATACTGATCATGCAGCGCATTCAGGTCAAAGAACGTCCAGCCCGTGGTGGGATGGAAGCCGAAGCAAGCATTAGAGGGTTTAGGAATATCAACTTTGCGGTCAAACCAGAGGCGCATTGCCAGGACATCAATCGCGCCCAAGTTGCTCAAGTTGCGGAATTCGGGTCGAGTCCGTAGCGTTGGACTGTTGGCAACAATTTTTTTCATGCCTGTGATGCCGACAGCAAAGATCACAGCATCGGCTTCAAACTGTTCGTCGCCACAGATGACGCCAGTGATGCGATCGCAGTTGTCTGGATCTACCAGTACATCGCTGACTCGCTTGTGGGGCAGAATTTGACCGCCCAATTGCTCGATCTGCTTTACCCAAGGCCGGAAAATTTGTTCGCCAACTGTACCGCGACACCACATCACGTCAAAGTCAGGCTGATGAGCCAGGATAAAGAAATAGAGCATCCCGAGGGCGGCAGCAGCGGAACACTGCTCGCCCGGAGCAAAGAGGCCAACCAGCAGCATTGGTTCAAACGACTCGCGATAGAGCCGCTCGGAAACGCCAAACTGCTTGAAGAGTTCCCGTGCGGTTACGCGGTCATAACGCTGCCAAGCTTCGTCGGAGTTGTCAAAGTCAATGACAGCATAGAGCAGTGGTAGCGCTGACAAGCGATCAACCAGTGGCAATCGCTTGAACTGGGTGTACAAAAATGTGCCTAACGGACTTGGCAAAGGCGGCTGATGTTGAAAAATAGGAGATTCAACTTCCAGGCCAGCGGGAGAATATTGAGCCGATTGGGTGAACGGCGTAAACGGCTGGAGCGCGAGTTCGTCGATCAGCGAAAAAACGTTGTAGTAGGGATACCAGAAGCCGTGAATGCCTGCTTCAACGGATTTACCCTGATTGGTTTCCCAGCCTGCCACTAGTCCGCCTGGATGGGCACCTGCTTCTAAAAGCGTGACCTTGTATCCCTGTTTGGCTAAATGGTAGGTTGCGCCGAGTCCTGCCCAACCTGCACCGACGACTACAACTCGCTTGCCCGTTTTTGACATGATGATTTATTTAATTAAAGTAGACCCGCAAAGTGCAGCGGCCCATGACCCGTAATTAGTTCAACCAGCAGAGCAATAAAGCCAATCATGGCTAGGCGACCGTTCCAGCGTTCGGCGGTGGTGGTCAAGCCCCATTCCCAGCGCTCTTGGGGATAGATTTTGGTATCTTTGCCAGGGTGAACGACATCTTCAAACCGCTGTTGGGGGGAGCGCAGGGCTTCCTCAACCATATCGGCCATATCGTTGATAAAGATGGGATGAGTATTGAGGGCCGGGACGCGACGGAAATTTTCAATTCCGGCTTCTTCGGCGATTTCGCGATACTCAATATCGATTTCTTGCAGCGTCTCAATGTGTTCAGAGACAAAGCTGATGGGAACGACAACCACGTCGCGCACGCCCTGTTCGGCTAAGTTTTCAATTGCATCTTCGGTGTAGGGCTGTAGCCACTCCACTGGGCCAACTCGGCTTTGGTAGGCCAGTGTCCAGGCGTTAGGCCGATTGAGGGTTTTCATAATTAGCTCTGAACACTGCTCAATCTCGGCCTGATAGGGATCGCCGGAGTCTTCTACATAGCTGACGGGTACACCGTGAGCGCTGAAGAAGACATGAACATCGTTCGGATTGGGAAACTGATCCAGTTCCTGTGCGATCAGATCGGCCATTGCTCGTAGGTAGCCCGGTCGATCAAACCAAGACGGAATTACCGTGTAGTTAATTTGCTGTAAAAGCGGATCTTCTTCCCAGAGCCGCTCTAGCACCCGGAAGCTGGAGCCGCTGGTGCTAATGGAAAACTGGGGATACAGCGGTAAGATCACTAATTCTTTAATGCGATCGCGTTTGATGCGTGCGATCGCTTCTTCAGTGAATGGATGCCAGTAGCGCATACCCACATAGACCATTACGTCTTCGTGACCGTGCTGCTGTAGCTCCTTTTGCAGCGCTTGGGCCTGTTCCTCGGTGATGCGGCGCAGCGGTGAGCCACCGCCAATTTGCCGATAGTTCTCTTGAGATTTGCGAGTCCGATTCGTCGAGATGAACCAGGCCAATGGCTTTTGTAGCCAAGGAAACGGCAGTCGGATAATTTCGGGGTCTGAAAATAAGTTGAACAAAAATGGGCCAACATCATCCAGTTGCTCCGGCCCACCTAGATTTAGCAGTAAAACCCCAACACGACTCATGGCTGTTCCTGTTTTTGAGCGCTTTTAATAAACTTCACTGATCGTAACAAGATATTGCTGGCTTCGGACGCAAATTTCCACCAAAATCATTGCAAGATCTTGATTTAAGCAAAGTCCGGCCAAATAAAGAATTTAATAGTAGGATGTACGATCCTAAATCCTTATTACAGCTTATTAAACTCTAGCCGGGTTGAGAAGTGAATTTTTCCGTATGACTTATGGCAGAGATTTCACCCATTGACGAAAAGATTAACACGCTGAATCAGCGGCTCAAGGTGGCTCGATTGGGGTTACAGGTGGAGCGACGCGGTCAGAAACTGGGTCTGCGAGGCACGTTTCCGCCCAAGCCGGATAGCGATCGCAGACGACCTCATCAGCAGCGTTTAAGCCTGGGACTTCCGGCAACGCCTAGCGGTTTGAAAGAAATCGAGAAGGACGCCAAAGTGATTGCCGCCCAGTTGATTCAGAACAGCTTTAGCTGGCATGATTATTTACCCGTTGCCGACGGTAAACGTCTCAGCCAGATGGATTTGGCTGAGCAAATGGAAGCCTTTCACGCTCAGTTTTTGGCTGATCCAGATCGAGCATCCCGCCCAGCCTCTAGTCGCACCACCTGGGAAACGGCATATGCACCGTATTTACGCCAGCTTTTAGATACGGTACGGCAGCGCCCGACTCTGACGCTGGTTGAATCAATTTACGCTACGGTCAAGGCCACTCGCGCCAATTCTCGCAGTCGTCAGGTCTGCTGTACGGCACTGGGCGCATTTGCGGAGTTTTTGAATTTAGAACTGCCCAATGATTTGAGAGAGTTTTGGGGCAACTACGGCACCGGACGCACTCAGCCGCGCCGCTTGCCAACTGATGAGGAAATCCTGACCAACTTCAGCAAAATTCCGAATCCAGCTTGGCAGTTTGTCTATGGCGTGATGGCAACCTACGGGCTGCGTAATCACGAGGTGTTTTTTTGCGACTACTCCAGCTTAACCAGCGGTGATCCCGAAGCTGCGATCGCAGTTCTTGAAACCACTAAAACGGGTGAGCATGCTGTCTGGCCGTTCTATCCCGATTGGGTGGAGCAATTTAACCTGCGCGACATTCGCCTGCCGCCTTTAAACACGGATTTGACCCAAACCACGCTACAGCGAGTGGGACAACAGGTTAGCACCCAGTTTCGCCGCTATCAGATCCCGTTTTCGCCCTATGATCTTCGTCACGCCTGGGCGGTACGCACCATTCATATGGGGCTACCCGATACCGTCGCTGCCCGCATGATGGGGCACTCCGTGGCCATTCACAACCGCACCTACCACCGCTGGATGACCCACCGCGATCAGCAAAAAGCAGTCAGAGCAGTGCTAGATTCGAGATCGGCTCAGTTTTCTCCTGAACTTAATCCGTAACTTATTTGGGAGAAGGTGCGATCGCAACCCCCATTTACTACCAATCAACCCATTAACTATCAACCACTAACCATCAACCTTTACTGACCACCCTCCACTACAACCCTAACCCTGCCGCCTTGCCCCCAAACGATCCAACAAGTGACAGTAAACACCGCAAGTGCTGAAGGGATGCATCACCATAAACTCAACTTGAACGAAATTCGAGCGGCCAATTCTGTTTTATAGGTTGTTTGCAGTGTTTTTCACCCTGGTGGAGTGTAAGAATATTTATCTGCCTTCAGCGGAAAATATTTCTTGGAACCTCACGGGATTGAAAAATTCTGTATTGTTGATGCCCCCTTTTATACCCCTTTACGAAACGCGCTTGTTCAAACCTATGACTTTCCTTCGTTCTGCCTGGCACGGTTTGATTAGACTGTTGACCCACCGGACAGTCACGCTGCTGACACTTCTATTCATGGCGGTCGTTGTTGCCACGCTATGGAATATGTCATGGCTTTCTAACGATCTGGTTCAGACTCAGGCGCTGCAAAATGCGGTGCTTTCGGCTAAGGCCATGCGAGAAGCGCGTACAGTGTATAGCTCAGAAGCCGTTGCTAGAGTCCCAGACGATGATGTTCGGGTTACTCACGACTATTTATCGCAAGATAGCGCGATTCCCCTACCAGCTACGTTTTTGCTAGAGCTAAGTCGCCGCATTCGAGAAGACAATCCAGAAATGTCAATTCGGGTTTACAGCGACTATCCGTTTCCTTGGCATCAGGACGATGGCGGGCCACAGGATGAGTTTGAGGAGAAAGCCCTCCAGGAACTGCGCCAAAATCCCGCTCAACCCTACATCAGCGTTGAAGACTTTCAGGGGCGGCGATCGCTGCGCTATGCAGAGGCTGACATCATGATGCCGAGTTGTGTTACCTGTCATAACACCTATCCTGGCAGCCCCAAAACTGATTGGGTCGTTGGCGACGTGCGCGGCATTTTGGAGATTACTCAGCCCCTAGACACCTTTCAGGCTCGGATTCGGCAGGGGTTGAAAGGCACGTTTTTGATGCTGGGTGGGCTGTCTGTTATCGGTATTTCGGGGCTGACTGCGGCGATTCGCGGCTTGCAACAGCGATCGCAAGAGCTAGCGGTAGCCAAAGATCAGCTAGAAGCAGTGATTGATGCAGTGCCTGGCCCCATTTCCTGGATTGGCTCCAATGGAGTTTACCTGGGCGTGAATCGCAAACTGGCAGACGACTGGCAGATTTCCCAGGAAGCTTTTATTGGCAAAGAGGTGGGATTTTTGCGCGGCAGTGATCAGCTTTCCATCTTTTTGCAGCGATTTTTGACCAGCTCTGACACCTCGGCTTCTCAGGTGATTGATGTCAATATCAACGGCGAAGAACGAGCCTATTTGTTTGCGGCTCAAAAGTATCAAAACGGTGAAGCAATTGTCTCAGTTGGCATTGACGTGACGGAACGAAAGCGAGCCGAAAAAGCACTGCGAATTGCCGAAGAAAACTATCGCAGTATTTATGAAAACGCTCTAGAAGGAATTTTTCAATCTAATCTAGAAGGCCGCTTTATCAGCGTTAATCCGGCGATGGCGCGGCTATATGGCTACGATTCACCGGACGATATGGTGAAGAGTGTGACAAGCATCGCAGAGCAAATTTATGTCGAATCAGAATGCCGCGATACGTTTACACATCTGTTGGTGAATCGTGGCGAAGTGAAAGGCTTTGAATATCGCAGCTATCGCAAAGACGGCAGCATTATGTGGGTCGAAGAAAATACCCGCGCGGTGCGAGACGATAAAGGTAGGCTGCTCTACTTTGAGGGGATTGTGCAGGATATTAGCGATCGCAAGTCGCGCGAAGCGGATCTAAAGCGTCAGTTACAAGAATTGCAGATCGAAATTGATGAGAAAAAGAAAGCTCAAGACGTGGCCAAAATAACAGAAAGTAGCTACTTTCAAGACCTACAAAACGAGATTTCCCGCATCGATCTCGATCAGTTTTGGGATTAGACCTGATTAGTTTACTCTTAAACCTGATAGAGGCGATTTAGCCTTTCCTAAGCTACTGAGGTACAAGTTATTTTTTGGAAGCCGCGCGGAGCGCGGCTTCCAAAAAATAACTCCCCCTTTATTAGCACAAGAAGCGCCATATCAGGTTTTGGTGAAAGATTTGAAAATGCTAACGCACGTCAATCTGCGATAGAGCCGTATTGGTATAGTAGTGCGTCAAAATTTGATCGTAGGTATAGCCCTGTTGCGCCATATTATGTGCGCCCCACTGGCTCATACCCAGACCATGCCCAAAGCCGCCGCCCTCAAAACGGAACACATTTGGACTAGGAACACCATCGGCGCTAGCGACCTGACCAATTTCGGGCGAGATCGAAAACAACAGCGTACTGCGTAACCCCAGTGCCGTTCGCAATTCATTGCCGCGCAGACTTTTCTCGCCTGCATCCCCTACGACCCGGATCGACCGAACACGGCCTGTGGGAGTTGTGGATTCAACGACAAATGAAAGGACGTTGCCGACACCAGAAATGCGATTGCTCACTTCGCTGGCCGACAGTTCTTCAACCCAGCGATAAACGGGTGCGCCTTCATCAAAGTCGGGCACGCCTCGTAGGTAAGGCAGTGGTTGTGACCAAACATTTTCAACGTTTTCAGTGTGACCACCGGACGATGAGTGGAAGACCGCTTCAATGATTTGACCATTATGGGTCAGCACTTGGCCAGCAGTGGCATTGACCGCGCTGATTGTGCCAGGAGCCTCGTCAACTAACCCTTTGTAGACTTGCCAAGTGGGGGTATCGCCCACGTCATACACGGGAGTAGCGGAGGTTTGACGACGATACAATGCATAGGAACGAGCCGCAACGGCTTGAGCTTTAAGGGCTTCTTGCGGCCAGCTACCGCTCATTTCGCCACCCAGGACGCTATAGAGATAGTGCTCCAGATCAACGTAATTAACAGCCGTTAAACCCCCAGAGGTTTTAACCAGAAGGGTGCGACCTCGATACCAGCGATCGCCGATATAAACAAAGCCACCTTCGCTAGGTTCGATCCAAATTTGGTCATCAAACCACTGATCGACTTCAACCCCAGAGGATTCAGCTTCAGCGGTAAACGCGCCCATTGCGGGAATCTGGCCAAGCACTTGACCATCGCTATCTCGCACGACAGCGGTGGTGTTACTGCCGACTGTGACGGAACCAACGTTTTCTTCAATTGCCACTCGCATTTCGAGGGCAGCGGCTGGTGCCATTAAAAACAGCCACCACATAAAAAGGCTTCCCCACCAGCGAGGCTGGGGAAGCCGAGTAATTGCCTTAAATAAAAGACGAGCCGGGGTAGTTTGTGTGTGTGCCATAAGGGAGAAACGAACCTCACACCATTGCGGTTTGGACAAATATCAAATGGGTCGGCGCGGATAGAACAGATCGATTAACCATCAAAATCAGGTCTACGCTCGACGCCAATCTCAATCTGAATTTCCTGATGGTTGGGACTGCTAATTTAAGCTAGAACTGCGGCTGGATAGATTGAGTTTCAGCCAAATCCAAAGCAAATTGGATCAAGGTTAGCATTGGCTTGATCCCGGACAAAACCGTATTGTCGAAAAAGGATGTACGAAAAAGTTGCGAATCGTCAGAAATTACACGATCTGCGATCGCACCTCATTTTCTCAATTCCCCGATAGAACGACTACACAGACACCATCGGAGCCAGCTAACGTTCAAAGACTACGGACAAACCGAGAAAGTTTCTGATGCACAATCCAATAATTTCTCATCACAAAACTCTACATTTAGCGTTAAATTGATTTTCTCCCCGCTGAATGTAGCAGTCTCTACGTTAATTCAACCGTCATAGTCCTCGACCAGGCAGTTGAAAAGACACTTATTCAACTGTCCCCTTGGCACCAGTTCTCCCCTGCTCCCCCTCTCCCATTCATCCACCCTCCTACCCATCGCCATCCAAGACCCCTCTTGTCATAATGGTGAACGTGAGTATTCAATCCAAATATTTTGCAGCTGACATTTCTAGGAACTAGTTCGGGTGTGCCAACGCGATCGCGCAATGTGTCGAGTGTGGCCTTGCGGCTACCGCAGCGGGCGGAAGTCTGGCTGTTTGACTGTGGCGAGGGCACCCAGCATCAACTGTTGCGTAGTGATCTAAAGGCTGGGCAAATTCGCCGCATTTTTATCACCCACATGCACGGCGACCACATTTTTGGCCTGATGGGGCTGTTGGCCTCCTGTGGTTTGGCAGGTAGTCCGCAGCAGCAGATTGATGTGTATGGGCCGCCTGACTTGAGGGACTATCTCAAAGCCTGTCGGCGCTATTCGCAGACTCGCTTTGCCTATCCCCTCAAGGTGCATACCATCTCGCCGGGTTTAGTCTATGAGGACGATGAGTTTAGCGTATTCTGCGATCTGTTAGAGCATCGAGTCCCGGCTCACGGTTATCGGGTGGTGGAGAAAGACCGACCGGGTCGCTTTGACGTGGAGCAAGCCAAAATGTTGGGAATTCCTCCTGGCCCGATCTATGGTCGTCTCAAGCAGGGCGAGGTGATTATGCTGCCGGATGGTCGGCGAATTGATGGGGCTGATCTGTGTGGGCCAATTGAAATCGGGCGCAAGCTGGTGTACTGCACTGATACAATCTATTGCGATCGCGCCGTAGAACTGGCTCAGGATGCCGATGTGCTGATTCACGAAGCAACGTTTTCCCATCAGGATGCGGATATGGCCTATCAGCGGCTGCACTCGACTTCGACAATGGCAGCTCAAGTTGCCCTGGCTTCGCAGAGTAAGCAGTTGATTTTGACCCACTTCAGTCCCCGCTATGCACCCGGTAATCCAGTTGGTTTAGAAGATTTGCTAGCAGAAGCGCGGGCGATTTTTCCAAATACAGTTCTCGCGAAAGATTTTCTCACTTATGACATTCCGCGCCGAGAAACTGCTCAATTAGTTTCTCGTTAAAACAAGAGGGCGGTTGGTTGCACCAACTGCCCTCTTTATATCGATTGGGAGCGGATTCTAATATAAAGCCTGTGTATAAGAACCCATATATATTTTGTGAAACGTTGGCGGAGCAAATGTTTCACAAAATATATATGGGTTTATGGGTTTTCAACCACACTTCATATAGGGAGCGTGGATTGAGTAAACCCGCCCCTACCCAATATCGAACGTATTGAGTTGAGAATTCTAAGGCTGAGAGACCGTAGCCGTAGACTCCGATGATTCAGCCGCGACCCGCTGCGTCAGAATCTCCAGTGCTTTAGCAAACTGCGGATCGGCAGATGTTCCAATTTGCGTTCGATCTTGCGACAGATCCTCTCGCTGCTCATCTGTCAGGTCAATCTCAATATCCGGTGAGATGCCCTGTTTGTTGATATCTCGACCACTGGGCGTCAAGTACTTTGCGACCGTAATGGCAATGCCAGACCCATCTCCCAAGCCTCGAACGGACTGCACCAGCCCTTTGCCAAAGGTTTGAGTGCCGACCAATACCGCCCGATCATTATCTTGAAGTGCGCCAGATAAGATTTCACTGGCGCTGGCAGAGCCACCATCAATGATGACAACCAGAGGTTTCTCGGTCAGTGCTCGATTATTAGCAACCTGGCGATCGGACTCACCTTGTCGATCCACAGTTGAGACGATCGTGCCATCCTCCAGCCACATGCGGGCAATATCAATACTGGAGTAGAGCAGACCGCCTGGATTCGAGCGCAAATCTAAGATGTAGCCGTTTACGTCCTCTTCTTCTAGCGTTCTGATTGCATCCTGCATTTCCTGGGCTGCATTAGCACTAAACTGAGTTAGCCGAATATAGCCAATGGTGCCAGCGGGGCTTTGCTGCTGACTGTAGCGAACTGGGTGGATTTCGATCAAAGTTCGATCTAGCTCAAAGTCGATGGTTTCGCTTTCACGCCGGATGGTTAGCGTAACCTGAGAACCGACTGGGCCACGGATGAGATTGACGGCTTCATTCAAATCCATTCCCTCTGTGGATTGACCGTCGATGGCAGTAATGACATCCTTTGCCAAGATCCCAGCTTCGAAAGCGGGAGTATCTTCAATGGGAGCAACGACCAGCAAATCGTTGGTCTCTTCGTCTTGGGCTAACTGAATACCTACACCTGTAAGTTCGCCAGAGGTATCAATCTGCATGTTGCGGAACTCTTGCGGATCCATGAAGCGAGTATATGGATCATTCAAGGTTTCCAGCATTTCTTGAATGGCAACATAAGCCTCTTCGCGATCGCTATATTCACGCTCTAAATATTCCGTGCGTAGCGCCCGCCAGTCAACCTGATTGAACGTAGCATCAACGTAGTTTCGGTCAATGAGTTGCCAAACTTCGTCGATTAGTTCTTTGGGGCTGTCACGAAAAAAGGCTTGGCTCTCTGAAAAATGTAGGCCAGCCCCTGTAATCGTTACAGCGGTTACGGCGACGGCGGTCATGCCTAATACAAGGCCACGCTTTGTAATTGCCATATTGATATTGAAAACACTGCAAGGAACGGTATGCTCAATCTAACACAGTTGACTTTGGAAGCGCCGCTCTTGAACCGAACCGTAGAAGGATTTAACAGAATTAATATATAGGCTCCCATCTTGCACCAAAACTCAGCAGGGTTATTGCGATCGCACATAAGTCCAAGAGGTCACGTTACTGTCGCAGTGCAACAGCAACGTGACCTCTTTAGTTTAAGTGGGGTGTTGGGGTGTCAAATATGAGAGGAGCCGTCTGAGAACCTACTCTGCCATTTGCTCCGTGCTACCATCACCCAGCCAGTCGGTGTGGTACACGCCGGACTTATCAACTCGCTTATAAGTGTGGGCACCAAAGAAGTCACGCTGGGCCTGAGTGAGATTTTGGGGCAGCTTAGCTGTGCGATAGCTATCAAAGTAATCCAGCGACGCACTAAACGCGGGTACGGCTATACCCAGCTTGGCAGCCACCTGAATGACCTCACGCCATGCATCCTGGCGATCCAGAATCGACTGCTTGAACTCTGGAGCAAGCAGTAGATTCGGTAGTTTCGGATTTTGCTGAAATGCATTTTGAATCTTGCCGAGGAAGCCTGCCCGGATGATGCAGCCACCTTTCCAAATTCGAGCAACTTCGCTCAGATTCAGCTCATAGTTAAAAGTGTCGGAGGCTGTGCTTAGGAGTTCCATACCCTGAGCATAGGAGCAAATCTTGGAGCAGTAGAGTGCATCTCGAATTTTGTTGATAAAGGCTTGTTTGTCGCCATCATACTTACCTGATGGCCCAGATAATTCCTTCGATGCCGCTACCCGCTCGTCTTTAATCGACGACATGATGCGAGCATTGACTGCGGCAAAAATCGTCGGAATACTAACCCCCAGTTCTAGGGCACTGACAACCGTCCAGCGTCCGGTTCCTTTTTGGCCAGCAGCATCCAGAATCACCTCAACCAGCGGCATCCCAGTATCGGGATCCATCTGCTTGAACACATCCCGCGTAATTTCAATCAGGAATGAATTCAGCTCCTCTGTTTCATTCCAGTCAGCAAACACTTGATGAAGCTGCGTATGATCTAAACCCAACGTATTTTTGAGCAAATCGTAGGCTTCAGCAATGAGCTGCATATCGCCGTACTCAATCCCGTTATGTACGGTTTTGACGTAGTGTCCAGCTCCACCAGGGCCAATGTAGGTCACACAGGGGCCATCATCAACCTGAGCCGCAATTTTGGTCACGATTGGCTCAATCGAATCGTAAGCAGCTTTGGTGCCACCGGGCATCATGCTTGGCCCGTTTAAGGCTCCTTCTTCTCCACCGCTAACGCCCATCCCAATAAAGCGTAACCCTGTGGATTCTAGATCTTGAACGCGACGCTCGGTGTCTTGATAAAGGGAGTTGCCACCATCGATGATCATGTCATCTGGATCGAGGAGTGGCTTTAGCTGATCAATCACCAAGTCTACGGGCTTGCCCGCTTTCACCATAACTAGAATGCGGCGGGGACGCTCAAGCGAGCTAACAAATTCCTCTAGGCTGTAGGTTGGCTTGATATTTTTACCTTCCGCCCGCTCTTTCATAAAGTCATCGGTCTTGGAGCGGGTGCGGTTGTAAACGGCAACGGGGAATCCATTGCGCTCAACGTTTAGGGCTAGGTTCTCGCCCATAACGGCGAGACCAATAACGCCAAAGCTCTGCTGTGTCATATCGATTTCTGTCTACTCTGGACAACGCGAATCGGTTGCGACAGGGATTGTGAGACATGACGGGGATATAACGAATGTCTCACATGACCCAATCGGTGGTTTCGCTTTCAGGGTAGACAACATTTCCGGCCAGACTCATCTGCCCAAAGGTTTTCTTTAGGCTCGTTATGAAAGAAACACAGACTTTTGCTTGTTTAATAAGTATTACTTATAGCTGGTTGGTGACTTGAGCAATCTAGAACTGACATTTGGGTTGTCTAGCGTGAGACAAGACGCAGGAGCCATGTTGGTTAGGAAATTGAGCCGATTTTAACGCGTTCAGTAGCCTGAACGTTGGATTGTTTGGATCGTGCGGTTGTCCCAACCAAAATGGCGACAGCTATCTTTGATGTGTATTTGATCGGTAACGGTAGAAGAGATCTAAATGCCCGCCCCAAGCCGTACACCGACGTGATGTTTAGCTCTAAGATTCAGCCGATGATAAGCCAACATCTGCTGGAACAGAACCGCTGTTGGGCAGTTCTAAGCAGTATCCTGCTCCATAAACTGTCTTAATGTATTGCGGATGACGCGGGTCGGGTTCGAGCTTAGTACGTAAGTGGCGGACATGTACCCGAATGGTTTCAATGTCATCGTTGGGATCGTAGCCCCAAACTTCTTTTAAAATTTCGCTGGGCGAAACCGTCTGGCCGTGGCGCTGTAGGAGACAGTGCAGCAGCTCAAATTCAAGGTGAGTCAGTTTCACCGTTTTATCGAACCAGATGGCTTCGAACCGCTCGGGCACTAGCGTGAGTGGCCCATAGTTCAGAATTTCGCTGTGCTTAGCCGCTTGAGGAATGCGATCGGTACGTCGCAGAAGTGCTCGCACTCGCGCCAGCATTTCATCGACCTCGAAGGGCTTGGTGAGATAGTCATCGGCTCCGGCATTAAAGCCTTCGACTTTATCTTGGGTTTGTCCCAATGCGGTGAGCATCAAGACTGGAACATCTGCCGTCCGCTCGTCGCGTCGCAGCCGTTGACAAATGGTGAAACCGTCTACTTTCGGCAGCATCAGGTCTAGGACAATCAGGTCAGGCATCAACTGTACGGCTAGCGCTTGGCCTTTGATACCATCGGCAGCTTGGCTGACATCATAGCCAGCCATCTCTAGGTTGACACTGACTAGTTCTGCGATCGCAGGATCGTCATCAATAACGAGAATTCGTGGCATGTTCCGAATTTTATTTGTCTCTACAGGTCTTACGTCTTGTTACGATTATTGCCGAAATACGTTGGACTTCGAAGATTTATATAGAACTCTGTACCGATTATAAGCATGTCTGCCTAATCTTTTCAGGCGAAGCCCGCATTCGTTGCATTAGCAGATACTAAAATCGGGCTCAATCAATGATGATTTGCCTGGAATCTGCGATCGCGCCTACATTGGCCGAGTGAACTCGGTTCGATACAGGTACACACCAAATATGCGGATGAAACCGCAGATTTAGCGGCTGGACAACGCTGTATATAGGAAACAGAGCGTTAACCAAAGTTAAGCGAGCATACCATAACCTGGCACTCCGATCTATAGCTGCACTTGGTGCACAAATCCTAAGTTTGTGAACCAAGGTTTTTGAGCCAAGCTTCTCTATGAATTGTTAAACTCCCCAGGCAAGATTCGAACTTGCGACCAATCGGTTAACAGCCGACCGCTCTACCACTCGAACCCGCGACAACCTGCTTGGAAGGCAGGGGCTCTACCACTGAGCTACTGAGGAACGCGGTTCTTCATCTTATCAAATGAAAGGCGAAGTGTAAAGTCGTGATTGAATGATTCTTGACTTCACCGAGCTTGCTCTTCTTAGGCTGGCTTTACCTGTAGCGATCATTGTGTTGGTGAGGGAGTTTTGCCGAACGGTGAAGCTGTACCACAGAGTTACCTGTGCCCTAACCAAGCCGATGATAGTTAAATTTTAAACTCCCCAGGCAAGATTCGAACTTGCGACCAATCGGTTAA
>CBKWJC010000107.1:0-20798 GCA_966674685.1 uncultured bacterium
GGAGTGAGGAGTTTTGAATTTTAAGTTGAGAGTTAGAGTTCAACCATTCAAAACTTAAAATTCTCAATTTAGAACTCGATCCTTAGCCCCTCCACCCGTGACTCAATCATTCAATCACTCCATCACTTCCCTTGCTCCCTTACAGCCCTCTCCTCCCCTCTTGCTCCCTCGCCCCCTTGCTCCCCTGCTTTTCGTCCCTCTACCCTACCGACCTATGCTCAAACCCCTAACTCCCATCCTCCTCCTCAGCAGCCTTGCGATCGCACAACCTGCTCGGGCTGATTTCAACAGTCAGCTTAATGTGGTGATTAATGGCTTGCGGAATGCGGAGGGACAGGTGTGCGTCAAGCTATTTTCGGGAAGCGCTGGTTTTCCCAATGATGACGATAGCGCTGTGCAGCGTCAGTGTGTTGCCATTGGTGAGGATGAGATGCCGATGGTGACGTTTAGCGATGTGCAACCGGGCAGTTATGCGATCGCGGCTTATCACGATAGCAACGGTGATGAGCAGTTGAATCGCGGAGCCTTTGGCATGCCGACAGAAGGCTATGCATTTTCGAATGATGCCGTTGCTAATACGGGGCCTGCGGCGTTTGGCGATGCTGTCTTTTTGATCGCTGGCCCGACTACGGCGATTGAGATTCAAATGCAGTACATGCAGTGAAACCCAATAAATCCAAATAAGACGCTCGCGATGCGAGCGTCTTATTTGGATTTGCAGACCTTAATCTTGAGTGTTGTTTACCACTTGGCCGCTGTGGCTGCGAGGATCGTCGGGACGGCTGTTGGGCGCGAGAGGATTGGCTTCTACTGTTGAAGTTTGACCGCGACCCTGCACATAGGGCAAGTTTTCACCGCTAATCAGGGCTTCTACGTTGGCGGCCATAATCGAGCGGGGCTGTTCACCAATCACGGAGGCCACTGTTTCGCCTGTGGAATCTAGAAAGACAAAGTGGGGAATGCCGTCTACGCGATAGTGCAGCATTTCGGGGAGCCACTTGCTGTTGTCCACGTTGAGCATGACAAAATTGAGCTGGTTTTGATAATTGTCTTTTAGCTCTCCTAAATCTTTTGCCATTGCCTGACAAGACGTGCACCAGTTGGCATAGAACTCAACTAGAGAGGGCTTACCGTTAGTTAAGGCCAATTCCAGCGGCACGGTGTTGTCTTCAGCCAGTTCGTTGAGTGAGATGGTTGTTGCCTGTGTCCGGAAGCCCAGGAAAACCGTGACGGTTAGAACCGTTGCCACGATGACAATTAGCAGATTTCGAAGCTGCCTGCCGATGGTCATGTTGGCATCAGTTGCAGAGTTGGCAGAAGCGTTAGACTTGGTGGACGGATTGGAGGATTTGGAAGGTTCTACAGCCATGAGTCGGTATAAAGCAAGATTGCACTATTAAATTCGCAGTAAACAGAGGATAGAGATCACTATATCCAAAGAATCGTCATGAACTTCGGCAAGCTGAATAAATGCCTTTTATCCTGAGAGAGCGCATCTACTTTGATGGCTCGCATTCAGTGTAACGAAAAATCAAAACTAATCGTTTTGGGGCTGTAGTGTTTCTAGCTATATGGGGTGGATGCTCCGACGTTGTTGGCGTATTCGTTGGCATGAAGGAGCTATTTTTATGAAGAAACGAGTCACATTAACCTTTCCGAAGCGCTCTGTCCACATGCCAATTACTTACCGTTTGGCTAAGGACTTTAATGTCGCAGCTAATATTATTCGGGCACAGGTTGCACCAAATCAGATCGGTACGCTGGTGGTTGAGCTGTCCGGCGATATTGATCAACTGGATGCGGCTCTGGACTGGTTGCGATCGCAAGAGATTGGTATTTCTCTGTCTAATCGGGAGATTCTAATCGATGAGGATGTCTGTGTCCACTGCGGGCTATGTACGGGCATCTGCCCCACCCATGCGCTGACGCTAACGGCGGATACGTTTCAGCTCAACTTTACGCGATCGCGCTGTATTGTTTGTGAACAATGTATTCCGACTTGTCCAGTGCAAGCAATTGCCATTAATCTCTAGAACGGTCGTAAGTCGCTGCACATAGATCAATGCATATCTCAAAAGCCAGGGCCTTCCCCGGTTGTTGAGGTGGGATTGCTGATTTTAAGGATGAAGCAGCGCCTTTAGGTGCGTTAATGTATTCCGTAATAAGTAGCAGGGCGTTGCCCCAATGACTAGACTCACTCGTCTGCCTTATCTCTCTTTTTTGCTGTTGTTGAGCGCTTTTTTCACCTTTGGCTGGTTTTTATTTCGCTCAGGATCACCACTGTGGGGTTGGGGCTTTGCTGCAATATTTGGACTAGTTGAAGCGGCTATCTTCACGTTTCTTTGGGAGCCAACGCAGAGTTTTTTTCTAAAGCGCATTCAGACGGATGCAGGCTATACGATTACAATCTTGTCGCTAGCTTCGCTGGCAGTTATTGCTGTTGTCTGGATTCATATCACTGCGTATATTTTGGTGTTAATTTCATCGCTTTTGCTGGCTCGATTAGATACCTTAATGTTGCGGATGCAGAGTGTACAAGCGTTTGTCTGTCTCTGGATTACGTCATGGATGGGGCTGGGTCTGAGTGCAATCATGACGCTTCAGCTCAATTGGCTAAGATAATTTCGTCGGTTTAGATGTTATTGCTCGGTACGATTGAGGAATTGGCACAAATCTAGTTCTATCTTCTATCAGCTCATTCATACTAATAGTCAAGTACCTCAATCGGTGCTGCGATCAGGTTAACGGAACACTAGTTATTCAAGGTTTGCTTTCTGCAAGAAAGTGGGTTGCATAGTGATCTAATCCTTTCTCTGATCAAAGCTCGAAATCCAGCGTTTAACTAGCTTCACAGTTGATCTGTGGAGCTTTTTTATTTTGATTGTTTACTCACTTGGTGGTCATGACGGCCTGTCTAGGCTTGAGATGACGACAGCAACCTTGATTAATTGCACACAACGCAAATAGTCAAAGCTGCTCATCTGCTACAAGGCAAGCGTTTCAAGTATCGCGAAATCTAACTGGACTAAAAATGGACTAAAATTTTTGGACTATTTTGAGGTAAATTTCAGCCCGATCGCAACTTAGATTAGCCCCTGCCATAGTCTACTGCATGAACCCAAAACGCGATCGCACCTCTCGCCATCATGTTTTATTCTCACAACAAGACTTCATCAGCGTCATGCGAGACCCCCGATTAAACCAACTAGCCTCAGCATCGCTCCGTCATATCTCACAAATAGACTCATGCGTATCATGCATAGAATCAATCCGACACATGCTGGTCTTATTGTGAGACATGGTTTCGCGACGCAAGTTTTGCAGAAGTTGAAGTACATAAGCCGGGAGGCAGATGACCACATACACTTGTGATCCCGACATCAACCCATATCAGAGATTATGTTTTTGAATTTGAAGCGATCGCACGTTTTAAGAGGCGTAATCATCAGCGGATTGCTCATCATACTTCTGTATGCCAACCCAGCACTTGCTAATACCTGGCCTCCCATCGCAATTCAGTTAATCTATACTCCCCTCACTGTTGCGATCTACACCCTCGGAATTGGATTAATCGCAATCGTGATTATCGAAAGCATTATTCTCATGCAGCGAGAGCATGTATCCCTACTATCAGCAGTCAGATACACCCTCGGAGCAAATCTGCTGTCTACTGCGCTTGGATTTCTGTTAGCTATCGGATTTGGCGCACCACCTCTGACACCAATTTGCTGGGGCATTTTTTATGTTTGCATGGTGTTTATGTCCATCCAAAGCATACCGCTGCTAAACCTAAAACGATTCCCTCTATGGCTGAGTTGGGGATTGCTTTGGCTCATCATATTAGTGAGCATCATTTATCTCTTGATTGCTATCTCTGATATAAATCCAGCTACGGTCAGTGGCAAACCCTTTCCAGATTGGGATGTGCCGTTCTACATCAACATTATCCAATTACTCCTCACTATTGGATTTATGGCTATCGGCTTCTTCGTGAGTTTCTGCTCTGAGGGATTTTATCTCAGCAAAATGCTATCTAAATCAACAACGTCAGTTCTACAAACAGCGTGGATCATGAATCTACGCTCATACGTTTATGTGGCCTTACCGCTCACCGTGTTTCTGATGAAGTATCACAAAGCCATTTAGAGTTTTGACGGTGACAGCTTCACTTTAATTTTTCCATCTCACTCTCTCACTCCTCACTCTTTCACCCCATACGGCCTAAACGTCCAATTCACCCTCACCCCCACATCCCGCGCCGTCCTCATCACCGCATGTTGATACGCCTCCTGACATCCCGGTTCCATCACCACCAGCGACCCATGCGTTAGCTCATAGCTCACAGGCTTAGCCTTACCCAACCGCGATCGCAACTTAAACACCCGCGTCGCCCCTAAACTGACCGATGCGATCGCAGGTCTCACCCCCAAACTCGGCTCATCATCCGAGTGATAACCCATGTGGTCACGACCCGAACGATACTGATTGCCAAACGCAACCTGATACTTATACCCAGTAAAGCTTTCCAGCCGATCGCGCAGCTCCCGCAAAAACGGAGCTTCATCCCAAGACCTCGCCTCCACCTCCACCGACCCGCTGTAGAGATAGCGATACTCCGCTGAATCACCAAACATAATCTCCAAACGCGGCAGCGGTATCCAGCGATTAAACATTCGAATCTGATTCTGCTGCCAGTCCAAATCCAGGCTCTGCCGCAGCAACAAATCCGCCTCTGCCACACTCAAAAAATCCGGATAAAACCGCACTGGCAACCCATCTTCCTTCCCCACCAACAAATCAAGCTGCAACCCATCCGTCATAACCCAACCACCCCAAACGCGATCGCACCACTCTCCCAAAATCTCAAACCATCAATCTCAAAAATAGACCCAATCAAATAATTGCAAGACTCAAAACAATAAATTATAGACTCACAACGAGACAAATAAACCCCATCCACCCTATTACTCATCCACTCCATCACCCCTCCCATCTCAACCCCACCCTCCTCCCCATCCACCCCATCACTCACTCCCCAAAATCCAAAATCCTACACCCCTCCACCGCCCCATTCCGCAACCCCACCCCCAAATCGCCCACTTTGAGTAATGTTCATCCATCCTTTCGGAAAACAGACAATTTGAACAGGTAGATCGCAATGTAAGCAATCAAACGCTTACATCCAAAGCCCCCTAAACAATAAAGGAATCGAACAATGCAATCATCAACAGCCCCCACCCCCTCCTCCATCGCTTGCAGCCGGATGCCGATTCTGCGCCGCAACGATCGCCAAAGCCGACCCACTGAAGACATCAAACTGCTTCAGCGCTACATGAACTACTACGGTCTTCCCCTCACAGTCGATGGTTACTTTGGCCCCAAAACCGAAAAAGCTGTCAAAGAATTTCAAGCTCGAGTCAACGACCACGACTTATCCTTCCCAGTTGATGGCATTGTCGGCCCCAAAACCTGGAAAGCACTAGGAGCCTGCGCCGCTTAACCCTTCCATTGAATCCTCCATGCGCGATCGCACTTTAATACCAGTCCGCGATCGCGCCTCAGTCCCACCAAACAATTAGCCCCCAAACAAGGAATCTAACAATGCAATCAACAGCCACCAACTCTACCCCCATCTCCTGCCATCGCTTCCCCATCCTGCGTCGCAACGATCGCCAAAGCCGACCCGAAGAAATCGTAGAATTCTTGCAGCGCCGCTTAAACTTCTCTGGCTTTAACCTACGAGTCGATGGCTTCTTTGGCCCTAAAACCGAAGCCGCTGTCCGTGAATTCCAGGCTCGCGGCAATGACCACGATCCGAGCGTCTTAGTCGATGGCATCGTTGGCCCTCAAACCTGGAGCGCCCTAGGAGCCTGCGTTATCTACAGAGAAAGCAACTAAAACCTTTACCAAAACCGGGAGTTTTTTTTGCAATGAGTTGGACTATCCATTTCAGCAGAAAACTTCCGGCCTCCAGAAAGCAAATCTCGTCTCACAGAAAGTCTAGCAACAATTAATTTGAGACTCAAGACAAGCTCGTTAAGTCTCAAATTAAGGCGAACTGAAACCGGAGCTTTTCATAAACCGAGTCAAAACGCTCATCCCAGGAAAAGCTCCAGTTTTCATCCATACGCACCAAGGCTTATTTTGAGTCTTGAAAGTATCAAATTTAGACTCAAATCAACTCAGATAAGTCTCGTTGCGATACAAGCGCCACTATCCACTTACACAGTCGCAAACTCAGCACCAGGCTGTAGCTCAATCCGATGCTGACTCGCCCATTCATTCAAATCCGCCAAAGCGCGATCTCGATATTTGCCATAGCGCTCCTTCTTATTGCGAATCTTCGTTGGCAGCTCCGGCAGAATGCCAAAATTCGGCGGCATCGGCTGAAAATGCTTCGCTGACGCCGTACTGATAAAGTCGAACAGCGCCCCCATCATCATCGTCTCCGGCAGCGTCACCACGGGCTGACCCAGCGCCACCCGCGCCGCATTCGTCCCTGCCAGCCAGCCCCCCGCCGTTGCCGCCGTATAGCCCTCAGTCCCCACCAACTGCCCCGCCGCCAGCAGCGTTGGCCGCTTGCGAAACTGTAGCGTCGTCTCCAACAGCTCCGGCGAATTAATAAACGTATTGCGGTGCATCACCCCCATCCGCACAAACTCCGCCTCTTCCAGCCCCGGAATCAGCCGAAACACCCGCTTCTGCTCGCCCCAGCGCAAATTCGTCTGAAACCCCACCATATTCCAAAGCTGTCCCGCCTTGTCCTCCTGCCGCAGCTGCACCACCGCATAGGGTTTCTTATCCTTATTCATCGGATCGCGAAAATCACCCAGCCGCGCATCAAACAGCCCCACAGGCTTCAGCGGCCCATAGCGCATCGTATCCTCGCCCCGCTTTGCCATCTCCTCAATCGGCAAGCAGCCCTCAAAAAATTTGGCCGTCTCCCGCTCAAAATCCTTCAGCTCCGCCTGCTCCGCCGCACAGAGTTCCTGCCAAAAATGCAGATACTCCTCCTTATTCATTGGACAGTTCAAATACGCCGCCTCTCCCCGGTCGTAGCGCGATGCCAAAAACGCCACGTCCTGATTAATCGACTCCCCCACCACAATTGGACTGGCCGCATCAAAAAAGCTCATGTACTCCATGCCCGTGAAGCGCTGCAAATCATCCGCCAGCGCCTCCGTCGTCAGCGGCCCCGAGGTCAACACCGCCACCCCAGCCGTCGGAATCTGCGGACACTCACCCCGCCGCAGCTCAATCAGCGGATGGTTTGCCAGCGTCTCCGTCAGCTCTCGACTGAACACGCCCCGATCTACCGCCAGCGCACCACCCGCAGGTACATGATGCTCATCCGCCTTGGCAATAATAATCGACCCCAACCGCCGCAGTTCCTCATGCAGCAATCCCGAAGCGCGATCGCAACTCATCGCCCCAAACGAATTACTGCACACCAACTCCGCCAGATGCTCACTATGATGCGCCGGACTCAACCGCTCAGGCCGCATCTCATGCAGCACCACCGGCACCCCAGCCCGCGCAATCTGCCAAGCCGCCTCCGTTCCAGCCAAGCCGCCGCCAATCACATGAATCGGTTGTAAATCCGTCATCACTACATTCAACTTTCGTCAGACAGTCCACTAACGAGTGTTACACAAGTGGCCGCTCAGCAACAATTCAGCTCAAAGCTTAGCCCAATCAACACCCCTAACCGACCAAACTAAAATCAAACTGCGATCGCGCTTCAACACTCAAGAAGCGATTACAGTATTCATCATTCAGTTTTAGAGCGAATTCCCAGATAGTGGGGCAGAGCCGGAACATTCTCACCCTCTGCAACTTGAGGTAAAACGAGATCACCTGCCGTAGCGCTCCACAGATAAGTCGATATCCCACCATCAATTGTCATAATGTCACCCGCGACTCCCCGCTGACGCAAAACCTCCGCCGCATCCTGCAACGTTGTTCGATTCGCAGTTGCAATCAGCAGTCGAGCTGTAGATTCCGCGTCATCAATACTGACAATGCCAATCACGTGATATCGATTCACCGGATCACCCGCGAGGACATAGGCAGGATGATCCTGATAAGCATAAGAAACTAAGCCGTTTTGGACACTAGGCTGGTTGAGAGGATAGCCAGTTGCAGGATCATAGTCTGAGATAGTAGCCTTCTCATCATCCCAAGTCAGAGCCTTGAGTTGAACCGTTCGATAATAAGCATCAGCAGGTTCCTCGATAGGCCCGTAAGGACTACTACCAGCCGTGACTAAGGCTCCATTGACTTTGATGGGAAACGATAGACGAGTGCTGCTTTCGTAATCTTCAAAGAATGACGCATTAATGATTGAAAATACTCCTGAAGGATGCTGCGCTTGATAGCGATCGCAAACGGCGGCAACTGTCAACCTTTGAAAAAATGGACTGGACTCATCACTCTCGTTTGGGTAGTACAAACCATTGACAGCCCTATGATCAAGCTCCCCCAGAAGTTGATCTATTTGCACCTTACGCAGATCTAGGGTTTGGAGATAAACCACATTGTTCCGATCAATCGAAATCGCATCTAAAGTTGCACCATCCGCTGATAGCAACCTTGTTGAAACTGCGGTACTTGGCTTGCTTGGATCAGGGACGGATTGCCGCGTTTCACCAACACAGCTAGCCACCACTAACCCAAGAATCAGCAGTCCCAACAGGATGAGTTGCTTGGCTCTCAATTGCTTTAATCGCCCAGTCTTTTGCATAGTGTCCGTACACCTAACACAGTTAAATGGGCGTTGCTTAATCTGGATATGAATTGTGATGTGGGGGCACTGCTCCCACATCACAATTCGTACTTTAAATCAGCAATTCCGTTAAATGAGGTCAATGCCTCCACACCTTAATGTTAGATACTCCGTACAGACGGTCGATTAGTGTAAGACCTGCGAAATCTCCTAAATTTCCCTGCACGTCGCGATCGCAAAAAAGGGAATTTGAGTCAGCCAAAACTAGTTTTCAGTAGATCCCGATTCCGATGATTCCGCCAGATCCGGCAGCACATCTTTTTTAATCACACCGTGAACGCCCCAATTCCCGTCCACCACTTGCGTGATACCAAAATCAGCCGCCACCGACATCAGCGAAATCGCCTCATCTTCCCCCATCCCTTGAGTCGTCATCAAGAAGTGACGCATCTTGCGGAACGCATCACGCATCGCCCCATCAACAGAAGAACTGCTGTAAATATCCTGCTGAGCCGTATCACCCAACTCTTCCAAATAATTCGCATAGCTAAAGCCGTGAACGACATATTCCGTATCGGTTTCCAGCAGTGGATAGTAAAGCCCTTCCAGAATTGTGCCGTCCAAATCAGCCTGCTTATGCACCGTCACGCGAATTGTGCCCGTCAGCGACGTTTCAATAGCCGTTCCCGCCAGTTCCGAATCCCCCTGCGCCGCATGAGGATCGCCCAGCGAGAGCAAACCGCCCTCAACCGCGACGGGATAATACATTGTGGCTCCTTCGCCGATTCGCCAGTTGTCGATATTGCCACCAAAATAGCTAGGCGGCACCGAGTCTACAAAATCCGCTTCCACAGGAGCCAAGCCAATCACGCCAAAGTGGGGCCGAATCGGCACCCGCACCCCTTCCAGCACATCATAGTTTTGCTCAACCGTGTCGTGATCCACCGGAACGCCAGGATAGTCGATCGTTTCATGCAGAACGCCAAACGGGTCAGTCTGCGGCACCCAGCGGAAGTTGTACAGCGCTGTAGCATAGTCCTCTTCCTCCGTCGCATCCAGTTCATAGATGGTGATTACCTCGCGCGGTTTCGGATCTTCAATTAGCTCGCTATAGTGAAAGCCCCACCAAGCCGCCGCGTTGCTGCCAAAAGTGCGCCCTGCATACTCTGGATTGGCGCTGGGCCGAGGCATCACTTCCAAAATTTCCACCTCAACCACGTCACCTGGTTCAGCACCGCAGATGTAGATCGGGCCAGTCAAAATATGAACACCAAAGCCCTGTCCCGCTCCGTTTTCATACACCTCTGGATCGGTTGAACCCGCGCCCCGCCGATCTACGCCCTTGAAATCTTCCGTCCAGGCATAGACGCTCTCTGCCCCCGGATCACCTTCCACCATCAGCGATGCATCGTCATTCGCATGATGAGTCAAGGTTTCCACCGTCACCACGTCGCCAGAGTTGATCACCAAACGCGGCTCTAGCGACTGACTAAAGTAGCCCCAGTGAACGGTGTCGGCATTCACGGGTAAATAATGCTCTTCGGGTTCAGTAGAAGTTGCTTCACACTCAGCGACCTCGGCTGCGATCGCACCTCCAGCCAGCAAAAATCCACACGCACTGCCAAGTCCAACCAGCATCAACCCACCCTGGAACAACGAGCTCATCATGGCTTTTCCTCACAACATGAAACACACAAGGCGTTATCGTACGAGGATGGGATTGCTAACAGTTGTATTAAAAATGACAATCTTTAGCTTCAGCTTTAGCTGAGTACGGTTACAAAAATAGGCTTAAAAAGCCTTCGACAACTTTTTTTCAACAGTTAATGAATTAATTTTTCGCAAAGAATCACAAATTTTGCTTACAAATAAGTCGAATTTCCATCACAAATTTACCGACTTTTCATCAAATCTTAAAAACTATCTTCAGGTAGAGCCGATTTGACCTACAGAGCGAATACGGTGTGTTTAGTATTAAAAATTACACTTATAAAACACTTATATGCTTCACGCTGCCTATGATTTGCGGCTAGTTGGTCTGTCCATCCTAGTCGCAATTTTGACATCATATACGGCTTTAGATCTAGCTCGACACAAAACCGATCGCCAGTTCAGCACCAACTTTATCTGGCTGCTGGGCGGCGCGATCGCAATGGGCATTGGCATTTGGGCCATGCACTTCATCGGCATGTTGGCTCTACAGTTGCCCATTCCAGTGCAGTATGACTGGTGGATCGTGGGTTACTCCGTTTTACCCGCGATCGCAGCTTCCGGTTTAGCGCTCTATCTAGTAACGCAGTCACAGTTGCGCCGAGTGGACTGGCTAGTCGGCAGCATCGCAATGGGCAGCGGCATCGCTGCAATGCACTACGTCGGCATGATGGCCATGCAGATCCCCGCAGTAATGCAGTATCAACCAGCCTGGGTTGCCCTATCAGTTGCGATCGCAATCGGTATTTCCCTAATCGCCCTGCGGCTTGGCTGCAATTCAGCACAATCCAGCATCTGGATTAAACTAAGCAGCTCCGCACTGATGGGTTCGGCCATTCCGCTCATGCACTATACAGGCATGACCGCCATGCAGATTGTGGCAACTGATGAAACCAAAAGTGCGATCGCAGCAGTGCCAGCCACCTCCAACTCATCACCTGAACTCACAGCCGCTATCGTTACCCTCATCACCTGTATCATCCTGGGCTGGGCGCTGCTCATCTCCATGTTTCGCCATCATCTCAACGTCGAGCACATCCGCGCTCAAGCCCTGCAAGACAATAGCATTCAGCTCCAGGCAGCCTTGCAGCGACAGGCTGAACTAGCCGCCCTTGCCAATGCTCGCTCTGAAAAACTCGAAGTAGCGCTGAACGAGCTACGGCGCATTCAGATTCAACTGGTTCACTCCGAAAAAATGTCGTCGCTGGGTCAACTCGTCGCTGGAGTCGCCCACGAAATCAACAACCCAGTCAATTTCATCTACGGCAACTTGGCCTACGCCAATGACTACGTTGCCGATTTACTGAAGATCATCGCCGCCTATCAGCAGGATTGCTCCACCCCTTCTGCCACCACGCAAGCCTTAATTGAAGAGGTTGACTTACCGTTTTTGCAGGACGACCTGGGCAAAATTCTGGCGTCGATGCAAGAAGGAACGGAACGAATTAAAACCATCGTCCAGTCCCTACGCAACTTTTCCCGCTTGGATGAAGCGGAGCTGAAAATGGCCAATATCCATGACGGAATTGAAGCAACCCTATTGGTTCTCCAGAATCGGCTCACCCTCAACACCGACCAGCGAGCTATCGAAATTCGCATCCATAAAGAGTACGACAAAATTCCCCCGCTAAGCTGTTATCCCGGCCATCTCAATCAAGCGCTGCTCAATATTCTCACCAATGCCATTGACGCCCTAGAAGAAAAAGTCAGACGCCAACCCGACGACACTTTTCAACCCCTAATCACCATTCGCACCCAAACCTGTCAGCAGGGCAGCGTCCAAATCTGCATTTCTGATAACGGACTCGGCATTGAACCCAGCACCAAGCGCCGCATTTACGACCCCTTCTTCACCACCAAAACCATCAATCAACGCTCTGGACTTGGCCTGTCCGTTGCCCACAATATCATCGTCGAACAGCACCAAGGCAAACTACGCTGCATGTCCACCATTGGTCAAGGCACCCAGTTCCAAATTGAGCTCACCAACCAAGTCACCCTATCCTCCGCCCCCCTCGATCTGCGATCGCTAATGTCCGCTGATCTGGATGACGCAACCGAAACCCCAGAAGATCAGATTGCCGCTTAAACTTTCGTGCCTACGGAGTAGGAAATCAGCCAGAAGAGAACGATAAAATTCAGACGGAAGAAAGTGCTGAGGACTGAGTGCTGAGTTTTCAATTCGCCTCACTCCTCACTCCTCACTCCTCTCGCCTCACTTTCTCTACAGCCTCGTTTCTACAACTTCTGAACATAAAGCTCATTACCTATATTCACCCTTATTCAAGCAATGACCTCCGATTCTTCTCGTTCTTCGACTGCTAACTTATCCCCAGCTTTGCAATGGGGCACCCTGATAGCCATCATTGGCACCCTGATTGTCAACACCTGGTCAAACCTAGCTCCACCCCAAGGCCGAACCATCGGAGATTTAGCCAACACCGTCTTTCGCGACGTGCTGATTATTCCCGCTAACTACGCCTTTGCCATCTGGGGACTCATCTACCTTGGGCTGCTGGCCTACGGCATCTATCAGCTCCGCGTCACGCAGCAAGATCGACCGATTCTTCAGGCAGTTGACTACAGCTTGATCGTCGCCTGCATCGCCCAGATTGCCTGGATTTTCCTGTTTCTCTACGAGCAGTTTTGGCTGTCGGTGATTGCCATGCTAGCGATCCTCGTGCCGCTGATTGTGGCTTACCTACAGATTCGACCTAATCAGCGCCGCTGGACTCGCACCGAAAAATGGTGCGTCCAGCGTCCCTTCAGTCTCTATCTCGGCTGGATCTCTGTCGCCACCATCGTCAATATTGCGATCGCACTGTTTACCATCAACTGGAACGGCTGGGGACTCACGCCCGAAACCTGGACAATCATCATGATGGCAATTGCCACAGTCATTGGTGCGATCCTAGCCGTGCAGTATCTCGACACCGTATTTACAGGCGTCATCATCTGGGCATTGATTGCCATTGCCGTTGCCCAAAGTGCCGCTACCGCCAGCGTCAGCTTTGTTGCCTACGCACTGGCCGCCATTTTGCTCATCATCTGGGCTGTCGCTCTATTCCGCGATCGCAATCAGCGACCTTCTCATACGTAGTAATGATCTATTGTTTGTGAAAGCTTGGCCTAGCCAAGCTTTCACAAACAATAGATTGGGTTCTCATACACGGACTTGATATTACTCGGCAACCTTCGTAAAGATCGCCCGATATACCGCATCTCCCCGAGACAGCGTCAAATCTTCCCGCTCGGTGGAAACGCCCAGGGGATTTTCCGCTAGCCAGTCCTCCGATGAGCGCCGAAACGCCGAATGCTCCGAAAAGCGATCGCACATTTCCTGCGCCACGTCCTCAACATCAGACTGCAAAAACACGATCCCATCAGGCACCAAATACTCCGCTAAATCCGCCACCAGTTCCGGCTGCACTACCCGCCGCTTCTGGTGGCGTTTCTTAAACCACGGATCAGGAAACTGAATCGACACCCGCTCCACCCGCTGCGTCGGCCAGGTTTCAGCAATCTGCCCCAGCGACACATTGGCATTGCAAAACAGAAAATACAAATTGCTCAGCCCCAGCGCCTGCCGAAACTCATTCGCCTGATGCACCAGCGGTTCCCGAATCTCCAACCCCAAAAAGTTCCAGTCCGGCTGCTGCTGGGCAATATCCAGCAAAAACTGACCCCGCGCACAGCCAATATCAATATGCAGTGGGCGATCCGACTTCTCATACAAAACCGACCAATCCGGCAACTCAATCGGTCGCTGATAGGCGGCGCTCAGTGGGTTAACGTGCTGACGAACTCGAACAGGTGCCAAGGGAAAATCTGCCTCTTTAATAAACCGCAGTCCTCTATTGTGCCATTTTATTCACGGTGCTTGTATGCGATCGCAAACTCACCCGATCTCACCGATAGGATCGTTTGGTAGTAAGGATTAAGAAAAGTGCGATCGCGCTTTTCTATTTCTTTAGCGCATCCCTACCTGATCCACCGTTAGAGAAAAATAAAAACAACCTCTAACTAGGGGTGAGTAACACATTACAAAAGAATCTTTAACGTATAGGTGTAGCGGTTACTTTGGCACACTAATTTCTTCAATCTGCTGAAGTCCGATCACCACACATAAATTAAAAGCCATCGTGCTTAGGAGCTTTAACTATGAAGAGCAATCTTCGATCATTTCTAGCTAAAGGAATTGGAGCTGGTGCTCTTGCACTCAGTTTGTCTGTTTTACCCTCCATTCTTCCTGCATCTGCTACTACTACAGATCCAACCGTTCCCGGCGGCACCGTGACCGATGTTGAAAACGATGATGGGTTCGATTGGGGTTGGCTGGGCCTTTTAGGTCTAATTGGTCTAGCTGGCTTGAAAGGCCGCGATCACGATACCAGCGCTCGTTATCGCGATCGCGACCGCGTCACCACATCAACCACCGATCCTCGCTACTAAACTCATCATTGAAGATAATAGATGATACGAGCAAAGCGCCCGTCTAGCGGGCGCTTTGCTCTGAGAATAATAAAATCTGGGCAAATGCAATCTGCAATTAGCTCTATTAATAAAGCTAATTGCAGATTGCGAATACGAAGTCACGAATAGATTTTGTAAACTTCAAAACCTCTGATTTCGTTGCTATCCCTTCAACATAAAGGGATTTATCTTGTTCATGATCACCAATCGGTTCGACATGAAAAACAACATCAATATCTTGGTTTCCAACTTCCAGATGATGAGTCACTACTCCTACTGCCAAAAATCTCTGCCGCTGCTGATTGACAATTGGAACAGTATAAACCTCTTCAATCCTTTCATCATTGATTTTTCTACCAGACGTTGAGTATTTCCATAATTAATCATCAGGTTTAAACCTGTTTTCTTGGAAAAATGTTGGTGCGATCGCAGATTTCCAGCGAATATTTGCCTCGTCATCAAGTCCCTAGTGAGGGAGCTGCGATCGCACTATTGGGTATTAGAGCCAGTTATGAGTAAAAATAGAACACGTTCTCCCTGACTGTGCATCATGGCTCTGACGATTTACAACACGCTCACCCGTCGCGAAGAACCCTTTGAAACCCTAGAACCGGGCAAAGTGCAGATCTACTGCTGCGGCGTCACCGTATACGACTATTCCCATCTGGGTCATGCCCGTTGCTACATCGTGTGGGATACCGTGCGGCGCTACCTAATGTGGCGCGGCTATGACGTGCACTACGTCCAGAACTTTACCGACATCGACGACAAAATTCTCAATCGGGCACAGCAGGAAGGCTCCACCATGCAGGAGATTGCGGAGCGATACACCGCAGCTTACCTAGAAGACATGGCACGGCTCAACGTGCTAGAAGCCGATGAATATCCCCGCGCCACCCATACCCTCAACGGCATTCAGCGACTCATCCACGAGCTAGAGCAAAAAGGCTATGCCTACGCCTCAGCCGGAGATGTCTACTATTCTGTGCGGAAGTTTGACCCCTACGGCAAACTGTCGGGACGCAAGCTAGATGACATGCAGGCTGGAGCCAGCGGTCGCGTTTCCGATGACCCCGATGTGCCCAAAAAACAAGATCCCTTTGACTTTGCCCTCTGGAAAAGCGCAAAACCTGGCGAACCCTCCTGGGAATCTCCCTGGGGCGCAGGTCGTCCCGGCTGGCATATTGAATGCTCGGCCATGATCCGCGATCGCATCGGCGACACCGTCGATATTCACATGGGCGGCGGCGACTTGGTATTTCCCCACCACGAAAACGAAATCGCTCAGTCCGAAGCTGCAACCGGACATCCCCTCGCCACCTACTGGATGCACAACGGCATGGTCAACGTCGGCGGCGAAAAAATGTCCAAATCCCTGGGCAACTTCACCACCATTCGAGATTTACTCGATGCCCCCAACGGCCCCAATCCAATGGCCGTGCGGCTATTCGTCCTGCAAGGCAACTACCGAAAGCCGATTGATTTTACCGAGGAGGCAATGACCTCCGCCCAAAATAGCTGGGAAACCCTGCAAGACGGACTGCTGTTTGGCTACGAGTTCGGCGAAAAGCTGGGCTGGCCAGATGTACAAGACACCGCCTTCGGCGATCCAGCCGCCATGCGAATTGACCGCAACAGCGACTACGTCCAGCGCTTCCAAACTGCAATGGATAGCGACTTCAACACACCCGGAGGCTTAGCCGTTCTGTTTGAACTGGCCAAAGAACTACGTCGTCAAGGCAATGTCATCACCCACCAAGGCAGCGCCGATGCCGATGCCGATACCCTGCGGCAGCACTGGCAAACACTGGTGTGTCTAGCAGAGGTATTGGGGCTAAAGGCCGATCCTAATGTGCGATCGCACTCCCAATCCGCATCCGACCTCAGCGATGCCGACATTGAAGCCTTAATTCAACAACGCACAGAAGCTCGCAAGGCGAAGAACTTCGCCGAAAGCGATCGCATCCGCGACGAACTACAAGCCCAGGGAATTACACTGATTGACAAACCCGGCGGAGTAACGGAATGGCATCGGTAGAGAGTGAGGCGAGAGGAGTGAGGAGTGAGGGGTTGTAAAGGGTTTTGAGGCTGTAGAGGGAGGGAAAGGGAGCAGGGGGAAATTGAATCGGTGTGGTTGAAACATGGAAGAGGGTTGCTGCGTCAACTGGGGTAACACTGATTTCTTGATTGAGATTATGAGTAAAAAAGCTCCCCTGCCCCTCTTGCTCCCCTGCTCCTGATACCCAACCTTGCGGCACCCCTGCCCCCTGCTCCCCCTCAGATCGGTACATCAACACCAATCAGTACCAGTTCCCTATCCTCACCCTGACCAAAATCCTATGACTGCTCAAAAATCCCTGTTGATTGCGATCGCACTAATTAGCTCCGTCACATTACTATCCGGTTGCGATCGCACATCCCAGTCCACAACAGAAAGTGCTGATGAGATACCTATATCGGCGACCAACAAATCATTGCCGGAATCAGATAGCGGTTCACAATCCGCGAATCCGAATCAGATGCTGCGTGATGCAGTGGTTGATGATGAACTGAAGCAGGTACAGAATTTAGTTGAACAGAAAGGGGTAAATCCCAATCAGGTATTTGATCCAGTTTTTAATGACAGTATGCTCGTCACCGCCATTACGCTAGGTCATCAAGAGGTAGCAGAATATCTGATGGCTCAAGCAGACCCATCGACTCTCAACGAGGCGCTGGTTGTCACAGCCTGCTATGGACTGCCCGACTATACTCAACTACTGATCAATGCCGGAGCAGATGTGAATGCAGCGACCCAAGATGGTGCCACAGCCCTCAGCGAAGCACAGGATGAAGAATGTCGCAGCTTAAACACCGCATCTGACCCAGAGGTGAATCACGATGCGGTAGTGGATATGTTAAAAGAAGCGGGTGCAGGTTAACGATAGATTCTCATGAGCATCAGCGATCGCATTCAAGCCGTCCAAGCATTCCTCCAGCAAACGCCTCTATTTCAGGGAATTGCCGCTGAACAGTTGCTCTCATTAGCCAATATCGCCATTCCCCAAACCTACAGCAAAGGCGACACGCTGTTTTGGCAAGGAGACGAAGGAACGGGCCTATTTGTTATCCAATCGGGACGAGTCAAAGTCTTCAAACTCGCACCCAATGGCAAAGAACAAATTCTGCACATCTTTGGCGAAAACGAATATTTTGCCGAAGTGCCCGCCCTAGATGGTGGCTGCTTTCCCGCCTCAGCCGCCGCGCTGGAACCGACAGAAGTCCTGTTTCTCCCCCGCGCCCCTTTTCTGATGGTCTTAGAACAGCAGCCTAAACTTGCGATCGCACTGTTGAGTAACTTTGCCCGTCACCTGCGTCGCCTAGCCAGCTTGGTCGATACGCTCTCCTTTACCGAAGTCCCCCAGCGTCTAGCACAGTACCTACTCGACCTGTGCGATCGCACCACCAGCACCAGCGATACACAACCGCCAACAGATACCGTTCAACTTGACTTACCCAAAGGACAGCTTGCCGCCCTGCTCGGCACCATTCCCGAAACCCTGTCCCGCACATTTTATAAACTTAGTCAGGCTGGACTAATTGAGGTCGAGGGCACGACGGTTAGAGTGTGCGATCGCAAAGGACTCGCTCAGCTCGCTAATTCCTGTTTGTAAAGCGTCGTGGGGTGGATGAGTAACGGAGTAATGGAGTCATGAGGTGATAGAACGAAGTAATCGAATTGAGTGTGTCACCCCATCACTCATCTATCCATTGCTCATCCACCCCGTCACTCATCCACCCCATTACTCCGTCACCTCTCCCGGCGAATACTCCACCGGGGGAGTGCCATCCCAAGGCACCACGACAGTCGGACAGGGCGCATGTTTAGCAACATAGTTGCTGACGCTGCCCAGCATAAGCCGCTTCAAGCCCTTCTTGCCGCTATTGCCAACCACAATCACATCCGCGTTCCAGTCCCGAGCCAAACGACAGATTAATCGACCCGGCTCATCCGTTTCGCAGACAAAATCTGCCGCAACATTCTGGTTCATAGCCCTATCCCGCAGATCTTCTAGCCACGGCTGAGTCGCCCGCATACGCTCTCGCTGATCCGCCTCACTCTCTTGGAGTACCTCAGAGCGCGATCGCAGTCCCGCTCCAGCATCCATCATCGACCCCAGGTTTTTGTGAATGTCCAAACTTAAGCAGTGCACCAGCTTCAGATAGCTTGCACCTGGTTCGGCCAAGCTCAAAGCATAGTTGAACACCACCTCATCCCGCTCCCGCTCAGTGAGAGCGACCAAAATTTTTTGCAACCTCATTCTCCCCTCCTAGTGCGGCAAACCCAATACAGAGCAAGGAGACTGCGACGCCAACTTCTTAACCAACACATGGTTTGAGGTATGACAGCCTAACAGCAACACATCAGCCTCCATCTCCTCCGCAACCAGGCTGAGTTCCTTCGCAATATCACCCACCCGCAGATGAGCATGCAGCGAACCGCGCCACTCACTTGCCAAACAGCGAGCCTGCCAGAGAATGTGATCCGCATTTGCAATCGTTTTGGGCAGTGTTTGATCCACCACATACACCACATGCACCACCACCGGATCAGGCTTGACCAGACGAGTCTGGTGAGCGATGCACAACGCCAGATCCAGCGCTGCCTGACTATGAGCCGAACCACTGTACCCCACCACCAAATTTGTCCCCTTCGTAGTAGTTGAAGGGAAAAACTTGAGCGGCGTTTTGGGCGGCTTAGACAATAAAATCAGGCTTTCATCCAAATTTTGACGACCCAAAGCCGTTTCCAACCGCATAATCATCGGTTTCAGCGACGATTGACCATCGCCAGATAACGGAGCATTGGCTACGGAAACAACCCGCCCCGTTTGGGCTGGAATACGAGCATGTGACTTAAGCTGCATGAGACCCTCCTAGAGCCTAGACATGAACAGCGAACAAGCCGTGGTGACACGACTCAGGACACTGAAACAGTCATACAAAAATGCTGACGATTCAGTCTCCCCTCAATGCCGACGAGGTTAGCTGACGGGCTAGGACTGAGAGATGCCCCTTTCCGATTACCCTCATTTGGGTATAAAGAAATCAGAAATACGCCCCTTCAATGGTTCCCCCGCTCTACAGCACGCATCACGTAAATGGCGCAGTTAGATTAGGCTGACTTGTTCGATATCTAAAGCTTAGATTTAAAAAATTAAAAGTGTCAAGAAGTAATTTACGATACATTAACGGGTCTTTCAATCTGTATTTTTATATAATTAGTTGGGCTGATATCAATCAATTTATCCTGACTTAAATCTACCGTTCGACCGATGTAAACTTGGAAGAAATAAGTTCCTTATGATTCCATAAATCCAATCAGAATAAGCCGTACAGCTTATACCCGCATCGTTGATTAGCCCTTAGATGCCACCACTGCTCATCAACTGCTTATTAAATGTATAACCTTTGTTGGTAGTGGTATGTAGGTAATGATTTTTGGTGGTGTGGGTGCCGCCCATACCACCAAAAATCATTAAGGCTTGAGAACTACCTCTTTGTTAAGCTGTCACAAATATGTTCCAGTCGTTGACCCGCCACGTTAGGCTTATCACACGAAACACTAAAAACCATCGAAATGAAGCTGACAAATTATTAAGCAGGTTGGCATAAATAAGCACATCTAAAAACCGGGGGAGCGCCCCGGTTTTTAGATGTGCAGTTATTGTACGTAGCTACTTAACTACAGGTTTGACTTGCAAAGAATTCGTAATCTTTAAAACGGGTTCTGCTCGTCACGATTTCTGAGTAGTGATATCCGTATAAAACCAAATCTTGCACCTTACGGAACTGAAACCAAAAGAGTTAATTTTTCTAACACCACACGGTAACAAAGTTAACTCAAACA
>CBKWJC010000108.1:0-20687 GCA_966674685.1 uncultured bacterium
CCCGCGCGGCACATCAACCAGCAAAACCCATTAAAACAAAGTTGACAGACTACTAAGTAGCTATATGCAAATAAATGCCAACCTACTTATTTAGTATGGGAGGTGCGATCGCAGTTGATATTGCTCGACTTTAGTATGCCCAAGAGTGGAGAATGCTAATACACGGGACTAAACAATTCCCCATCTATCAGTCTAGAATCGGACTGGAGCGTCTTATCGTCTGCAATAGTCGTCTGCACTAAATAATTTCAGGCAATGAGTTTAGATTGCAGGACGAAGTCGCCACAATCCCCCTATTCGAATCCCACGATTTAGCATTTCCCACCGTATCGAGAACGGGTCGAGAATGCATTTGGAACCTTACGAAGCATCGATTGACAACCATCAGCACGACAAAAGAGTCGTTTTGAACGATGTTCAGCAAACCCTTACGCCGCTATTGGTTATCTGGTTTAAGTCTAATGCTCGGTTTGCTGTTGGTCTTAGGACTGGCTCAGAGCCGAGGCTCATCTTTTCCCGCTCCTGACATTGCCATTGATCCATCAAATTTACTGAGCGCTCAAACCAGCCATCCAGAATTCATCCTGGCAGAAAGCGACTTAAATGAGTCGAATGAGCTACCTGCAGTTGCCCAGGTGAATGATGAACCTGAACAAACAGAGGCCAGCCGAGCGGCTTCGATTGATGCCTTTCGCCAGTCGATTGAATATGCCAATACGGCTGCTGTTTTAGCACAGACAGCTACTTCACCTCAACAGTGGGATCGGGTAGCCGAAAACTGGATGGCCGCGATGGCCCAGTTGTTCAGCATCCCACCCAAAAGTCCGCAGCGGGTCTTTGCTCAGCGCAAAATTCGCGAGTATCTGCAAAATTTATCAATTGCCCAACGCTATGCCGATCGCAGCAGCTTTCCACGCATGTCGCCCAGCTTTGGCAGCGCTAGTTTAGATGAGCAGCTCGTACTGTATAAATCCTATGTCGCAACCGTGGGCGTGCCAGACGTATTGGTAATCGGTAGCTCGCGGGCTTTGCAAGGCGTTGATCCACATGTGCTACAGGCTGCATTAGCCGCAAAAGGTTACGCCAATGCTACGGTGTATAACTTTGGCGTCTATGGGGCGACGGCTCAAGTTGTAAACTTCATTGTGCAGAAAATTGTGCCCGATCAGTTGCCGAACTTGATTGTATGGCCAGAGGGTTCGCGAGGATTAAACAGTAGTCGCTTTGATCGTACCTTTGCTTCAATTTTAGAATCTCCAGGCTATCAGGCCGTGATGCAGGGCAGTCAGCCTCCTTCGCTGCTGAAGTTTGTCACACCCGAATCGTTTGCTGATGCACCGCAGCAGAGCTTGCTGGATGCCAACGCCAATGGATTCATCACCGTTTCCGAACAGTTTGATCCGGCGCAATACTACCAGCAGTATCCACGGGTATCCGGTCTATACGATGGAGACTATCGGAATTTTCAACTGAATGGCGTGCAGGATAACAGTCTGCGATCGCTCGCTCAGTTTGCCAAAGGTCGCGGCATTGAGCTGGTATATGTTAATTTGCCGCTAACCTCAGACTATCTAGACAGCACGCGCAGCCGTTACGAAGGTCGCTATCGGCAGTGGCTCCAGCAAAAGAGCCAAGCCTACGGCTTTACGTATCTGGATTTGATGGAGTCAAACCTGATGCAAAATCAGTTTTTTGCCGATCCCAGCCACATTAACCGCTATGGTGCGGCTGCGATCGCACGTCGTCTGGCCAATCATCCTCAAATGCCGTGGCAAGCGCTAGTTACGCAACAATAGCAAACCTGGGATTGTTGATTTTAAGGATAAATTGTGATGTCGGAACGGTGCCCCCGCCTCACAGTTCATACCCAGATTAAGCAGCGCCGCAAACCGGGTTGAACATCCATAATCTAACCACAGATTTGATGCTACTAAGCACTCCAGTTCAGCCAGCGGACATAGGCATAGGCAATTGCTTCTGAGATCACGACTCGAAATCCTGCGCTTGATTGCCACCAGCGATTGGGATCATAAAGCGGATCTGTCAAGGTAATCACTCCGATTGTCGTCTGTGGCGCAAAAACCCGCCGATAAATCAGCCAGCTCCGTTGAGCATGGGCACCCACCGTACATAAATTAACGTGGTCGAGCTGCCAGCCTTGTTGTTCAATCCACTCGCGGATGACTTGTGCCGCCGCATGAGTGCGGTAGTGGTTGGTGTGGATGCAGTTGATGACCACAATGCGATCGCGGTTAATGCCGAACGCAATTAAACTGTCCGCCGTGACCTCTGCATGAGTTTGATACTGGGTCAAAAACGCTCCTTGATGCAGCGGCAGGCCCGAAATGAGGATGTGCTGATAGTCACCCCCAGTGATGACTTGTGCCACCTGCGACACGACCCGATCCGGCACCCAGCCTTCCACAATCAGCACATCAGTAACAAGTGGCTGATTTGGAGCCAAAAAATCATGGAGATAGCGACTACACCAGACTGCAAGTAATACGGTCAGTGCGATCGCAAACAGAATGATTGCCGCAATGCCGCATCCGAATCCAGCCCAAAATCCTAGCTCCAGCACCTCAGCCATCTCCTGCCCAAACGGATCTCATATCCTCCAATCGATTTAAGCTTGACTAGAGGACGATTGCCATCCCTATCCAACGACTGTTAACGGCACCCTGTTGAGTGGGTAAACTCGTAGTGCAAACTATACAAAACGTGACTGAATTCTCAAGCTTTCGTTATGTGTTGATGAAGCGTTTCGCTCAATCACGACCTGAGATTCGTTGAAAACTTAATATTTGTTTTGTAGAAGTGGGTTGACCCACATCTTGCCCCACCACCCAGAAGGCTTATGTCGCCGCCGCGATCAGCAGCAGGACAGATTCGGGTTTTCAAGGTGCAAGCTGTGAGTTGGCATCAGCATAAATACGTGCATCTCAACAGCCGAAAAAATGCCCCGGAAAGTCATTCTCGCGGCTGTTTTGGATTCTGTAGTTTACATCTAATGTGACCGTGTGTGGCCCGAGGAGGAGATCAGGTTGTTTTCAAAACAAAAAATTAGAATTGCGATCGCAGGTGTGGCTACGGCATCCTTTGCCACAGGTTTCATTGGTGCAGAACAGGGACTTAAACAGCAAGCCGAAGCTGAAATTGCTCAGCCTCTACAGCCAGCCCTCTATGGTGCAGCCCAAAGAGCGCTTTGGCATGGTGATACTGGTCTAAATTACGTTGATCAGCAGGTACAGTTAGCAAGACGCCAATCTGCGATCGCGCAGTCCCGCTACTTCAACTCTCGTATGCATGATCAAGCCAATCGGAGAGAACCGGATGCAGGTGACCCTTCATGGTCTACTTCCAGTCGCAGCGCAGCAGTGCAGTCTGACCAATTAGATGTTGCTCAAGATCCTACAGGTGAACTTTTGACTGCTCCGCTTGATCTACAGGTCGGAGCAACCGCCGATACGACGGCCACGACTGTGCCTGGTTCATCTATGTCCGATGCCTCCACAGAACAAATGGAACGCTACACGTCTGAATCTGCTGAATATTCAACTTCGGCAGATCACCGTTTAGAGCCTGAAGTTGATGCTCACTTCCTGAAACCTGATTTTGCTTGGTCAGGCTCACCTGAATTCGTCAAAGACTACATCAAAATCAGCGCTATTAAGTAGTTGAGTCAACAGCCGGAATCCTTCGCTCTGACACAGCTTTAATGCGTCGTGCTAGCGCTAACACATCCCACGTCAGTTGATGGCTACCGACTGAGCAGGCGTTGTTCAGTGCAGTTCGGCAGATTGGCATCAATCAACACATCTATAGCTGTAGTCAGCTTGGTTCGAACCCGAACAGGACTTGATTGATATACAGCTACTTAATGACAGCCAATAACTTTAAGAATTGTCTTCTAAACATGTAGATTTGTGTACAAAATAGCGAACCCTTATTTGAAATTTGCAGGCTTTTGCTGGCTCAAACTTGAGATACAGTCCGACAAAATCAAAGACAAGAGCATGGTAAACTTAAGCCTACATTCTTGTACCCTCGGCACTTAGAAACAGCAAGGGATTTCAAGAGATTTCAGCAGTTCGCTGCTTTTGCTCTAGAACACCATGTCTGTCATTTATCAAGCAATATTCCACTATTGTTTCACTCTATTAAGCTCTACTCAGTTTGATGTCTGATTAGGGGTCACTAGGGTTTACCATATTTGACTGATAGGGTCTTGTCATACCTTAAAAATACGCAAATTAATTTCAGATAGCGATTAGGAGAGATTTAAATGCGGGACGCAGTGACCACCCTAATTCGGAATTATGATGCAACCGGTCGCTACCTCGATCGCGAAGCACTCGATACACTGAAGACCTATTTTGATAGCGGTTTAGCACGGGCTCAAGCTGCCGCAGTCATCACATCAGACGCTGCTGCGATTGTAAAAGAGGCTGGTTCCAAGCTGTTCGAGCAGCTTCCTGAACTGATTCGTCCAGGTGGCAATGCTTATACCACTCGTCGCTATGCAGCCTGCCTGCGCGACATGGATTACTATCTGCGATATGGTAGCTATGCCCTCGTTGCAGACGACATGGATATTTTGGATGAGCGCGTCCTGAACGGTCTCAGAGAAACCTACAACTCGCTCAACGTGCCCATTGGCCCAACCGTCATCGGTATTCAAATCTTAAAAGACATTGTAAGAGAGCGTGTATCAGCCGCAGGCATTGAGAATGCTAGCTTCGTTGATGCTCCCTTCGAATATATGGCGCGTGAACTCGGTGAAGTTAGTGTTTAATCCTCTAGGTTAAGCACTCGGTAACTTACCACTAAATTCTCGCACTTCCCTGTACACAGTCCGCCAGAAAGCCAGCTCATTGCGCTGCATCAGTTTTCTGGCGGATTGTTTTAGCAATCGTTTTGCTTTTCTTAATTAAAGACAGAATTCTCATGAAGGCTCCTCTGCTCTTAGCTTTCACCCATCATTAGTTTTATCGGTGCTGCAGCATTAGGAAATCGCAACTAGCACATTTTAGAAGTTGCGATCGCTTTTCACCGCTTTTTACATTGCAAATGCTTTACTTTTGTAAAAAAACTGACATTTTTCTCTGCGGCCAACAAGGCGTCAAATCCAGCAAAACTCTTGCTATATATGGGTTTGAGATTGTTGACGGGAATATTAAGAGAAGTTGAAATTTCTAATTGAACTCGATATACTTGGCTCGGCCCACATTTTTGTAACCATAACTACACTTGACATAAAGTTTAGAGAGGAGGTAAAGAGGTTGGCAAGGAGACGTAAGCGCAAGAGCCGTCGTCGTTTAGAGGGACGACGCATTCTAGAGAGTGTGCCTCAATTTAGCATCGAGAGCGGAGAAGATAAGCCCGTCACGGCTGCTCGGAAATATATTCACGCCGAAGGAATTACACCACCCGCCCTGCTGCTAGTTAAACGCAACGAACATACTACAGATCGGTACTTTTGGGCTGAAAAGGGGCTGTTCGGGGCACAGTACGTTGAAGAAAACCATTTCTTGTTCCCCAGCTTGAAAGTCGATGAAGACGAGGAAGAAGAGATGGGTGGTGTGGCTGTTGCTGTCGCACATCAATCATAAAGCTGCCGAACAGTTTAGTAAGCAGTAATAAGTAGATGGCTTGAACCAGGATTACTTATCACTGTTACTGACCCATTTCCCGCCAACTGGAAATTGCTGGTCAGTCGGGCCAACTGTATTTAATCTACTTAAACTTAAACTTCTCCCAGGGGGCAGGATCAGAACGATTCTGCCTCTTTTTTCTGGAGAGATAGCGCCTGTTGAAGGACTACCAACTCGTCCCGATGAGCAACAACGGTTACAAGTGAAGAGTTGCGATCGCGCTCAGCCTGCCCAGCCTGCTCCGCTTGAAAAGGCTGTACCCGAAACTGTACCTTTTCCACACGCGCTGCCCCTTTCCAATAAAACCATCCGGCCAGTGGAGCCAGTAGCGGAAAGATAAATGGCCACTGGAATTGGGACGGCAACAGTAAACTGACGACTAAGGCGAGGCAAAAAAAACCAATTGCAGCTAGCAAACTGAGAAAAATGGCTAAGAATAAACTAGGTCGAACCAATCCAAGCAGCGTTATAGCAGATGTATCGCTGGCCGCCGCCTCAACTTCATAGGCACGATTCTGGAAGTGCTGGTGTAGCCGTTGGGCAATCTCTGCCTCAGGCTGATCTACCACGAACTGAGCCGATTCAGTCCGATCTTTGACCGATGCCCGAATGAAGAAAAATAGACCGACGAGCAGCAGTAGGGTCAGAAAAAACGTCGATATTAAAACAGGGCGATCCACAGCGGTACAGTCTCCTTTTCCCAATTGAGTGAAAGGTTCAGTCTTCTAGACTACCGGAAATTGGAAAACCCCAGAATAATTTTCTGCGAAACCAGGTATTGAACCCATTTCGCAAAAAATTATTCCAGGGTTTTCAGCCGAACTTGTATGCTCGTGTACCAGATCCGGAAAAGGGCTAAGCCAAGAAGCTCATATCAGCCGCTAGAGTTAGGAATCAGTGCTGACGAAACTTGGGACTGATGCAGCTTAGCGTATTGCCGCCATAGCTGAGCTAATTCTTCTGCCTTGTCTTTCCAGTTAGGCTGAATCTGATACATGCGCCGAGGGCGTCCCCGACCCTCCACTTTTTTCCAGTACCCAATGACTGCTGATTGCTCTTCCAAAAACCTCAAAGCGCTATACAGAACGGTGTCAGATAAGCGATAGGATGAGTAGTCCTGCTCCAGCATTTGAATCAACTCTGTTCCATACGAGTCACGGTGCAGCAGAACATCAAGGATGTAGCATACGGCAAGTTCTTTATTGAGATGAACCGGGGGGGGATTCTGGAAAAAACGATAGATATCCTCAAATTTCATACAAATCATCCAAAATCAGAACGGATTAGCCGAATATAATGATGAGACTGCTACCGAACAGGTTCGCTCTCCAATAACTAGTAGAAACTAGTGAGGCTTATTGTCCAGAAACGAGAAGTAATTTAGCTTTCAGATATGAACTAAGTTACTACCGTTCTTATCTATTCTAAACGCTGAAGCGTGGAGTGGCATGCCAAATTTCTCGGATAATTTTGCCATTGGCATCAATGTGAGCAGAATAAGAAACGATCACGATTTCCTGATGACCGATTTCAGGGTCAGCAACTAAAACAACGTCTGCTTTGACTAGGCGATCAATATTTTTACCCTGAGACAAGATTTGATAATTTTGAATACGATATCGGTCTAAAAACTTTACCCAAGCTTTGGGAATTTCTTTGCCCTTATACTGTTTCTGATTGAGTCCTTCCTGCCATAGAATGACAGCGTCTTTATGATATCGCTCAAGAGTCTGGCTTGAATTCTGAGCCGCGATGGCTTGCCAGTGCTGCTGGGCAACGGTTAGAGGATCGGCGATCACCGTCCGCTGGTAAAACATCAGGCTACCGACTAACGCAATCGCACATAGACCCGACATCACTTTTCGGCCAATCAGAACAGGATGTGAACCCGGTTTCACTGAGTTTTGCATCGGTAACCTCTACAATCCAGTCTTCGAAATACAACAGGCTCAGGATACGAACCAAAACATTTAGATACGAGCAAAGATCAGCTTCAGTGTTTACTAACTCCCTACAATTCAGTCTGCTTTCTAGATGTAACTATTGATGCATAGTTAATGGCCAGTGATGAAACCGTTGATGGCTAACTACTGCTATCCAGATCAGCAACATTAGGGTAACAACAGCTTTAGAAAATTTCATAGCTATTGTGTAATAGCTTTACAAAGTGATAGCTCATAGCTGTAGATACTTGTCGAGTTGCTGACATAAATTACTGGAACATATAGTGCTGGCACGGCATGTTTCATCATCCAAACGAATTAATAGATGCTGAATTTGTTCCTCAAATGGGAATAAATTTAGCAAAAGCTTAAGTAAAAACTTAAATCGTAATGATTTTAGCTGCTGCACGTAAAATTCAGGCTTCATCTTAAAAGTGATGATTCGCCACTTTTAAGCAGTGTGTGACAACTCTTCAGTTGTCTACTGCTGATGGCAATTTAAGCTGAAAGCAGCTAAAGCTTGAGACTGCGCTTGTCTGGATTGTCTCGGCTTTGAGGCTGAGCCTGTTGCCAATTTCCTCCCGTACCAGTGCCTGCGGCTTTGGCTAGAGAACCAAGCGCCAATGCGCTACCCTAACGGCCAGGAGTACTGTATCTGAATTGACAAAAATTGGCTAAGACGCCAGTGAATAGCCTGTTCAGCGCTTAGGATGAAGAATGGAAATTTGTAATTAAAAGGAGAACTGCCGTGCGTGAGATATTAATCAGCTTCGGTGTACTGGCCGTGTGCTGCTTAGTGTTAATCCTTGGCCAGATTACGACAATTGGGCAAGACAGCGCGATCGCAGATGAACTCAACAGTAATATGCCCACTGCGACCCAGATTGATAACAGTGACAGCAGTCGCGAGCCTAGTCGCCCTAGCTTTTTTGTGGCTCAGGGTTCCGCTGCTGATTTAGACCTTTCTGCTGAAACTGATAGGACGACTGACGAGATGAATTCTCCAACTGAAGATACAAACGTTGTAACCACTGACTCTGGGTTACAGTACATCGATATCGTTGAAGGCAATGGTGCCCAACCCCAAGCCGGACAAACGGTGATCGTTCACTACACCGGAACACTGGAAGACGGCACAAAATTTGACAGCTCCCGCGATCGCAACCAACCGTTTTCATTTCCTTTAGGTGCAGGTCGAGTCATCAAAGGCTGGGATGAGGGAATCGCCACCATGAAAGTCGGGGGACAGCGGCGGCTGATCATTCCACCAGAACTCGGTTATGGGAGCCGTGGTGCTGGTGGCGTGATTCCGCCCAATGCCACGCTCATTTTTGACGTTGAACTTCTACGCATTTCGTAGAATCTGAATAGTGCTGATCTAAAACGACGAAACAACCTCCCGTTTTAGATCAGCTCACCTTCACCCAATCGGAGAGGTCATAGCATGGGGCGAATTAATCCTTTCAGCCTACAAATGGAAATCACGACCATGTTTGAGCAGGGACAATCCTTCTTTGCCACGTCTCAAGTGCAAACATGGCTCCGGGAACATCAACATGATCCCAATGATTACGAAATCATCTTTCATGAACGCCCCGCTCCACCCGGTTCGGGCAAAGTGCGCGTCATCGAAATTGAACTCAAGCGTCATGACGGCCAGCCCGTCGATGAATGGCTTCAGCAAGAAATCAATCGTACTGATTACACCTAATCAAATTTGATAGTTGTGCAGCCAGGTCAAACGGCCTCCACAACCATCACTCAGTACTTGAAACCAGCTTAAATACGAGTGCTGCTCTGAATTCCAAAACAAAGCGGCAGCCCATTGGACTGCCGACTGGAGCATGAACTTTCCCTAGCTTTTAGAATAGCATAAATCAGTACAAAAAAACTACTTTGAGCTGGATACACGATTATGGGCATTCAGCATGTTTGACTCCCGCAGCTTCGATTTCCTGTCCATTTTGTATACGTTTGTCAGCCTGGATACTCTGTGGCGACTCTGGAAAAGCTGGCCGTCGTTTTGGGATGATCGTGTATCTCGCTACGACCATTTTTTGGCGCAGCGGGTGGCTGTATTCCTTTTGGTGCCGCTAGGAGTACTGCTTCACGAAATCGGCCATAGCCTAGCAACTTGGCAAGTAGGCGGCGAAGTTGTGGAATTTCAGTGGCGAATTTTCTGGGGCTACATCATTCCACGCGGCTCGTTTACCGATCCTGAAATTTGGTGGATTGCCCTCAGCGGAAACCTGGTATCCATTCTGCTGGGGCTAATTGCAATTCCAGGCATTCTCTTGACCCGGAAGCAGATCCTCAAAGAAATGCTCTACCTGTTTGCGCTGTTTGAGCTAACCTACTCGCTGCTGTTTTATCCCATTTTTTCTTGGCTTGCCGTGCAGGGTGACTGGCTGACAATCTATGATTTCTCGATTCGTCCCTATGCCCAGCTCATGCTAGTTGTGCATGGACTGCTGCTGGCAGGGCTGTGGTGGTTCTCGGAAAGCGAGCAGGTGAATGCTCAATTAGGGGTGCAGGGATTCAAACGCCCGAAACGATTAGATGCTGCTACAGAATCTACGGAAGAACAAACAGATCAAGAAGAGAAAGATCATTCAGCACATCAACGTGATGGGCACAATCAGCCATTGCCCACCAATCAGAAACCCGATCAGACAACTGAGGACTGAGCACTGAGTGCTCAGTCCTCAGTCATAATTCGCTTTACTAATCTTTCCTAGCATCACGTCTGGTTGAAAACCCATACTTTATTTTCTGTGGAACGTTTATTCCGCCAACGTTTCACAATGAATAAATTGGGTTCCTATGCACAAACTTGATATAGCACCGTTCAGAATTAACGGGTGGCCACTGGTGTCAATCAGAGATATCAGCTAAGCAGCCGGATCAACTTCAGCTGTGGTGGGTAGGCTGATCACATATCGCAGGCCGGATTCTTGAGAGCCTTGAATACGAATTTCACCGCCATGCAGTTCAGCCAGTTGACGGCTGAGCAACAGAGCTAGATTTTCGCGGGACTGCTGGTTTGAATTGGCAGTTTCTTCTTCGGCAGGAGCATCGGCAGCTTGTTCTTCTAACAGCATGGTGCGCCCAGATGTAGACATTGAGCTACGCGAATTAGCCTGGGTCATCGCAGCAAGACTGGAGGTGATTTCCACTGAGGAGAACCCATTCGACAGCCAAGGATTGGAAACCCAGACTGCAATATTGAGGCATTGGGGTTTGCGGGACACATGGATTTGAACGATGCTCCCGGCACAAGAGCAGCGAATAATGCTGAATGTTAGGTGATACAGCATTTGCCGGACTTTTTCTTTGTCCAACAGCCAAATTCGTGGCCCCGGTTCTACCGAAAGCTGAATTTTTTGATCTTGCCGATGGGCAAACTGGGTGAGCGTTTTGATCGCCTGTTGGCAAATCATTTCAATATCCACGGGCGCTAGGTTGAGCGTCTGATTGTGGTCATCGAGCTGACCGAGTTCGGTGATTTCGTCAACGAGTGACAGCAGACAGTGGCTACTGTCGCTCATGATGTCGATATATTCCTGCTGCTTTTGGGTCAGGGGGCCATAAATCTTACGGGCCAAAACGCTGGTCATGCCCATGATTGATGTGAGAGGGGTACGCAGCTCTTGGGCTAGCTGGGCAATGAGTTCAACTCGAATAGAATTGGTGACGGGTACTTCTGCGACCTGTACGGGGCTGGGAATCTGAATATTTGTGATTGGTGCTTCGACGGGAATCTGAGGAGATGTTTCGAGGTCGATAGGTGACGGGTGATTAAGATGATAGCGCTCTAGTTCAGAAATGCTCCAGCGGGCTTCTAGCTCTAGGAATTCGATGTCTTTGTAGCCGAAGGCGTGGGGTTTGAGATCCATGACGGCTAGCACACCTAAGCAGTAACCGTCTGATGTGAGGAGGGGGACACCGAGGTAAGAACGGATACCATATTCAGCAACTAGGCTGCTGTGCTGAAAGGCTGGATGTGCGATCGCATCTGAAATGACTAATGCCTGTTGGCTATCGACAACATAAGTACCAAAGGAGTCTTCCCGCAGTAACTGCCGTGATGTTGCCAGCGGATTCATCAAACCAAGACGAGCTAAACCCACCGCAGATTTGAGCCACTCAAATTTCTGATCAACGACGCTAAGTGTGCAGATCGGAAGTTCAAGATAGCGGGCAGCCATTTGGGTAGCTTCATCAAAAATCGGCACGCTGTCAGAACTGAGCAGTTTGAGGGTTGTCAATTTATCTAGACGCTTTTGCTCCCGCTCTGTATGGGGCGCACCGTCAATGCGACAAGCTAATCTCATTTCAGGGCTGATCATGATGGACTCTTTCCTAACGTGCCGTAAAGGTTGGTAAACGTTCTTTGTTATACAAAGAGTGCCCGTTTTGATTGCGAGTCGAACGCTAGCAAGCGAGGAATTGGACAAGAGGGCGTTGCTTTTTGACAAAAGTAATATTGAGCATCTATTTCCTAGTAAGAATACGAGGCATCAGCGTGCCATTTGTTGCGATCGCACCTGTCGTTTAGGCAATACTGCGTACTCAGCGGATAATAAGTAAAGTTTTATATTGCTCAATCTCTTGCCATGCAATTAAGAAATCAGACTGGTGAATTGCTTCAATTCTCGATACAGTAGGGCCAGTTTGTCGCCATTGTTCTGAATTCAGTTCTTCATTGATAAAAAAGAGGGAGAGAACTATGCGTAATAACCTAGTTCTGCAACTGTTAGTCATGCCCACGGCATTGGGTTCAGCGCTACTTTTGCTCATAACTGCACCAGCCCAAGCCCGTGAGATCACCTGGGAAGCTCAAAACACCGCTCCTGCCGAAGGTGAGTTCTGTAGCGTTCCGCCGACTGCATCAAACCGTACTGATACAGCTTCAGATAGCAGCAATGATCTGATGAGTTTCACTGCAGCTGAAAGTGATGCAGCAGTGCTGCTGTTTGGCTGCGACTGTCCCTCATGCCTGAGTGCGCTCGATCAGTTGCGGAATCCCTCACTCACGGCTGCGGTTCAAGGCCACTGCTGGAACAACTTATCGGAAGAGCAGTATGAGCCGCAGGAAATTGATCAGATTTTAGATGCGATCGAAGACGCCAATCAGCAAGGCCCCAACACACCGCTGATTTCCGGTTAGGCTAGTCGGGTGAGCCTTTGTATTTCAGGTTGAGCCATGACCGATTTGATTCTATACAGCAAGCCGGGTTGCCATCTTTGTGAAGGACTGGCAGAAAAACTGGCTCAGATTGAGCAGCCCGGTTTTAACCTAGAAATTCGCGATATTACCACCCGCGAAGACTGGTTCCAAGCCTATGAGTATGAAATTCCGGTGCTGTGTGTGGTAGCCCAGTCAGAAAATGGCCAACAGCTGGTTGAGCGCCCATTACCCCGCTTTTCTCCCCGCGCATCGGTGGCGCAAGTGGCACAAATGTTACAGAAATATTTACCTACAAATAAGGCACAATAGGCGAGACCTTGTGTGTGAGGATTTGCTGACATGAAACTGCGTGAGCTTTTGGCAGCCTTGCCAGATCTAAATCAATCACTCGACAGCTTGAGTAATCATTCGGCCCTCGATACTGAAGTGAAGGGATTGAGCACCAATTCCCATTCCTGCCAGCCAGGGGATCTGTTTATTGGCCTGCCGGGAACTCGTGTGGATGGGGGTGAGTTTTGGCCTAGTGCGATCGCATCTGGTGCGATCGCGGCCATCGTTTCAAACAGCGCGCTGCAAAATCGGCCTCTCTCGGATACAGACACCGCCTGCGTGATTCCAATTGCCAACGTACCGTCAAGCTGCGCCCATTTAGCCGCTGCGTTTTATGGGCAACCAGCTCAACAGCTCAAGCTAGTTGGCGTGACGGGCACGAACGGCAAAACGACCACGACCCATTTAATCGAGTTCCTGCTCAACCAGACCCAGCAGCCGACGGCGCTGTTCGGTACACTCTATACCCGCTGGCCCGGTCATCAGCAAACAGCTCTACACACGACGCCCTTTGCCGTTGATTTACAGGGTCAACTGGCGGAAGCCGTCAGCGCAGGTTGCCAGTACGGTGTGATGGAGGTTAGCTCTCACGCGCTGCACCAGGGAAGGGTTCTAGGCTGTTCGTTTGATGTGGCTGTATTCACGAACCTGACCCAGGATCATCTGGATTATCATAAGGATTTGGATGACTATTTTGAGGCCAAAGCGCTGCTGTTTAACTCGAATTATCTCCAGGGACGCGCCGTTATTAATCAAGATGATGCCTACGGACGCCGCTTGATGGAGCGTTTACCAGCCGATCACGTTTGGAGCTACAGTACGCAAGACTCAACCGCTGATCTGTGGACAAGTGACTTAACCTACGGTGCAGATGGCGTTGCGGGCACGCTACATACGCCCAAGGGTGCGATCGCATTCCAGTCTCCACTGGTAGGACAGTTTAATCTCGCCAACTTGCTGGCGGCAACTGGAGCTGCTCTGCATGTGGGCGTTGAACTTGAAACGATTGCCCAAAGCCTGCCCCAGTTCACGGGTGTACCGGGACGGATGGAGCGAGTGCAAATGCGGCCTGACCAGGATATTAGCGTGATTGTGGACTACGCTCACACGCCAGATAGTCTGGACAATTTACTGAAAGCCGCCCGCCCCTTTATCAAAGGCGACATGATTTGCGTGTTTGGCTGCGGTGGCGATCGCGATCGCACCAAGCGACCTCAAATGGGCAGAATTGCCGCTGAGCAGGCTGATCTGGCTGTGGTTACGTCAGACAATCCCCGCACCGAAGACCCAGAGCGCATTCTAGAGGATATTTTAGAGGGCATTCCCGACAGTGCTGAGCCGCTGGTGATCTGCGATCGCGCTGAGGCTATCCGCCATGCCATCCTCAACGCCAAGCCGGGAGATGGAGTGTTAATTGCTGGCAAAGGTCACGAAGACTACCAAATTCTCGGCACGGAGAAAGTTCATTTCGACGACCGTGAACAGGCCAAAGATGCGCTTCAGCAGCGCTATCAGGCATAGCAGCTTGTCCTAATCAAATTTAGGGCAGTGGGCAACGCGTAGGATTGCAAATTAAATACGTTCAATATTGGGTAGGAGCGGGTTTAGTCAACCAATCTGCGTCATAGAGTTGACGGCAAAACCCGCCCTTACAACTGGCGGATTTTAAATCCACGCTCCTTACGAGTGCCAAATCTTGATCACTCCATTCCAGTCGCCACTGACTAGAAATTGCCCATCCCGACTAAAACTGACTGACCAGATCCAGCTCTGATGCTCGTTCAGTGTATCGAGCAGTTGGGCACTGGTTGAGTTCCAGAGGCAAATCGTTTTGTCTTGTCCGGCTGTAGCCAAAATGGGCTGAGATGGGTGAAAAGCAAGGGTGGCCAGTGCGGATGTGGCGGTTTGAGCCGTTCGATCAGCCTGGCCACCCTCCGTAAAATCATCAGAATCATCTCGGCCTGTGGCGCTAACGTTGGCAGCAGGATTAAAGGCTCCTAGCTGATCTGCAACTGTCCATTTCCACAGCTTGGCCATGCCGTCTGCTCCACAGCTAGCGACGCGGTCAGCATAATGCGGATCGAAGGCGACTGACCATATTTCACCACCGTGGGCTTCAATGGGTTGACTACATGCTCCAGTGGCGACTTGCCAGAGCCGAACGGTGCGATCGCGACTGCCAGAGGCCAAGTAGCGGCCATTGGCACTGAACGCCACTGTCCGAATCCAGTGCGTATGTCCCAGCAGCACCTGTAGAGGTTCCGTGCGATTAATATGCCAAATCTTGATTGAGCAATCCTGGCTACCCGTGGCAATCTGTTGACCATCAGGGCTAAAGGCAACCGCACCGACCCAGGCATCGTGGGCTGACCAGGTGCGCTGCAGTTCCCCGGTGCGGATATCCCATAGTCGCAACGTGCGATCGCTACTGACACTGGCCAGCATTTTGCCATCGGGACTAAACGCCACGCCGCGCACCCAGCCGGAATGTCGCCGGAGTGTACGAACGTATTCACCTGTTTTTGTTGACCAAAGTTTAATTGTGCGATCGCCACTCGCACTGGCAATCCACTGGCTATCTGGACTAACGGCCACGGAACGAACCCAAGCGTTATGTGCCGCAATGGTATGTATGCATTGCCAAGATCGGTTTGACGCTGATGCAGTATCCGCTACCGGATTCAGATCATCATTCGTCTGCCGCAAAGGTACAGCAGGAACGGAAAATCGAAGACGATCATCAGGAGCATCACTCATGCGTGCGATCGCAGAAAAAGTCATGGTGAGAATTACCGCTAACAGCTAATTGCATCTAATTGCATTAAGGAAGTCTCCTCAAGAAACACTCTGCTACTCCCAAAATCCGCAAAAGCGTTAGCGTTATCTATCAAAATAACTTAGTAGACCCCAAAAATCGAAATAGCCGTTTCATCGCCGCATTGCGGCGATGAAACGGCTATTTCGGGTATGAGCAAGCGTAGCAATTCTATGGCCGATATAGCCAGAGCGGCAGTCCACTAGTGGACAACTCAAAGTCGAGCCAGTCAATCGCCGTTGCTAAACGAGCCGACTGTAGTTGGCTACCCGGTACAAACCGTCGCCAGCCTGTTTTTTTCTGTTCAATGGTGTGAACCTCAGCTTTCTCTGGATCGAGTCCCGCCAGTTCGGCGGCCCAGCGGCGAGCATCTTCCTCGGTACCCAGCCGATCCACTACGCCGAGCGTAACGGCCTGTTCCCCAGTAAAGATGCGACCATCGGCAAATTCCCGCACTCGCTCGACGGTTAAACCCCGCGATTCGGCAACGGTGGTGACAAACTGGTTGTAGCTGACGTCAATCATCTCTTGCAGGATGAGCTGCTCAGCTTCAGTCAGCTCCCGATCAAAGGCCAGAATGTCTTTGTAAGGACCGGACTTGATCACTTTAAAGGAGACGCCGACTTTATCCAGCAGCCGCTCTAGATTATTGCCGCGCAGAATGACGCCAATGCTGCCTGTAATGGTGCCGGGATTGGCCATGATGTGCGGCGCACCCATGCCAATATAAACCCCACCCGAGGCGGAAATATTGCCAAAACTGGCGACAACTTTAACTTTTTCGCTGAGGCGCTTGAGAGCGCTAAAAATTTCTTGGGAGTCACCAACCGTTCCTCCCGGACTATCGATACGGAGCAGTAGAGCAGGAAAGCCTTTATCTTCAATTTCTTCGAAGGCTTCTAGAACCTGCTTACGAGTATTACCTGCGATCGCACCTGAGATTTCGATACGGGCGATCTGTTTTCGATACGGTGGCTTAAACGGCCAAATCATGGGTTATTCAAAACTGAAACGATTGGACTTGTAAATCAAACGTGCAAAACCAGAGGATTGTCCTGAAGGAGTACTCCCCTAATTTGAGAGTTTGAGAGCGTTCTTCTTCTATTAGAGCCTAATCAGGCAAATTGCTAGGGCAAAACCTTAGACATCCCTTAACATAAGTATACAGTCGGATTCCGATCAGGATTGTTTAGAGGCCGTCCATGCAAACTAAGCTCACAGAATCCACTTTAATGAAGTCACTCGTGCTGATTTCTCCCTTCTTCCTCTGGGGAACAGCAATGGTGGCGATGAAAGGGGCAATGCCGCACACCACACCGTTTTTTATGGCTGGGGTGCGTCTGCTGCCAGCCGGAGTGCTGGTTTTAATCGCTGCGGCGCTGCTGGGACGGTCGCAGCCCAAAGGCTGGCAGGCATGGCTGTGGATTCTACTGTTTGCGCTGGTGGATGGAGCCTTGTTTCAAGGATTTCTGGCTGAGGGGCTAGTGCGGACAGGAGCGGGTTTGGGATCGGTAATGATTGATTCCCAGCCATTGGCCGTGGCGATTATGGCGCGATTTTTATTTGCGGAGATGGTCGGCATCTGGGGCTGGCTGGGTTTAGGCATCGGCGTCATCGGCATCAGTTTGTTAGGACTGCCGGACGACTGGATTGTGCAGGCGCTGCACGGTAATTTGGCCAACCTAAATATTCAGTTTGAGCTGTCTTTACTGGAATCCTTGTTTGATCAGGGCGAATGGCTGATGCTGCTAGCCGCTTTATCAATGGCGTTAGGCACAGTGATGGTGCGGTTTGTCAGTCGCCATGCTGATCCGGTGGTGGCGACGGGCTGGCACATGATCATCGGGGGTATTCCTCTATTTGTTCTATCTGGACTCCAGGAGTCCAACCAATGGTCAGCCTTGACCGGAACGGACGGGTTGGCTTTGGCTTATTCCACAGTGTTAGGCAGCGGCTTGGCCTATGCAGTTTTCTTTTGGATTGCTTCGTCGGGGAATTTGACAAGTTTCAGTTCACTGACATTTTTAACCCCCGTTTTTGCCTTACTATTTGGCAATTTATTTTTGGCAGAGCAACTCAGTTCAATTCAGTGGATTGGTGTCTGCCTAACGCTGGTGAGCATTTATTTGGTGAATCAGCGGGAACACTTATTAGAAGTCCTCCATCTGAAGGGCTGGTTGGAACAACCCAAACCAGAAACAGCATTGCCTCAAACGGCCAGCAAGTCGAATGACCTGGGTTCATCAAGAAACCCCATGCTGTAATGGCGTCGCTTTCCCTGGTTTAGGAAAATCTGCTCTGTTCTACTGGCTGCGATCGCATCCTTCCAACTCTGTTCCAGCCTCTGCGATCGTAGGTAGGATAAGAAACAATGAAGTACGATGGCTTTGGGTGCTCCTGCTAAATCGTCCGTTCCTTCGCCATAGGCTATGTCCCACCGCTTTTTGCCCCTACTGATTGTCATTTGGACGTGCTGGTTGAATCTGCCTGAGAAGGCTCAAGCCAGGTCTCGTTCGATTGAACCTCTGCCTGATGCTCAAGTACACCTGCTGACCCAGGCAGACACGGGTGCAGGTGCTGATCCAGATGCCGACTTGGATGTTGATCTCGATACCGAGCTTGAAACAGAAGACGATACGGGTAGTTCTCTATTAGACGGTATTGAGGAAGAGTCACCCCGAGCTTTAATGCAGTTGGGCAGTGAAGGCCCAGGCGTCGAGTCCGTGCAGCGAAAACTTAGTGAGCTGGGCTACTTCGACGGCACAGCGGATGGCGTGTATGGAGCAAATACGGAGGCTGCCGTTCAGCAATTTCAAGAGGCTGAAGGCTTAGAGCCGACTGGACGGATTGATCTGACAACCTGGGAGCGCATTCAAACCAGCAATCAATCCTTAGTGGCCGAGCCATCTGAATTAGACGCTTCATCTGAACCGGAAGCAACGGCAACGGCACCCGAATCCACTACGCCCGATTCGGCTACTTCAGAGACGCCGCCAGAATCTAGCTCAGCGCCGACAGAGCAAGCTGAACCCAATTGGACGCTGAGGCGCATCCTTTTAGTCGGTGGCGTGGCGATTTTTGGCCTGGTTGCGATCGCAGGTATGTCGCTGTCAGTTTGGAAATGGCTAACTCGGCCCCATCGCTCTCCACAAAGAGATTTAGCCGCTGCCGGGATGCCCAATCCGCTGAATCCTGACGCTATCAATACGACGGCAGTGCCAATTGATGCAGACTCGCCCACCAATGGCGCACAGGTATCATCTCCGGTTGGATCGCCACCGCTTCAGCCCGATGATGTGTTACTGGTTGAGCGCGATCGCAACTCCGCTCCAGTAGCCAACTCCAATTTGCCATCAGCGGCTCAAGCTGACGCTATACCAGACGGGGAATCGAATGGATCGGCCGCGCTTCAGCCGCCCAACGTGAGTCCAACGACGCGACTGAGTAAAACCAACCTGATCGAGTCGCTGATTCAAGATCTAGATAGTATCGACTCCACCGTGCGCCGCAAAGCGATTTGGCAACTGGGTCAACAGGGGACGACTCAAGCGATTCAGCCGCTGGTTAATCTGATGATCGACTCAGATTCTCAGCAGCGCAGTCTGATCTTGGCTGCCTTGTCAGAGATTGGTGAGCGAACCTTGAATCCGATGCATCGAGCTTTGGCGATGTCGCTGCAAGATGAAAATGCCGAAGTGCGGCGAAATGCGATTCGGGACTTGACTCGAATTTATGATCAGGTGGCTCAGCTTGCCCCCCTGCTGCGGCACGCAATGGAGGATACCGACCCCACCGTGCGGGATACGGCAGCTTGGGCACTCAATCAGCTCAATCGACAGACGAAACAAGCTTCATTTCAGCCCAATAGTCCCCCCGCCCAGCTCAACCAGTCTTCTCAATCCGACGATCTCTGGCAAGATTCTTAAATCCATCATGAAGCAAGTGAGCGAGCAGCTAAGCTGCTCGCTCACTTGCTTCAGTCAATCAGGTACCAATTACGTATTTGCGCCACTCTTGATGACCACCGCTGCGAACATGTTTGGTCACTTCAAAATACAGGCTGCTGTGAGGACGACGGGGCGAACAGGCCAGCACCATACTGGCTTCTTGGGGGGTGCGATTGCCTTTCTTGACGTTGCAGCGAACGCAGGCCACCACCATGTTTTCCCAGGTATCTTTGCCGCCTCGCGATCGCGGAATCACATGATCAAGGGTTAATCCCTCTTTGGCATCACCACAGTATTGACAGGTGTGGTTGTCGCGGTGGAGCAAATTGCGACGGGTCAGTGGAATTTCTTTATAAGGCACGCGGACGTAATGACGGAGGCGAATGACCGTTGGCAGTGGCATTTGGTTGTAGATCACTTTGCCATTATGCTCAACCTGCTCTGCCTTTCCCTTGATTAACAAGACGACCGCTCGTCTCCAGCTTGTAATGTTCAACGGTTCGTAGGAAGCGTTTAGCACCAGAACCTTGCTCATAGCAGGATAAGGGTAGGTATAGATTTCTCCGATGGTAGCACAGGAGTTTCAGTTGTGCCCTTTTCGGATTCCCCTGGTAGACTGCTAGGTAATTTTAGGATGATTTACCTCCTGCACCTTGCAAACCTATAGCTGTAGTCAGCTCAGTTAGGACACGGACGTTTTTGTGGGGGGGGGGGGGGGGGGGAAAAAAAAAAGATAAAAAAAAAAGAGGGCGGTCGAAAAACCGGAAAAAAAAAGTCCCCCCCCCAAAACGGAGGATTGAGTTTTCT
>CBKWJC010000109.1:0-20613 GCA_966674685.1 uncultured bacterium
AAACCGCGATCGCTTAACTGGTTTTTCCTCTGCTCGTAACTTACCAAGTCGTGTCCAATACGCTTGATGGTTGATGGGCCACGCGAAGCCCATCAACCATCAAAACGGATCAGAACACAGACCTAAACCTATTCAGCCGTGGCGTACGTCGCCAAGATCCGCTCTTGGATCTTGTCGGGCACCTCTTGTAGATGGTCGAACTGCCAGCGATAGGTGCCGATGCCCATCGTTAGCGATCGCAGTTCTACAATCAGGTCTTGCATTTCCACCTGCGGCAGGTAGGCCGTGACATCATCCCAATTATTCCAGCCCGGTTTAGCAGCATAGCCCAGAATTTGGCCGCGCCGCCCGCTGATTAGCTGAAGAACATTGGACGTGTAGTCCGTTGGCACAGAAATTGTCACCGACGCAATCGGTTCCAGCAGCGCAGGTTCGCAGGCTGCCATCCCCTCTTGCATCGCCAGTCGAGCGGCCTGCTTAAAGGCTTGCTCTGAGCTGTCCACCGAGTGGTAAGACCCGTCAGTTAGCGTCACGGACACGTCTACCACTGGGAAACCGAGTGGCCCATGTACGAGATATTCCCGTACCCCAGTTTCAACGCCAGGAATATACTGCTTCGGCACCACGCCACCCACAATCTTTTCCGCAAAGCTGAAGCCGCTACCCCGTGGCTGGGGTGCAATATCCAAATACACATCGCCAAACTGGCCGTGACCGCCCGTTTGATGCTTGTAGCGACCGTGAATGTGCTCCCGCGCTTTGCGGATCGTTTCCTTGAACGGCACCTGCGGAATGTGGGTAGACATCGGCAGATTGTACTTGCGCCGCAGCCGATCCATTGCAATCTTGAGGTGGATTTCACCCTGGCCCCAGAGAATCACTTCATGAGTGTCGCCATGCTGCTCCCACATCAGGGAGGGATCTTCCTCAACCATTTTGGTCAGAGCCGCACTCAGTTTAACTTCATCACTGCGTTTCTCAGGTGCGATCGCAAGGGCATAAACTGGATCAAGCGATTCAGCCTTCGCCAATAGTTTGGTTGGCGCATTGCCTTCAGTTGTGAGCGTATCACCCGTCTTGATCGTATCCAGTCGTGCGATCGCAACAATGTCACCCGCTTCGGCAGATTGAATACTTTCTAGCTGCTGACCCATCAGCCGATAGAGTCCGCCAGGTCGCTCACCATTGACGGCACCATTTTCAGTCAGGGTGCCTTGCCAAACCCGCACCAGTGACAGCTTGCCGCCTTGAGGCGTGTAGTAGGTTTTGAGTACCTGAGCTAAACCTGCTTCAGCCGATTTCAGTCCACGATGCTCAGCCGTTTCAATATCATCAGGAGCTTCTTTAAGCAGAGCATCCAGCAGTGGACGGGTACCGTAGTCCTGCTCGGCAATGCCGATGAACACGGGCACGATCAGGTCTGCGCCCAAATCTTTCTTCAAGTCCTGCAAAATCTCATCTTGAGGCGGATCGATTTCTTCCAGGAGTTCTTCTAGCAGATGATCATCGAAGTCGGCTAGCGTTTCTAGCATTTCTGCCCGTGCTGCGTGCTCTTCATCCCGCAGTGATTCGGGCATGGGTACTGGATCGGCGGGTGCTCCAGGATGGTAGTGGTAAGCTTGCTCACTAATCAAGTCAATGTAGCCGACTAGGTCTTGTCCCTGGCGAATCGGATACTGTTGCGGCACCAGAGGACGACTCGATACGGTCTTCAACGCTTCTAACACTTCGCGGAAGGGAGCCTTGGCCCGATCCATCTTGTTAATCATCACCACATGGGGAATTTCCCAGGTGTCTAAAAATTGGAACAGAGGCGATAGGGATAAAACTCGATCAGCCGCTGCTTCACACACCACAATGGCAGCATCAACCCCAATCAAGGCATTGTAAGTTTCCTGCACCAGTTCAACTGAACCGGGACAATCAAGAAATGTAAAACGAATGCCGCCATACTCGGTGTAGGCGGCATTAATTTCGACAGTCATTTGGCGATCGCGGGCTTCCGGCGTACCATCCCCAACCGTGTTGCAGTCTACAATCCGGCCTTTACGAGAAATAGCCCCAGTGACAGATAAAAGGCTTTCTAGAAGGGTGGTTTTACCACTAGAATACGGACCCACAATCGCCACATTTCGTGAGCCCGATAACGCTTTACCACTCATAATCCGTTCTCCAAATACGTAACGGCAAGGATGAACTTTGCATCATCCTTTTGTTGGTTCAAGCAGCTTTTTTAGTGCGTCAAAAAATATCGATTTTCACCGACCAACTAATATCAACTCGGTGTTTGAAGCGCAAAGAAACAGAATAATCTTGAATACTAATCGTATCGATGCTGTATCGAAACGTACTATTTGCTGCTCTTGCTATTAGATTAACCTGACAATAACCTGCTTTTAGCAAGCGATTTGGAAAAGTTCACGTAAACAAACGTGGCTACTATGTTGAACTTTTACAAACTTTGAAGAGCGGATGTAAATTCAACTGTTCCATGGGGTGAGCCTTAGGTTAAGGCGGGTTTAGCCGATCAATTCTGTTGTTGCGATAAAATTATTCAACAAAACTGACTCCACCTGATGAGCACAAATTCTGCAAATCAATTAATTTCTTAATGCCAATTTAATTTTTGATTGCTCTATGTCACAACAACTACTTATGTGGAGTGTGTCTCCATTTTTGATCCAGCAACTTGAAATTGGGGGGGTAGTAACTCTCGCAGTGTTTTTCGAGGCTGATGAAGACAATGAAGATTTTGAGGCTGAGGAATTTGCACAAGATTTTGGGATTGAGCTGTCTGAAATAGCAAAGCTGAACACAACGGACATTGTAAAAGAAGCGATAGCTGCTGAAGAACGCAACGTTATTGAGATACAGGGAAACTACGCTGAAATTATTCATTTTTTACTGGCTGGCGACGACTTTAGCACCTTAGCAGGAGTAAAATCTTTGGATTTCATTGTCCGAGAGTATATAGCTGATGAAAGCAGGTGTTTGTTGGTCAACGCACTTGTTGGAAGTAAAAAAGTTAAGGATGCAGAAGACTACGTTGCTTCTTATTTGTCGCCAACAGAAGTACGCGAAATTAGCATGGCACTCCTAAAAATAGAAGAAGAAAATTTTAAGGAAAGATGTCAGGTTCTCTTCTCTCCAACTTTGTCTCTCACGGACTATGAATTAGCGGAGGCAAAGGACTTCATTCATTCAGAACTGATTCCGCTGTATTCATCTGCAAGTGAGCAGGGCTACGGAATTTTGATAGCGTGGTCGATATAGGCAATGTAAGTGCGATCTCACTAGTATAAGGTGTTAACAACACCAAACCATAGCAAAATGTAGGTTTACTTTTGTAGTAAGTCTTGTAGAAAGGTTCCAAAAAATGGACGATAAACTAACGAGAGACGAATTAATAGAGCTGGTTAGAAAAATAAAAGACTGTAATATTAAAGAGATCAATGGGCAGAACTCTCAGATAGATTGGATAAACATCCTCAAAAAAATGTTCCCGATCCACGTGTGTCGGATTACATTTTTTGGCCGAGAAATCATACGTCCCCTCCTCGTGAACTTACACCTGAAGAAATTGTGGATAAAGCTTTATCTTATAAACCATTCTTTCTATCGCCTGGATCTAATGAGTAAGCGCGATCTCACTAGAATAGATTATTTTCAATTCAATGAACTTAGATGATTCGATAAAGTCGGATGAATTGTTTGATGCCATCGAACATGCTCAAGATATTGACACCGTTCGTATTCTTATTGAAAAAGGATGTGATGTTAATGTGCGAGCAGAAGATGGATTTACTCCTCTAATGGCAGCAGCTAATATTGGTTCCTTAGACATTGTTAAACTGTTGATTGATTCAGGGGCAGATGTAAATGTCCTTGACGATGATTATGATTCAGCTCTCGCTTGTGCAAAATCTCACAATTTTCAAGATATCGTCGATTATCTAAAGCCGTTATGCTCTGAAAAAGTTCGTGCTATGGCTAACAAGTGGTACAGCTAAAAAGCGATCGTAGATCTTGTAGGGTGCGTTAGCCATGCGTAACGCACCATTAACCATCTGGTTCCGCTTTATTCATCATCATGCACCTCAGCCCCTAATAATCTTCCTTCCAGCGGTTCGTATTCGTCCTCTAGAAGCCAAAGCTGCGCCTGATCGTATGTGTCACAACTGGTAACTAACCGATGTTGTTCAGCCGGATCGAAGATATAGCAGCTACCCGATTTATCACTCAGCAAGAGAAGAATATAGGGAGGAGATTGCATTGGGTCTACCCAAACCTCTAAGAAATTCCAGTTATTCTTCACTTGGTCGGCTGCGGGGAATGGGGTGGTATCGGTTGTCTGCATTGATCTTTACCTCTCCATAGAACAAAGGAATCGTTGAACCATCTGGACTAATTCGAACACCGATTGCTTCTGCAAAAAACAGCCCATAGCGATCGTAACCTCTGGCGAATCCTGTGTAAGTGCCCGTCTCTATGATAATTTGAGCAACTCGATGGAGGGTTCCCTCATCATTGAATACATGGACTGCCCTCCCGCGTTTCAGCAACCGATTAGTTTGTACTGTACCCGGTAAATGTTTGGGAATATGTCTGGGATCTAGAGAGATATCACGATTTATTCCACTCATAGGATTCAGATAGCTGTTCCGAGAACATCACAATACGCAGACTTTCAACCCATGCTCTTTCTACTCCATGTGTGCCCCAGACGGTAGCACGAATTTTGAGGTTGATATTACAAGCCTCTTGAAGGTTGTATTCAGTGAGATCGCGCTGCAAATTAAGTTATACAGTGCCAGTTGCGATCTCGTTAACAATTAGACGGAGTGATGAATCATGGGTTAGCCTAATGGTTAAAAAATTGTGATAAATACATGGTTCGGAATTTCAAATTTGCAGTGATCAGCGATCCGCACATCGCTCTGCCGCACACCATTTGGGATCATCCCAGCCGATTTCATTTAGTTGAAGTGAGTATTCCAGCGCTAGAGCAAATTCTGGCGCAACTTGCCGCGCTGGATCTAGATTTTTTACTCATGCCAGGGGATCTGACTCAGCATGGCGAACCGGAAAATCATGCTTGGCTGGTGCAGCGCCTCAAACAGCTCCCGTTTCCCGTCTATGTCGTTCCGGGCAATCATGATATTCCCCAGCGAGAAAAGTGCGATCGCAGTATTGGCTTAGCTGAATTTCCCCACTACTACACCGATTTCGGCTACAGCGATCCGAATCAACCGTATTACATTCAGTCTCCGTTATCTGGCCTGCACGTTATTGGGCTGAATTCAAATTTCTACAAAGCCGACGGTCAGCAGCTCGACATGGGACGGCTTGATGAGGCGCAGTTTAACTGGCTGCGCGGCATTCTGCTGACGGCGCAGGATGATTTGGTGATGGTGATGGTGCATCACAACGTGGTGGAGCACCTGCCAAATCAGCTCCAGCATCCCTTGGGACGACGCTACATGCTGCAAAACCAGGCGGAACTGCTGGCGCTGCTGACAGAATTTAACGTACCGCTAATTTTCACCGGACATCTGCACGTACAGGACATCGCGCCGCATCGTCATCTGTATGAAATCACCACTGGTTCACTGGTCAGCTATCCGCACCCCTACCGGATTTTGAACTACCGCACGTTGGCAGACGGTCGGGGCATGCTGACGGTTGAAACTCAGCATGTGCAGTCGGTTCCCGGTTGGCCGCAGTTGCCGGAAACCTCGCGTGAGTGGATGGGCGATCGCTCCTTACCGTTTATGCTGCGCTTGCTGATGCATCCGCCGCTGTGTTTAGCGGAACCCGAAGCGAAGTCCTTGGCAGATGATTTGCGTTACTTTTGGGCCGATGTGGCTGAGGGAGATGCGCTGTTTGATTTCTCGCATTTTCCGGCTCAGGCGCAACGCTATTTTGAGGCATTTAGCGCCACAACAGCAACTGGAGAACTCTGCTTGATTGACAATACCGTCACGCTAAAGCTATGAGCCTATATCAAGTCTGGTTGAAAACCCACAGTTTATTTTTTGTGGAACGTTTGCGGAGCAAACGTTCCACAAAAAATAAACTGGGTTCTTATACATAGACCTGATATTACAGACTCGATACAAGCGGCCAGGTGGTTAGCACAAACACGACGACAGCCAAAATTGCCAGCAGTCCATCAATGAGATTGCCGATGATGGAGCCGACGACTGTACCAATACTGGCTTTGAATGCCGTCTTTACTCTCGATTCTCCCTCGACCTGCCGACGCGAGAGATATTCCCCAATAAATGCACCAATGAACGGCCCGACTAAAACACCCAAGATCGGCCCGCCTATCGGCAGGGCTGGCATTAGTCCTAGAAAACCGATTACGAGACCTGCGATCGCACCAAATTGACCCCATTTACTGGCTCCAAACTGCTTAGCGCCCCAGTATGCTGCTAAAAACTCGACTGCGGCACTGAGAATGAGGATGGCAAACACAACCACAATCGGCCAGCCGATCCCGGTAAACTGAGTCACAACTGACCAGACCAAGATTGCGGCCAAGATAATACTTGCACCGGGCATACCTGGAATGAGTTCTCCAACTGCGCCGAGCAGCATGATGGCAACGAGTATCCAGTACAGAGTTATAAGATCCATAGAGTTAATCGCTTGAAATATCAGAGTTTGGCTCTTGAATCGAGAAGCTGCGTAAGGCTCACGTTATGTTTGGTTGCCTCTCAGTTGGTCTTGAAACGGCTCTTGGAAGAGATCGATTAAGGCAATCTGGGAGCAACTGTTCGGCTAAATTCCTGTTCTCCTTCAACTAGAGGCTCTGGGATACCGTTGGGATAAGTTTCTTGAATAATTTTTTGGAGGCGGGCCACTCGATTACCCGGATTGGGATGAGTGCTGAGAAATTCTGGTGGTTGGCCACGAGATTCAGCCGATTCGAAGATTTGCATCAGCTCAACCAAACCTTCGGGGTTGTAGTTTGCATCCGTCATGAACTGAAATCCCAGGCGATCGCTTTCTAGCTCATCTTCACGGCTGTAGTTTAAATTGACCAGTTGATTAACAGCCTGGGCAATCACGGCGGCTTGCCGCCCGCTATCGTAATTCTCGCTGGCGGCGATACCGATGGCATTGACCAAGATGGCACCTAGCTGCTGCCGAGCCAAATGTTCCGCACCGTGGCGAGCAATGATATGCCCAATTTCATGACCCAGAACCCCAGCAAGCTGTGACTCGGCATCCAGTGTCTCTAATAAACCTGTCGTGATAAAAACCTGTCCACCCGGGAGGGCAAACGCATTGACGGTATTCGGATCGTCAATCAGATGAAATTCAAACGGGTAGGGAGATTGTGAGGCTTGAGATGCTTGCAAAACCTGCTGCCCTACCTCGTCAATATACGCTTGCAGCGCTGGGTCAGGATAAAGACCTCCCATTTCGGCCAGTACTTCCTGCTGTCCTTGCTGCCCGAGGACAATCTCTTGCTCTGGCGATAGGGCAACTCGCTGCTTTTCACCTGTAATCGGATTCTCTGAAACGCTGCCCCAATAGTTGAAGAGCCCAAAGATCACAAATAGGAGTCCTAAACCAAGACGTACAAGTAGGTTGCCCACTCCTAAATACCCATACACAGTTAAAGCGAAGGATACTATGTTTCATCCATCCCTAGCACCTAGCTCAAGGATGAGATCTCTCATAGCTAAGTGAATGCAATGCGACTCCGAGTTCAATTAGCACATTAGCATTGGCGCCAAGTCTTCCTTGACTAGATCTTGAAGTACTTGAAGTAAAGGAAACATCAGCAACAAAAGCAGAACTTACTTCGATCTTCGAAAAAATAGTTGGAACGATGTCAGGTAGTCTTGGTGTTCCTTTTGTATCATGGTCTACCTCGGGGCGCTCATCAAGTTCATACTCGCGTTGGATAATTCGCAATGAATCCTTTAAGGCATCCCGAATGAAATACCGATTGATGTTTTCAGGTATTTCGCTTTGCCATGAGCGCCCAATTCCTCATAGCTTTCGACCCGCTACTCAGGCCATCAGCTTCACCAACCACCAATCCTGTGAAGCAGCAAAATAGCTAATCGCGATCGCAAAATCAGCCAAAGAATGCCATACAGTTAACACAACACTTGCGATCGCAGATTTGACAAATTTGGCATGAGGCTGAGATGAGATACTACTCACCCAACAGGATGAAGCCCGACACCCAGCAGTTCTTTCAGTTTGTGCAGGACAAAATTAGCGATGCAGGTCGCCAAAGCGCAGCCTATAAAGCGGCTTATCATCTGTTCTATTCCGCCCAGAGGCTTTACAAAACCCTGGATGAGTTTACCAGCGAGAATCTCTCCACCTTCAAATCTACTCGAACTTACCTCACACAAATCCAGGAGCAGAGCCTAGTTGCCCTCACTGCCCATCACGTCGTGAACCTGCTCACACCTGAAATTCGAGCAATTGTCAAAGAAGACGCTAGCCTGTCCGACCCAGATCGCATGGCTTTGCAATCGGCCCTAGACTTGTATCAATCATCCGCGATCGCAACTTGTGCCGCCCTGGGTACACCTCAGTGGGTCGATCAGAAACGCACCATGTCCTGAGCGACCAAATCGCTTAGATTGCTGACCCAAACCTACTTATGACTGATCAATAAAGGTCTTAATTTGTTGAGCTAGAACATCAATAATATTGACATCTCCTTCTAGCTCAGCCTTAGCCTCAGTTTCAACCCGCTCTACGGTTTCCGACGGTAATCCCAAAAGCTTGACCAGCCGCTGGTAAGCCTCTGCTTCCTCGTCGTTAATCTTATCTTCCTCGGGAGTGCGGGCACTAGAGCCAATCACCTCATAGCCCAAGCGCAAAACTAGCTCTTTCTCCGCTTCACTCGTCAATTTTGGCGTTAGTTCCTCTAGCGGAATATTTTGAGTTACATAATCTTGTAGATCTTGGTACAGCTTTTGCTGCTGATTAGCATCTTTTGAAAACAGCCGACTAAAGCGATCGAGCATCAAATCTACTTCTTCCTCTGCCAGATGCCCATCTGACCATGCCATTGATGACACAATCCGCAATAAATTCATCTGACGGGGAGAAATTGGAGGAGGTGGAGGTGTTTGGAGCGTCATAACAATATCCTCAAGCCAGTGAGGTTAAAGAGTATAGTCTCAAGTTGATACCAAACTTTTAGCACGAGGATTGGGTATCCTCCACCGAAGTTTTCAATCTTTATAGATTCAGGCTTGCTCGTGCTTATCAAGAAGCATTTATTCAGTTTAAACTTCGCCCAAGTGACATAAATTTCTTGCTTGAGGGGACTACCTCAGACGGAAATTAGCTGGCTCACATCTTGCACCAAAAACCTGCAGGGTTCTCAAACTGCAAGGTGTAAGATGTGAGTTTAAACGTAGCCAGCTAAATGTGTGAGCTGCTTCATGTGGAGCAGTGACAAGATTTGGGTTTCTTCATTGATAGAAATCCAGCCCTTGCTGTCCAGCTTTTCCATGATTTTGGCGGCTTCTTCAACCTTGATGTCGCTGATATCCGCCAAATCTTGAGCCGGGATATTGAAAATATCAATACCAGAACCCGTAGAATGTCCAAAACTTTCGCCTAGAGCGACCAGCGTATTCGCTAGTTTCACCGCTGGGGGCTGATGACGAAGCTGAAATCTAATGTTGGTTTGTCGCAGACGACGCACCATCAACTGCAGCATCCGGTGATGCAACTGCGAGTCCTTGAAAAGGGTTTGGATAAAGCGCTGGGCAGAAACGCTGAGCAATCGAACACCAGACAGGGCAATCACATCTGTTGACCGGGGCGATTCGTCCAGAATCGCCATTTCGCCAAAGAAATCACCACGCCCCAAAATTGCCAGCGTTAGCACCTCGTCGCCGCTGTGCCGCCGCACTTTCACCCAACCAGACTCGATAAAATACACGGCGTTGCCCCAGGCATCTTCCATCAGCACCGCTCGATTGGCTGGATACTCATGCTCTGTGGCAATGGACAACAACCAGTCTAGAGTTTCAGGATTGGCGGCATTAAAGAGCGGAAATAGCTCACTAAACGCTTCAGTCTGCATGGAAGACCTTTAAGAAAAGCAATAAATAAGGACTTAAAATGGTTCCCTCTCCCGCCTATGTTACCCAGAAATACCATCAAAACTCGCAAGAGTATGGGCATTGTAACGCTTGGTCGAGAATGACGACTCTGTAAGCCTAATCATATCTTGCACCAAAACCCAGAATGATGTTGCCATCGTAGTGCAGCAGCAACATCATCTTGGGCGGCGCTCTGCAATGTACAACATCAACCTACTGACTAGCCGCGACTGCCCGCTGTAAACGAAAGCGAAAGCGATAAATATATTCCGGCCAACCCACTAGGATCGGTTGCTGATGGGTTAACGAATCGATATCAATACAGCTTGGGTCAAATGCGATCGCATTTCCCACTAAGTCACAGCAGATCAGTCCCGCTGCCTGCGCGATCGCAAGTGGCGCAACGGTATCCCAAATCTTTACCTTCTGACTGAGATAAACATACAGCCCCGCTCGCCCCTGCATCACTTCCATCACCTTGAGGCCGAAGCTGCCGATGGTAGAAAATTGAACATTAGGAATCTGATCTGCGATCGCAGATCCAAACCGTTTGCGATCGCCATAACCAATCATGATTACGCACTGCTGATCGGGCGATGGTGGAGCCTGAACCACTAACGGCTGAAGCTGTCGCTCTGAACGACTGGCCTGAAACACGCCCCAATCCATCCCCCCACAGTAAAACTGTTCCAGCGCAGGCGCATAGACCCAGCCTGCAATGGGCAGATAGTTATCCAGCAATCCTGCCATCACCGCATAGTGCGATCGCTGTTCAATAAAATCCGCTGTGCCATCAATCGGATCAACCGCCCACAGCCGATGCGCTCCGTCTCGGAAAATTTGGCGCGACAGAGCATTCTCTTCGGTCACAATCCCGTCGTTTGGGAATAAGTTCGCTAATCCCTGCGCCAGTTGCCAATCCAGCAGCCGATCTACCGTCGTGACATAATCGCCTACACCTTTAGCAAAAACACCAAATTCCCGCTTAGACTGCTTTCTAGCCTGAGATCCGCAGTCCATCATCAACTGCCGGATTTGAGATTCAAGTCGTATAAATTCAGGTAACACCAGCGCCAGCACGTTTAAACACAGACCAAAAATAGGAGGTACGCGATGCGTGCCTCCTATCAATCTACCCTAATCAAAGAAATGGGCCAGCTCTAGAACAGCTGGCCCACAAACTTGGGAACGCTGGGAGATCCTACTTTTGCAGTACCAGCTTGACGTTTGCATTTTGCAAACCAGGGCGCTTAACCTCAGCCAACGTCTTGTTAACGGCGTACTTTTGGTTGATGGAGTTGATGAGTTCAGTCTGATTGTGCTTCTTCGCAACGCCCCAGAGATCAGCAATCAGATCAAAGGAACCATCAGCATTGCGAGACCAGCCGAGGTCATACTCACCTTCTAGAACTGCAACGATGTCAGCCCGTACGCGCTGACCGTTGTAGCCACGCACATCAGCTTCAGTCTTAACGGAAATGCCCAGATCGCGCAGAGACGACTTGAGGATTTCAGCTTCGGTGATCTTGGTGCGTAGAGTACTAAAATGAGACATTTCGGATTTCCTCCTGTAGGGAAACTTGAGAGAAACAACGGTTAGATATCGGGAGCTTAGTCCCAATTGCTGCTAGCAAGTGCTAGCCTTTCCTCCTGTTGGGAGCAGGAGAGAAAGCTTGTTAAAACTCCATGCGCTGATATTCAGCCACGGAGGAGGCGGCAGGACGTGCCCGCTGCCTAGCCCAATCCCGTAGAGCAGTCACCTGCTCGTTCATGGTCTTCGAGAGGGGAAGCGTTGACTTAATCGAAGCGATGATGTCAAGCTGACTGAACTCTCGATCTTGGGCAAATGCTTCGTACATAGCGGCGATGATCGCCTGCTCAATTTCAGCGCCAGAGAACCCTTCAGAAACCTTAGCCAACTGGGGCAGGTCGAAACGGTTGCTGTCGCGACGGCGCTTACTGAGATGAATTTGAAAAATGTCGGTGCGTTCCTGCTCGTTGGGCAGGTCAACGAAAAAGATTTCGTCAAATCGGCCTTTGCGGAGGAATTCACCCGGTAGCCGCTCCACTCGGTTGGCGGTCGCCATGACGAAAACAGGCGATTTTTTCTCCTGCATCCAGGTCAGGAACGAGCCAAAAATGCGGCTAGAGGTTCCACCATCGGAATCCGCCGATCCGGTGCTGCCTGCAAAAGCTTTGTCGATTTCATCAATAAAGAGAATACCGGGAGAAATCGATTCGGCTGTCTTTAGGGCATTCCGTAGATTAGCCTCTGAGCGACCTACCATTGAACCGTCATAGACACGACCCATATCCAGTCGCAGCAGTGGTAATCCCCACAGGCGAGCGGTTGTTTTAGCGATCAGCGATTTACCGCATCCGGGGACGCCTAGAATCAGCATTCCCTTGGGCTGTGGCAGGCCATATTCTCTAGCCCGCTCAGTAAATGCGTCAGAACGCTGCTTCAGCCAGTGCTTCAGCTCCTCTAGACCACCAACGGAATCAATGGTTTCATCTTCTTCGATGTATTCCAGGATGCCGTTGCGGCGGATGAGCTGCTGCTTTTCAGACAGCACAATGTCAACTTCCGATTCCGTCAGTCGTCCAGCGGTAACGTGGGCTTTGCGATAAACTTTCTCTGCTTCATCGCGAGTTAGACCGAGTGCCGCCTTGAGCAGCTTTTCCCGTACCTCGGTGCTAATGCGCTTCGAGCGAGAGCGCTCTAGCTGCTGAGAAAGTACTTGATTCAGTTCCGCCATATCGGGCAGAGGGAAGTCAAGCATGACGACTTCTTTCTCTAGCTCAATGGGAATCTGCTGGACGGGCGACATCAAAATAATGGTTTTATTTGATGCTTTGAAACTTGCGATCGCATCTCGTAACCAGCGAGTGACAGCCGGAGAATCCAGGAACGGATGCAAATCCTTGAAAACAAAGATACCGGGATCACGCTGACGAACAACCCACTCGATCGCCGCTTCCGGCGATACCGTGTTGTGCTGGGTGACACTGCGCGGTTGTCCATATTCCACAACACCGTGTGTCACTGTCCAAACAAATATACGCTGTTGAGGCTTTGCTTGGGCAATCAGCGAAATGGCTTGCTCAGCACGCTCCTCCTCGGATGTAACCAAGTAGATCAGCGGATATTGAGCTTGTATTAGGATGCTCAGCTCCTCTTGCATGACCAATAACCCTCGGAGAAATGTTGCAAATCTGCCATCTTGACCGAATCTGAGGTGCTTAGCCGCTAACCCAAACAATATGGCTAATCAGCTAAACTCCTGCCCGACAACTCAACCTTATCCACATGGAACAAGCTCTTCTCCCTGATGATCAGGGCGATCGGACTGAGAGTGAACGCCAGAGGTGGCACCCACCGACAACTCCTCGTCTGACAATACGCCGGGCTGACTCGACAAGGACGCCATCTTTCCTTCCTTCAACACCATCGCACTGGCGCAGTCAGGACAGTTGTAAACCTGATAACTCTTGCCGTGGGTAGAGCATTCAAACTCCTCTACTACATCTCCATGCGTCAGATAAAAAACAATCGCACGCTGAGCAATTTCAGACATCGGTTCTGCATCGACAGCTGAACGAATTTTCAACTGGCGATGTAGTTCTGGTGGGAGATATAGCGTAACCTTCTGCTTGTCTTGCATATCACAGCTCATTGATGTGTACCCGGGTATTGAGCATACAATATCGGCTGCACCAATGGGCTGTCAAGATGGTAAAACGTTTTGACGGCATGATTGTTGCATTACTTAACAATGGGTGGGCTTCTTGAGAATTAGACAGCCGCTCTTGACATTAATTGCTGACTTGAACATGGAATTTAATCGTTACCACAGGCTGCAAAATGTTGCGAAGCGTATCAAACCAAAGCAAACATGTTGGGAATTGTTCTGAGGTTGGCAAAATGAAGGAATGCCTCAGCCAGTTTTTGCTTTTGGGGTGTATCTATTGAGATGGTCACGTTGGGAACCTGTCTGGTAGTGACCATTGTGTTATGACTCATCACGACATCATTCACAACATCATTGTGTTTGATTCGGGTTTGATTCATGTCTGACTGATCTAGTTTATTTGACTGAGCTAGAGCGTGCCGTTGCACACAACTTGCACACAATATTTATGACTTCTTACTCGTCTTTGTCTGTTTCCCATCTACCCCATCAAAGTGTTCAAGCACTGTATCAGGATGGATTAGAGCAGCTCATGCGGCAGCAGTATGCAAAAGCTGCTGATCGGTTTTGCCAAGCCCTACAGATTCAGCCTGAGAATGGGGAACTGTGGTACCAATACGGCGATGCCCTGTCAAACCTAGAGCGATATCCAGAAGCGCTCGATAGTTTTCAACGGGCACTAGCCTATTGTCCAGATAATCCTAAGATTTGGGTTTTTCAAGGTGTGACGCTGCTGCACTTGGATCGGGTCAAGGCGGCGTTATCAAGCTGTGAACATGCCCTTGCGATCGCACCCGACCATCGGGAAGCCTGGCTGTTTCGAGGGGTAGCCCTGCACCGTTTAAACCGCTACTCCGATGCCTACGCCAGCTATCGTCGCGCCCTGGGACAGCAACCAACGCCGCGTCGATCCGTTTGGCAGTGGCTCACGGGCTGGCTAACCAGTTAAAGATTCGGTAGCCCTCAAAACTAATGAGTTTCACGACCCAAAATTAAACATGTCTCATTACAGGAGCGGATTTGGCTGATCAGTTTTCACTAGGACTGATAACTTGACGGCTAAACCCGCCCCTACAGTTATTGCGATGGATGTTGGGTTAAACACGATTCCTAAGTTATCTTCCAGCATCCGTTGCAAGCAGAGAGAGTAAAGTTACAATAGCTTCGCCGAGCATTCACGATAGGGTTTTGTGATTCAGACCGAAGCGCTTGATCTCCAACGATCGCTGAAACAGTTTTTTGGCTACGACCAGTTTCGTCCCGGTCAGCAACAAATAATTGAGGCGTGCCTAAACCATCAAGATGTCATGGTGGTGATGCCGACGGGCGGCGGTAAATCGCTCTGCTTCCAGCTTCCAGCCCTGTTGCAGTCGGGTTTAACGATTGTGGTGTCGCCCCTAATTGCCCTGATGCAGGATCAGGTGGAAGCTCTCCAAGACAATGGTATTGGCGCAACATTTCTTAACAGCTCGATTGGCTATACCGAAGCGCGATCGCGGATTGCCCGAATTGAAAGCGGAGAAATTAAGCTTCTATACGTTGCACCCGAACGGTTACTCAGCGACGCCTTCTTGCCACTGCTGGATGAAATCGCGGCGGAACGTGGCATTGCTGGATTTGCCATCGATGAAGCCCACTGCGTCTCTGAATGGGGACATGACTTTCGGCCTGAGTATCGCCAGCTCAGCATGATCCGGCAGCGCTATTCCTCGGTACCCGTGATGGCACTGACCGCAACGGCAACCGAGCGCGTGCGCCAGGACATTCTCCAGCAGCTTCGGCTGCGGCAACCCCTAGTTCACATTGCCAGCTTTAACCGCACAAATCTTTACTATGAAGTGCGCCCTAAAGCGCGGCAGTCCTACGCCGACCTGCTGCGTCAGATTCAAAATACCGAAGGTTCCGGCATTGTTTACTGCCTCAGTCGGCGACGGGTCGATGAAACAGCGGATCGGCTTCAACAAGATGGAATTGCAGCATTGCCCTACCATGCTGGCCTCAGCGACAAGGCACGACGGACAAACCAAACCCGCTTTTTACGCGATGACGTGCGGGTGATGGTTGCCACCATTGCTTTCGGCATGGGAATTAACAAGCCCGATGTGCGGTTTGTGATTCACTACGATCTTCCCCGCAATATTGAAAGTTATTATCAAGAATCAGGCCGTGCAGGACGGGATGGCGAACCTGCCCACTGCACGCTCATGTATAGCCCCGCCGACATCAAGCGCATCGACTGGATTATTAACCAAAAAGTCCATCCCCACACTGGGGAGCCGCTAGAGCATGAGCAGCGGATTGCGCGCCAGCAGTTGCGGCAGGTGATTGACTATGCCGAGAGTACCGTTTGCCGCCGCATCATTCAGCTCAGCTACTTCAGCGAGAGCTTTCCAGGCGATTGTGGCCAGTGCGACAACTGCCTCCATCCCCAGCCCGTTGAAGACTGGACAATTGAAGCCCAAAAGTTTCTTTCCTGCGTGGCTCGCTGCCGTGAACGCTTTGGGATGAGTCACATCATTGATGTCCTGCGCGGTTCGCGGAAGCAGCGGATTAAGCAGTACAAGCACGACCAGCTTTCCACATACGGCATTGGCAAAGATCGCAGTTTAGACGCCTGGCGACTGCTGGGACGCTCCCTTTTGCAGCAGCAGCTCGTGGATGAAACCAGCGATGGTTTCCCGGTTTTGAAACTCAACGCCCTCAGTTGGGAAGTGATGCGGGGACAGCGCCAAGTGCATATCGCTGTGCCGCCAGAAATTAACGAGCCGCCTCCGGTCATTGAAGAAGAACGGGGCATGACTCCTGAAGCAGACATGCTGCTGAGGCGCTTGAGAGCCTTACGTAAGCGGCTGGCTGATCAGCAATCGGTGCCGCCCTACGTGGTGTTCGCTGAGTCTAGCCTCCGGCTGATGGCACAGCGCCGTCCTCAAACGCTGACAGCCTTCTCGCAAATTTCCGGCGTCGGCAGCCGCAAGCTGGAGCAGTATGGCCAGTTGTTTACAGAAGAGATTCGAGCGTTCTGTGAAGAGCATGGTTTACCGACTCAGGCCGATACGGCTACAGTTGAGCCATTGCCTACTGCGGAAGTTCTACCCACAGAAGCCTATCTGTCGAGCACCCATCTACAAACGCTGAAGCTGCATCAAGAGGGACTATCGCCAGAGGAAATTGCGGCTCGTCGCGGCGTCAAAGCTCGCACGGTGTATGACCATTTGGCCTGTTTGATTGAATCGGGTCAGCCTGTTTATATTGATGGCTTGGTGACTCCTGAGCGGCAAACAGTGATTTGGCAGTTGATTGAGAAGATCCAGTCAGAGCGGCTCAAGCTACTGAAGGACGAACTGGGAGATGAGTATAGTTACGATGAAATTCGCCTCGTTCTAGGGGCTTGGCGCTGGGAAAATAAGCAAAGACGGGCGTTATAGGAGAACTCCATATTTTGCACTAAAACCCAGAAGGGCGATTTTGCCACCGCACTGCGGCGGCAAAATCACCTCTTCGGGTTCTCAAAGTGTAAGGTTCAAGATGTGAAAGAAGCTACTCTAGCTGTTCTAGCAGTAGCCGCTTCTCGCTACGCACAATTTCCCAATAGGTAGACTCTACCGCATCCAGTTCGACCGAAATCGATGTTATGCCCCAGCGGATCAGAGACTTAATCAGCTTGGGTTCACGGACTGGGGCTTGACCGCAGATTGAGCAGGGAATGTTGTGTTTACGAGCCGTTTTCACGAGCTGTTCAACTGCTGCAATGAGTGCTGGGTGGCGCTCATCAAACGCTGCGTTTAGCTGAGCATGGTCACGATCGGCTCCCAGCAGGAGCTGAGTTAGATCGTTGGTGCCAATGGAAATACCCTGAATGCCTGCCTGAATGTAGCTAGGCAGAAGGAAGAGTACCGATGGCACCTCTGCCATCATCCAAAGCTGGAAGTTAGGTGTGTCAATGCCAGCCTGATCAATCCGCTTTTGGCAGAACTGTACTTCTTGAACCGATCGGACAAAGGGCAAAATTAGCCGCAGGTTATCATAGCCGCTTTTCTGCACTTGCGCGATCGCAGCTAGTTCTAAATCAAACAGCGTGGAGTCGAGCTGATAGCTAAACGTGCCGCGAATGCCCAAGACGGGATTTTTGCCGATCACTGGCGGCTGTGTGCGATGCATCTCATAGGATCGCCAGTCGAGTGAGCGATAAAAAACGGGACGTGGCGACATCACCTGAGCAAATTGGAGGATGTGGTTGGCTAAGCGCTCAACAAAGGCTGCCTTGGAATGCTGAGACAGCCAGGTACTAGGATGTTCTCCTGCTAAAGCTTCTAGCAGCATGAGTTCAGATCGCAACAAGCCGATCCCATCCAGCGGTAGCGATCGCAGTTTAGACACCGACTGAAGCTGACTGGCATTCACCCACAGCTCCGTGGCCGTAGGAATCCGCTGGAATTCGATCTTAGGTGTAGCAGGAATCTGTTTCCATGCCTCTAGAGTTGTTTGGAGCGAGGCTGGCAAGCTGGAAAGTGGTTTGGCAGGAGATGCGGCTGGCACAGTGTCCGGCAAGTGAGCCGTGTGTTCTGCTGCGATTGAAGCTGAATTAGGCTCAAATTTAGGTTGATTGAATTCAGGCTGCGGCTCGTGGTGCTGTGCGCTGTAGACATGCCCCAAGTCACCATCGATATAAATGCGATCGCGATCGCGGATCTGCTGGGTGGCACCAGCAGCGCCGACAACAGCAGGAATGCCTAACTCGCGCGCGATAATTGCACCGTGACAGGTCATACCGCCCTGTTCTGAAACAATGCCAACCACTTGTTTCAGCCACGGCAACCAAGCAGGTGTCACTTCTGTTGTCACCAAAATTGCGCCAGCGGGTAGAGTTTCTGGTTCAGCATAGAGATCGGTAACGACCTGCGCGATGCCGCTAGCTTGTCCAGCCGAAGCCGCAAGCCCTGTGATCATCACAACATCGTGCTGAGCCAAGTCATTACCAGCCGTAGATGAGGTGGACGCGAATGGGGCAGACAGCTCAATCAGCGCTGATTGAACAGTGGATAGTTCTGGTTTTGCCGATAAATCCGGCGTTGACAGTAAGCCAAATTTTGGAGCGGAGTTTTGGGCAGAATTGCGATCGCGCCCCTGAATCTTGTCCGGCAGTGCAAAATCTGGATCATAACGATGGGTTCGGGGATTCACTTGGGTGATCAGCAGTTGAGCCACTGTCTGATCCGATGAGTGCTTGGACGAATCTAGCGTGCCATATATCCACTCTAGATCCAGCGTCGTTCCTAGTGCAATTCCCGCAGAATGGGCAATCTCTACCAGTTGATGCAGGATTTCGGCAGATGGAAACAGATTGAGCAGCATTGGATCATCCACAATCTCAACCTGATAGGGAGCTGCCGTTGCATCGGAAAGCGTGGAATTAGAGAAATGAGGGGATTCGATATCGTCTTCCATACGATTCGGATCAGCTACCGTCCCCGCCGTTGCTGGTAAGCGATATGCGAGAAACTGCTGTCCCGGTGCATGTCGAGCCACTTGTCCCTGCTCTAGAGTAATCCACCACTGTTCCGGCGTCGCTTCTCCCCGCGTCAGGGCTATTCCCTGTCCCTGCACCGCTTCAACATGAGCGGTGTAGGTCATGTCGGTGCTTAAGTGCAGATTGCCTGCGATCGCAACATCAGCTAAGGGCTGCACCAGCACCGCAACGTTAATTTGCTCCAGAGAAATCTGCGATCGCTGCCAGTACACCAGGCTCTTTGCTCGAAATAGCTCTGCCCAAAGCTGCCGCAGATGATCGGTGAGCTCCGCCACATTTGTCCAGCAGCACTGACTATTCAGCAATCCCTGAATGCGGTTACCTAACAGTGGATCAACGCCAGTTCGCAGGGTTAACGACGGTCGCAGGATGACCGCAGCAGACGATATCTCATCAACAATCTGCTGTAGACATTGAGTAGCAATCTCAGGCAGTGGCGTATTCAAAATTGCCTGCCGAATCTGCTGAGCAATTGACTTGAGCTGCTGGGCATCATTGACATCTAAATGCAGTGTCGAATGAGGTAAATCAGCAAATAGCGGCTCCAGCCATTGAATAGACTTCAAAAACGCTTGAAATACCGACGCTGAAACCACATAACCCGGCACAATCCCATATCCCCGATACTGCAAATCGGCAAGATAGAATGCCTTATCGCCCACTGCATAGTGGTCAGATGGCTGAATCTGGTCAAGCCGATAAAGATGAGTCATGGGCGAAGTCGCAGGTTCTCATTAGCCACAGTATCAGTTTATGGTTTGTCAAAGTTACCAGGACTGTTTCTCATAAAAAATTGGGATTGAGTTGGATGCGGCGGCGAGGGCGGCTTGGTGGACATGCTGCCAAGGAATTTGATGCTGACGTGCGATCGCAGCGCAGTCTTCATATTCGGGCTGGAGATTGAGAATGGGGCTGCCGGGCTGTCGCTGGGCGGTTTTGACTCGCACGGCACCATATTGAGTCTGTACCGTTTGCCAAAAGCGGTGGAGTACGGTGCGCTGCTGGGTGGTGCGGCGAATGCCAAGGGTTGTTGTTTCAGCAAAAATCACCTGTTCACAGGCTTCTACTCGATCCGGTGGACAAATGACGGTCAGCAAAATGCCAGGACGTGACTTTTTCATGCCGATCGCTTGGGTGAATACGTCTAGGGCACCCGCTTGGAAGAGAGCGTCGTAGATGTAGCCGATGGCTTGGGGATTGAGGTCGTCGAGTTGGGTTTGGAGGAGGGTGATGGTGTCGGGGGGTGAGGGGTGAGGAGTGAGGAGTGAGGAGTGAGGGGTAGATGGGTGGGTGG
>CBKWJC010000110.1:0-20347 GCA_966674685.1 uncultured bacterium
GAATTGTAAGGATTGACTTTAACCGTAATGTTGGACAACCGACACAACCATAACTGCTGTCTGCAATACAATCTTTTTAGTGTGTGGTCGCTCAGGCTAATTGACAAATTAGCAGCTTAACAAAGCCCTTGTTTTAGGCAAAAATTAAGCAAGTCTTATTCAAGAAGCATGAAACTTATTACAGGCAAGGGCTTTAAACGTTTAATGAGAGGACTGAAAATCCTCGTGTCGGCGGTTCAAGTCCGCCTCCTGGCATTCAGTAAAGTGTAATTTTAAATAGGATGATGTAGTAGTCACATCATCAGAATTACCACTTACGCAGCGTCATCTTTGATTGACTGTAGGTCTGAGAGTAAGGCTTTACTCATTATTTAGCGCTGTTAACGATAGTGTTTTGCCTGAGTAGAGCCATCGCTCAAAATTGGCTTTGCAGCGTTCCCATTCTTTGTCGGTCATCGCAAACCAATCCGTATCTCGGTTCCGTCCGCGCACTATCATGTGCTGCCGAAAGCGACCTTCATAGATAAAGCCCATGCGGGCAGCAGTGGTGCGACTGGCATGGTTGAGCGAGTCGCATTTCCACTCCACGCGGCGATACTGATGATGATCAAACAGATGACAGAGCAGCAAAAACTGGGACTCGGTATTGACTTTGCTCTTGTGTACCGCAGGTATAAACCAAACATGACCAATTTCTGCCCGACCGTGAGCAGTTGCGATCGCAAGTAGTGCCACAATTCCCACGGGTGAATCCGTCGCAGCATCAAATACCGTCCACGTCAGCGGGTCAGACTTACCGACCATCATTTGCATCATCCAGTCTTGCATCGCACTGGGATTGTCAAACGGGCCGTAGAACAGGTAGTTCCAGACCGCTTCTTTTTCCGAACTACCGTGCGACCCAGCATATAGCGCCTCAACATCTCGCTCCGGCACCAGCGGCTTCAGCGTGACAAACTGCCCTTCAAGCTGGATATATTCAGGAGATTGCCAAGTTTTCTGCATTGAATTGCGCTCCATTTTTCAATAGATCGGGGGAATTGAGGCTGTGAAGGGCTGTAGACGAAAACGAGGAGATTGAGGAAATCAAGTGAGTCATCCCGCTTATAGGGGCACGGCATGCCGTGCCCCTATAAGCGTGCAACTTCATCAGTACGACTGTATTCTAAGATTAACGGTAATCGCCAATCCAAAATCTAAAATCCAAAATCCCTCCACAATTCTCCCTCCTCAACACGCAACACTCAACGCTTAACGCTCCTATGCTTGACCTCACGAAACTGGCGCAGCAAATGCAGGGCATTAGCCAGCACCTCACCCAAGAAGCCGAAGCATCCAAGCGGCGCTTAGATATTGCTGAAGCCCTGATGCAGGAGGCACTTCAGCAGCAAGAAGTGCTGGTGCAGCAACGGCAGCAGTGGCGCGATCGCATGGGCTTTACGGCAGCGGAGCCCATTGAACCGCTTGATACGCGCATTGATGCACCCGTAGCGCCGACAGCGCATACTGTCGTTGCTACAGACGGTTCCCAAATTGCACCAAACCATCACGAAATTGCCTACTGCTACTTGTTAAACGTGGGACGAGTCGTGCTGCACTACGGTCAAGGTCGCCAGCCGATGCTGGATAGCCTACCGGAAGTGTTCTATCGGCCTGAAGATCTCTATGTCTCGCGCCAGTGGGGTATCCGCACCGAAGAATGGATGGGCTACTGCCGCACCATCTCCGAATCCGTCGCCCTCGCCGAACTTGCTGAATGGAGCTTAAGCGCGACCACACATCATACGCCTCACCCCTCACCCCTTACTCCTCACCCCTCCTCCCGCCAAATCCCCCTCTTCCCCACTCCCCCAACTCTGGCAATGGTGGACGGTTCACTGATCTACTGGTTTTTGGAATCGCTGCCCCAGGATGCCTGCGATCGCATTTTGCCGCCGATTTTAGCGGCTTGGTCAAAGTTACAGGCTCTACGGGTGCCGCTGGTGGGATATCTCAGTGCCTCGCGCAGTGGTGAAATGCTCAACTTTTTGCGGCTGAAGCGCTGTCCCTATGCGGATCCGGACTGTATGACCCACTGTCCGGGGCAAACCGATCAGGCTCCCTGCCAGGTGTTTGATCCGCTGCGGGATGTGGCGCTGTGGGCGCGGTTACTGTCACCGGGACAGCGCAGTCCGCTCTGGAAAAGCTCGGCGCGCATTCTGGAGCAGTATGGAGAACATCCCATTTACTTTTGCTATGTGCATGTTGGCCCAGAGGTGGCGCGGATTGAGATGCCGGAGTGGGTGGCGCTGGATACAGAACTGCTGGACACGGCGCTGAGTCTGAGCTTGGCGCAGGTGCATAAGGGGTTTGGCTATCCAGTGGCGCTGGCGGAAGCGCACAATCAGGCTGTGGTGCGCGGTGGCGATCGCACTCGCTTTTTCGCCTTGTTGGAGCGGGAGATGCTGCGGGCGGGTCTGCAAAATATTGGCACATCCTATAAAGAGGCTCGCAAGCGAGGCAGCATTGCCTAATAATAGTTGCTTCAAATTCATCTACATGTGTGAATATGGCAGAAGTTAATCCAAGCTAATTTGTGAGTCGGAGGTGTAGTGGTGAGGAAACAGTTGATTAGCAGCACGGGAATTGCGATCGCACTTACGCTCATTTCAACCCTGCCCGTGCGATCGCAAACCAGCACTGAATGCGGCACCCTGCTGCAAACCGTCAATGAAACGACGACAAACCTCTCGTCAGTATTCAGTAGCGGCGCACCAGATATCGAGCTATTCAGCACGGCATCTGATGTCACAGCAGGCGCAGCCGAAAATTTCGCAGGCTTGGAACTCAGCGATGAGCAGCTAGCAGGATATCAAAGCGACTTCGCCGAGCTATACACAACCCTAAGCGATGTGACAGGCCGCTTTGCAGGCGCACTAGAAGCTGAAGATGGTGAAGCCATTCAAACCATTTACGAAGAGTTTCGCTTAGCAGTGCGTCCAGAGTGGGAACTGATTCAGGAAACCCAAACCTATTGTCAGGGGCAGTAAGCCTGCTACACGTAGGGTTGCAAACGGTAGAGGACTGAGTGTTGAGTTATGAATGTTGAGTTATAAGTTCCGCTAATCCATTCAAAACGCCTCACTCCTCTCGTTTCACTCCTCACCTCTTACACACTGATTCCTGACCTACACACCCAAACAAAAAAAGGCACAGCTTAGCGCCATGCCTCCACAGAATCAGAATTGGACTTGCCTTCTATATTAACGGATGCGATCGCATGTGTCTTACATGCTGTTCGCTCATGTTTGCCGATAAAGCTACTTAACCGCTGCGGCTGCGGCTACTTCGTCAGCAAAATTGGTTTCTTCTTTCTCGATGCCTTCACCTAGAACGAAGCGCACAAAGCGGCGAATCTGGATGTTCTCACCCAGTTGAGCAATGCTTTGCTTCACCAACTCATCAACAGTGATATTGGTATCACGAATATACGCTTGATCGAGCAGAGACAGCTCCTTCCGCCGCTTCTCAATCCGACCGTCTACGATCTTGGCGCGAATATTCTCTGGCTTGCTCGCCAAGTCTTCTCGCCCCATTTCGATCTCACGCTCTTTCTCGATCGTGTCAGAGGGTACGTCATCGGCGCTAACGTACTCAACATTGGGACAAGCCGCAATTTGCATTGCGATGTTGCGTACAAGCTCTTGAAATTCTTCGCGACGAGCCACGAAATCGGTTTCGCAGTTCACTTCAACCAGAACACCAACGCGCCCACCCGTGTGGATATACTGACCAATCAAGCCCTCAGCAGCAACCCGCCCAGCTTTCTTGTCAGCGGATGCCATGCCTTTCTTACGCAACCACTCTGCGGCCTTTTCCATATCGCCGTCAGATTCTTTGAGGGCTTTTTTACAGTCCATCATGCCTGCGCCTGTTTTCTCGCGCAGTTCTTTTACGAGCTTTGCTGAAATTTCCGCCATTGTGATTGGATTCCTGTAATGAATCTACAGATCGACTAAATAAACGAATACAGCGTTTTCCATGCTGGTGGATTGTGGGGATATTTCTCCGTCAAAGGCGGAGAAATATCCCCAGGAACCTCACTAGGCTGAAAAATGCTGTAGGTAGTCTCAAAAAGAATGACCTCAGGTCGTGTTAGGCGTGCCCGCACCACCCAAAATCATTACTCACATATCACTACCAATGTATATAGACAGAGGCCAATAAGACAGCGCCTTATTTTCACTCTATCGAAATCGGGAACCATCCGTGAATAATCTCCAATACCTGAAGGAGATCGGCATCATCAACGCATCTAAAAACCGGGGGAGCGCACCGGAGGAGCATTTCCCCGGTTTCTAGGTTATGCATTCATCAGGATGCAGCTACTGAATTCACGCATGAAATCTATTCGAGCGATTCAAGGTTTGATGCTAGCTAGACGACACTACTCTTCGCTGTCGTCTTCATCAGCCGCATCGTAGTCTTCTTCATCGTATTCGTCTTCAGCGCCTTCGTAATCGTACTCATCGTCGGTATCGAGTTCGCCGTGGCGACCTTCATAAATCGCATCGGCTAATCGGCCAACAATCAGCTTAATAGAACGAATAGCGTCATCGTTTGCCGGGATAGGGATGTCTACAACATCCGGATCACAGTTGGTATCCAACAGCGAAATAATGGGAATGCCCAGCTTCTGGCATTCTTGAACGGCGTTGTATTCCCGCTTCTGGTCAACAATCAGAACTGCATCGGGCAGACGGCGCATTTGCTTAATGCCGCCCAGATACTTACGCAGCTTTTCCAGTTCGCGACGGAGAACGGCTGCTTCTTTCTTTGGCAGCAGATCTAGCGCTCCTGTTTCTTCACGGCGTTCGAGATCTTTTAAGCGCTCTACGCGGGTCTTGATTGTGGCCCAGTTGGTCAACATGCCACCCAACCAGCGCTGGTTGATGTAGTAGGCTCCGCAGCGGCTTGCTTCTTGTGCGACGATGCCCGCAGCCTGACGCTTGGTGCCTACAAATAGAAAACGCTGACCATTCTCAGATGCTTCACGGATGTAGCTATAAGCCTCTTCCATGAGCTGAGCGGTTTGAACCAGGTCAATAATGTGAACCCCGTTGCGCGATGTGAAGATGTAGGGATCCATCTTGGGATTCCATCGGCGGGTTTGGTGACCAAAATGCACCCCAGACTCTAGCAGTTGGGGCAAGGAAACTACAGGCATATTTTTCTCCTTTCGGGTTTAGCCTCCATCCAGACGGATTTTGCTAGGGATCAACCACAAGCGAAGGCACCACAATTGCAGCGCGATCGCAATCAAACAGTCCCTTCAAAACACCCGAATTTCTGGATGTGTGAATTTAGACAACTTTCCCATAATAACACGGGGGTAGACGGGATTTGTGCAGGCTGTATAGGGATTTGAGGCTGTAAAGGGAATCGAGGGAAGAGGTTGAGTTTTGAGTTAGTTACTCAAAACTCAAAATTAAGCATTCAAAATTCAAAACTCCTCACGCCTCACTTCAAACCCGATATAACTGCTCTAACTCACCCTCTGTTACCGTCGCAGTCGGTTGATCTAGCACAACTTCTCCCTGCCGAATGCCCAAGATGCGATCGCTATATTGTTTGGCAAATTCAACTTGGTGCAGATTGCAGATTACGGTCAGTCCTTCGTTGTGGCAGAGGGACTTGAGCAGGCTGAGGACGGTGTGGGCAGATTCGGGGTCGAGGCTGGCGATTGGTTCGTCGGCTAGGAGTAGTTCAACCCGCTGGGTTAGAGCGCGTGCGATCGCAACGCGCTGCTGCTGGCCGCCAGAGAGCTGATCGGCACGGCGAAAGGCCATATCGGCCAGTCCAACGCGAGCCAGAGCGGTCATTCCCTCCAGCAGCAAGGCGCGAGGATACTGATTCAGCAAGCAGCGCCAAAAGGGTAATTCCTGCAATCGTCCCGCCAGGCAATTTTCCAAGGCTGATCGTCGGCCCACCAAGTTGTAATCCTGAGCGATGAAGCCAATCTGCGATCGCGCCCAGCGGAGCTCACTTTTTGAGCAGTGGGTTAAGTTGTGCTGATTAAATAAAACGGTGCCGCGATCGGGCGACTGCAACTGCAAAATGCAGCGCAGCAGGGTAGTTTTTCCAGCACCGCTTGGCCCCAAAATGGCGGTAAATGACTGCGGTTCTATTGTGAAATTGATGGTTTTCAGGGCAAAGTCGCGACTCGAAAATGACTTCGATAAGTTATTAACAACAAACATGTTGCAGGCTAGAGGTAATTGTGGAGATTATTAGAACAGGAAAAAATGTGTGAATTCCTTAAGCACTAACTATCGTTCTGAATAGTTATCCTAACGTTATTTCAGATTTGGCAGCTTGTTATTCTTGCAGCCGTCAACTAGTCATTTTAGACTTAAATATAAGTTTATTTGTACTGTTTTGAATTGCTGAAAAAATACCTTACTTTAAGTGACTTTGCACAATTGAAAACGCGGTTAAACTCAGCTCAAACTATGGATAAGTAGCCACATACAAATAATGCATATCTAAAAACCTGGGGGAGGGCCCCGGAGGGGCGCTCCCCCAGGTTTTTAGATGCGTTTATTTATGCCAACCTACTTATAGAGCTTTAGTCAGTTAGGTTAGGACACGGATATTTGGGTGGTGCGGCGGATCTCTGCGCCATCCAAATATCCCCACCAAGATGACTATCGCTACAGTTTGCCGTTGTATGAGCTTTGGTTCCTGATCCCACACGGTTTAGAGCACAATAAGATGGCGGATGCAGATCAAGATAAACCTTATATTCGAGAAGGTGAAGCCATTTGGGCTCAAATCAAAACTGTTGAGCATCAAATTCAACAAGCTGAATCGGAATTGGCTCGAACGAGGGCAGAGATTGAGACAAAACAGCAGCATCTCCAGCAAAAACATCATGAGCTGGAAGTGGGCCAACAGCGATTAGACAATCTCAAACGGCAGTTTAGAGACTTGCTTCAGCACCAAACGTTGCAACCACATGCTGAGAAGCCCGATTGCTCGCCGGATGTGGCAGATCAGGCGTCGGAACCATTAGCACCGAAGTCATCCAACGGTCACTCAACCCATCATTCGACCAGTCAGCATACAACCGATCAGCAGGCTGATTCTGTCAATGATTCTGCCCAGACTAGAGAACCAAATTCATTCTCAAATTCCGCCTCATCTCATACAAATGGTCATGCGACAGATCTCGTTAGCCCTCATGATGCAGATGCCGCCGCAGACACTGATGCTGCCGCAGACACCGATACCACCAACTCATCACCCCCAACCGAAGAGAAGAGAACCAATTCGACCTATCACTTCAGGGGTGATGAACTTTCAGCCCCGTCAGAGCAACCCAATCCTGAGGCACTACAGTCAGATCCAAAGACGTGGAAGCGAGCTTATCGAGAACCACATGATGGGCCTGATTGGCTGTCTAACCAGAACTTAGAAATTGACCAGGCCACCATTTGGACTGTGCTGGAACGTATGATGGGTAGCATTCTTGCGATCGCAGCTCTCTTGCTGGGCGTTTTAGGCATCGTGATGGTGCTCGGCGGTTCAACAGAAGCTCTATTACTGATCGCCTCTGGGGTTTTGATTGGCATCGCTTCGGGTCTATTACTCAGCCCCAGTTTGCCTCTACCGTGGCGCTCCCTTTGGGCTCAAATTCAAGTTATCCGCGATCGCACTCACCCTGACCAGCCACAAAATCCCAAATCCGCAAAACGCGATCGCCGCAACCAATCACGCTAACGCTAAAAACGTTAGAACGTTAGAACGTTCTAACGTTCGTTGTTTCATCACCCTTTCACTGCACAACCCACGTGACAATCTCTGGTTTCCAAATCAGCAGGACTAACGCCACAAGCTGAATAATGATAAACGGTACTACTCCCCGGTAAATACTGGTAGTCGATATTTCCGGTGGCGCAACTCCGCGCAGGTAAAACAGCGAAAAGCCAAACGGCGGCGTCAAGAACGAAGTTTGCAGATTCACCCCCAACATCACGCCAAACCAGACGAGGGAGTAACCAAACTGCTGGGCGATCGGAGCCATTAGTGGCACGATAATAAAAACAATTTCGAAGAAATCCAGAAAGAAACCCAGAATAAAGACTAGGCCATTGATAAACAGTAAAAAGCTGGTGCTGCCGCCAGGGATATTGAGCAACATATTCTCCACTAGCGCATCGCCCCGCAAGCCGCGAAACACTAGGCTAAACAATGTTGCACCCACCAGCAAAATGACCACCATCGTGGTGAGTTCCACTGTTGAACCCAATGCACCCCACAGCGCTTTAAAGGTTAATCGGCGGTTGACTGCGGCTAAGCCCATTGCGCCTAAAACGCCCATTGCGCCTGCTTCAGTAGGCGTTGCCAATCCAGCAAAAATACTGCCCAGTACAATTAAAATCAAAACCAGCGGCGGCAGCATGACTTTGAAGACGCGCCCTGCCAGTTCTCGTTTGGAAATATCCAACATTTCTGCGGGTAGTGCTGGAGCCATTTCGGGCTTAAAAATGGCAACACCGATCGTATAAAGCAGATACAAACCTGCCAGAGCCAGTCCTGGCAACAGTGAACCCAGGAATAAATCACCAACCGAGACTCCAAGCTGATCGCCCAGGACGATGAGAACCACACTCGGCGGAATCACCTGTCCTAACGTGCCGGATGCCGCAATTACGCCCGTTGAGAGTGCTGGACTGTAGCCATAGCGTAGCATGACGGGCAGCGAAATCATGCCCATGGCCACAACGGTTGCGCCAACAACACCCGTTGCCGCCGCTAGGAGCGTACCGACGAGAATGACACCCACGGCGACGCCGCCCCGCAAGCGACCAAAGAGGAGGCCAAAGGTTTCCAGCAAGTCTTCCGCTAGTCCTGACCGCTCCAGCAGCGTTCCCATCAGAATAAAGTAGGGAACAGCCAGCAGCACGTAGTTGCCCATGATGCCAAAGATGCGGTTGGGCAGTGCCGATAGCAGAAACCAGTCAAAACTGCCCGTCAATCCACCCAGTAGAGCAAAAATTAGGCCCGCTCCACCCAGCGCAAACGCAACGGGGTAGCCCGTGAAAATCAGCAGTAGGGCACCGAGGAACATCAATAAACCGAGATAATCCATCATGGCTGCACCTCTGTTTCGCTGGGAGATGCGGGCGGTGTGATGTTGAGGATGATGGCAAGCTGCTTAATGACCTCAGAAATGCCCTGTAGTCCCAAAAGTGCGATCGCAACAATCACAGCCGTTTTCAGTGGATATCGCGCCAAACCATTTGGATCAGAAGACTGCTCTAGTACCTGCCAAGAGCTGATGACTGAAGGGACTGAATAGTAGATAATTGCGCCGCACATGGGCAACAACAACAGCAGTGCACCAAGCAAATCAATCCAAGCCTTGGCTTTATGAGATAAGCGACTGTAGAGGATGTCAACTCGAACGTGACTGTTGCGTTTCAGTACATAAGCTGCACCAAATAAGAAAATGAGGCTAAATAGATACCACTGCACCTCGATGTAGCGATTGGAACTGAGGTTGGTACCAATATATCGCCCCAAATAGCGCGTAATCGCATTGTATGCGCCGACGACCACCATAACCAGCGTTAAGCCAAAGGTGATTTTGCCCACCCACTCACTGATCTGGTCAATCCATCGTGCAGCTTTAAGTAGAAACTGCATCCCCCCTCCCCTATTGGTTACTACTGACGCATCGACTACAGCTAGAGTAAGCTCACAATAAATCATTTTTGTCAAGCCGCTGCCAACGGATATTTTGTCAATGCTCCTTTAAATCTATCTAAAGAAGTGCCTACAGTTTCCTTCGTTCCAATTTGGTATCTAATCGAACATCCGATTGGTAATTGTGAAGCCAGAATGAAGTATAGGTGCCGTCAAATATATGAGTAAGTCTTGTCCTGATTGGGTTTGAGCAGCCGTAAAAGGTGTGAAGCGAAATGTGCGATCGCTTTAATACAACTTTAAATAATTGGCTGCTTCAGCCCTTGATAGGGATAAAAAAATCGAATATCTTAGATATAGAGGTATAAGTAAAAGTCCTACGCCAAGTAGCGGTCTCATCTACGCAATTAGCGCGGTCTGCTCTAGATCGCAGCATTGCAGTAAAGACAAAGGAACCTTCAGATTGTGAGTCATTTTTGACGCTGGAGGATCTGGGTTTCCACTAGACGGTTTTCAGCTCCAGACGGAGTTATACCAGGTCAGTCGGCTAGGCATCAGCTTTTAACTTCACATTAGCGGCACAGAAACAATCTGTTTTGTGGCCTGCGTTGAATTCGGTTTTAGGCCGATACTTTGTAGCACCTCCAGATCGAGTTTGCGACGCTTGTTGCTGTCTGCTTTTGGTCTGGGTGCTGGACGCATCATAGATTTTGCATCCCCATGAACTCTGGTGGAGTGACTAGATGTTCGATGTGGGATACAGCGGTGTGCGCCAAAATAGCAGGTTCAAATCAATGGACTTAAAGTGGCGACGCCCATTTTATCACTCTCTTTTATTACTGGTAAACGATAAACGAATAGATGGGGTACCGGATGTTTTTACGGAGCATTGTATTGGCGATTGTTATTATTTTTCTTTCACTACCACTACCGCTGTTTGGGTCATCTGCGATCGCAGCACCGCGTTGGCTCGCTGCACCATCTACTTCCGCAGTCGTGATGCAGAACCAGAACGTCCCTGCGATGAATCAAGTCAGGCAGGCAGAGCCAGTGTGGCGGCAGATTCAACAATGGATGCCTGATTTTTCCCAATCTGCGATCGCGCCTACATCACGTCCCATGGCATCGATGTCCTATCCGGTGAAACGAGCTATTCCCAGAATCTTGAACAGCCTCATGCAAACAATCGTGCAGTGTTTTCGCCAGTTTCTCTGGATCACCACCCGCCAAATGCAAAGCTTAGACGACCAGTGGCAAACGCGAGACGCGATTCGCCCTGACTTTACCGTCTGGTCAGTTCGTTCAGAGGAATAACTCGTTCAGAAGATAACAAGATTCTACGCTCCTCGCTCCTCCGTTTTCTGATCCGGATGCCACCAGGCAAGCTTGAGCTAAATAGGAGTTGAGCAAAGTACTCAATGATGGACATTGCAAGAGCCCCGATGGCCGCGCAATGTCCACTTTGCTTTTGGGCCGTTCTGGATTAAAACCCGACCCTAAAGCAGTTTCCCTTGCTCCCCTGCATCAATACCCAAGACATCCAATTTGTAACTTGAATTTTGCAGCAACGATATAAGTATCTTTTCAGTACCTCATCAGAGCCCCGAATTGCTATCTTATGGAGGTCATCATGGCAAATTCGCAATCTCCTATTTGATCATGCGAAAATGAGAGATAAACTTTGAGAGCTTATGCTCATCTAAAATGTCGTTTTGCAGCGTTAGTAACAGATCACAGTGATTGCGATCCTCGCGAAAATCAGAGAAGAAATTGCCCAGTGGTGGTCTGATTTCACCCTCCAAACTCGATTAATGGCAGCCGCGACTCTTGTTGTCTCCCTGCTGATGAGCGGCCTAACCTTCTGGGCCGTTAACACAATTCAGCAAGATGCGCGGCTAAATGACACCCGGTTTGGTCGTGACTTAGGGTTACTCCTAGCCGCAAACGTCGCGCCTCTGGTTCAAGCCAATGATCGCACTGAACTAGCCCAGTTTTCCCATCGGTTTTACAGCAGCACAACCAGCATCCGCTACATGCTCTATGCTGATGGCGATGGTGACATCTTCTTTGGCATTCCCTTCTCTGAGTATGAGGTGCAGAACTCGCTCACGCTTCAGCGACGCATGCAGCTTCCGGATGATTATTCCAAAAACCTAGAGCGTCCTACCGTGCGGCAGCATCTCACGCCTGATGGGGAAGTGACCGATGTGTTTGTGCCGCTAATGGATGGGGATAGTTATTTAGGCGTATTAGCCCTGGGCATTAATCCAAATCCCACTGTTGTCACCTCGTCTCATCTCACCCGCAACGTTACGATCGCAGTTTTTGTTTCCATCTGGGTGATGGTGATTTTAGGAGCCGTTTTCAATGCACTAACGATCACCAAACCGATTAAGGAACTCCTCACTGGAGTGAAAAACATCGCGGCAGGTAACTTCAAACAGCGAATCAACCTACCGTTGGGGGGTGAACTGGGAGAGCTGATCCACAGCTTCAACGAAATGGCGGAGCGGCTAGAGCGGTATGAAGAGCAAAATATTGAAGAACTCACTGCCGAAAAGGCCAAGCTAGAAACCCTGGTATCTACGATCGCAGATGGGGCGGTGCTGCTAGATTCAGACATGAATGTAGTGTTAGTTAATCCCACGGCCCATCGCATCTTAGGCTGGGACGACAAAGATGCCGTTATTAGTGAGAACGTACTGTACCATCTACCAGCTCCGCTCCAAGCCGAAATCACCCGACCGCTCTACCAAGTTGCCGCAGGTGAAATCGACGGCTCAGAATTCCGGATTACACTCAACGAACCGACTCAGCGAACAGTGCGTATTCTGCTGACTACGGTACTAGATCAGCATCGCGAAAATGTGAAAGGCATCGCGATTACAATTCAGGACATCACCCGTGAAGTGGAGCTAAACGAAGCCAAAAGTCAGTTCATTAGCAACGTTTCCCATGAGTTGAGAACACCATTATTCAACATCAAGTCGTTTATCGAAACGCTGCATGAATACGGCGAAGATCTCTCGGAAGACGAGCGGCGAGAATTTTTGGATACCGCGAATCGCGAAACCGATCGTCTGACCCGCTTAGTAAATGATGTACTCGACCTGTCTCGGCTGGAGTCCAACAAGCGCTATCAGTTTGAGGCGGTTGAAATCATTCAGCCCATTGAGCAAACGCTGCGAACCTATCAGTTAAATGCCCGCGACAAAGGGATTGAACTCAGGCAAGAAGTCGAACCTAATTTACCGCTGGTTCTGGGTAACTATGACCTATTGCTTCAGGTGTTTGCCAACTTAGTCGGTAATGCCCTCAAGTTCACGCCGACGGGGGGACGAGTGATGATCCGAGCCTACACGCTGCAACCGGAAGCTCATCTGCATCAGTTACCGGAACGGGTGCGGGTTGAGATTTCCGATACCGGGATTGGCATTGATGCCGAAGATCAAGAAGCAATTTTTGACCGCTTCTTCCGAGTTGAAAACCGCGTACACACCCTAGAGGGAACAGGTTTGGGGCTGTCAATTGTACGCAATATCATTGAGAAGCATCACAGCCGCGTGCATTTAGTCAGCGAAGTGGGCGTTGGCACTACATTCTGGTTTGATTTAGTGGTCTATCAGGACGAAGTACTGACTCATATTGAAAACTCGTCGCTGGTTGCAAAGGCCGAAACAGATGGCACGGTGATTAAAGCTGAAGCGGTTGAAACCACTGTTGAAACCACTGTTGAAACCAGCATAGAAGTCGTGCTGCCTGGTCGCTCTGAACCCGCCAGTTAGCGTAGACATTTTCAAACAGCCATCAAGCAATAAAGCTTATTTGCCGTTTGGACTGTGAACAAACGGCAAATAATTATGGAATCCGGTTAAAAGCCTGTTGTTTATTTTTTGTGAAACGCTTGCTTAGCGAGCGTTTCACAAAAAATAAACACTGGTTTTCATGAGCAGATTCCGCATACGATTTATGGGCGCTGGATAATCTTTTCAAGAATGCGCCGTTTGTTGGTTGAGTCAATTCCAATCATGCGAACATAGTCTGCTGGATGATTAATTAGGCACTGCTCCATCGCCTGGACGGCTTCGGTCGCATCGCTTGAGGAGAATGACGCACAACTATGCCAAGAATTAGAGCGGAAACGGCGCTGATCGGCATACTCTAGACCCACTCGATGTCCTTGAGCTAATAATTGCTTAACCTGCTGCACAGTAGCAGCATCGAGCTGAGTGGAACTAATCTGCTGGTGCCCGTTGTTGCCTTTGCTTGCGGCTGAGCTTGCTGCAGATGCAGGGGATGACGCGTTGGAGTGCCCAGATGCATGGCCAGATGAATTGGATGAGTTGCCTGACTGGTGACCGTTGGGACGCATCGGTTGAGCAACTGAATCTTGCTCAATTGTGAAGTCGCGCCCCCGTCCCTGCCGAAGCGCTTCATTGTATTCGCGCACCAAGCGCATTTCTTGTACTCGGCGCTGTTCGGCTACCATTTGCTGACCCGCTTCGAGTAAGTGGCTGAGGCGGAAATCGGGCTGTGGTAGCTTTGGCTTGCCGTCTGGACTGTTGACGAGCCGCATAGATAGATTCTCAAAGCCAGTTTGGTTGATAAATTGACGCACTAAATCGTCATAAATGCGCGATCGCAATGCGCCGAAGAAGTCAATTGACTGATCCAGGAAGGTATCAACCAGCGTCACGATATCCGATTTTGACAAACCATCTGGCTCAAAAATGCCGTTTACAATGCCGACTTTGTCATCGCGATTCGGTTCCCAGTAGAACTTTTCCATCCGTCCGTCGCGAATCAATGGTGCATACAGCGTTGAAAAGTCGTTGCCCGTGACGATAATCGGCACCCGATGCACGGGCTTATCATCATAGCTGCCGGGTAGCTGCACATTAGTGGGATTATCGGCAATATTCATCAGCGTGTTGTTGACAAGCTGAGTATTGACCGTATATTGCGTCGTCGCGTCAAATCGACCTGCACCCGCGTCTAGGTCGTTGATCATCAAAACGGCCATCTTGCCCCGCACTCGAATTAGCTCAGCCGCTTCCCGATAGCGCAAGCGAACTAAACGAGCTGGATCGCCCGCATCCGGACTTTCTAGCTCACCACCTGAAATGTGAACCACCTCAACGCCCAGCCGCTGATAGGCCAGTTCGCACTGAAATGTTTTTCCTTCGCCCTTCCGCCCGTGAACGCCCAGAATGAGCGGCACTTTCACCCGTGGCAAATCCAGAAAGTTTTTGCTGATGTGAACGGCGATTTTGTCGAGAAATCGAGGTGCAATGTAGTACGTCATAAACCCGTGACTAGATTCTGCATTTGGCTCCAGGTAAAGCAGAGCTAAATATCATCGTTTCATGATTTTGGTGTGATGTGTGATAGAAATCGGCAATTATCTGCATCAGTAGGTCTGATTTTCTCGAATCTTTCACTCTTTTTTGGTACTAATCTTATTCAGTACTCTGTAAATTAAGTTTTGCTGGTTGATGTGCCGCGTCCTGTGCGGCACATCAACCAGCAAAAGCCATTAAAACAAAGTTGACAGACTACTAAGCCCTCAATGCCAAGTCGGAGATTAAGGACTGAGGACTGAGGTAAAACCAGTTGTGATAGCCATCACCGCTTTGACTGGGCTATTTGCGAAATCTAGCGTTTGAGCGTTTTCAGAGTTTTTCAACGTTCTAACCCATGTGACTACTACTATAGCTACTCTCTCGACTCCCTTTACAGCCTCTACAGGCCTATTTCCCCCTCACTCCTCACCTCTACCAAGATTACGCTTGTGTCAAAATCCTTCCTGATTAAAGATAGATAGGATCAGAAACGGCAATCTTCATGCAGAGCAGCAGGTTGATGACAATTGCAAAACAGCGCAGATTTCAGGCAGGACTGCTGCTGCTATGGTGCGCGATCGCACTTATTCTACGCTTCACCCATTTGGCGCAAAAACCGCTGTGGACGGATGAATTTTCGACGCTGGTGTTTGGGTTGGGACACAGTTTTCAAACCATTCCGCTAGATCAGCTGATTACGACCGACGTGCTGTTGGCACCGCTGCGACCGCTACCGCAAACTGGCATTGGAGCCGTTACTCATCATTTGTTTAGCGAGAGCAATCACCCGCCGCTGTACTTTATGCTGACCCATGAGTGGCTGAAGCTGTTTCCGATTGAGCATCCGTGGGTGCTGACCTGGGCGGCGCGATCGCTGTCGGCGCTGTTCGGCGTTTTGACCGTTCCAACCATTTTTCTGCTCGGTTGGGTAGCTTTTCACTCGGTACGGATTGCCCAGATTGCGGCAGCGCTGATGGCGGTTTCACCCTTCGGTATTTATATTGCTCAGGAAGCGCGACACTATACGCTGCCGACGGTACTGGGCAGTTTATCTCTCTGCTGTTTTGTGGTGGCCGTGCGAGCCATTTGCGATCGCGCCCGTCTTCCTCTGTGGACTGGCTTAAGCTGGATTGGGCTCAATGCTGTGGGTATCGCCACCCACTATTTCTTTGTCTTTATCGTGACCGCTCAAGCGATGGTGCTGCTGGGCTTTTTCCTCTGGCGCAGTTTAGGTAAGATACCTGAAATCGCATCAGCAGAAACAGTCGGATTCTGGCAACGCTGGAGCCGTCCACCCTGGTGGCAGGTGCTGGCAGCGGGTTTGGGGACAGCCGTCAGCGGTGTCGTATGGCTACCTGTCATTCAGAGCGTACAGGACGATGAGTTAACTTGGTGGATTTATCGACTGGAAGGCCGTGTTGGTCTAGATTGGCTGCAACCTGTACTGGAAACGATTGCGGGCGTCGCTACGATGTTCTTTCTGCTGCCCATTCAGGGTACAACTCAGGCGATTGAAATTGGCTCGATTGTTCTGATGCTGCTGCTGTTGATTTGGCTGGGCAGCATCTGGATTAACGGTGTGCGGCGATATGCCAAATTGCAGCAGGCTATGGGGCAGCAGGCCGAACTGTGGGCTATTGGTGGCTTCTTGGCAACTGCGATCGCACTCATGTGGTTTTTGTCCTATGCCTTTAATATGAGCCTCACCAATGGCTTTCGCTACAACTTTATCTACTATCCGGCTGCTATTCTACTGTTTGCCGTAGCGCTGGCAGCGGGTTGGGAAAAGGGCAGCGGGGGAGACTTGCGATCGCAGCGCTGGACAACAATAATTGTCGTGCTGCTTGGGATGATTGGCAGCCTAGTTGTGGCGCTGGACTTTGGCTATCAAAAAACCCATCGCCCCGATCTGGTAGTAGATGCGCTGCTGCAACAGTCTCAAGCGCCAATAGTTATTGCCATGTCTCACCAAACCCACGGCCAAACTGGACGAATGATGAGCCTAGCCCTAGAACTCCAGCGGCGACCAGACAATTTACCAAACCAGTCACCGCAGTATATTCTTGACCATTCCGTCTGCCAGTCTCGCTATGACTTGTCCTGCTACAACCCTACGCCAAAGCTCAAGCAAACGCTGGCAAACCTGCCGCGCCCATTCGATTTGTGGCTGATGAACTATCATAGCGGTGCCGATCTCAGCGCCATTAACTGCCAACCCGCCCCCCCATTAGACACACAGCGCGTAGATGGCTATCGGTTCTATCGGTATCGCTGCCAACCGACAACCAAGCGTAGGGTGGTGAACTCATGAAACTGCGATTCAAACTGCCCCATCAGCGACTTCCTCAGATCGGGAAATGCGCCTCTGTTTCTGCTGTCTGGGCTATTTTAACTGGCCTCTGGCTACTGGCTGTCTCAATTGACGTGATCTGGCTCCGCTGGGATGAATCGATCGCCTCCTGGGATCCGGCTGACCATTTAATTGGGTCGTTGAACTACTGGTGGACACTGGTTAATCCCCAACTGTTGAACCGTGCCTGGTGGGAAGGGTTATGGACGCTCTCATCCAAATATCCACCGCTGCTGTATATCTCAACGACTCCCTTCCGCATGGCGTTTGGCACGGGTGCCGATGCGGCTGTCTTTGTCAATACCCTCTATACCGGAATCCTGCTGGCTAGCGTTTATGGTTTAGGCCGACAGCTATTTAGTCGTCGCGTTGGCTTGTGGGCTGCGGGTCTCTGCCTCCTGTTTCCCCAGTTCTACAGCCAGCGAGTGCAGTACTTTATGGACTACCCGCTGGTGGCGCTGGTGGCGCTGAGTTTTTGGTTGCTAACTCTGTGGCGAGATGTCAATCGTCGTTGGAGCCAGTGGCTATGTGCGATCGCAGTTGGCCTCAGTTTGGGGCTGGCCATGTTGATGAAGCAAACGGCGATCATCTTCTTCATCGTGCCGCTGCTCTGGGTGATCGGGGCTAATTTGCGTCAGCGCCAGTGGGGGCGTTTAGGCCAGCTTGGTCTGAGCTTGCTGCTGATGCTGCTGGGGATCTGGCCGTGGCTGAGTACCAACTGGTTCTTTCAAATTAGCGCGGTGCTGAATGCCAACGTCCAGTCCGCCATTAACGAAGGCGATCCGCCACTGCATACGCTGGGTGCCTGGACGTATTACTGGGTAGACTTACCGCGAGTTCTGTCTTGGCCGCTGTTGATTGTGCCGCTGGTCGGCCTGATTTTATCTGCGCTGCCCGGATTGCCTCAGTTTCAAGCTGCTGAACGAGTAACTGAGAGTGCCGCAACAGCCGATTTACCCGCTACTCAGAGGCCTACAGTGGGTCGCTCTCTGTGCTGGTTGCTGGCCTTTATCGGCGGAGCCTATCTGCTCTGGTCAGCGGTTTTCAACAAAGATCCACGCTACGTGATGCCCTATCTGTCAGGTATTGCCGTGCTGCTTGCCTACGGGCTAACTCGCTGGCCGTCCCGCTGGGCAGCCGTGCGCTGGGGCACCGTGGGCTGCGCGCTGGGACTGATGCTGTTGAGCATGTTTCCCATTGGCGGCGGGCTGGGGCAGCGGGTCGAACGCTGGCTGAGTCCTCAAGCTAATACGCAAGCACAGCATGATGTCAGTTGGCCTCACGCTGAAATTATTCAGGAAATTTATCAAACACAGCCTTATCAGGTGGTGAACTTGGGCGTGCTGCCTTCGTCAGCGGAAGTCAATCAGCACAACCTGACGTACTACGGCAATGCTCAAAACTTCCATATCTATGCCCGCCGGATGGGGGACAGCAAGCGCCACCTCGATCAAGATTTGCGATCGCTGCCGTGGTTTCTCAGTTGGGATCTACAGTCCACCAATCCTCGGTCTCTGCCGTTGAAGCACAACGAGGGGCCAGCCACTCGCACGCTCAATCGCAGCCCCCTATTTCAAAAGCAGCGCTCTTGGATGTTGCCCAATGGTCATCGCCTAAATCTCTATCGCCACAGAACGTTTGCGGTGGACGTGCAGCCCCTTGAGCCGTCAGTAGATGTACGAGTTAAGGCATTGCCAACGGCTCGTTCAAACTCCAGTACAGGCTCAAGTGCGATCGCATCGTCAAATCGAAACAGCCAAGATATCGATGCTGATGCTGAACTGGGTCGGGTGCGGCTTCAGGATTTAACGGTGCCGAATCAAGCTGCACCCGGCGTCCCCTTGCCAGTCACCTATGAATGGGTTGGCCCGTGGGAACAGTTGAGTGAGGGACTGGTGCTACTGACCTGGGAAAATGCGACGGTATCTCAGCCAGCAGGTACGTCCTGGATTCACGATCATGGTTTAGGTCTAGGCACGCTGCATCCTAAACCGATTCAGGCTCAGCAAACGGTGCTTGCTGCTGCCGAGATTGACCCAAATCGACTCTTCAGTGTTACTGAGCAAACGGCCACCTTGCCGCCTGCCGAGTTGGCACCAGGCCAGTATCGGCTCCAGGCTCGCTATTGGAATCCCAAAACGGGCGAAACCTATAGGATTCCTGCTCCCCCCACGCTGGTAACCATTCGAGCAACTGCGCCTGCGCTGGATGCGCCCAAACTGGACTGGGTGACACAATTGCGGACGCTGGCTCCGAATTTGGCGAAAGGACAGGTGGCGTTAGATCCCATCTTTGATCAGTTGGGCCGCATCAACAGCTACGATCCAATTCAGCACTATTTAGTTGATGCTGAACAAACCTTGGCCTATCGGCTACAGCAGGAACCACAGAATGTAGATTATGCCTACAGTATGGCGCTGGCAACCGCACTGCAACTCCACGTTGAACCTGCGATCGCAGCCCTAAAGCGCGTGGCGCAGCTTGATGCCGATAATCCCTATGCCCATGCCTATCTCGGCTTTGTGAATCTTTACGGTTTCCATCCTCGCGCCGCCACCCAAGCTCTAGACAATGCTCTCAAGCTGCAACCGGACTCCGCCGAAATTCAAGGTCTAAGTGCGATCGCAGCCCTGATGCAGGGTAATCTGGTCAGCGCTTGGCAACACGGCAAAATAGCCCTTGAACTCGCTCAAAACCTGCCATAGCAGTAGCCCTAGCTCAAGGAGCTTAATCTCAGATCAGGTCTAAGCTCAAGAACGTTTGCTGAGCAAACGTTTCACAAACAATAAATCATAGTGACTCCAGTCAAGAATGAGGCACTCTCCTCTTTCAGTCTTATCTAGAACCACTATAAAAAACTGGGGAGCGCTCCGGAGGAACGCTCCCCAGTTTTTTAGATGCGTTTATTTATGCCAACCTACTTAATACTCTGTAAATTAAGTTTTGCTGGTTGATGCGCCACACT
>CBKWJC010000111.1:0-20051 GCA_966674685.1 uncultured bacterium
TGATGTGCCGCGCTCCGCGCGGCACATCAACCAGCAAAACTTAATTTACAGAGTAATAAGTGGATTGGCATAAATAAATGTAGCTAAAAAACGGGGAACGTCATGGAGGAGCGTCCTCCGGTTTTTAGGTTATGCATCTAAATAAATGCAGCTATTTGTTGCCGATTTGAACATTGAACAATTACGGCTTCTAATCATATCGGTTTCACGAACCGTCAGCTAATCTCTATCGAAAATGGGTCATATTCAATAGCCATGTTCAATAATGACAATCGGGCGCTGCTGAATCGGGTTATGAATTGTGATGTGGGGGCACTGCCCCCACATCACAATTCATACTTAAAATCAGCAATCCTGGCAATCGAAATCCTTGAGTTTTGAGCGTAGTAATATGGCGTAGGTATTCATACACAAGTTTGGATCTTTGGTTGGAAAAACGCATCAAAGCACAAAAAAGTTTTCAAACTAATGAGCGTGCCTGTTTTCTGAGATAATTGTTAAATTTAGTTTAGCTGTCTGCGGTATTTCCACCTAAATTTTTCTATGTCGATTCAATTTTCTGCCTCCCAATCTGTGGAAATGGGCATTGCTCAAGAGGCTATCCCGATCCAGCATTACTTGCGTCAGCCTCAACGCCTTGTAAATGCGCTTGTTGACCCGTCTCGTACCGAAGTATTGGCTGCTAATCAGTTTCGGCTGAAAATGCGGCCAATTCAATTCATGATGCTCAAAATCCAGCCTACGGTTGATATAGAAGTTCAGGTAGATGCCAATGGGGTTGTACACCTGCGTTCCACAGACTGCGAAATTAGGGGTGTTGAGTATATTAATCAGCGCTTTAACTTGGACTTAGTAGGTCGATTAGTGCCACATGCTCAGTCTGGTCAACATGTGACGCTGGTTGGCAAGGCTGATTTACAGGTATCTGTAGACTTGCCTCCTGCTTTCCACTTTACGCCGCGCACTATTCTAGAGACAACGGGCAATGGGCTGCTACGAGGCGTTTTGATGACGATTAAGCAGCGTCTGATGAATCACCTTGTTAGCGATTATCGCCGCTGGGTGCGGATGCAGCATGAGAACTCTGATCAAGCTGTTGCGGCAGCGACACTGCCATCTCGGGAAGCTAGCTAGAGTAAATATACTTGGCCTTTCAATCATCCGACAGCTACAGATCCAGTGCTATGTGAAATTCGGTTGAAAACCCTATTCATTTTTTGTGAAATGCTTGCTTAGCAAGCATTTCACAAAAAATGAATAGGGTTCTTACATACGGACTTGATATTAAAAGCAGCGAGGTGAAGGAGCAGCGGCTTTTTTGAATCGTCTGATGGGCATCGCTCTCATTCAGAGATCTAAAGGATTAGGGTTTGTCATTGACAGGGTTTGAAGGATCGGCGATGCTGCTTTGATGCTCCGTAGGTTAATAGAGCTTGGCGGTGAGCTACGCTACCGTATCCTTTGTTCTGAGCGAGATGATAGTGAGGATATCGAGCCGAAAGCCTGACAATCAGGCGATCGCGCCATACTTTGGCCAGAATGCTGGCAGATGCGATCGCAACTGAACGTTGATCACCTTTCACCCAGGCTTCCTGAGGAATAGTCAAACTTGGCACAAGCTGATTGCCATCAATCAGACAGAACTCGGGGGATGGCTGTAGCCGCAAAATCGCTCGCTTCATCGCCAGTAGAGACGCCTGCAAGATATTTAGACGATCGATTTCCCAGACTGAGGCTAGACCAATCTGATAATCAACGGCAGATTGCTGAATGTCCTCCACTAACGCTTCTCGCTTAGCAGAGGAAAGTTTTTTGCTGTCCGTAACGCCTAGCTCAATCAGGCGCTGGGACGTGGAAGGCTGAAGAATAACAGCCGCTGCAACCACAGGTCCAAACAGCGCTCCACGCCCAACCTCATCAACGCCTGCGAGCAGCATACTGCTGTGCAGGCTGTTTTTTGTCTGTTCAGAATGTTCAAGCGGGGTCAAGCCCAATAGTTCCAGTTGCTCTGGCATCGGCTAGATAATACTGTGACTTATACGCGAGGTTAATATCCGCAAATTCTATTATCCTTCGCTGCTGGCCGTTGCCTCAGTTGCCGATGAGCGCCGCCGCCGCCGTCGAGTTCTAGACGGTGCTGCACTCCTGCTTTCAGTCTCTTCTGATGGCTCACTGTCACTGCTGTCCCAATCGGGTTCATCTGCCGTGGGAGAATCAACTGCGACATCTGAGTCTTTTAGTTTCAAGGTCGGTAGTTTTGACCCTGTGCTTGAGGACGATACCTCCTCATCTCGATCCGTTAGATTGGGTGATGCACTCTCTTCATCACTTGCAGCAGCATCCAGGATCTCAGCGGTAGTCTGTCCATTGGCTGCCGTGGACTGTCCATTGCTGACAGGAGCTTCACCCGGTAAGACGACTGAAATAACGGCTGACTTTGCATCCGTCGGGGTGCGGTCAGTTAAGACAAGGGGTGAGATGCCTAAAAGCGCATAGACTTCCTGTTCCTCAGGCGTCATTTCTACCACAATAACTTCTGGCTCAACACCGGAATTGCGATCGCGGCGACCATTCCGGGAACGACCATTCCGTTCTGAACGAGACCGAGAACTTTGGGTCGCTTCTCGGGGTTCACGTTCGTCGATCGTTTCTCGGTCGCGATCGCGATCTTTATCGCGATTAGTAAATGATGGTGCAGTACTGCCGTCCTTACCCCCCCGTCCCGGCGGGCTAGTTTCACGACGGCGACGGCGACGACTACCCCGATGTCCTCCAGCACTGCGCTCTTGATAGCTAGGATGATGCATCAGCTCTAGCGCCTGAGGATCTTGAGTTAAATCCAACTCCAAATCGTCATTGGGTTGAGTGATTGATTCACGCGATTCACGCATAGATACCGGACGAGATTCTGCTGGTAATTCTCGCGGTACAGCCAGCGGATCGACAATCTGTGGTTCTTCACCTGGCAGATGTGCAATATGCCCCAGTCCACCACAGCTTGGGCAGGTTTGACCAAATAACTCGTAGATATTTTGACCCTGACGCTTACGAGTTAGTTCAACCAAGCCCAATTCAGATAGTTGAGCAATTTGCGGTCTCGCTTTGTCGGCTCGTAGTGCTTTGTTGAAGTGTTCCAGCACCTGAAGCTGATCGCGACGAGAATCCATGTCGATGAAATCGACGATAATCACGCCTGCAACATTGCGTAGACGGAGCTGACGCGCAATTTCCGTTGCTGCCTCACAGTTTGTCCACAGTACGGTCTCGCGGGCAGTAGCAGAACGAGTAAACGAACCAGAGTTAACGTCGATGACCGTCAATGCTTCTGTTGGCTCAATGATGATGTAACCCCCAGAGGGCAAATCCACACGCGGCTTGAGCGCTTCTCGAATGGCGGCATTGACGCGGAAATATTCTAGGATGGGAACTCGCTCTCGATGCTGGTCAATTAACACACCTTGAGGCGGACGACCACCGTTCCAATTCGCGAGGTGCTGCTTGATTCGCTTCACGCCCGTGTGGGAATCAGCGACGATGCGGTTAACGCCAGCGCTGTAGACATCTCGCAACACCCGCTGAACAAAATCATCATCGCGGTTGAGCAGACTAGGCGGACGAGTAGAGAGAGCTTCTTGCTGAATGCTTTCCCACTGGCGCTGTAGAAATTCTAAATCTTCAATGATGGCTTCTTCGGCCACTCCTTCTGCCTCAGTCCGCACCAGTAAACCCATGCCAGCAGGCTTAACCAAAACGGCTAATGCCCGTAGGCGACTACGCTCTTCTTCCTTGCGAATCCGACGAGACAGGTTAACACCCCGGCCAAAAGGCATCAGCACCAGATAGCGACCGGGCAACGTGATATTCCCCGTGAGCCGGGGGCCTTTGTTGCCCGTCGGCTCTTTCATGATTTGCACCAACACTTTTTGTTGAGGTGCCAGCAATTCTGTGATGGACGCAGCTGAACGCTTGAGTCGTAATGGCCCTAAATCGGTGACGTGGATAAAACCATTGCGTTCGCTATCGCCGATGTTAACGAAAGCTGCATCAATGCCGGGAAGAACATTTTCCACGACGCCAAGATAAATATCGCTGACTTGATGGCTTCCTTTCGCAACAATGAGTTCTTGTATTTGATCTTCGGAGAATACAGCCGCAATTCGATGCTGCTCCGCAATAATAATTTGCTTAGGCATTCAATTTCCTCGAAATCTGATGATGAGCATCTGAACCGTGCTGCTCATGACTGCATGTTAGGGGGGACATAATTCTGTGGCAGATATGGGGTTAAATCTAGGGGTTAAATCAATAGTGGCAATACGCCCGATACGACCGGAATGCACCAACTGTGCATGAATTCAAATTTTCCAGTGTTTCGCTATCGAGGCATCAACCCGACACTGTAACAACCTCAATCACCCTTAGAGTTTGACAACTCAGCATTGTTTCAACGTTGCTTGAAAGCTGGCGATGCATGTAACCTTCTTGCCGCGCGATCAATATGCGACAGAACTGGCCTGCACGATTACCGACTTGGCAATGCCAGAAACTCGTGAATCAGTGCTGAAAGCAGAAAATGTTTGCGGTTGACAGCCTTTCGTCTACAAGCGTTGCCCCATAAACCCTTTGCATACCTCAAAGGATTACAAGGTATCTAAAATAACTGGAAGTCTGACAGAAGCTAAATTTTATCCAGCACTCGCTGCGAACTGAATGTCTGACAACCTTATGACAGTTTTTGACCTATTAGCAGCTTCTGTTTAGAGCATTATAGCGCTTGTTGTACAACAAACAACCCTATTGATGGATTTTTCTATATTTCGTTAAGTATGGGTGAGGTGAGAGAGTGAAGGGGAGCAAGGGGATGGGGGAGCAGATGGGAGAGGGGGCTAACTATGTAATCGGTGCTGCAATGTGAGGAAAAGCTCACATTGCAGCACCGAATAAAATCCCGATATCTATTCGAGAATTAGACCCTCGCGATGAATGTGCAAAATCTGCAATTCGATGCCTGCCACTTGCTGCAACATGTCAACCAGGGTTTCCGGTCGCAGCATTGTGCCGTCGTTGCGACAACTGCCGACATAGCGAATCTTGACCGTGTTTAGATGAGATGCATCAGTTACAGATTCCTGATGAGGAGACTCTAGGCACAGATCAAATAAAAGTTCGCGTAGATTGAGAGTTTTGAGTTTGCCCGACTTGGTCTTTTTCTGATGCGGGATGTCCTCAGCCGCAAGAATGGATGTTATCCAGTCTGACCACGGTAGGGTTTCAGCCGATACAGGCTCCGCGTTATCGGTAAGAGCAGGAGCCACAGTCAGCACATACTCCGCGCGGTGGAGCTGTTTAGTTGCAGATGGTGCGCTTAAGTCAATCGGCTCAACCCGATAAATGGGAAGGTCAGCGGGAAGCTGAGCCGCTAAGCGCGATCGCACTTCTTCTGGATCGCAATACTCAGTCAGCTCAAAATCAGCAATTTCGCCGCTGCTGGTCGCGCCCAGCGGTAATGCATTAGCAGGTGAAATGCGAGGGCCGGGATGAAATCCGCCCGTGAAGGTGATCGGAATGCCTGCTCGTCGCACAGCTCGGTCAAATAAACGCATCAGGTCTAAGTGACCAATGTAGGTCATGTCCCCATGCTTGCCAAAGTAGACCCGTAGGCGTTGCGATCGCGTTTGATTGGGGACAAAATGGCCCTCAAACTTGGGGATGGGCAGCGGCGGCACAACAATGTTATGGCCAAAGTCGGGGCCACAGATACCGCAGTGGGAGCAGCCTTCAAAGGAGCAGTCGGGGACAGTTGCCGCCTCCAGGGCCCGATAGAGATCGTCCTTGAGCCAAAGCTTGCTAATGCCTGTATCCAGGTGATCCCAGGGCAGAGGCGCATCAAGTTGAGCAAGTTGGTTCGGATGTTCAGGCAAGAGTTTAGCAGCGGTCGATTCAGGTTTGGACTCGGCATCGACGGGCATCAAGTTCCATTCGCCCGCTTCCACCTGACGATATTTCCAGGTTAGACCCGCTGCATCAATGGCCTGCGCCCAGGCTTCAAACGCTCGATCAAGGCTTTCCCACCAGGAATCCATGCCCGCACCCAGTTCCCAGGCGTGGCGAACGACGGCGGACAATCTGCGATCGCCGCGACCCACGAAATCTTCCATTGCCGAGATGCGAACGTCAGTGAAATTGATCTTGACGCCCCGAATTTGGCGAAATTCTTCCCGCAGCAGTGTCTGTTTCCGCAAAAACTCACTCGTGGATACCGTGTGCCACTGAAACGGTGTGTGGGGTTTGGGGGTGAAGTTGGAAATTGTGATGTTGAAATCTAAACGGCGGCGCTTGGGCAACTGACACTCCTGCCGCAGCCAGCGCACAGTTTCGGCAATGCCAATCACATCGACATCGGTTTCGCCGGGCAGACCAATCATGAAGTAGAGCTTAACTTTGCTCCAGCCCTGCTCATAGGCTGTCTTCACGCCGCGCAGCAGTTCTTCGTTGGTCAAACCTTTATTGATGATGTCGCGCATTCGCTGGGTGCCTGCTTCTGGTGCGAAGGTCAGACCCGTTTGCCGCGTACCACCGACGACATTAGCGATATTTTCATCGAAGCGATCAACCCGCTGGCTGGGCAGCGAAACCGAAATATTTTGATCCTTCAGGCGATTTTTGATTTCCATGCCCACGGCAGGCAGGGCAAGGTAGTCCGAACAACTGAGGGACAGCAGCGAAAACTCGTTGTAGCCCGTGGCTCGCATTCCCTGTTCAATCGTGTTTACGACTTGATCTGGATCAACGTCGCGGGCGGGTCGCGTCAGCATTCCCGGTTGACAGAACCGACAGCCACGGGTGCAGCCCCGCCGGATTTCAACCGTCAGCCGATCATGCACAGTCTGCACATAGGGTACCAGCCCGATTGAGTAGGCGGGCATCGGATCGGAAACTCGTCGCAGAACACGCGCAGGCACATCGGGACGATTGGGATGAACGGAACCGTCCTCAGCCATGTCGTAGAACTGAGGGACGTAAACTCCTGGAACTTGCGCTAAATCCAGGAGCAGCTCTTCACGACTCAGGCCAGCAGCCTTGCCCTGCTCTAGAATCAAACCAATTTCGGGCAGCAGTTCCTCACCGTCACCTAGGGCAATAAAGTCAAAAAAGTCGGCGTAAGGCTCCGGGTTCGACGTCGCCGTTTGGCCACCTGCAAAAATTAGGGGATAGCTGCCTGATTCTACCTGCCAGCGATCGCAACTTTTCCGTTCTTTCCAGGTCAGTGGAATGCCAGCTAGATCGAGCATTTCTAGAATATTGGTTGCCCCCAGCTCATAGCTGAGACTGAAGCCCAGAATGTCGAACTCTTTTAGATCGCGGCGGGATTCAACAGCAAACAGCGGCGTGTTAGTTTGCCGTAGCTTAGTTGCCAGATCCGGAGCGGGCAAATAAGCGCGATCGCACAATTGACGCGGCTGAGCATTGAGAATGCTATAGAGAATGATATGACCGAGGTTAGACGCACCAACCTCATAAATTTCTGGATAGGTTAACACCCAGCGCACTGCTGCACTATCCCACGGATGATGTACGGCACCCAACTCGTTCCCCAAATAACGAGCAGGTTGCATAATCTCAGATGTCAACAAGTTCTCAACAGCAACTGCCACCAATACTCTCCCACATCGTGCTAGATCAACAGGCCAGTCCTTATTCTAGCGATTGGTTGCAGGTCTGAAATACTCAGATCGCTTGGCATGCTCTAATCAACGGCCTTCGAAGGGTCTGATGAGATGTGCTTGGTGAGCATGAGCATCGGGGCAGGGGAGCAAGGGAGCCTTCTTTGGGGCACAATTTTGAGAATTGAGTAATTTGAGTATAAATTGGCAGTGGAGTGGAGCTTTTAAATTCAGCTTTACAGAACTCTCAGTAATTACACGAGTATGGCTTGAGGATCGTTGTCATTGCTTGAATTTACCCAGATATTCAGGTTTTAGCTCTCTGTATCCAGATACAGTCTTAACAAAGACGCAGTAGTATATGTAACTTGTCTAAAGACAAAACGTTTGCATGGGACATTCGGAGTTGCATTAGGCAGGCTGGAGATGTGTACAACGTCAACTGGAGGTTAACTGTGGTTGTTTCAAAAGGGTTTGCAGTAGGATTGGTGACTTTGGCCTCCGTGCTATCAGCACCTTCTGCACTTGCTGCCGGGTTTGCCCCTATTGCTCAAGAGGGTGAAATTGATGTTGGATTGGGGTGTTTGGATAGCCAGCAATGCTTTTCGTCTAGCTCACTGCCGTTTATCGAGAGCATTATTTCTCTGACAGATGCTTCTACCGGATCACGGAGTCGCCTGTTTATCGATAGTCTCTCGACAAAGAATCAGTACGGGTCGTCCGTGAAACTACAAAAGAAGGATGCTGGAACCAATCATCAGGGTTTTTGGTTTCGCCCATCTGAATACGATGAGGCGACAGGCCAATCAGAAGAGAAAGGCCAGTTGGAAGTGGGTACGTTCACCTTCCTGTTTGAAGATCTGCTGTCAAGCTTGACCATTGATTTCTTTGATACCGAGTTCCTCAATTCCACAGGTGTTCTGGCGATTAACGGAGTTGACCTATCTACCCCCGATTGGATTGCGAAAGGGCCGAATAGCAATATTGCAAGTCTTACTTACCAGAATGTTCAGTCGATTACTCTGAAATTGGGTAATGACACCGTCAAGGGGACGGGCGATGGGGTAAACTTCCGGTTTTCTAATATTGAAGTGGCGGAAGTGCCAGAACCCGGTACGCTAATCGGTCTAATGGGAGTTGGTGCATTGGGAGCATTGGTGACGAAGCGCCGTACCAAAATGGCTGAGAACGGCTAGTGCTGAGAACGGTCAGTTCAAATACACTTCCTAATCAAATACAGTTCCTACTGAATCTGACTTGAAAGAACCCCAAATAAGTAGCTGCATATCAATAAAAATGCAGCTACTTGTTTTTTGTGGAAGTTATACCAGTTCTACGAATTAGCGCTATGTAGCAGTTTGCAACCTTGTGAGATACATAGAAATGTTTCTCTGCCTTCGGCAGAGAAACACTTCCGTACTCCACCAGCGTGGGAAACGCTGTAGATGCGTCAGTGCTCAGTAGTGAGCGCTGAGGATTGATTGCAAGTCTGTGTATGAGAACCTAATTTATTGTTTGTGAAATGTTTGCGCCGCAAATGTTTCACAAACAATGAATTATGGGTTTTCAACCAGACTTGATCGAGTGCTGAGTGGATGTATGGCGCTATTAAATAGCTGATGAACTAAGTTGCTTATGATCAAACCGCTCCAGCGGGGCGGCCTGTTTATAAGCAACTTAAGATTGCTACAGTTTAAACAAAGTCAAAGTACAACCCAAAAGTCGGTGGGCTAGGTTCACCGACTTTTCGTTTTCTTAACAATTCAACGATTTAATCAGGATGAACAATCAGTCAGGTGTAATTGGTTGCGATCGCAATTAGCGAAACACGGATGTCGTTTTCTGCGTCGCTTGCCAAGATGTGCAGTAAAGATTTGTAAAGTGATAGATCTAGCTCACATCTGCCTGCTGATTCAGCAAAAAGGAGGCTTATGCACGTTGTTCAATCGTTCCAACGCGCCACCTGGCCTTATATTCAGCGATTGATTTCTTTTGGTAACTCTGCTCAGCTAACGGATCGATCTCCCCAGTGGTGGAAGCGTCGGTTTGCGATCGCGAATGGAATTGTGCTGTGCGTCGTTCTCATAGGATGGGCGAGCTTTCCGGTGAGCAGTTCAGCGACGACGGCTCGCAACCATGCTCAGCCTCAGATTATCGCTCAAGCTGAGGATAATCAAACCGTTCCCGATGATGACGGAGCAGCCAGCGAAGCGGATGTCCCTTCATCTGAAGCTGCTGAATCCAATGCAACACCCAGTACGATCAATAGCCCAATTGCCGATATTCGGGAAGAACTTGGTAATTTTTTACCTCCGGCCCCGCAAGTGAGCCAAGGTGTTATTCGCTTTGATAGCCATACTGAAATTGTGGTGGGGGTTACAGCGATTTCAAGCGGACAGAATAGAGCCGCGCTTCAGCAGCGCATTCGCGAGATTCGACAGCATCTTTATCAAATTGCCCGCACTGATTTTGATCCAGAGCAATTGACGGTCACGATAGAAGGTGATTTGCAAACTGGACGTAATCCAGTGATCTACGTCAATAGTCCCGCCTTTGATGGCTCACAGTATCTGATGACGGTGACTAGCGCCGATGCCAAAGTGGTGGGCATTGATGACCCTTGGCTACGGGCGGAAGATATTCGAGACAAGGTAGAACGGGGACTTATTCGCTTCAAGCAAGAGCGACAACTTGATTTTGTTCTGCGCCAAAGCGCGATCGCAGCTGGACTGCTCCTCATCCTAGCCATCGGTAGCTGGAGCATTGTCCGATTGCAGCGTCGAGTCATGCGAGAACGAGCGCGGCTGAGATCGGATAGCAAAACCCAGCGCAATACCACTGGCGCACCGGATGTTGAACTGGATAGCAATGGTGACGTTGCGATCGCAACGTCAAACCGATCAACCCCTACAGGTCACCATCCAGCCACGCCAAACGAACCTCATCGAATCACCACCGCCCTGCGGCAGCAAATGGCAACTCAGCAGCGGCGCACTATGCTAGATATCCTGCGCCCAATTCTGCAAGTCAGCCAAGTTTTGCTGTGGGGAGTTGGGCTGTATTTTATCTTGGGCCTGATTCCCTATACCCGATGGATTCAGCCCATTTTGATTGCAATTATGCCGCTGCCGCTTCAGCTCCTAGCGCTGTTTTGGGGAACGAACGTCCTGATTCGCGTAAGTGCGGCTTTAGTCGATCGATCACTCCTAGCGCTACAAGACCGGATGGTGCTGTCTCCGGAAGCGAGTCAACGAATGGCGCTGCGGTTTTCAACCTTTTCCCAAGTGATGCGTAGCGTCATTGCATTTTTCCTATGGGCGATCGCAACTCTGATTGGCCTATCCATCGTCGGTATTCAAGTCGCTCCGCTGATTGCTGGTGCTGGACTATTAGGTTTGGGAATCTCCTTTGCCTCTCAAAACTTAATCAAAGATGTGATCAACGGCTTTTTCATTCTGGTAGAAGACCAGTACGGTGTCGGTGATGTCGTCGTGATTGGCGACGTATCTGGATTTGTCGAAAATATGAATTTGCGGATTACCCAACTCCGTAACGAAGAAGGGCGGCTGATTACCATTCCCAACAACACCATCACCGTAGTGCAAAACCTCTCCAAAGAATGGTCGCGGGTTGACTTAATGATTGACGTGGCTCATTCCGCCGACATTGACACAGCATTGCTTCTGATTAAAGAAACGGCCTATGAGATGACCGAAGATCGGCAGTGGCGATCGCTGATTCTAGAGCCACCCTCCCTGCTAGGCGTTGATCGGCTAGATTATCGCGGTGCAACGGTACGAATCTGGATCAAAACCCAACCGCTGAAACAGTGGGAAGTCGCCCGCGAATACCGTCGCCGCTTGAAAATTGCCTTTGGCCAAGCTGGCATTGAAATTGCTGCCCCACAGCAGTGGATCGCATTTCAAAACATGCCCGATGTTCGTTCTGATGTAGATGGCAAACCCTATGCAAATGGTCATCATCAGTTGCCGTCTGAAGCTAGCTCAGGTGATACGGTTGGCGAATAGTTCAGTATCGATTCGCTCAATCACTCCAGTTGACGTTAGAGTAGACAGTAGAGCACATAACGCATATCTTCAGAAGTAGAACCGTGGAACAAGAAGTCATCACTCTGTTATCCAGTCGTGAAATCGATAAAATGCGGCAGGCCGGACGCTTGGCGGCTGAACTGCTCGACTATCTTGAACCCATGGTCAAACCTGGGGTGAGCACTCTTGAACTGAATGATGCTGCTGAAGCCTGGACACAGGAGCATGGTGCTATCAGTGCTCCGCTTGGCTATCACGGTTTTCCAAAATCGATTTGCACCAGCATTAATGAAGTGGTGTGCCACGGTATTCCCAGCGCCAAAGAAGTTTTACAAGATGGCGACATTATCAACATTGACGTGACGCCCATCGTCGATGGCTACCACGGGGACACTTCAAAAACCTTTTTTGTGGGCGAGCCGTCACCTGTTGCGAAAAAACTGGTGCAGGTGACTGAGGAGTGCTTGCGACGGGCTATTTCGGTGGTCAAACCTGGTGCTCGCGTCGGTGATATCGGTGCTGCCATTCAGCAATATGCCGAAGCCCAGGGATTTTCAGTCGTGCGCGATTTCGTGGGTCATGGCGTCAACCGCACCTTCCACACTGCGCCGCAGATTCCCCACTACGGAAAAAAAGGCACGGGCCGCAAGCTGCGTAAAGGCATGGTGTTTACGATTGAGCCAATGATCAACGAAGGCACCTACGAAGTCGAAGTGATGGATGATGGCTGGACGGCTAAGACAAAAGACCGCAAGCTGTCGGCCCAATTTGAGCATACGATCGCAGTTACCAATGACGGAGTTGAAATTTTAACGTTGGCTCCCGCTAGCGTCGCCGCTTAACTGACGCAAATTCTAAAATTCTGAAAAAGAGGGATGTTGCGATCGCAACATCCCTCTTTTAGGTTTAAAGCCATGTGTAACGTTTGCTCTCTCCTCCCCAACTCTCCTCTCTCAACAGTGGGAGAGGAGGGAGTTTGAATTTGATTAATGTGTAGAGCTAGCATTAACCCACACTCGGTACAACTTCAGGACTGATAACCGGAAGCTGTAATCCCTGTGCTTCAGTTGCATCGCTGATGGCAGCATCCCGAATCTGTTCGCGCAAATCCGGTATCACGGTTAAAGCCCTAGTCCAATCAGGGATTTGAGCGCCATAGGGATTTAAGAAATAGCGTTCTCCAGCGTCAACGATCACCTGCTCGAATAGCTCAATTGTTACCTCTTCCTGATGGCGGTCGTAACGCAGATGGTTAAACGAGGCATCGACGAAGTACTGGCGCGTAAAGTCTTGGGCTTCGCGGCGATACTTCACCCGCAGGGCGTGAATGTGATCCATTGACACGACGACCTGCTCAGTTTCCGTTAGCGTGCGAAGAATCGACTGGAAAATATCGCGACACATTTTGAGCAGCCCCTCATCGGTACTTTGGCCCAGAGACTGATGCTTGTGTTCAAAGAAGCCTAAATCTACCTGAGCGATTCGCTTTTGGGCGACGCCGCGATAGACCTCAGCCAGCAAACCGATTTCTAGCCCCCAGTTGCCGGGGATGCGAATATTCAGCGCTAAGTCGCTGGTCATGGCAAATTCGCCCGACAGTGGATAGCGAAAGGCACTCAAATAGCGGAGATAGTTCCGGTAGCCAAAGTTTTCAATCAGGGCATCCAGCAGCGGAATCACAAACAGCCGCACGACCCTGCCGTGCATACTGCGCGGCTCTTGGCCGATCCGGGCATAGTATGCCTTGTTGAAGGCGATGCCAAATTCTCGCTCTAGCAGCGGAAACAGCAGCTTCATGGGGTACGAGCGGTCGTAGGTGACGATATCCGCATCGTGAAGTGCGATCGCATCTGCCTGTAGCGACGCTACGCCTAAACCGAGCCAAACCGCGCGACCTTTGCCTTTGAATTTGAGTAGATCCAAACCGCGATCGCGTAAATCTTCGAGAATGCGCGTCACGCGCGGCCCGTTCTCCCAAATCACCAGCACCGTCTGCGGCATTGACTCGAAAAACTGCACCGCATAGGTATACTGCTCAACCGTCTCGGCATAGAGGCAAATCACCACCGTATGCACAAACTGGCACTGGCTGAGATGGTCACGGATTTTATGCAGGGCGGGGCGCTCTAACTCTTCATATAAAGCTGGAATTAGGACAGCCGTTGGTGACCGTTCACTCAACTTGGTGACTTGCGCCTCCAGCAATTCTAGGTCACAGCCCAAATCGTGAATCGTTGTAATTAATTCCTGTTTATAATCCATCCACTCGCTCCGGTGCAGAACTGATAACGAATCCGCCTATGAGAACGCGATTTTCGGCAAACTGCGATCGCAACTCTTTCATCAAAAGCCATATTGGGTTTCAGTGCCCGATCGCATATGACAGTGCCGAAAATCAACAATCGACAATCAACTTACTTATTAAGAAAATATAAAACCTTTGAAATTGAAAGCTCAAATGATACAGAAGCATAAAACTGCATCAAATTTAGCGCCATCTCCAAAGAAAACCTGATAGAACAGCCAACAACGAGGGGTTGCTAGGATCGAGTAAATGGCTACAAGCCTTGTGCTGCAAACTGAGCAGCGTATTTTCTGCATTCGCTCACCATGTATTCACCATTTGTTTACCACTCGGACTTACGCACTTTAACTTACTAAAGATGCTGGTTCTAGACGATTTTTAAAGCGCTTCGCGCTCCAAAAATTGTCCAACTGCGAAGTCCGAACCACATTGCCGAACCACATTGTTTAACGCTCCCAATTCGAGGTCTTATGACAAAGTCTATCCAGCCACAAACTGAAACCGTCGAACGCTACAGCGCTTTTGCCATGAAGGTTCGACCCTTTCTTGAACGGCTTTATGATGCCGCGATTGTCGATGATGTCACCCATCGCCTGTATGTCCTATTTCAAGAACACGTTTCTGTTGCTGTTGAAGAAGACTTAAATAAATGGAGTAACAACAACATTTTGCTGATTACCTACGGTGATAGCATTACTCGACCTAGCGAAAAACCGTTAAAGACGCTGGGCACCTTTCTCAAAGAGCATCTAGACGATGTTATTACAGGCGTTCATATCCTGCCGTTCTTCCCGTACAGTTCCGACGATGGATTTGCGGTGATCGACTATCTTCAGGTCAATCCAGAACTGGGTGATTGGACAGACATCAAACAGGTTTCGAAAGACTTCAACCTGATGTTTGATCTGGTGATCAATCACGTTTCCAGCCAGCACGCCTGGTTTCAGCAGTTTAAGCGGGGTGAAAAACCGGGCTGTGATTATTTCATCACCATTGATCCAACCGATCCAACGATTGATGTGTCGCAGGTGGTGCGCCCCCGCAGTTCGCAACTGCTGGCCAAAGTAGACACGGTCAACGGCGAGCAGCACGTCTGGGCCACATTTAGCCCCGATCAGGTTGATGTCAATTTTGCTAATCCCGATGTTCTGATTGAATTTTTCAAAATCATTCTGTTCTACGTGCAGGCAGGTGCCCGCTACATTCGTCTGGATGCGGTTGGCTTTTTGTGGAAGAAACTAGGTACCCCCTGCATTCATCTAGTGGAAACCCACATGGCGATTCGCCTGATGCGAGAACTGCTGCAAATGATCGATCCGGGCATTGCCATCATTACCGAAACCAACGTGCCGAATCGAGAAAATCTCAGCTACTTCGGCAACCGCAACGAAGCCCACATGATCTACAACTTCAGCCTGCCGCCGCTGGTGCTGAATGCGCTGATGCAGGGACGCTCCGATCACCTGAAAACTTGGATGATGAGTATGCCGCCTGCTCCAGTGGGCTGTGCCTATTTCAACTTCACGGCATCCCATGATGGCATCGGTTTACGGCCAACTGAAGGATTACTGGGCCAGAAGGAATACCAGGAATTGCTCGCTACCATGAAGCGGTTTGGCGGCAGGATTAGTATGCGCCGTCAGTCGGACGGTAGCGAAACCCCTTATGAAATCAATATTTCACTATTCGATGCCATGAAGGGTACGGTGAAGGGAGAAGACGAATGGCAAATTCAGCGCTTCCTCTGTTCTCAGACGATCATGATGTCGGTCGAGGGAATTCCGGCCTTCTACATTCACAGCCTTTTAGCCACACCCAATTACGCAGAAGGCATTGAAAAAACAGGCATTAATCGCACGATTAACCGCTACAAGTGGAACTATGACGAATTAGAGCAAAAGCTAAGTGATCCGACGACTCCACAAGCGATGGTGCTGAAAGAATTGAGTCGATTAATTAAAATTCGGCGTCAGCAAGGAGCCTTCCATCCCAATGCAACTCAATATACGTTGCATCCGGGTAATCCTGCCCTATTCGCCTTTTGGCGGCAGAGCATGTCCCGCGACCAGAGTATTTTCTCGGTGCATAACCTCTCGGATCAAGTGCAAGAACTGCGGCTGTCTGACTTGAATTTGGTCTGTATTGACCCCTGGTGCGATTTGATTAGCGGCGAGTGTTTTGACGATATTTATGCTGTGATTTACCTACAGCCGTATCAGTCGATGTGGATTACGAATAAGTTTGAGTCATCGAGTGACTTGACCTGATTCAAAATCGGGCTGGTGGGCGATGCTTGTCCTACAGATTATTTGCTACCAGTGAAAGAGGTGGATTTGCGATCGCACAGCAGCAGCCCAACCACCTCTTTATTAGGTTGCACCGCAAAAAGGCTGATTTTGCCAATTGACTGTTGTAGAAAGTACCAATAGTTAACACCTGTCCCACGATAGGGTGATCGCTTGGGGGACAGGTTATACTACGTCACAGCATGATCACTTAGCAGGAGAGTGTATGCGAGCACTGCTAGTTTATCCACAATTTCCAAAGACTTTCTGGTCTTATGAGAAGATTCTCGAATTGGTAAATCGTAAGGTGCTTCTACCTCCTCTGGGTTTGATCACGGTTGCGGCGATTCTTCCCCAAACCTGGGAATTCAAACTGGTTGATCGGAATATTCGTGCGGTTACAGACGACGAATGGCAGTGGGCCGATATTGTGATTATGTCCGGCATGATTGTGCAAAAAGCCGACATGCTTGACCAAATTGCGATCGCAAAACGCTACGGTAAGCGCGTTGCTGTCGGTGGTCCCTATCCCACCTCCATGCCTCAGGATATGGAAGCGGCTGGGGTAGACTACCTGATTTTGGACGAGGGTGAGATTACCCTACCGATGTTTGTAGATGCGATCGCGCGGGGTGAAACTAGCGGACGCTTCACCTCTGGTGGTGAGAAGCCCGATGTCACCTCAACTCCTATCCCCCGCTACGACCTGCTGGAGATGAGCGCGTATGACTCCATGTCCGTCCAGTTTTCGCGCGGCTGCCCCTTCCAGTGCGAATTTTGCGACATTATCGTCCTCTATGGGCGCAAGCCCCGCACGAAGACTCCAGAGCAGCTTTTGGCCGAACTGAACTATCTCTACGAGTTGGGCTGGCGCGGCGGCGTATTCATGGTGGACGACAACTTCATCGGCAACAAGCGCAACGTTAAGCAACTCCTCGTTCAGCTCAAAGACTGGCAGGCCGAGCGTCAGTATCCCTTCCGGTTTGACACTGAAGCCTCGCTGGATTTGGCCGAAGATGACGAGATGATTGATCTGATGCTGGAGTGTAACTTTGCTGCCGTGTTTATGGGCATTGAAACGCCCGATACCGACAGCCTCCAGTTGACCAAGAAATTTCAAAATATGCGATCGCCGCTGCTGGAGTCCATCGATAAGGTGACACATGCAGGTTTACGTGTGATCGCTGGATTCATCATCGGTTTTGACGGCGAAAAGCCTGGAGCTGGACAGCGGATCGTCGAATTTGCCGAAATCACGGGCATCCCCACCACCACATTTGCCATGCTGCAAGCCCTGCCGAATACGGCACTCTGGTATCGGCTGGAGCGGGAAGGCCGCCTGCGGACTCAGGATGGCAATATCAACCAAACTACGCTGATGAACTTTGTTCCCACTCGCCCCGTCGAAGACATCGCCCGTGAGTATGTCAGCGCCTTCCGCCAGCTCTATGAACCGACCCAGTACTTAAATCGGGTCTATCGCTATTTCCTTAAGCTGGGTGCGCCCAAAGTTCGTCCCGCCTTTAGCTGGCCCGAATGGGTTGTCGTGCGAGCACTAGCTCTCGTCTGCTGGCGACAGGGCGTTGTCCGCTCTACCCGCTGGTTGTTTTGGCATCACCTCTTCCACATTCTGATTAAGAATCCCGGTGTGGCTGAGCAGTACATCACCGTCTGCGCCCACAACGAGCACTTTTTGGAATATCGCGACATTGTGCAGCAGCAAATTGAAAGCCAACTGGCTGAGTTTGCTGCCCAAGGCGGCGATCAGCAGCCTGCTGAGCAGGATAATTTGGTATCAGCCTAGGGGCGATACGTTAATTCCTCAGCTCTAATTCCTCAGCTCTAATTCCTCAGCTCATTTATAGTCAGACTAATTCGTCAGCAATTGATCTGGCCCATCGTGATGAAACGCCTGATTCCTGATAGATGATCCAAATGGCTCTGGCGAATTGGACTGTAAATAAACCACCGCAATAATCTGGTCATTGCGTTTGAGAACACCCCAGGAGCTAGGCAGCGTATTGTTAATCACGGTGCCCCGCAGTTCATTGTCTAGCGCTGGTGCTTGACCTGCAAAAAGTTGCTGAATAGCTTGGGTTTCTTGCTCTGTCGGAAAGCCCGTGTAGAGCTGTGGTGATAGGGTGAGCTGACCTTGATTGTTGGCTGCGATCGCACCTGCATCAATTCGCGCGTACTGGTAGGGCGGTTGGCTAGCCGGAACGAGAATAGCAACAGTCGGCTGATGGGGAAATGAGGCTTGAATGGATCGAAAGAGCTTCGTAAGGTTGCCCAACTGTCCGGCTTCAGCCAGGGTGTTGGTTTCAAGTGCTTCCAATAGCGGCGGCGTAAACAGCCCCAGCACTTGTCCCATTGATTGATCCATCTCGGTCTGGGTTTGGTCAAACTCCACCTGCGCCGCTCGAATCGACGCCTGGGCGCGCACCTGATTCACTACCTGTAAGCCACCAATTAAAAGCGCGATCGCAACCACGCTAGCCAGTGCCCCCTGCCGCATGCGTCGCTTCAGTCGGCGGGAAAGGGAATAATCCGGCAGTTGTGCGCGACTGGCACTGGCTTCGGCCAAGAGCGCCAAGCTCAGCAGAATATTCATTACCACCAGCACAAAGGTAATGATGCCTCCGGCAATCAGCAAGGCTCGAATGAGCAAGCTCCAGGCATCCGGCAGAATATCCCAACCCAAGATTTCATCAATTACCCACAGCACAATGCCGATGCAGGACAGCAGCAGCAGCCAAACCGCCGCACTGGTGGACAGCCGCAACAAAAACCGATGATTCATGATCCAAGCTTGCGAGAGTAGTAATAAACCTCAGCTACTACAGATTCGCTCAGCCAGGTTCCGGATCGCTCTCGTCATCTAAACCAATTCTTTTAGTTGTTGTCAAAGAAGCCAAAGCGACCGTAGCCGATAAAGCTGCCAACGGTGTTTTCACCCGTCGGATAAGCCGTCACGCCAAACTGATAGGTGCCGCCGTAGGAAGGATTGCGGCCTGTCAGCGTAATTGTCACCGTGCTACCCGGCATAACGGGTTCGTCAAACACGACGAGCACGTCATCTGGATTATCCGGTGTGCCGCCGACATTAGCCAGATTGAGGCTGGTGCCACCTGCAAAGGCTTCGCCGAGACTGGCTTGGCTTTCGTCTAGCCTGAACGAAATATCGCCGACGTGGTTATGAGGAGAAATCATCACCGCTTCTAGGGGTTCGCCCGCATCATTGGGAACTGAGATTGTGAAGTGATAATCGCCCTCTAAGCCAGGAGTAATCGTGCGGGTCACAGCTTCCACCAGTTCAGGCGGACGGTCGAAGGCGACGGTGCCATCTGGGTATTGGACGGCGGCAGCGGGAAGTGCGATCGCAGCTCCAATCGTTCCAACTAAACCAACAGATAAACTACTCAGCGCTAAATTCCGAACGGTGTGGGTTGAATGTCTAAACATGATTATGTACCTCATTCCATAAATGGCAGAACGACGTTGAGGAGAACGCTGTAGCGAAACGGTGTCGCATCTGCTCTCGGTCTTCTGTTTTTATTAGAACAAGGCAGGTTGGCCGATAGGTGAGCGCTGGTTAATAAGCCCCTGAGTTTTTGCTTAAAAGCGGACATTATGGCGATAGTTCTATTGGTTAGGACGTTTTTGTGGGGCGGGAGCGCCGAGCCACAAAAAAACCCCTATCCCCACAACCCTCCCCCCCACTATGAAATCCAAAGTTTTTGCCGAAAAA
>CBKWJC010000112.1:0-19922 GCA_966674685.1 uncultured bacterium
TCTGAACTCTCTGCCTCAATTCTACTCAACACAAACTTGGGTGGAACTAGGTTCAACCAACTATTTCAGGAGCTTTTTAGTTATGTTTTCAATGGAAAAGGCTGAAATCTATCGCTATGGCTTGGTTGGTCTACTGGTTTTTAGTCAAGTCTTTGTCTCACCTAACAGAGCTTGGGCACAGGCTAATAATATTCAGGCAGATCCTTCTTTTTCAACTCAAGTTGAAGTCAATCCAAATTCAATAATAATCAGAGGAGGATTTCCTGGTGACAATAATCTCTTTCACCGATTTTCAACATTTAATATTGTCAATGGTCAACTTGTGAGTTTTGCAAATGATTTTGCATCCAAAAATATCTTTGCCCAAGTATTAGATGAGGCATCTTTTATTGACGGCATAATTGAGTCTCAGGGCGCGAATTTATATTTAATCAATCCTAATGGTATTGTCTTTGGCCCCAATGCAGAGCTGGCAGTTAACGGTTCTTTTGTTGCAACAACAGCTGATTCTGTAACATTTGCCACTTTGAATGGTGACGAAGTTGTATTTAATCGATCTTCTCGCCCTGGTGAATTGGAATTTGCAATGGATCCGTCTGCCCTGCTGTTTACAGCAGCTTCCAACCAAACTAAACCATTCTCGATTATAAGCGAGGCTACTATTGAGGTTCCAGATGGGCAAAGTATTATTTTTATTGGAGGCAGCGCTTTTCCGTCTAACAATTTTCAAGGAGGAATCCTTCTAAACGATGGTGCTTTAGTTGCACCTGGTGGCAGGATTTATTTAGGTGCTGTACAAGGCAGATCTACTGTTGATCTTGAATTTGAAGACGGCATTCTTTCTGTTAATTCATTTACTGGTCAGCTTGCGGATATTCAATTAATTAACGACGCTGAAGTTATTGTTCGAGATTTTGGAAATGGAGATATTTTTGTATCTGCTCAAAACCTGAATCTTGAAGGTGGAAGCCAACTAATAGCAGGTATTGCCCCAGGCCAAGGAGAATTCAATAAAAAAGCAGGAGATATTGAGATATTTGTTACAGAAACTCTTACACTTAGAGGCGTTGAAACCTTCTTAGAGAGAAGTGCAATAATTAATGCTTTGGGAATTCAAGATGCTTTGTTATCTGCACGAGGGCAGGGCGGTAATATTTATATTCAAGCTGCAAAAGTTCAAATTCTAGAAGGTGGGCAGATTTTTGCCAGTACTTTTGAAGAAGGAGATGCTGGTTCTATTTTTATTGAAGCTAATGAAGTCCATTTTGCTGGTGGCTTATTTGATCCTAACAATGGTTTTATTCCTAGCCAGGCATTTAACAGAGCCGAAATTGATTCACCAGCTAATACCAATGCCAGAACATCAGGTAATGCTGGATTAATTCAAATTACGACAAATTTACTTTCTCTCTCCAATGGGGGGCGAATAAGTACTAGTACACGTGATGCAGGTAATGCAGGAAAGATTGTTGTCATTGCGACTAATGGGCAAGTGTTAGTGGATGGAGTTGCAGAATCTCCATCACCAGGATTTGATGATGTCCAGAGTGGTCTGTTTAGCGAAGTCTTAGACTCAGCAGCAGGAATTGGTGGAGATATAACAATCCAGACTAGCGAAATCAGAGTCACAAATGGAGCGCGAGTCTCAGCAACTTCTTTTAGCACAGGTCGTGCAGGCACACTTAATTTGAGTGCTTCTGAACTGGTGAGAGTAACTGGAGAAGGTAGTGAGATCAGTTTTGATAGCCGCAGTGTAGAAGAAGATGGAGGTAAAGCCGGAAATTTAGTCGTTGTTACTCCTCAACTTGAATTACTTCGAGGGGGGCAGATTTCGGCTAGAACCGCAGGTGGAGGTGATGCAGGAACCATCAATGTTGAGGCATCAGAATCGATTTTTATTGATGGTAATGGCAGCGGGCTATTCTTCGATACAGAGGGTTCTGGTAATGCTCAGGGTATTGAAATCACGACAGGTAGTCTAACGGTTCAGAATCAGGGCGAGATTACAGTGAGTGGTACAGGTATGGGCAACCCAGGAAATCTAGAAATCTCTGCAGACGATATTTATCTCAATCAGGAGGGAAAGTTACGTGCTATTACCTTGTCTGGCACTGGTGGAAACATCGCTCCTCTGAATGTTGGGAATCTTCTATTTATGACAGATGGGAGTCAAATTACAGCTTCAGCAGAGGGACCAGGAGATGGAGGCAACATCGAGATTTTGGCTCCTAATGGATTTATTATCTCTAGAAGCTTAGATGAAAATAATGATGTTCTGGCTAGTGCAATTGAAGGACGAGGGGGACGGGCACGAGCAACTGCGATCGCAGTTTTAGGATTTCAAGAGTTTGTGGGTGAACCAACACCCCGCAGTGACTTTACCGCTAGTTCCGTTTTGAACATTGACGATGGTGAAACCATCATTGATGAGCAAGAACGAGAATTTGAAGAGATTCCGCTTGAGCTTTTAGACGCTCAAATTGCTCGAAATTGCCGTTTAGAACGGCCAGCAGATCAGAGTGAGTTTGTCATTACTGGACGAGGTGGCATTCCTGCTACGCCAGCAGAAATGATGAATATCGGTGATCCTGAAGTTGAACTGGTTGTGCCGAATGGTGAAGCTGATCATTCAGTGCAGCCGTCTCAGGGAAGTAGTTCGATAGGACTAGATAGAAATGAAACCAATCGAGTGGAAGCGATTGATATTGTCGAACCGCAGGGATGGGTCTACAACGACAACGGAGATATTGTTCTGGTTGCCTATAATCCTGAAGTAACTCCGCCTTCCAGTACGATACCTACGGTTAACTGTCTTAGCCAGAACGCAATTTCCCACAGCTTGTACCAAACCCCTGGAGAGTAATATTACTGCTGTGCTGTGGCGATAAAATCGGTAGTGGCAAAATCACCTCTTCGGCTGCTTGATTGGCTACAAGACTTTTAACAATTAGGCGGAACAGGGTCATGAGAAGATATTGGTTCTTTTGCGGTCTGATTATCTTATTCCTTTTCTCTGCTGCGCTGCCGCCAGTGTTAGCTCAGGTCACTGAGACGATACCATCTTCTAAACAAGGAATTGAACAGATACAGATCGCTTCAGAATTTGCTCCTGCTGCTCAATTGAGCCAGAACTATCAATCGCAGGAACAAGCCGGAAGACAGCTATACGAGTCAGGGCTATATGCAGACGCAATTGACCGATGGGAATCTGCGATCGCAGAATTAGAAGGCCTATCAACGGACGCAGCCGTAGTAGAACAGGTTGCAGTTCTGAGCAATTTATCACTCGCTCATCAGCAGCTCGGCGACTGGCAAGCAGCAGATGCCCGAATTCAAGCTGCGCTGGAGCTGTTCAATCGTCTAGAGGCAAACGCTTCAGACGATGTTCTACTGGTTAAAGCCCAAACGTTAGATATCTTGGGGCGTTTACAACTGGTACGGGGTAATGCTGAGGCGGCTCTCACAACCTGGGAGCAGGCTGGAAACTTATATATTGTGCAGACGGAAACATCACGGCTCGTGCAAAATCGCCTGAATCAGGCACGAGCACTGCAAGCCTTGGGACTATACCTTCGGGCTCGCCATCTGCTGGGTGAGGTTAATCAAACGCTGGACGATCAACCCGATTTACCGATCAAAATACAGGCGTTGCAGAGCCTGGGTAATCTTTTACGGGTTGTGGGAGAGTTTGATAGGTCGAACCAAGTTCTCGATGAGGCTTTGTCTTTGGCAGAGCGTAGCTCTGATGTACAAGCTATCAGTGAGATTCAGCTCAGTTTGGGTAATACGGCACAGATGATGGGCGATCTGGCCGTCGCTTTAGACTATTATCAAGCTGCTGCCATGACTGATGCTGTCCCGATAGTTGGCACGGTAGCAGATCCCGCTGCCGTCACTTCGATCACTGCTCAGTTACGTCAACTGGCATTACTCCTCAAGACTGGCGAGATCGCAACTGCTCAAGCGTTGTGGCCAAACATTCTGTCGCAGCTTGACCAATTGCCAGAAGGTCGTCCTGCTGTTTATGCGCGGGTTGAGCTAGGGCGAAGTTTGACCTCACTGGCGCGCGATCAACCCGCTGTGGCTGAACCTGCAGCCCAACTATTAGCGATCGCAGTTCAACAAGCCCAACGTTTGGTTGATCAGCAAGCGACATCTTACGCACTGGGGACGCTGGGAGAACTGTATGCTACAAACCGGCAGATCGATGAAGCTGAAACCCTAATTAGGCAAGCTTTGTCCTTATCCGAGGCCATTAATGCACCAGATATTAGCTACCGCTGGTACTGGCAACTCGGACGATTGTTGGCAACCCAAGGAGAGCGAGAAGCTGCGATCGCAGCTTACCAAGCCGCTGTTAATCTACTGGAAACGCTGCGTCAGGACTTAGTCGCGGTTAATCCAGACGTTCAGTTTTCATTTCGCACCGATGTTGAACCCGTCTATCGGGAGTTGGTAGATTTGCTCTTGCAAACGGGGCAAACCGTAGACGATTCAATCGTGAACCAGATACAAGACTTGCAGGAAGAGTTGCAAGCCGATTTACGCCAGGCTCGCCAAACCATCGAACTGCTCCAGATTGCTGAATTGGATAATTTCTTTCGAGAAGCGTGTTTGTTACCGAAGCAAGACTTGGATCGAATCGTTGACCAAACCAATCCACAGGCAGCGGTGCTCTATGCCATCATTCTGCCGGATCGGCTGGAAGTGGTAATCAAGTTACCGAATCAGCTACTCCGCCATTATGCGGCTCCCGTATCCCAGGCTCAGGTTGAGCAGACCATTGCTGACCTCCGGCAAGGCTTGGCTCGTCCCTTTGGGCTTAAACAAACCCAGCAGCTATCCCAAACGGTGTATAACTGGTTGATTCAACCCATTGCCACTGAGCTAGAGCAGAATGATATTAAAACGTTGGTATTCGTGCTGGATGGTGTACTGCGCGGTATTCCGATGGCCGCTTTGTATGATGGTGAGACCTATTTAATTGAGAAATATGCGATCGCACTTACTCCAGGTCTACAGCTCACGAATCCCCAGTTGATTGAAGACATTAGTATTGACACGCTTGCGGCGGGGCTAACTGAAGCACGGCAGGACTTTTCGGCTCTACCCAATGTCCAAGCCGAGCTAGAGCAAATTCAAACAGCGGTTAACAGTAAAGTTTTACTCAATGATCAATTTACGGCTAGCAATCTTCAGCAACAGGTCACCGATGAAGACTATACCGTGCTGCACCTGGCAACTCACGGCCAGTTTAGCTCACAGGCAGACGATACGTTTATTCTGGCTTGGGATCAAAAGATTTTGGTTCATGCAATGGATACTCTATTGCGCGATCGCGATCAGCTACAGCCCGTTGCCCTAGAGCTATTAGTCCTAAGCGCTTGTGAAACGGCAGAAGGAGATCAACAGGCCGCTCTCGGTTTAGCCGGAGTCGCTGTCCGGGCGGGTGCTCGCAGCACAGTAGCGTCTTTATGGGCTGTACCTGACGACTCAACAGCGATTTTAATGCGCGATTTTTATGAGGCGCTTGCCACTTCAGAAAAATCACGGGCTGAAATTTTACGTCAAGCCCAGCTCGCGTTATTGAAGTCTGCTCAATATAGTCATCCTAGAAACTGGGCTGCTTTTGTTCTGGTAGGTAGCTGGTTGTAATAGTACGTCAGGAAAAACTACTGGTTCAGGAAACCTGTCCCCTACAAGCAATGTTACGTGTCTAGTAGGGGCGAATGGCCATTCGCCCTATATAACGTCAACGGTTTTAGGTATTTTCTGATGAATATGAAACAACCACAGTTCCCGACCCAGTAGGGAACTATCATCTCCGCTCCTCTAATGCACAGCAGTTCAAAATTGGCTCTGTTGCTAGATATTCTAAGCCAACGTCTTCCAGTAGGATTGCCCACTGTGGCATTTGTGACTCAGCCGCAAGAGTTAGTGCATCTTGCCAAAATCCGTTTCTCGCATAGACCGCAACTTGTTCTTGAGCAGAGGCTCCGTCTAGTTGAGTCACTATTTCAGCGGTTAATTCAGAACGTTGTAACCACCCTTCGACCACATAGATTGCGCTGTCTTCTTGGCAGTTCAGCACAAAAAACCAGCGATAGCGATCGCCAACGGCCATTGGCGCTAACGTATCGGGTAGAGTAATGCTGACGACTCCAGACTGAGCAGGAGAAACAAATGTCCCTTCATACAGCACGTTTCCTTCCGTATCTTCAAGGGCAAATGTACCTGGGGTAGGAACCGTAAACGGGTTATAGAACCACAGTTTCGGATCAACTGCTGCCGTTTGACTAAAGACAATGGGCGGTTCGGATGATTCATAGACTGGCACTAAAGCCGTCATGTTATTTCCTACTGACGGTGCTCCAGAATCCGCAAGTCCACAACCGCGAGTTCCAGCATCGGAACGTTGGCCGGGCTGTCCTACGTCGTTTGGTGGTGGTGGAGCCGCAAATAAATCAGAGTTCTCAAGCGGTTGAGTTGTATTCTGAGCTAAAGCAGTGGGCATCGCCTGAACGGAAACATTGATTCGTTCCCGAACTGACAAGATAAGAAACATCAAACAGATAATAGAGGTCAGCCGCCACATTTTAGATACCTCCTGTATCCAGTTTCTAAATACGTTAGTTTTTGCGAGAGTATAACAACCGCCAAATCCGCAGGAGAATGCCACTGGTCAACAACATGGCAACTGCTGATGGCACCAATGGCACCCAAAATCCCTGCATCAAAACAACAAAACAAACGAAGTAGAGTACAACTAGGGTCAGACCACCAATTAGCATAAAGCGAACAGAGGTGCGACTCAGCAAAGCGACTACACCTCCTACCCAGGCCCAGCCCATTATCCACAGCAAATCTGCCCACAGCGGCCAAATTTGTAATATGGTTCTGTCGTCCTTAACGGCGCTGATGATTTGACTAACCATTTGAGCTTGAAGGATGACACCCGGCATCAACTGACGATTACCAGCAGAATTTCGGTAGGGTGTTGCAATAAAGTCCTCAGCGCTTTCCGCATTGACGCCAATTAACACAATGCGATCGCGCACATCTTCTAACCTTAACTGACCATTCAAAACAGTAGATAAGGTAACTACAGGCACTATGTTTGCTGGTGTCTGATAAGAGCGATAATTGAGCAGTATTTGATAACCCCACAGATCGGTAGCGGTATATGGCCCTGAGCCAGCTTGCAGCTGTTTAAAGACGGTGCCGCCAATCTGCAAATCGCCGTTTGCTGTGTATTGGGCAGTGACTCCTTCAGCCGCGAGATAGTGCAGCGCTAGTTGAGCACTAAGCGCATAGGGGGCAACACAGGGCGAATCTGGAGACGGATTGAGTACCAGTAAATGACGGCGTAATACGTTATCGGGATCTTTGACGACATCGCTAAACCCCTGTTGCTCTAACGGTATTTCTGGAGGAGGAGCAACACCTGGGTGATTGATACTTGGATCACTTACCTTACAAATCGAGAAAAAATTATTGGCCTCAATTAGTTGCTGACTAAACTGCGGATAATCTGGACTGACTGCAAAATCTCGGTAAATATCTAACCCAATCGATCGGGGTTGCAACGGTAGTATCGTTTCTAAAACAGACTGGAGCGCTAGATCAGATAAAGAACCTTTGCGTTGAGACTGCTCCTCCAGCTGAAAATCTGCTTCATCGATCGCAATTACTAACAAACGGGGATCAGGCCGTTCTTCTGGTCTTAGCTGCACCAATTGGTCAAACGCTTGCAACTCCCAGGTTTGCAACCATCCCATCCAACGTAGACCACCAACTAGTGCAGTCACTCCTACCGTGACAGCAAGTAGATGAGAAATCGTTCGAACGATTCCGTTGCTGTGCCGTTCCTCGTTTTGCTGTTGACTGCTGGCTGTAGACAACACAGCATCTATGGGTGGCGTTATGGGTGATGTTGCATTTAAAAGCCAATCGTGCCACATGCACGGTGGCTCGGCTGGATTCTGACAAAGCATCGGTAGCCAAGATGCACAGGGATAGGTTTCCTCTAACGCCTGTAGCCTTTCTCGGCTGCTCCGAACCGAGGTGTAGAGATCCTGCCCAGATGTAAACGCCGTGAGAAAATGCTTGAGGAACTGTTGAGCAACCGGATCAGGGACGGGTTCCCGCATCACAATTACTTGAGGCATATTCAGTTCCGCCAGCGATTGAGCCAAAGCTAATCCATCACAGGAATTAAAGATAGCCAGTTGCAATCCTCCCCGAATGGCTCCCTTTAGTGCATACTTGACCTGTTCGAGGCTGAGAGACCGGGTCGAACTAAGCTGTAAAACTCCCTGCCCTTCGCTAGAGCTGTGTCCGGCAAAAAAGAGTAGATGGCATCCTTCCCACAAGTGATGGTGTAGGGCTTCCAGCGATGGCTCAACCAAAAACTTGATATCCGCTTGATCAGATAGGCTTTCAAGATATTGCTGATCTTGTTCCAGCGTAATGCCATCGGAACAACCTAGGATTGCTAGTATTTTGATCCGCGAGGTCGAGGAGCGAGAAGAAACCGGAGTTACCTGCTGATAGCTAGCTGTACTCAAAGCAACTTCTGCATGTGGAAAATCCTCCAGTAGCTGCCATTGATGCCAGGGTAAACAAGCCAATGTGCGATCGCAGGTTTCCACCACAATCTGAACGGCATGAGATGGATTAAGATGAGTCCGCAGTTGCTGATCAATGGGCCGAAAAGACGCTGAGCTAAGCCAGTGATTAAATAATTGGACTAATCTTTGACACAGATCGTGAAACTCTACAATTGAAACATTTGTAACATCTGCCTCTGAAATCTTGATGCGACCAGCCCAGTTTAAACGCTGAGATAGGGCTAAATAAAGTAACTTCCACGACCGATAACATTCCACTAATTCTGATGCTGCCGATAATGACCCAACCGTTTTAATCGAATGAGTGGTCTGGGTGTTCCATAGTCGCACCGTGACCGCAGCAAAGCCGCTGGCGCAATTTCCTCCATCGAAACTTAGAGTAACTAAATCGGTCATAACCGTATGCGGCTTTAATTACACCTGAAAGGATTCAGTGATGCAGATTTCTCCGTAGCGAATGACGATATTGAACGTTTCGTTCAAAGTAGCCTGAAACCGCTTAAGCTGAATATAGTTGTCTTGCTCTCTTGCGCGGACTGCCTGCAATGACTGCTGATCGTCAGTGGTTAATGTCAGTGTAATACCAGACGGTAGATAAGGCTCACCATGAGCTGGATGTAGCTGCACTAACAGATCAAACTCAGTTATATCTTGCTGAATATCTTGCCCATCTAGCTGAGGTGCGATCGCAATCAGCAGCACGACTGACTGATGACCAAGTTGTATTCCGAGATCGATAAGTTTTGCTCGTTCAATGCTATTAGTCTTGATACTCCCCTGATTTCTAAAGCTAAAAGAAAAAGACGGCTGCGATTGGTTCAAAAGTGTTTCTAAACTTTGCCAGCCCTGGTCAAACAAATTGTCCCACCAGCTACTCAGAATTTCTCGTCTTGTTAGTGTAATCGGTGATTCTAGTGAATCGAGATAGTCCGGTAAATCATCGATTGATTGCAGAAACTCAAGCTCAAGATAATTAGTGTTCAAAACTGACTTTTGAAAGCCGAGTAGAATGGCTTGATTAAGCTCAATATTAAGCTGTACGGCCACATGGCCTACTCTATCCTGTTGCAGCTCAGGTGGTATCGTGACGACCTGCATTTCTGGGAGGACTGGACGACATTCTATTTTGCCTCGACCAATCACATTCAAATCAGCCACATCCATCACAGCACGTATGGCAGGATTGTTGATTTGGCTGGTATCTGTATCGACTTCAAAACCCATGCATCTTAAATAATAAGCAACGGCATAAACAGCTATCCCATTAAGATAGATTTGGCCTATTTTTTCAGATCTATCAAATCCTTGACACAGCTCCTGTGCCCACTTATGAGCTGATTTATTTAGTGGGACAGTAAAAGTAGAATTTCTTGATAATCTTTTCATGATTACATGTTTGATTGTTAAATATGATCAGTTACTAATGAACTGCTCCCGTATTTGATCAGAGAATCGCGTTATGCAGCGGTAAAAAAAACTGCTAATAGTAGATATGCTCAAATTCAAATCTTGAGCAATCGCTTCCCAGGAATCGCCCGCTAACCGCCGTCGAAATAGATACTGAAAGTTGGCTGTTGGATGATACCGAATATAAGCCATGCGAAAATCTCCATTGGGATCAGCATCGATATAAGCCATGAGTTCCTCAACTAGACTGGGTGGCACTTGTGGAGGCAAAAATTGATCTAGATCTGGCAGCGCCAGATTGCTGACTTGAGTATGATTCAACACTTTAGGAATAGCTTCCTTAATAAATCTTCTACTCAGCAACATATTTATCCAGGCTAAAATGGTTCCCCTACTTGAATCATATTGATCGATTTTGCGACAGACAAACAACAATAAGTCTTGTACAGCTTCAGCATATATTTCCTCATAAATAGGAGGTGAGAAGTTTCCGATCTGTGGCTTGCATAAGCAGCCGGATTGCATGATACGCTCGACCAACTGCTTTAAAGCGAGCCGTCTTTCTTTACTCCTAGGAGGACTCACTTGAGCCGTTAACGCTAGCGTTTGAAGATCAGTTTCAAACTCAGGGCAAGTAGTAAATTTCATGGGGGCTATGAATATTGATCTGCCACTCAAGCATCTCTGTTAGCTCTTCGGTGATATCAGCCCGTTATTCCGCTGCGATCGCAAATAATTTACAAAAATTCACAAGGATTTCCTGCATAGTGACTGTTATTCACAGCCAACCGTAACTTATAAGCCCAGTCTCAATCTGCGCCAAGTTGCTGTGCCTCTTGTAAAATTCTCTCCCAGGGATCATCCTTTGCCTGACCTTTTCCTGAGTGAACGTCCTGGGAGAGAAGGGGCTGGGGGATGAGGGCAAGAACATTATTTTCCTTCTCCAGCTAGATTGCCGCAGCGGACGTGATTTATAGAATCAGCTAATGTGTCACCCGTTGCGATCGCATCCCTCATCAACTCTGGAGAAGTGAATGGTTCACTCAATTCAATTTCAACTGTTTGCTCCCTATAACGCCAAAGCCTCTTTGATTGGCAACTTTTCCGACTGGGAAGAGATTCCGATGGAAAAGGACAAAGACGGTTATTTTCGCACCAGTGTCGAACTAGCCGATGGCAGCTATCAGTATAAGTTTCGCGTCCAGTCCAAATCGTGGTTCTTTGAACCTGATGAATGGGTTGATGTCACCGATCCCTATGCTCGCCAGGTGATTGATGACGAAAACCAAAACGCAGTCATTCGCATCAAAGATGGAGAACCGATCGTCGATACCTACGTTTGGCAGCATGACAACGTGCCGTTGCCAGTCGATAACGAACTGGTGATTTATGAGCTGCATATCGCTGATTTTGTAGATGGTGAAAAGGATGGCAAGAAAAGCCGCTATCAGCGTGTGATTGATAAATTAGACTACCTGGTTGAGCTGGGCATCAATGCGATTGAGTTTATGCCCATGCAGGAATTTCCGGGGCGCTACAGTTGGGGATATAATCCCCGACATTTCTTTGCTACGGAATCAAGTTACGGTTCATCTGAAGACTTGAAACGGCTGATTGATGAATGTCACGGGCACGGCATTCGGGTGATTATGGATGGCATTTACAATCATTCTGAATCGTCTGCGCCGCTGACTCAAGTTGACCACGATTATTGGTATCATCATGAGCCGCAAGACCCCGACAATAGCTGGGGGCCAGAGTTTAACTATGAGCACTACGACGAAAACTTAGAGACCTATCCGGCGCGTAAATTTATTGGCGACGTGGTGCGCTATTGGATTGAGGAATATCACATTGACGGCATTCGCTACGATGCGGCGCGACAGCTTGGCAACTATGACTTTATGGGCTGGATTGTGGATGAAGCCCACCGCATTGCCAGCATGAAGCCGTTTTATAACGTGGCGGAGCATGTCCCCGATACGCCCGAAATTACCAATGTCGATGGCCCAATGGATGGCTGCTGGCACGTTAATTTCTCAATGACGGTCAAAGATCACATTTTTGGCGACACGTTTGATCTAGAGCGGCTTAAGGATGCCATTGACGGCAGGCGGCGGGGTTACTTAAGTACGTCTAATATCGTCAACTATCTAGTTAGCCATGACCAAGAGCGGCTGATGGTTGAACTGGCGAACCGAGAGATGTTCGATCAAACGGCCTTTAAGCGCGCCCGTTTGGGCTATGCGATCTTGGCGACTGCGGTGGGTATTCCGCTGATTTTGCAGGGGGAAGAGTTTGGTGAGTATAAGCCATTAAAAGCTGAGTCGAATCCGCTGGATTGGACACTGCTAGATAATGAAGATAATCAAAACTTACTCAGCTACTGCAAAGGGCTGATTCATCTACGTAAGTCAACTCATGCGCTCTATTCTGACAATCTGGAGTTCTTTTACGAGGATGAAGAGGCGAAGGTGATTGCCTATGTGCGGTGGAACAATGAAGGTTCACGGGTTGTCGTAATTGCTAATTTATCTGATAACTTCCTGGAAAACTACGAAGTCCAAAACTTTCCAGAGGCTGGCACCTGGCATGAGTGGACGTATGACTATGATGTAGAGGTGGAAGGCGATCGGTTAACGCTTGACTTGGGCGAATTTGAAGCGAAAGTCTTTGTGACCTAAGCCCGTTTCTCTTAAATGTGGTTACACATCAATTCTCAGCAATGTGAGGCGAGAGGAGTAAGGCGTAGGCGAATTGACAACTCAGTGCTCAGCACTGGACTCAGTTATAGTGCTAAATTGCAGAACTGATATAAGCCGCTCACGACTTTACCAGCCCCAAAAGCAGCCTGATGGGCCGCTTTTGGGGCTTTCAATCTAGCGTTTTAGCTGGGTCTTGTGAGAGCTGGCGATAGGTCGCAACGAATGTGTCAGCGGCTGCGATCGCACTTGCGGTTGCAAATCCCTTGAGTGTCTTGGTGATGGGTTTCTGGGTACGCGGATCGAATTCCGTCAGCTTCAGCTCAATTGGCTCAATATCCATATTGGGCGTGATGGAGTTGATCACCAGCGACAGGATTTGGGTCTGGTTATTCTGGCGCGATCGCACTGAGAAAATGGTTTGGTCAAATCGCGCATCGGCAGCAAACTGCTCATCGTAGCCATCGGCATCAGGGTTAGCTGCACCCGCTTCAAACCGTCCCTTCTGCTCCAGCGCATCATAGTCAAGCATCGCGACGCAGGCTTTGGCGGGAATATTCAGGCCATACTTGGCGAACTGCCGCGAAATGGCCAGCACCGCATGGGCGTGATCTTCTTCGTTCTGACGCTCGTGCAGACTGAGAATGGCAATTTGGCTGACGTAGTTGTCGTTGAGTTCCTGTAGATTTTGCAGTTGCGTATTGAGAGATTTAACCTCTATCTCGGCCTGCGATCTCGCACTTTCGCTCACCTGGAGCTGCTGCCGGAGCTGTTTGACGAGCTGGGCGGCCTGCCCCAGCGTTGCTTCTAGCTGCTTGAGCCGCTGCCGCAGCTCTGGGCCTTCGAGCTGATCGGTGAGGTCAACAATGCGGCGCTCTAGTCGAGCAATCACCCGATTTTGCTGAGTGATCAACTGCTCGTAAATGGTTGCACAACCCGATCCAGAGGTGTCGGATGCGGCATCGTCCTGCAAACGCTGTTCAAAGACCATTCGCTTAGCCTGTTCGGCTTCTAGAATGGCCATGAGTTTTAGCCGCTTTTGCCCCAGTGATAAGGTTGAGGATGAACGAGTAGGTGGCGCACTGGCTGCACCATACTCAGCGCTCGCAACAATTTCGGCATCGTGGGTCATATCTAATGTTAGGGGGTATGACTTGATTTCTTACTAGGATGTCCTATTGGCGCGGTGGGAATGTGCGATCGCGCTGTATTGCAACGTATCGCAACTTTTGGCTTGAAGTCCGCCAAAAACGGCGGTACTTTAAGCGTTGATCTAACAATAAGGGTTGAATTGAAACCCAAAGATCCACTCTTTTTATCACCATTCAAAACTAGTCTCCCATGAACAACTGCCGCAGTTTGGCGTTTACCGTGCTTGTTGTCAGTGCTTTAGCCGTGTCTGCATTGGCAAAACCAGCAGCACAAGCCCAAACTCCTCCCCCACCTGCTGACCGCATTCCACCCGCGATCACGCCGCCGCCGATTGAGCGCGAACCCATTCCCGAACAGCTAGCGCCTACTCCCGCACCTCAACCGCTGCCGCCGCCCTCGGAACTGATCGACCCACCCGATATTGACCCCAATTTGACCGACCCCAGCTTAGACATTCCCGATCAGGTACAGGTTGACCGCTTTGAAGTGGTGGGCAGTACGGTTTACGACGAAGCTGAACTAGAGGAAATCACCCAACCCTATACCGGACGTCCGATCACTTTTACGGAACTGCTGGAAGTCCGCTCAGCCATCACCCAGCGCTACATTGACGATGGTTACATCACTTCGGGAGCGTTCATTCCTGCCGGACAGGTGATTGATGACGGAGTTGTCACCATTCAGGTGATTGAAGGCAAACTGTCTGAGATTAACGTTGAAGGACTGAACCACCTACAGCCAAGCTACGTGCGGAGTCGGATTCGAGTGGCGGCAGGCAGTCCGCTCAACGTCAATGATTTACTAGAGGGACTCCAGCTTCTCCAGCTTGATCCGCTGATTGAAAACCTGTCGGTTGAATTGGCGGCAGGAACGCGCACCGGGGAGAGCATTCTGAATGTGGAGGTGGCACCCGCCTCGACATTTGATGTATTCGTCACGGCGGATAACGGGCGCTCGCCCAGCGTGGGCAGCTTCCGGCAGCGATTTCAAGTCCGCGAAGCCAATGTGTTTGGCATTGGTGATGGGTTTGGCGCAGGCTATAGTCGCACCAACGGTAGCGATACGTTTGATTTTGACTATACGGTGCCGTTTAATCCCCGCAATGGGACGGTGGGCCTGCTCTATAGCGCCACCAGTAGCGAGGTGATTGACGAAAATTTTGATGTACTCAATATTGAGTCGGAATCCGAAACCTGGGAAGTGTCGCTGCGGCAACCGCTGTATCAGACGCCTAGCGAAGAATTTGCCCTGGGCCTGATTTTCTCCAATCGCTTTTCTCGCACTACATTGCAGCCTGATGGCACTAATGAAGAACTGCCCTTTCCGATCGACGGCTCAGATGAAGACGGCGAAACGCGACTGTCTGCGTTGCGATTTACCCAGGAGTGGACGCGGCGGGGTGCTGTGCAAGTATTAGCATTGCGATCGCAGTTTAGTCTCGGTACAGACTGGTTCAACGCCAGCGTCAGCAACACGGGCCAACCCGACAGCCGCTTCTTTGCATGGCAGGGACAAGCCCAGTGGGTGCGACTGCTGGAGGAAGACACGCTGCTGCTCTCGCGGCTCAATGCCCAGCTCGCCACCGATCAATTGCTGTCCCTCGAACAGTTTGGCATTGGTGGACAGGGTAGCGTGCGCGGCTATCGACAAGACCAGCTTTTGATCGACAACGGTGTCTTCGCCTCGGTTGAGCTGCGCTATCCAATTGCGCGGATTCCCGAATGGGAGAGTTTAATTCAGGTTGCACCGTTTGTTGACTACGGCATTGGCTGGAACAACAGCGATCGCGCTGATCCAAGTCCCAATCAGCTCTGGTCAGTGGGGCTGGGCGTGCTCTGGCAGTTCAGCGATCGGCTGTCGATGCGGCTCGACTGGGGAATTCCGCTTACCGATATTGACTCTGAAGGGAATTCACTCCAGGAAGACGGCTTTCTGTTTACGGTAACTGGCCGACTGTAAATCAGGTTGTCAACTTTTCGTGAGGAGCTGTGCGATCGCACTTTTCAGCGCATTCAGTCTCGTTACGGGCGTATTCTGCTCATCACTGGTTTCAATCACGCTGCTGAAGCGAAGAATGCAGTCTTGGTCAATGAGGTGAATTTGAGGCGACTGTTCAGCTCCAAAGCCTGCGGCGACCTCCTGGGTGGCATCGTGCAGATAGGGAAAATCAAGCTGATGCTCAGACGCAAAGGCTTTCATCTGGCGCAGTTCGAGCTGGGCAGAGAGGTTGGTGCTGGAGTTGATGCCAACTAGGGCAATTCCCTGCTGGCGCAGGTCTTGCTGCACCTGATTGAGCCACTCTAGCTGCGATCGCACCATCGGGCAGTGGCAGTCGATGAACACCACGCAAACCGCTCGGAATCGCTCTAGATAGCGAGCCAAATGGTGTACCGAGTTGTCAATTCCCGGCAGCTCAAAATCGGGGGCGTAGCGGCTTGGGCAGGAGGTGGGGGTAGAGATGGCAACTTCCATAAGACTAAAGGTAGATACTTCAGGTATTGCCCCATCAGCCTATCAACTCCGCTTTGGCTTTACCGCCGTGAATACCACAGGTGCAGGGCTAACTCTTGATATTTGAACACCCAGAATTACGGAGAAAGCTGCTACGGAACATGTTGCGATCGCATTCTTAGCCGTGATGAGAGTCGGAGAGAGGGGGCTTTGGGGGCAGGGGAGCTTCATCTGTAATTAATTCACGACTCTCCCGCCCTCCCACTCCCCCAAGCTCCCTCTCTCCCCTGCTCCCTCTCTCCCCCACCTAATAAATCGCACTCACCCATCACGCATTACCAAACAGATACGATAAACTGCGTCTGGAGATTCATAGCTTGTATCAGGCAAACCAAGAACGCTTCTGGGTTTTAGGGCAAGATGTGAAAAGACTCAGATCTTGCACCCCAATAACCCCTTCGGGTTCTTAAAGGGCAAGGTGCAAGATGTGATATGGAATCCGGTTAAAAGCCCATTATTTAGTTTTTGTGAAACGCTGGCTTAGCCAGCGTTTCACAAAAACTAAACAGGGTTCCCATATACGGATTTGATCTGAGAAGACAAACGTGAGACGCAAGTAGAGGGCATGTGATCGATGAATCCAAGGTCAGTCATGGAATCGGGCAGCACAGAGAGTCAGACCAACGGGCAGCGGTCAGCTCCAGTGAACGATAAAACATCAACCCAGCAGGCGTGGACAATTGAAGAAAGTGAAGCCCTGTATCGGATTAAAGGCTGGGGTGAACCATACTTTTCGATTAACTCAACCGGGCATGTGATTGTGACGCCTCAGGGTGATCGGGGTGGTTCGATTGACCTGTTTGAGCTGGTAGAAGCCCTAAAGCAGCGCAACTTATCGCTGCCCTTACTCATCCGCTTTTCAGACATTTTGGAAGACCGGATTGAGCGTCTTAACGCCTGCTTCTCAAAAGCGATCGCACGTTACGACTATGACGGTATCTATCGGGGTGTCTTTCCGGTCAAATGCAACCAGCAGCGCCATTTAGTGGAAGACTTTGTGCGGTTTGGTCGTCCGCACCAGTTTGGCCTAGAAGCAGGTTCTAAACCCGAGTTGATGATTGCGCTAGCGACACTGACTGAACCAGATAGCCTGCTGATTTGTAATGGCTACAAGGATCAGGAATACATTGAAACGGCGATGCTGGCCCGACGACTCGGTCATCTCTCAATCATCGTGATTGAGCAGATGGAAGAGGTGGAACTGGTGCTGAAAGCCAGCCAAAAGCTGAATATTCGTCCCGTCATCGGTGTCCGCGCCAAGCTCAGCTCCAAGGGCACTGGACAGTGGAGTACTTCGGTGGGAGATCGGGCTAAGTTTGGCCTGACGATTGCCGAAATGCTGCAAGCGGTCGAAATGCTGCAAGCGGTAGACATGCTCGACTGTCTACAACTGCTGCATTTTCATATTGGGTCGCAAACCTCGTCGATTAGCGTGATTAAAGACGCGCTGCGGGAAGCCTGCCAGATTTATGTCGAACTGGCTCAGATGGGAGCCAACATGCAGTATCTCGACGTGGGCGGCGGCCTGGGCGTAGATTACGACGGCTCGAAAACCAACTTCCGAGCTTCCAAAAACTACAGTATGCAAAACTATGCCAATGATGTGGTCGTCGAGGTGAAAGAAGTTTGTACAGAGCGTAAGCTCCCTGTCCCGACCCTAATTAGCGAAAGTGGACGTGCGATCGCATCTCATCAATCCGTCCTAGTATTTGATGTACTCAGTGCCAGTGAGGTGTCCTATCAACCAAAACCACTGGAGGGTGGTGAACACCTGATCATTCGCAACCTGCACGAAACCTATCATCAAATCAATAGCGACAACTATCAAGAAACCTTCCACGACGCCGTTCAGTTCAAAGACGAAGCCACCAGCCTATTCAACTTCGGCTACCTGCGGCTAGCAGAACGAGCACGAGCCGAGCGCCTCTACTGGGCCTGCTGCGAAAAGATTTTACATATTGTGCGCCAGCAGGATTACGTACCCGATGAGCTGCAAGAGCTAGAGCAGGAAATGGCCGCAATCTATTACATCAACCTGTCCGTTTTCCAATCAGCTCCCGATAGCTGGGCCATTGATCAGCTTTTCCCGATCATGCCCATTCATCGGCTCGGCGAAGAACCAACTCGTCGCGCGACTTTGGCCGACCTCACCTGCGATAGCGATGGCAAAATTGATCAATTTATCGATCTGCGTGACGTGAAGCCCGTGCTGGAGTTGCATCCCCTGAAATCCGATGAGCCGTACTATCTAGGCTTATTTCTCGGCGGTGCCTATCAGGAAATTATGGGCAATCTGCACAACCTATTTGGCGACACCAACACAGTGCATATTCAGCTCACGCCCAAGGGCTACAAAATTGAGCATGTCGTGCGCGGCGACACAATTAAAGAAGTCCTGGGTTATGTGCAATACGATGCTGATGATCTGATCGAAAGCATTCGGTTGCAAACAGAGCGAGCGCTGCAAGATAAGCAAATTACCCTGAAGGAATCGCAACTGCTGCTTCAGCACTACGAAGAAAACCTCAGCCGCTATACCTACCTAACTGATAAGTAAATTTAGACAGCAGCGTAGCAAGCGTTATCGTCTTACATCATCAAGTTAGGAAGATATTTTTGAGAAGCTGCACTCTGTGCAGCTTCTCAAAAATATCTTCCTAGTTCTAGTCGCGTAGCGCCGTACCATCTTCCCCTACAATGCTATTCGGGGAGATGACTTGCATGAAATATAACGATGCGTCAGTCCCCAGATGCCTAATCCGCAAGTACCTCCTAGATTGAATAGCACCGACTTAAGTTGGTGGGCAGTGCCTATCCCGAGGTGCTAGGAGATGCTGATCTGATTGGGTATGACTTGACCGAATGTTTTTGTGATTATCGCAGAGAGGATTGTTGTGGACTTATCGCGAATTCCTGCCCAGCCAGAACCCGGCGTACTAAACGTGCTGATCGAAATTCCGGGCGGCAGCAAAAATAAGTACGAGTTCGATAAAGACATGGGAGCCTTTATCTTAGATCGCGTCCTGTTTTCGTCGGTTGCCTATCCCTATGACTATGGCTTTGTCCCCAATACACTAGCTGATGATGGCGATCCGCTCGACGGCATGGTGATCATGGATCAGCCGACCTTTCCTGGCTGCGTGATTGCGGCACGTCCGATTGGCATGCTGGAAATGATTGACGGTGGCGATCGCGATGAGAAGCTGCTGTGCGTTCCCACCGAAGATCCGCGCTTTAAGGATGTCAAGTCGCTGGACGATATTGCTCAACACCGTCTCGACGAGATTGCTGAATTCTTCAAGACCTACAAAAACCTTGAGAAGAAAGTAACCGAAATCTTGGGCTGGAAAGGTGTCGATGCGGTGCAGCCGCTGGTTGAACAGTGCATCAACGCTGTTAAATAGGATTGAATAAAATCGCGAGGGGCGTGTTTCACCCTCTCCCGGTGCCCACCGCCCCTTGGTTTTCTCCCTTTTTTGTTTGGGCCCAAACGGCTGTGGTGCACCAAGTCCTTTTTTTC
>CBKWJC010000113.1:0-19872 GCA_966674685.1 uncultured bacterium
CGGTGGTGTGGGGGGTGGCTCTTTCTGCGCCCACCACCCAAATCCCCCCCCCCCCCCCCCACTCCCCTAGAATCTAGTGCAAAATGCGAATATTACACACCTTAGAGGAAAACTGGCTATTAGGGAACTCTGCACATTTCTCAAATTGACGCCAACTGACCGCAAGCGACTTTAGCATTCTGATCGTCACAGTCTGGCAGCATACAGGGATGCACCAATCAGGCCAACCTGCGGATTCAGCACCACATGAATGGAGACCCGCTTAAGCAAATCTGTCATGCGTCCCTTATGCAAAAACGAAGAGAGAAAAGGGCCTTCTTTAATCAGTGACAAATTCTTGGCTGCGATGCCGCCCGCAACGTATAAACCGCCATAGGGCAACAGCTTCAGCGCTAGGTTACCAGCCTCTGCCCCATAGGCCGCGACGAACATCTCCATCGTCCGGCAGCACAGCGGATCGCGATTCTCGACGGCAGCTTTTGAAATCACGGCTCCCGGATCAACGCTCTTTTCAGCCAGTCCAGCTTCCTGCTCCCAGATGCGGATAGCTTGAGCAATGTCAGCCGACTCGCTCATCTGCTGGCGATCGCGCAAAAATTGATAAATAGCGACAATTCCTTGACCTGAGACGACTCGCTCAACCGAAACCCGAGTAATTTGATGCCGATCCAGCAGGTAGTTGAGGAGTTCAAATTCGGCTTGAGAACGAGGTGCAAAGTCAGAGTGTCCCCCTTCCGATGGGTAAACGAAATAGCGAGACTGCTGCTGAATCAAAAATCCCTGTCCTAAGCCAGTGCCCGCACCAATGATGGCGATCGGGGCATCTGGATTAATCACGCCAGTCTGGAGCGTATAGATATCCTGGCTCGATAAGCCCAATACACCGTAGCCAACCGCCTCAAAATCGTTAATCAACTGCACCTTGTTCAGATCCAGTTCCTTCGCCAGCCGATCCGCTGATAGCGCCCAGGATAGGTTGGTCAAAGACGACGTGTTGTTCACCACTGGGCCTGCGATCGCAAAACAAGCCGCCGTTGGGTTGGGGGTAAAATCCAGCTTATCGGCGGCCTGCTGCAGGAAAAGCTGCACCATTGGCGCAAGATCAGGAAATTCGCGGCTAACATACTGTTGCTCATAGAGTGCCTGCTGCTCAAATCCGGCTTTATTCTGAGCGAGCGTAGACTCTACGAGTCGAAGAATTGTCTTTGTGCCACCAATATCGCCTGCAATGTGCTGAACCATGAATCTTCGCCAATCAAGTTTTACTTTTTATCAGGATACCTCTGCACTACTCGATCTCGGCTGAAGATCTTTCCTCTGAAATAGTGATATCAAGCCCGTGTGTAAGAAACCTGTTTATTTTCATGAAATGCTTGCTCAGCAAGCATTTCATGAAAATAAACAATGGGTTTTCAACCGAATTTCATATAAGCAGCACACGTTATAACGCCATGCGTTGAGTAGAACCCAGCAGGTTGTTTTTGGGACGCTGCCGGGGTGTAGCGTCTCAAAAACAACCCGTTCTCACTTGATTACGTAAGGCTAGACAGTGAATAAGTTGAATAGATCAAAAGCGAGTAAGCCAAATCAGCAAAAACCCATAATTTAGTCTGTTTAAGCTCGGCAATTAGCCCGCTGCAAAAGACTAAATTATGGGTTTCCTAATTCAACGCTTTGTAGATCCGGTTGGAGTTTAGACCTAGTCTAGGATTCAGACTCACGTCGCTGATTATCGGAAGCGTCATACAGCGCGTCCAACTGATTTCGTGCATCTTCTAGAGTCATAGACTTCATCACCAGCAGGGGTTCACGAATCACCGAGCCAGCATCATCTAGCATTTCGGGATGGGTGACAGTTGGGTTGGCGCTGCGCCGCTTAGGAGCAGCCCAGTCAGATGAAGGCCGATTGACATCAGAGCTAAACATCAGCAGATTGCGAATCAAATTGCCAACGGCCAGAAACGCAAGCACTGTAAACGCCAAGATATAGAGGAGCTGTAACATGGTTCTTTGTTTAAAACGTGATGAATTTGGAGCCAGGAGCAGATTAAAAGGAGCCGATCAAAATGGTTAGCCACATTGCGAGAATGAGTAGAACTTAGCCACTGTCACTTCGGTTCTCTATCTCGCTGTGCGTTTAAATTCTTAACTCTTATTCTGTTTTTAGGGGAATAACACTAGAATAACGCTTCTATTTTCTCAGATTTCTCTCCGAGATCCTAGACATCCTACTCCTCAATTCGCCGATTGGCTCGATGGCGCATAGCCACTTGCCAGCATTCTGTCACCAAATGATGCCACGACAGCAGAACAGATGTATCGACGCCAGCTTGGTTATCCATTAATTTAACCATTGTTTGCGTTGCGCGCACCGACTCTGCTGCAGACTGCACGCGATTGAGCAAATCCGCTTGTTCTTCATCGGATAGAAACTCAATTTGCTCATTTTCCAACAGCGATCGCGACCGACCAAACCAGTAGGTAAAGTCGTCGAGTAGCGGTTCAAGCACGTTTTTCAGTAGCTCTGAAGATTCAGGTAAATTGGAATCAAACATGACTAACTCTGGTCGATAGCAGCAAATGAAGAACTAAGAATCATCTTATTCTTTGTTTATATTTCTTAACAATTAACAATAAGTGTAATCCGTTTTCATCCAACTTGCGACCGACGTTGGGTCACTCACTGGTCTAGTTGCTGCGCTTGACCTACATGACGACTTTAGGTTGGGCTATCAACTTCAGATAGCTGCTCTTGTTCTGACAACGACTGCCAGCCCGCCTGCCACAGTTGCCGATCCTTCAGCAAATTGGCATTAATCCAAAAGCGCACCTCTGGATCACAAGCGGCCACGAGTTCCGCAAATACCCATTTCCCCTGGTTTTTACGATTGGTCACCTGAAAATGTCGCCAACCGAATACGGTTTGGCAGGCTGTCCACTTTGAACCAACGAGATGAGGAAATTTCTGCTGTTTCGGCATAACAAAAACAAATGACTGGGAATACTACGGATGGGATCTGTCTTTGGGTAGATATCTCAATATCCCAGATTGCGATCGCGCCATTGCACCGTCGCATCGTCGCAAACTTGTGTTCCTTGAATCAAACCTTGTATTAGATCTAAAGGTATGCCCGCATTTCGAGTGCCAACGTCTCGCCAGTTTTTAGAACAAGCTGCAACGCTAACAGCTTCAGTCACAACATTACCTAAACTCCTAACGGCAGCGGTTGTTGCAGTCTGTCTCCTGCCCTTTATCCTAAACCAGCTCGGAGCTGATTTCGGTTCAGCTTCGCCCAGCGTGTCGAACGGAGCTATACAGTCATGGCTAGAGCAGTCACCCAATCAGGTGATTGAGCAATTGCACTACACGCTTTCGGGCAGCTTTATTCACACCATTTTGGAATGGAGCGCATTTTGCGCGGCTCTGTTCACGGCAACGTTGGCCTTTTCCCACTTCAGCATTAAGCGCGATGCCACAACGCCTGTGATTGGAGTGGCGCTCCTCTATGCGGGCCTCATGGATGCATTTCATACACTAGCGGCAGACCACTTGATTACGGCTGTCTCTAATCCACAAAATTTGATTCCATTCACCTGGGTCATCTGCCGGATGGCCAACGTTTTGCTGACGCTGGCAGGAATCAGCATTTTTCTCATCTTCAAACCGAAACGTTGGCAGCGCAGTCTCAGGTTTGTCCTGCTTACCTGCCTAGGCTTTGGGGGAATCGCATACGGCATCATCTATTTCTGTGCAACCAGCGCAAACTTACCAACTACCCAATTCCCCAACTCGTGGATTACTCGGCCTTGGGATATTGCTCCCCTAGTGTTGTTTGCTCTGGGTGGCCTATTTATTTATCCGCGCTTTTATCGGCAGTATCCCAGCCTGTTTTCCCATGCGCTGATGATCAGCGCGATCCCCAACGTCGCCACGCAGATGTATATGGCATTTGGGTCATCCACGCTATTTGACAATGCCTTCAATATCGCCCATTTTTTGAAAATCGTGGCTTACCTTGTTCCTCTCATGGGGCTGGTGCTGGACTATTCGCTGACCCATCAGCAGTCAAAGCTAATTACGGCTGGACTAGAGCAGGAAATTTATGAGCGGCAGCAAACGCAGTTGGCTCTAGAACGCAGCGAAGCGGAAGCACAGGAAAAATCGCAGCAGCTTGAACAAGCCTTGATAGATCTACAGCAGGCTCAAGCTCAACTGATTCACAGTGAAAAAATGTCGAGCTTGGGGCAGTTGGTCGCCGGAATTGCCCATGAAATCAACAATCCGATCAACTTCATCTACGGCAATATCATTCATGCCACCGATTATGCCGACGATTTACTGCGGCTCATGCAGGCGTATCAAGCTGAATATCCTTATCCCAGCGCCAACCTACAGCGGCAGATCGACAAGGTTGATGTGGAGTTTATCGGCGAAGATTTACCCCGATTGATGGCATCTATGCGAGTTGGCTCCGATCGAATTCGACAGATTGTGGTGTCACTCCGCAACTTTTCGCGGCTGGATGAGGCCGATTTGAAAGCCGTCAATCTCCACGATGGACTGGACAATACGCTGATGGTGCTGAAAAGCCGACTCAAGGCCAAACGCGATCGCAGATCCATCCGCGTCATCACCCAGTATGACGAACTGCCTCTCGTAGAATGCTATCCAGGGCAGCTCAATCAGGTGTTTATGAATCTGCTCAACAATGCAATTGATGCGTTACGCAGTTGTCCCCAGTTGGAAGACCCCTGCATCAAAATTCAAACGCGACTGCTACCCGATCATCAGGTGCAAATTTCGATTCGCGACAACGGTCCAGGGATTGCTAAGGATCTGCAAACGCGCATCTTTGACCCATTTTTTACGACTAAACCTGTGGGCCAGGGAACGGGACTAGGTTTGGCCGTTAGCTATCAAATTGTGGTGGACAAACACGGTGGATCGTTGATCTGCTGCTCTCAACCGAATGAAGGGGCTGAGTTTACTGTGCAGATTCCGGTGGCGGTCGCTGGGGTAAGGTGAGGCGAGAGGAGTGAGGAGTGAGGAGTGAGGAGTAAGGCGTAAAAAACAAGGCAAATTTCATGACAATCCAAAATCCAAAATCCAAAATCCAAAATCTCCCACTGTTGGATCAAACTGTTACAAGTTGCTTAAGAGAATCCTTCAATCCGCAAGCATTACAGACCGCAAGCTGAGAATGGAGCTAGCGATCGCAACTTGGGTCAATTTGGCTGAACTGAATGTGCGATCGCACTAGTACATGATTCAACGAGGATACGATGAGCGACTTTCAAGATTTCCTACGGATTAAAACCGCTTACGTTGCTAAGGGTGAATTCAAGCCGGGTAAATTTAACGAAGCGAAGCAGCTTTATGCAGAAGCAGTTTCCAGCTATGGTGCCGGATTTCAAGGGGCTTATCTCCTACAGGAACCGGGCACCGATCGCGGTATTGCAATTATTTTGTGGGAAAGCGTATCAGATATGGCAGAAAATCAGGACGATGCCCACGAAGCTGTGTTGCAAAAGATGAATCCCCTGTTTGCTGGCAAGCCAGAAACGGCGTTCTACGACGTTGTTTGCGACATCCAACCCCATGAAACCCGTGCCGCAACTGAAGTTCGGTAGCGGGGTAGCCAAGGTCGGATAGGATAACCGCCATTTTCAGTTCGCACTCCGGCATGTTCAGCACCTGGGATATCGACGGCACTTCCAGATATAGCCGTCGCCACTTTGGTCGAGACATTTGCGAAATCGAACGTTTGAACGTTCGAACGTTTTTAGAGCTGTCCAACGTCCTTACCAATGTGACTACTGCTATATCTAAATCGTCATCGATATCATCGGGGAAACATCAAACGGTGTGAGTTGTGAGGAATTGACCATGCTTTGTGACACCTGTGCCCGCCAACGACGTTGCCCACCGTGGCAGCTTGCCCAGCGCGATCGCAAAATAGCAGCCATGCTTGAGCAACTGAAACGCTGTGCATTACAAATTCAAGTTGCCTCTCAACCGTCTCTTCATCCTCCGGCTCAATGAGTAAGCCAAAAGGGTCAAACTTGACTGCAAGGCCAACCAAGGGATAGACATTCAGCTTGTCAGAAGCACCCATGTGGGGGATGTGAAACAGGGGTTCAATTTGGGTAGGCTAGGAGCAATAGCGCTAAGCCAGAAGGATCTGACTTCAGATCTAGCTCAATTCGACTGTTCTCGATCGCTCAGGTTCATCTCAACTAACTTCAGATGGGTGGATGCTGAAAGGTTTAATCCCGTGCTAATCTCATGTTAAGAAAGGTAACAATTTTACTAACAGGACTTGATTCCGTTGAGAATACTTGTCCGCAAGTTGTTGTGGTGAGGATCAAACACTCGTGACTTTAGCTGTACCATTCACCCAAGTTGCAGAAACTCCGCTGATTGTCAGCTTCTTCCAGCGGTCAGCAGGAAACTGGCGCTCTGAACGCCGCTACTACACCCTGCCCGATGGCGAAACCAAGGAGATGGTGAGCCACATTACGGTGGAGTTTTTAGAGCAGGGATGTCCAGAACTGCGGCACTTAGCAAAACTCCATGAATTGCAAGACCTCAATGCCATGATCTGCGGCACCAAGGTCAGTTGGCAAAGTCATGAGTCAGCCACAGGGCGCAAAAAGTCCAAGGGTTCAACCCTGTTCGGCGCTTTAGGCGATACGCTTTATCGCGATCGCGGTTTTGCCACGCTGAAGCCGATTACGGCTCAGTTCTACTTCAACAACCCTGAAACGCTCTGTCTCCGCACCGAGTATGACGGCTCGATGTTTGAGGAAGAACTCAAACTTGTGGGTAGCCAGTATCGTACCCGCCAAACCATCATTTCCCGTGCGGGCGAACAGCAAATGATTGGTCAGTACTTAGAAAAGCGCGTGGTGTAAGCCTCAGAACCAATATTCAAAAAAGAGTGCGCCGCATTGCGGCGCACTCTTTTTTGAATATTGGTTCTAGTACGATGTAGGTAAAGCAAATTCAGTCAGCGGCTTCCACATCATCACCGTGTCAAACAGCGACCGATAGCCCTCTACATTTGGATGAATTCCATCCTCGCACAGCCGCGATTGCCACCAGTCATCGCCCTGGCTCAGCCAGTGATCAAAAATATCCAGGTAGGGAATATGAAGCTGGCGGCAAATTTGACGCGTCGCTTCCTTGTAGCGATACTGATTGCGATGGGAATAGTAAAGACAACCTGCGTAGGGCATCTTGCGCTCATCCACGGGCGGCATACCCACCACCCAAACCGGACAAAACTGCTGCGCCTGCTCTAGTAAGCGATGCATCTCCTGCTCAAAAACATCCAGCTCAACCATTGCCCGACCATTGGGCCGACTGACACGAGCCGAATCATTCAGTCCAACGCCCAGCAAAATGCCGTCCGGCAACCGATTGCGTAATTCGCCCCGACAGCTAAATTCTGTTTCTAATCGCTGGGCAACCTGCTGCACCCCATTGCCACGAACGCCCAGGTTATAAACGATCACGCCCGGATCACTGGGGTTCTCGGCAAACATCCAGTAGCGGCGCAGCCGCTCAACCCAGCCACCGCCTTCCGGGTCGCCATAGCCGTAGATCAAACTATCTCCCAAGGCAATCAGTTTGCGCGGATGGGCAATCACGGTTGATTGCGATCGCAATGGCACAGGACTGATAAGCGTCATAAGCGCGAATAAGTGATTTCAACGCGACATCAGTTGGATTGGCTCGATTAAGCAAACCCACTTAGCCAAGGAGATTAGCATTTCTAAGGCTAACTTTGCAATTCTTGATAATCAACTCAATTAAATCCACATCATCACAGTCACTCTAGTGACATGCATTGACTCAACACCATCAGCTAAAACTAACTAGAGAGCGTGGATTTAATCCATCCGCAAACTGTAAGGGCGGGTTTCGCAGTCAAATTTATGACACGGTGCAGATGGACCTACTAAACCCGCCCCTACCCAATGTCAACGTATTTCATTCACAAGCCTAAGACTCATGCCGCTCATAGGCCGCCACAATTCTCTGAACGAGCGGATGCCGCACGACATCGGCTTGGTTCAGATGGCAAAACGCAATCCCCTCCACATGTTCTAGAATGCGTTGCGCTACGGCCAATCCAGACTGTTGATTCAGCGGTAAATCGGTTTGGGTGACATCCCCCGTTACCACCATCTTGGATTTGAAGCCCAGCCGCGTCAGCACCATTTTCATCTGAGCCGGAGTCGTATTCTGTGCCTCATCCAGAATGACGAAAGCGTTATTCAACGTGCGGCCTCGCATATAGGCCAGCGGCGCAACTTCAATCACGCCCCGCTCCATCAGACTGGGAATTTTGGCCGGATCAATTAGCTCATGGAGCGCATCATAGAGCGGCCGCAGGTAGGGATTAATTTTTTGCTGTAGGTCACCGGGCAAAAAGCCGAGCCGTTCACCTGCTTCTACCGCTGGGCGCGTCAAAATCAGCCGCTCAAATTCACCAGCCATCAGCGCTTGCACTGCCACCATTGCGGCCAAAAACGTTTTGCCAGTTCCGGCGGGGCCGATGCAAAACGTCATGTCGTAGCGGCGAATCGATTGCACATAGCGGCGCTGACGAAAGGTTTTGGGCCGAATTGTGTCGCCGCGTCGCGTCCGAGCAATAACATCCCGCTGTAAATTCTGTAAATCATCTTGCCGCTGGGTGTCTAGAGCCTGCTTTGCCGTCAAAATATCGGGGCTGCTAACCGTCTGCCCTCGACCCCAAATTTCCGCCAGCGACTGCACTAGCCGACGGCATAAATCAACCTGATTGTCAGTACCAGATATCAAAAGCTCTTGTCCCCTCATGACGGCAGTTGCGCCAGTCTGATGAGACAAGAGCTTGAGATTTTCTTCTTGATATCCAGCCAGTGCGATCGCAGCTTCTAAACTAGGCAGTTCTAGCGTAGTGGTTGTCATGAAAGACATTGAGTTTGTTCACGAACATTTGAACTCATTCTAATTCAATTGTCACGGGGCTTGGGGCGAGATCGATGCCGCGAATCAGGTCGAGGCTTCGAACGATGACCAGACGAATTACGGTGCGATCGCTCTCTAGAGTCACCGTCGCTACTGCTGGAAGAACTGCCGTGTACATCTAAGTGAGCGGAATAGCCCGATAGCTGAGCAACCGCGCCCAGAACCGTTCTCACAGCCTGGATATTGCGCCCACCCCGACCAAACACACGCCCCTTATCTTCGCCATCAAATGCCACTCGAATCAAAACCCTGGCTCGGGTTGCTGAAGTCTCACAGTCGATCTTCAAAGAGTTAGACGATTCGACGAGAGGCTCCAGCAAAAAGCGAGTCAAAGCCGTGAAATCAACGGGCGAAGAAGCCACAACAACTGAATTTTCAGCCGATTCAGGCTTTGAGCTGTTCGAAGACACTAGCTTTCTCAAGAATGCTACGGACTGTATCGGTGGGCTGGGCACCCTGCTTTAGACGGCGCACAATTGCAGGCACATCCAAGCGTGTTTCATCGGTTCTGGGATTGTAGAAGCCCAGTTCTTCTAGGGGGCGACCGTCGCGGCGATCGCTGCTATTCATTGCCACAATGCGGTAGCTAACTTCCCGCTTTTTGCCGTATCGCTTGAGCCGTAACTTAATCATCCTGAATCAGACTACTCCTTAAAAATTTGCCAAGTGAAGCGACAGATATTTCAGCTTCTTCTGAATTCACAATTTTATCACAACAAACTCGACAGCTTTCCCAAATAGGTTAAACTGTCTGCTCGCAGCAATCTAGATTGTCACAATGAACTATCTTAGCGACATTTCGCCCTTTAACAGGCGTATAAATGCCAAACAAAATGACCAGATTTTAATCTTCATGATCCTCGAACGGATCGCTGAGCTGCTTAGCTGGTGGGCCAAATGCCGTATAGACGCCAATTCCAGTGATAACGATCAGAATGGCTGCGATTGAAATACTAAGAACTGTTGCAGGTTCCATAGGTTAAATGAGAAAGATAAGTGACCTTCTCCTATAATATTACGGATCATTAAAATAGATTTCAGTACAGGATAGCTATGGCACAACGGACTCGGTTGGGAGATTTGCTCAAGCCTTTGAACTCCGAATACGGTAAAGTTTCCCCTGGTTGGGGCACAACACCGTTAATGGCTGTGTTCATGCTGCTTTTCTTCGTCTTCTTACTCATCATTTTGCAAATCTACAATTCATCACTAATCCTAGAATCCTTCAACCTCGATTGGAGGGGCTAATCTTAGCAACGGATTGCCTGTCTCCCCCTGCGGTAAGCCGTGCGGGGAGACTTTTTGTAGGATGTCCTAGGATGTCAGTTGTAAAAGCTCTAACATGGTCATAAGTAGATGGCGTCAATAAACGCATCTAAAAAACCGGAGGAGATCCTCTCCGGGGCACCGTCTTCGGTTTTTTTAGAGATGCATTTATTTATATGCAGCCATTAGAGACATCAAAAACATCAGTAGATTAGGAGGACACAGCGTGAATATCTTTGGCATCGGTCTGCCAGAAATGGCGCTGATTTTCATCGTTGCCCTACTGGTTTTTGGCCCCAAAAAGCTGCCTGAAATTGGTCGCAGTTTGGGTAAAGCCATTCGTGGGTTTCAGGATGCATCCAAGGAATTTGAGAATGAATTCAAGCGAGAAGCACAAGAGCTTGAAAAAAGCGTACAGATGAACGCCACGATTGAACCGCCACAGCGCAAAGCTTTACAGTCTGATGCTGCACCCTCAGTCAAGGCGGCAGATAAAGAAGCAGAGCATGATGCTGAAACGGTTACACCTGAATCTCAAACAGATCCAACAGAAGAAGTTGCTGCCACAACACCCGATTCATCGAACACTTAGGGTATCTATCAGACTACAACTCTCAACCTAAAAATCTCAGCAGTGCGTTAGTCATTGTGCCTTCTAAAACGTGGCAAAGATGGCAATGTCCCTCCTAACACATGCACTACGAAGGAACTTCAATATGCCCCTTGCTGCTGTTAAGGTCTATGCTTCAACCTAACAAACGCAAGGACGGTGAAATCCCACAGTCATCCGGTTGAAAAGGCACGCAATGCGTGCCTTTTCAACGACGGCTCAAATTAGCGGCCCAAGGAGACTGGGTGCAAGATTACCAAGACAAGATGAGTAATTAGTAAGCGATTTTAAGTAAAAGAGATGAATGTGTCTGCTCAACCAGAGTTCCAATCTACGGGTGATGCAACTGAGGCTTTAGTCATTCCTGAACTGATTGTGGGTTTGGGCAATCCAGGAGCCAAGTATGACAACACTCGTCACAACGTTGGCTTTCAGGTAATTGATGCCTTGGCGAAACGGTGGCAGGTAGACCTGTCAGAAAATCGTAAGTTTCAGGGCTGGTACGGCGAAACTACGGTTGGTAGTCAGCGCAGCAAAGTTCGGTTGCTGAAGCCCACCACGTATATGAATCGTTCTGGGCAGTCGGTTCGAGCCGTGTTGGACTGGTTTAAGGTTTCACCTGCCAAAATCCTGGTGGTCTACGATGAAATGGATTTGCCGCTGGGTCGAATTCGGCTGCGTCTTTCAGGTTCAGCCGGAGGACACAATGGGATGAAGTCGATTATTTCCCATGTGGGGACGCAGGAATTTCCTCGGTTGCGGGTCGGCATTGGCTCACCGAAAGACGAGAATACGGTCACCAATGATGCAGTTGGACATGTGCTAGGCCAATTTTCGAAGGCTGAGCAGCCAATTTTAGCCGAAGTTCTCTACCTGGCCCAGGACAGCATTGAGCTGAGTCTCAAACAAGGCGTCGAAAAGAGCATGAGCCTCTACAACGGTCGGACAGTAGAGGTTTAGCGTATTTTCTAGAAGCCCAAATCTGCTTTGGCTGATTCTGCCGCTTTGAAGACGGCAGCGGTTGGCATTTCTTCCCAGGCTGTGTCGCCAATTTCAGCGTAGAAACTTTCATCATAGGGACGTGTCCGCACCACCACAGGCATGGGTACTGCATGGCCTAGGATTAGCGCTTGCTGCTTGGAATCTAGCTTGGCCAGTACCGATCGCAAACTTTGACTACCTGCGACCCCGGTAAAAATAGCGTCAATGTCCTTCTCATCGTTCAGCAGCGCCGTGATTCGAGTACCAACCTGGGACATCACCTCATTATCAATGCCCGAAGGACGCTGATCGACAACGAGCAGGGTGACAAAGTACTTCCGCATTTCGCGGGCAATGGTACCGAAAATTGTTTGCCGCGCGGTGGCCGGATCGAGAAAGCGGTGGGCTTCTTCGATTGTGATCATCAACTGGCGGGGGCGATCGCAAATATTTTTGGTTTGCAAAAACTTTTCAGCTTTACGCACATAGCTGGCGTGAATCCGCCGCGCAATTACGTTGGTTGCCAGCATGTAGGACAACATGTTGGACTGGGAGCCAAATTCAACCACGACGTGCTTGCCAGCATCGATAGCCTCTAGGATCTGACTGATGTAATTGTGGGGGCAGGTATTGCGGGTATATTTCAAATCATCAAGGCGGGTCAGCTTCCGCTGTAGCGCCATGATTGATGACTTGCTGCCCATTTTGGTTTCACAGAATTCTTGAATTTCCTCGTTATTGAGGGTGAGCAACCGCGAAATCCAGGATTTGCCAAATTCATTCCGCAGGATAATCGCGTTTTCCAAGCTGGCCTCAGACAGATTGAGTTCTCCCCGCACCAGCATCAGATCTTCTACATCAATCTGGTCATAGCTGATATAGAGTTCCTGAGCATCCCGCACGCCCCGTCGCTTGGTCGATTCGGGATCAAGGGTAAAAATTTGCACCTGTCCAGGAAAGAGCTGGCGTAGTCCTTTGACTGTGCTGAACTGTTTGCCCTCGCTGGCGGCTTCCCAGCCATATTCCGAGTGCATATCGAAAATCAGATTGACCGCCGCCTGCTTGCGAATCACGCCAGACAGCAGCAGGCGAGTCAGAAACGACTTACCTGTACCCGACTTGCCAAAAATGCCGTTGCTGCGCTCCACAAACCGATCGAGGTCAATACAAATGGGCACGTCCATATCAATCGGTTTGCCAATGGAGAAATTGCGCCGATGGGGGTCGTCTTCCCAGCCAAACACCACGCGGAAATCTCGCTCGGAGGCATCATAGACCTGACTAAAATGACTTGGAATAGTCTTGACGGGCAGCAGCTCTACAGGTTCGCTACTCTGAGCCTGATACGATCCGGCCTGAGCTTGGGTCGAATGGGACTTAGAGGTATCCCGTGGTCTATCCCGCTGGTGCGGCTCCTTCGGTGTAAACATCAGCATCGGTGACAGCGCAATGGTGCCGTAGGTGCCAGAGCCAGCCAGGACTTCCTGTAAAAACAAATTGCCTGGATCGGGCGGGTTGGCAATGATGCGCTGACTAGAAGTGCCCAAGGTGACGTCAGTGAGCATGCAGAAAAAGCGCGATCGCATTCCCTGCACTACCAAAAACTTGCCGACACGCATCTCTTCCACCGAAACATCAGCATGTAGACGTACCTCTAGACCTTGGCTAAGAGATCCTTGGATGACAGAACCCAGCGGCTTTTCTAAATCCATCGAGAATGCCTAACCTAGCTCAATACATTTGATCGCTTTGGCCTATCGTAACTCAGTTGCTGTCTCTAATACGAGCGTTCTATTTGCATTTCGTAAGATATTAACCCCTGCAAAAGGCATGTTGCCGCCGCACTTTAGATTGGACACGTTCCCGTAACTTTTACCAGTGCTGTCCATAATGGAAGCAAAGAAAACGCGATCGCACGTTTCCTGTCCGCAGGGACAACCCACTAGGAGGCTCAATGTTAACCACGCAGCCGTTTCTTGAAACCGAACGCCTAATCATTCGCGCTTGGCAACCTGAACAAGATGCCCATCAGGCATTTGCCATTTATAGCGATGCTGAAGTAACGCAGTGGTTGAGCAACCGCACGGTAGCAGAAACGGTTGCCGATGTGAAAGGTCGGTTACAGCGCTATGTGGAACGTTTTCATGAACGCGATCGCAACCTCGGCTGTTGGGCAGTCGTTGAAAAAACATCTCAAGATATTATCGGCAACCTATTCTTAATCCCACTGCCAGATGCAGAGCACGAACCAACAGAAGACTACGAAATCGGCTGGCACTTTCGCCGCCAAAGCTGGGGACACGGATTTGCCACCGAATCAGCTCGCTGCCTAATGGACTATGGACTTCAGCAGTTACATCTACCCGTGCTCTATGCCGTTACTAAACCCAACAATCTTCGCTCCATCGCCGTCATGGAGCGGCTTGGGATGCAGCGGATGGGTCTGACGCGGCAGTACTACGGCGGTCATGAACTGCTGCTATACAGCGTTGACCAAACTGCTTACTGAGTTAACTAACAGCTACAGCCGCAAAATGGCAACTATGACCAAAGCTCAAAATAGAAAAAGAAGGGCAAACTGCCCTTCTTTTTGAGGTCGTATCTTGAAATTGACTTGATATGGGTTGTTTATATCAATGAGCCAAACCTAGCGCAGTGCAGTCGCATTAAAATCACTACGAATTAAGCGCTCTAAGCTTGCCACCTGTAAACCGCGACTCCGACGATGACTGAGATCGCTGGGTAGATCTGGCATTTCCTGCCAGCAGTGAGAGCAAAACCAGTAAACATCAGCACCTCGCGCATGGCGAAGAAGGGAGTGAGAGCAGCATGGACATGTCGTCATCTTTTATTATTTCAACCTGATACTGTTGCTTAGTTGAGTTGAAGGTCGATAAGTTTATTACTTAACCAGTCGCTGATTGAGGTTGAGAGAGCAAGTCAGACTTGAGTTCTAAATTTTTCTTCGCGTCATTTACGTTCTTTATATACGGTCTCAAACCTACCCTTAAACCACAACCTGATAAATACCCGGATCAATAGGGAACTCCCCCCTTACTAAATGTAAAGTTGCTTCAGGGATAATGCTGAGCCAGGCATTACAAAATGTGTAATGTAGCCATGATTACAGTTTATTTTTGATAGAAAATTATAAGTTTTTCATTTCATTTGACCAACAGATCAAAATTGCTATAGTCCTTTTCAGATCTAGCTTACAGGGCAGATATACCTCTAGAAAATCCATGACGCTTCATAAAGCGATTAGCCTGTTCAAAGCAAATGAGCCAAAATTGCAATAAATATTTTTGTATCGTAGTTTACGTCTTTCGGCAGATGATTTCGCTGTTGAGAAAACGCCTCCAGCAACCGTCAATTCAACCTTAATTGACGCATTCATTTATTTTTATAAATTCAGTGAATTTGATTTGCTCAATTGCCTCAACCCATCGATTGAATTTATGGAATAGCGTTAACAAATCCTTCTAGAGGAAGAGGTAGAAAAGCTGTGCTACTGGGCTACGGGGCAAGCTGTTTGCGGCTAACATTTAATCTGAACAGGTATCCGGTGGATTGAGTAGCCAGTCGGTAATACCGCATGTTGACCGTAATCAGGCTGGTCTGCCTTGTATCTAGAATTTAGGTAGAATACACAGCAAATTTGAAGTGAGGTTAGAAACCAGCTATGGCATACCTAAAGCGGTGGGAGTCACCTCGTCGAGAAGGGCGCAATCACAAAGGCCGGGGCGGTTCAGCACGACAGCGCCAGTTGATTAAGCGGCAAAAGCAGTTGCAGAAGAAGCTCAAACAGCAAGCTGATGGTGATTCATCTCAAAACTCAACCCAAAGCGAAAGGCGAGAACTCAGTTCTCGCCTTTCGCTTTGGGTTGAGTTTTAAATCTGTGACTGATTCTGTGACTGCTTTATGACTAGACTTTGGACAGAGCTGGGAGGTAGCCCATCTCTTCTAGTTTTGAGAGCACTTTTCCAACGCTTTCTTCCAAGGTTTCTTCGTGGGTTCTGCAATTAACCTCTGGGTTGGTGGGTGGCTCGTAGGGGTCGTCGATACCCGTGAACTGCTTGATTTCGCCAGCTCGTGCCCGCTTGTAAAGCCCCTTAACGTCGCGCTCCTCACAAACCTCTAGGGGGGCACTGACGTAAACCTCGATAAAGTCCCCAACCCGTGCCCGTACTTCTTCACGGATAGCTCGGTAAGGTGAAATTGCAGAAACTAGGACAATCACGCCGTTACGAGTGAGTAGATGCGAAACAAAGCCAATGCGGCGGATGTTCTCGTCTCGGTCTTCTTTGCTGAATCCCAAGCCCTTGGTGAGGTTAGTGCGGACAATGTCGCCGTCTAAAACCTCTAGTTTGCAACTACGCGATCGCAACTCTTCAGCCAGCGCCTCGGTAATTGTGCTTTTGCCTGCACCGCTAAGACCAGTGAACCAAATCGTTACGCCACGATGTTCTTGACTCATAAATCACATCCTCTTATGTAATGACGGGCCGAGAGCGTTCAAATCGCTCCTGTGCCACTGTACTTCCTTTTGTAAACCTACGTTAATGTTGCCTCACTGAAAAGATAAACATCAACTAGACGCCGCCTTTACTTCACCGGATCTTTGACTTTGAGCTACCTTGGGCGAGTTAAATTCATGTTGTCCTAAACTTCCATCCATCTAAAGGGGGTCTTTGGAGGAGGAGTGGCGTGGATGGATTGCCATCTTGTCAACAACACAGAGGTTAGGTTACTGGCACAGGACGACGGCAACCTGGTCTTGCTGGGCTTTTCTTAATCGGCAACGTGCAAGATGTGGTCAAAACGTGAAAAATTGTCACCAGGGACTTACATAATTTTGGGGTTTGACAGATTAAGATAGTATGGTCTGCTGCTTGAAGTAATTTTCAAGCTCACTTTGAGAAAGGTTGAAAGACATTGGAATTTCCTGCACTTGTTGGATACCCTTGGCGACCCCTGTGGTATCTGGATGTCAAATTGAAGCGCAAGCGGGAAAGCAATCCGGGTCTATCCTGGCTTGACCGATGCGAAGCTCCCAGTATGAGCTGATCAGTCCACGACGAATCATCCAGACTCGTTCAGTGGCGCTATACTTGCATGATTCCGTAGCGTCGAGTCACTTCTATTCATGACACGGATGACTTCAGGATTGATCAGTTTGCTTAGTTTTTAGTCTGACCTGAATCGGTAGGCAGTGCTGTGGAGTGCTGCTGGGTAATTGACTGCAAAACTCTGCTGATTCCCTCAACCTAGATTGACACCAGTTTGTGGAACTCTAGTTGCTCTCAGCGAATGAAACCAGCCTTGAATGGGCATTTCGCGCATGCTGAGACGAGTTTTCATGACACGTTGAGATCCCTCCGACTTGGCACGAACTCCGGATAGCGGAACAGGCCAAATGGGATGCTGTCTGGGGATTGAAGGGTTTAGTCAGGATGCTGGGTGAATGCGCGATCGCACATTTAATTTGGCCCTGCGGGTTCAGTTATTACGCTACCGCTTCTGCGTCATGCTTTTGCCGTCTGCACGCCATTTGTCATTCAGTTCGAAAGGATCGACCCGATGAAGAATTTACTCAGCAAAAAGATTGCGCCCAACCCCATGCCCTCTGAAATCAGTGTGGTGGATTTGGTGAATCAGTATTTTACAGCCTATAACTCCGCGCGGCTGCGGGAAGTGTGCCAACTGCTTAGCCAAGAGGTGTTTCAAGCGGGCGTGACCGTTGGTATGAGCCTATCTGGTGCGATGACGCCGGCTGGTTTTGGTACATCTGCGATCGCGCCGCTGATGCGTCAAGGTTTTGTTGACTACATCATCAGCACTGGAGCCAATCTGTACCACGATATCCACTATGCGCTGGGTCTGGATCTGTATGCCAGCCATCCTCTGGTAGACGACACGAAACTGCGTAAAGAGGGCCGGGTGCGGATTTACGACATCGTGTTTGGCTACGACGTTCTGCTGGAAACCGATGCCTTTCTGCGTAAGATCCTCTGGGCCGAACCGTTCCAGCGGCGCATGAGCACGGCGGAATTTCATCACCTGCTGGGCAAGTGCATTTGGGAAGTGGAGCAGCAGTTGGGAATTCAGCATTCTAGTCTGCTAGCCACGGCTTACGAGTGCGGTGTACCCGTCTACACTTCGTCGCCTGGCGATAGTTCCATTGGCATGAATGTCGCTGCGATCGCACTGGATGGTTCCAAATTGGTAATTGATCCATCCTTGGACGTGAATGAAACCGCTGCCATTGTATATGGCGCACGGGAGTCCGGCATTGAGGACGTTACAGGTAAGAGCGCGGCTCTGATCCTCGGTGGCGGCAGTCCCAAGAACTTCCTGCTGCAAACGCAGCCCCAAATCCATGAGGTGCTGGGTTTGGAAGAGCGGGGCCATGATTACTTTGTGCAAATTACCGATGCTCGTCCCGATACGGGGGGTCTATCTGGTGCAACCCCCAGCGAAGCCGTGAGCTGGGGCAAGGTTGATCCCAATGAACTCCCCAGTACGATTGTCTGCTACACCGACAGCACGATTGCGCTGCCGCTGATCACGGCTTACACGATGAATCAAACCCCTGCTCGTCCGCTGAAGCGCCTATACGATCGCCGAGAGGAGCTTGTGCAGCGGCTGATGCAGGATTACCAGCAGCAGAAGCAACTGTCAGAACTAGCCGATTCATCGACTGAGCCAGCTAAAGATTTAGTCGGTTCAGCCTCTGGAGCAACTAAGGGAGACGTGCCCCGCTATCCCTGCGGTACACCAATTTCACCCCGCGATCGCTAATGTAATGGTTTGGTAGGGGCGGGTTTAGCCGTTAAATTTATGACACGGTGCAGATTGGTTTACTAAACCCGCCCCTACAGTTTACCGATTTGTTATAGTCATTCCAGTTAAGAATGAGAGAACGAGAGAGGAGAGTGCCTCATCCTGAGGCACTCTCCTCTCTCGTTCTTATCTAGAACCACTATAAATCTACGTCCCTCAAATTAATTCCTGAACTGGCAACCAATTTTGTCGTAAATGTTCGATTGCCAACTCCTTTTGCTTCGCTTCCACCTCAATCCAAGGCGCAAACTGAAACGACTGCGGCATGTCCCAAATCAGGTCACTGTGACGCGGATCATGCAGTGAATCACGTCCATTGGAAATATGCACCAGTTGCCAGTTCGGATCAGGCCAGGTGCTACGCGCTAACGCCAAAGCCTGTTCCACACTGGCATCGTCGTAGCTAGCAAGCTGCTCATGCACCAGATGATGATGGGCATCGAACACCATCGACACTCCCGCTGCTTGACAAATTTCTGCGATCGCAGTTGCGCTGTAGGTATATTCGTCATTTTCCAGCGTCAGTCGGGAACGAACCGAGTCTGGCAAATCTTGAATCGACGCAATCAGCCGCTCCGCCCGATCGCCCTTGCCGCCGTGGATGTTAATCGCAGCCCAAGCCGTCTGCGGCAGTCCCATTAGGTCAAACACCTGTGCGTGAGTACTCAAAATTTTGACGCTATTCTGAATCACATCCGGCTTATCGGAATTCAGCACCACAAATTGATCGGGATGCAGCACTAGCCGAATCCCCAGCGCCAGCGCCTGATCACCAATCTGCCGTAGTTGATCCTGTCGCGCTGCTAGCACAGGCTGACCGACTTCCGTATCGGCAAACGGAAACAGATTGGAAATCATCCGATACAGATGAATTTGGTTGCGATCGCAAAATTCAACCGCCCCTCGCAGTCGCCTCAGATTCTCGTCATATAGCACCGTCAGCGCCTCCACCTGCTGCGCCAGACTCATCGCCAACAGCCGCTTGCGAGTCAGAGTTTTGAACCGCACGTCGGGAGACGTAGTAATGCAGACCAAGCCCAGTTGCGGCTGAATCGCCGTCTCATCGAACGGAGGAGTTTGAATAGTAGGTGTTTGGGAAGAAATTGTTGAAATCATAGTTGGGTGGATAGGTGGATGGGCGGATGGGTGGAT
>CBKWJC010000114.1:0-19346 GCA_966674685.1 uncultured bacterium
AGACCTATTTACTCTTTGGGAAGTGAGGTGTTGTGGGGGGGGGTGCCACGCTCCGCGCGAAAAACCAACCACCAAAACCCATTAAAACAAAGTTGACAGACTGCTTATCTAAAACCACTATGTGGGTTTTAACCAGACTTGGTAGGGACTGGGGGCTGAGGACAGAATACGGCTAGTGCTGCACAAGCGACATACTAATTACGAGTTAGGGGCACCAACAGGTTCTGGAATCGAAACATCAATGATTGACACTGTTCCATCCGGCGTCAGCGTGTTCAGAGCAGGCTGAATTTGGGCTGAATTACCCACCACTAAAGTGACAATGTCATCAGGATTGAGATAGGTTTGTGCCGCCTGAAGAACATCTTCTACTGTTGTCTCTTCAACCTCTCGCTGATACTGAAAGACAAAGTCCGACGGGTAGCCATAGTACTCATAGCGGATCAGGCGGGACAGCGTTTGGCCAGGATCCTGAAAGTTAAAGACAAAGCTGTTAAGAACCGAATCCTTTGCATATTGCAGTTCTTCGGCTGAAACGGGGGTTGTCCGCACCCGCTCAATCTCCCTCATCATGGCCTGGATAAACGGTACCGTTGCCTCCGATCGCGTTTGGCCCCCACCCACAAACACACCGGGATAATCATAGCGAGCTGACCAAACACCATAAACGGAATAAGCTAGACCTTGGCGCGATCGCAACTCATTAAACAACCGTCCACCAAATCCATTTAGCACCCCATTCAGAACAGACATAGCCGCATAATCAGGACTATCAAATCGGCCACCGAGATGTCCCATTTGAATAGAGCTTTGCGTCAATTGGGGCTGATCGACAAAGAAGACACCGCCTTTTTTCGCCTGACTTGCATCGGGAACCTCCGGCAGTGGTGCATCATTGGTCGGTTGCCAATCCCCCAGCCTTACCTTAATCAAATCCTTAACCGCAACGGGATCAATATCACCCACAATACCTAGAATCATTTGATCCGGCTGCACATAGCGGTTATAGAACCCAGTCACATCTTCACGACTGATGTTGTTGAGCGTTTCATACTCTGCTGTGCGGGCATAGGGACTGTTCTCACCATAGATCAGCTTATAAAACTCACGACTGGCAATATCGTCCGGATCGTCATTGCGACGCGCAATGCTGCCTCGGTACTGATTGAGGGATAGGGCAACTTTGTCAGGTTCAAAGGCTGGTTGCCGCAGAACTTCTACAAACAAATCGAAGACTTCATTCAAATCTTCACTGAGAGCGCTGAAGCTAGCGCTGCCTGCGGTACCATTGATGCCCGTTTCCACCGAAGCGGCCCGCTGTTCCAGCAGTTGATTCAGCTCATCAGATGAATGATTTTCGGTGCCACCCGTTCGCATCACTTCCCCCACCACGCTGGCTAGACCAACCTCATTAGCAGGCTCCCAGCGATCGCCACTGCGGAAGGTAACACTGCCACTCACCAGTGGTAGCTCGTGATCCTCCATCAGATAAACCACCATACCGTTATCCAGTTCAAATCGCTCATATTCAGGAATTTGAATCTCAGGCAGTGGCGGAAATTCTAAATCGGCATAAAACTTAGGCGTAACGGCAGCGGCTGGAGAGTAGGAACCAACGGCTAGCAGGATACCGCAGGTGACCAGCGCCAGCGTGAGAAACCGCACGGCTCGATGCCCCCACGACCGACCGAAACCAAACCATCCCATGAAGCTTGAGCCTCCTAATCGTTTGCGTTGCATTATTGGCGCTAATTGCTTGGGTTGAATTACTGTTGACTTGACTCGGTTCACGGCTGGCCTCCTATTCTGCTGCATCTGACTTAGACAGCAATCGACCAACGGTTCGGTTCTCAGGTACGAATGTTGATTGGGCAACCCGCAGAACATCATCGGCTGTTACGGCTTCAATGGCCGCTAATTCCTCAAAAACATTCCGCCAACTGCCAGTTTTCACTTCAAACTCAGCTAAAAGACTGGCCATTCCCTGATTGGATGACAGCGTCCGCAGCAGACCAGCCCGAGTTTGCGTTTTTACACGATCTAGATCCTGATCTGCAACGGGTTCTGTCTTGAGCCGGGTCAATTCCTCATCCATTGCAGCGGCAATTTCATCCACTGTATGACCTGGAGCCGTCAGCGCATAAAGTAGCATCATATTGGGAAACTTATCGCCAGGAAAGCCCGTGCTGCTGCCAATATCAAGGGCGATCTGCTGACCTTCAACCAGTGATTTATAAAGCCGAGCTGTGCGTCCCCCGGTCAAAATGCCGTCAATAATCGAATACACGGCATTGTCTGGATCGGTGACAGCAGGACGGTGATAGCCCTCCAAATACCAAGGCTCAGAGTCTAGTTCGAGGGTAAACTCACGCTCTTCCGTTTGAATCGGTTCATTAATCACCAGCTCAGTCGGAGCAGGCTTGGCTTCGAGTCGTCCGAAGTAAGCAGTGGCTAATTCTTGCACGTCAGCCGGATCGACATCTCCAACAATCGCAATGACTAAGTTGTTGGGAACGTAATACCGATCAAAAAAGGTTTGAATATCGTCGCGCGTTGCGCCATACAAATCGGCCTCATAGCCAATTACAGGCCGACGGTAGGGATGTTCGGTGAATGCAACTTCGAGAAATTGTTCAATCATGCGACCGATAGGGGAGTTATCCACCCGCATCCGCCGCTCTTCGAGAATCACTTCTTTCTCGGTAAAGAATTCCCGGAAAACTGGCTTAGAAAAGCGATCGGACTCAATCGACATCCACAGCTCTAGCTTGTTAGAGGGAAAGCTATAGAAATAGCGAGTTGCATCAGCTCCAGTGGTAGCGTTCAAACCCACTCCTCCAGCCTGCTCAACGATTTGGCCGAATTCATTTTGCTTGACGTACTGAGCGGCTTCTTCCTGTAGCGATGCTAACTCTGCTTGCAGTGCCTCAACAGCGGCTTCATCTCCTTCAGCTTGAGCGGCCTTGAGCTGGCTGAAAACCACATCCATTTCGTCGAGCAGTGGTGCTTCGTCAGCATAGTTTCTTGTGCCGATTTCGGTCGTGCCCTTGAACGCTAAATGCTCTAAGTAGTGTGCGACGCCAGTTTTACCGTCTTCTTCATTAGCAGCTCCGACATCGGCATAGGTCATAAACGAGATGACGGGCGCTTGATGTCGCTCAAGCACAATAAACTTGAGGCCATTCTCAAGCGTGAATTCGGTAACGGCTTCTGCTACTCGATCTAAGTAGGGTTGGATGGACTGGGAGGCAGTACGTGTACTTGGTGATTCTGCGTCTTGGGCAAAAGCGGCTGTAGGAGTACTCACCCAAACCAGTAGAGCGATCAGGAGAGCACTGATCAACCGCTGCCAGCTTTGTTGTGAAGTTGTTCGTTGGACTGAAGAGAGGAGTTGCGATTCTTGACGAGACGATAGAGTCGATCGCACATTTCGTAATTGAGTTTGAACGAAAGAGCAACTATTGAAGAAGAGAGGTGTTGATCGGGATACATCAACCCGACGATTCCCATAGCAATCAGGACGCATGAATCGTTACAGACAAATAAACGCCAATCTTCAGGATAGTCACTTTTCCTCTGAACGTCCGAGGAAAACTGCGGACTTGTAACACAAGGAATTGTGGAACTGTTGTGGTGGGTAGATGGGTGGGAGGGTGGATGGGTAAGGAGGAGGGGATTAGGCTTTGGTATTGTGAGTGATTTAGCTGGCGCGATGGCTTTTTGGAGTTGAAAGGCAAAAGGCCCTATGGCTGACGCGTACGTCAACCGTAGGGCCTGTTTGAGGGATTTTGCATGTTTTCAAGGATCGAATCCTTTGAAGCGCTGGTGTCGATAGAGGGCAAATGTATCGAAAAGCCCTCCGACTAGACCAAAGGTGATGCCAATGACTACTACGCCGTGGAGTGGATTGCCGCTGCCAAATACGGAGAGGAAATCATAGATTTGCTGTACGCCGATCTGGCTAATCATGTCCAGATCGGGAATATAGCGAATCCCAAATGCTAAGGCAAATATACTGGCGACGCTAATGACTGGCATCAAGAAGCTCAGCACAGTGGAAACAAAAAGAGATCGAATAAAATGTGAAGCAGTCATAAGATGACAGGTCTGTAGAAGATGTCAAAAGCCGCGATCGCGACTGTAACAGGCACTCTGTAGCAAGCACTCGAACGAGCATGAAACAAACATGAGTGGCAAGACTTCTCTACTCAGCATAGGAGTAATTTCCTATCTGCGTTGTTCATCCGTCACAAAGATTAAATTTTCCTAAAAAAACGAGAGATATCGACAGAAGTCGATGAATTTGCCGCTTTACGTTCTGTAGCGTGTGGGTAGATTTCATTCATAATGGCCTAGATCTAAAACGCTCTGATCAGGCAGCATTGAGACGTATACTCAACGGAGCTTCGACCTCAATTAATTCCAGAGAAGTGCTAAGAGAGTAGTCTTCAAAAAGGCATGTTTGGGATGGCGCGGTGTTGCCCGCACCATCCCAAACATGCCTTGAATACCACTATCGCTAAGAGAACTATGCAGCTAAAAGAAGTCATCCGGCAGTCGAGTCTAGGGCTGTGGTTTCATCGGTTACTGGCAGCCGTGTTACTGGCAGGACAAGTTGTCATCCATTTAATAGGCGGTAAAATTCATCGACGCAACACGCTCGATCAAATGGCCGCTGTTGGCCCAGAATCGCTGCTGATTGCTTTGGTGACGGCTGGCTTTGTCGGCATGGTGTTTACGATTCAGGTGGCTCGTGAGTTTATTGCCTTTGGTGCTGGATCGACCGTGGGTGGTGTACTGGCACTATCTCTCATTCGCGAACTCGCCCCTGTTTTGACCGCCGTCGTGATTGCGGGTCGGGTTGGTTCGTCCTTTGCGGCTGAAATTGGCACTATGCAGGTGACAGAGCAAATTGATGCGCTCCACATGCTCAAAACTGACCCGATTGATTATCTAGTGATTCCTAGAGTGCTGGCCTGCGGATTGATGATGCCGTTTTTGACCATGCTGTCCTTTGTAACTGGGATGGTCGGCGGATTGATTGTGGCTACTTCGCTTTATGGACTGTCCCAAAATCTGTTCTGGGACTCAGCCCAAGGATTTTTGAGCGTCTGGGACATTTTCGCCGCTATGTTCAAGTCTGTTGTGTTTGGGGCCATCATCGCCGTGATTGGTACGAGCTGGGGCTTGACGACTACCGGGGGGGCCAAGGGGGTTGGGCAGTCTACAACGACCGCTGTGGTTACATCCTTGTTAGCCATTTTTATCAGCAATTTTTTCTTGTCCTGGATTATGTTTCAAGGTCAGGGCAGCGCGTTTTTACAGGGATTGTAAGTGGTTGAGATGGTTGGCGTTTTGTAGCGATAGAGTGATGGAGTAGGGAGCAGGGGAGCGTTGGGGCAGGGGAGCAGAAGGAGCGGGATCGATCGCTGTAATTTCTAAATTAGAAAATTGGGGTTTTGTGGGACATCATATCGAGCAACGCTACAGCCTTTAGGCATTACAGTAATATGAAACTGTGTTGAAAAGCTGGTTGTGCTAATCGGCAATGCCAGGATGAATTCAAGGATTTTACCCGTGACTTCTGTTCAATCATCTGAATCCTCAGCTAAAGGAACGGTGCAGCTACCGCCGGACTATCGATTGCCGATCGCAGTTGTGTTGCTTGCCATCCCCTTCGCGTTCATTAAGTGGTGGGTTGGTCTGCCAATCGCTCTGTTTGGCGTGTTTCTGTTGGTACAGACCGCAACGCTGCGATTGCAGTTCACGCAGACGGATTTAGACATTTATCGGGGCGAAACACTGATTCGTCGCTTTCCCTATCAGGAGTGGGAGCATTGGGAAATTTTTTGGTCGCCCGTGCCAATTTTGTTCTACTTTCGCGAAGTAAAGAGTATTCACTTTTTGCCAATGCTGTTTAATCCTACGGCTCTGCGAGATAGCCTAGAAGCGCGGCAACTTCCTCAAGTGACTGAAGCAGAAACGAATAGCTAAACATGAATCCCTACGACTCTCCTAATCCAGAATCAGACGCAGCAGACCGCATGACCGATTCACAACCGCCGAACTCGCCAGATCGAACAGAACTCGGCGAATCGTTCAGCTCGCCGCAAAACGACAGCCCTGATTCTCCTCGCAGGCTATCCCGGACATTCTCGGTGACCGATGCGGCTTCCGAACCCGTCATGCAAGAGCGCGATCGCACTTCTTCTTCTCCCCACCTCTCCCCCTCACCTGAAACCCAAAACCTGGTCAACCAGCTCCTCCGAGACAGCCTCAAGGAACTGGAAAAGCGGCGCAATACCCTGCGGCTAGAAGTTGAGCAGCTGGAGCGGCGGCGCGATCGCATTCAGACCGAAATGCGCCAGAGCTTTGCTGGGGTCTCTCAGGATCTGGCGGTGCGGGTGCAGGGCTTTAAGGATTACCTGGTGGGCAGCTTACAGGATCTTGCGATCGCAGCCGAACAGCTAGAGCTTGCGCCTCCGCAGCAGCCCGCACCCAAGCCTGCTCCTATGCCTCAACCGACTCGACAGCCAGCACCCGCCGCTGCTGAAACGGAGGAGATGCAGCCCCGCTTCACCGATGAGCGATTCCAGCGGCAGATCCGCCGAATTCGAGCGCTATTGGATCAGTACCGCACGCGACCGGAATACTATGGCCCACCCTGGCAACTGCGCCGCACGTTTGAGCCAATTCATGCCGAGCGGGTGTCGAACTGGTTCTTTAAACAAGGCGGTCGCGGTGCGGTCCGCAGCATGGGTAGCCGTCTGCAAAACGTGCTGGTCACGTCGGCGGTGATTTCGATTCTGAAAGACCTCTACCAGGATCGGTTAGGCGTTTTGATTCTGACCGATACGCCGGAACGCTTGGGTGAGTGGCGACGCGGATTGCAGGACTGCCTCGGCATTGCCCGCATGGACTTCAACGTCGAGCAGGGCGTCGTGCTGTTTGAAGCACCGGAACCGCTGGCTCAGCGGGCTGAACGGATGATGGAACGGGGTATGCTGCCGCTGATTATCGTTGATGAGGCCGAGGGCAAAATTGACCTGTCGATTTTGCAGTTTCCCCTGTGGCTGGCCTTTGCGCCCAATCCAGCGCCCCTTTCCTCCAATCGTCCCCCAGAACGCGATCGCTATTTTGATCGACCTTCTCCCGATCGGTTTGGCAGCAGATTCTAGACCATGTACGTATCATTCGACGCTTTAATCCAAGCCGCGCAGTCCGGCCAGCTAATTAGCTTTCCCACGGATACCGTCCCCGCCCTCGCCGCCCGCCCGGAGCAAGCGGCAAAAATCTATGAGGCGAAGCAGCGCAGTTTTGATAAACCGCTGATTCTGATGGCGGCGACACCAGAGGATTTGTGGCCCTACGTGTCAGGTGCGGCTGAAGAACAGGCTACCTGGCAACAAGTCGCTGAAAGGTACTGGCCAGGAGCGCTCACGTTGGTTCTGCCTGCCAGTGAGCAACTGCCCGAAGGCATCAATCCGACGGGTACGCAAACCGTGGGGATTCGCATTCCCAATTCTGCGATCGCACAACGCATCCTCTCTCAAACTGGCGTTCTAGCAACCACCAGCGTCAATAAATCGGGCAAACCACCATTACTAAATGCCAAAGATATTGACAGCTTTTTCCCTCAAGTCAACGTGATGTCAGATGATCTTTGCGCTGAGTTAATGGCTGAACCTCAAGGTTCACAGGCTGCTGCTTCAGGTGGCGTCCCTTCGACAGTGGTGCTGTGGCAGAGCGATCGCTGGAACGTTCTGCGGCAAGGGGGAGTAGAGTTTAAAGACTGACGACTGAATAGTTATGGCTTATTGCAAGCAACTTCAAAGACAGAATCAATATGCAAGATGAAGCTAATAGAGAAGAATTAGAGACAGCATGTGTACAGGTGGCCTTGAAATTTTCAACGGCTATGCTAAATGGTCAATTTGACGAGGCATATTCCTTTCTAGGATCTGCAATTTGTGATGAATGGACTCCTTCTCTTCTTCAAGAAACATATGAAGAGATGGTTGAACATTTCAATCCCAATCAAGTTGCCGTGGAATTAGCTGAGACTGAAATGCCGGGTATGAAGCCTAGCAGTGTATGGGTTTATGTCTCAATTTTTGGACAAGACGATGGAGATGGCATAGAGGTCGTTGTCAGCAATGAAAATGGTAAATATCTTATTCAAAAACTTGAGTTGTGGGCGCGAGCTGATTAGGCTAACAAAACTGGTGAAAGCTAAAAGGTAAGTGGAGAAAAAGTGATCTGCGAGGAATTGAGAGTGAGGCAGGGTTTACTTCACTCGACTCTCAACACTTTGATCAAAGTAAAGATTTACTGAGCTGATGGTTTAGATGCTGAGGGTGTGGCAGGCCAGAGGTAGATTGCGCCGGAGATGAGGGTGAGGGCGACGGCAGCCCAGAAAAGCCAGATGCCGATGGTTAGAGTTGGAGCAGGTAAGGGAGCGATAAGAAGTGCGATCGCAGCAATTTGGGTCACGGTTTTTAGCTTGCCCCAGATGTTTGCACCGGAGATGCTGGTTTTGCCCTGTAGCGAAGGATTGACGCGCCAGCCAGCTACAGTCAGCTCTCGCGCCAGGATCAGAAATACGCCCCAGGCAGGTACGAGCTGCTGTTCAACTAGGACTAACAGTGGTGCTAGTACGAGTAACTTATCTACCAGCGGATCGAGAAATTTGCCCAGATCCGTGACTTGGTTTAAGCGGCGGGCCAGATAGCCGTCCACCCAGTCCGTTAGCGAGGCGATCAGGAAGATGACCAGGCTGAACCACTGCCAAAACGGATCGGTCAGAAACAGCGTGACGAGCAAGATGGGGGCAGCGAGCAGTCGCGAAACGGTGATCCAGGTGGGCAAATTCATAGCAATAGCCAAAATTCCGACGGATACAACATCGGGTGATTGTATTACATCAAATTTTACTGACATTTGAGGATTGTCGAATCTGTCGGATACCGGATATGAGATGGGAGCGGGGGGGCAGAAGGGGCAGGGGAGCGGAAGGAGCAGGGGGGGATTTTGCGATCGCAGCCATCAGCCATCACCCCATCGTCCATAAGCCGATGGCATACACTGAAACAAAGCAATCGCCAATCCAAAATCGCCAATCCAAAATCCAAAATCCCCCATGCCTCTCAACGCCACAACGTTCTACCAAGCCTGCAATCCAGGTCGTCCGCTGGAAATTCAGAACAACCGCGATCGCAATTTTTATGTGGACTTTTCGACGGTGCGCGGTGGCGATGTCATTCATGAGCTGACGCGCACGATTACGCGCCTGTCGCCGGAGGAGCCGACCTGTCAGCTTTTTACGGGTCATATTGGCTGCGGCAAATCGACGGAGCTGTTTCGGCTCAAGTATGAGCTGGAGCAGCAGGGCTTTCATGTGGTCTACTTTGAGTCCGATCGCAATTTGGAAGTGGCGGATGTCGATATCAGCGATATTCTGCTGGTGATTGCCTATCAGGTGGATCAGAGCCTGCTCGCCGAGGGAATCCAGCTCAAGTCAAATTATTTTCGCGATTTGTTTGAAAAACTCAAAGGCTGGCTGCAAACATCGTTTCAGATTTCCGAAGTGAGCTTCTCAATGGGAATTGCCGAAATCACTGCCGAAGCCAAGGCCAGCCCAGAACTGCGAAGCCAACTGCGGCAGTACCTCGAACCCCGGACTAAAACAATTATTGACGCGATTAATCGTGAGTTACTCATACCTGCGATCGCAACCCTCAAAACCCAGGGCAAAAAGGGTCTAGCCGTGATTATGGACAATCTCGACCGAGTAGAGAGCACGAAAAAAATTAGCGATCGCACCCAGCCGGAATATTTGTTCATTGACCGAGGAATGCAGCTACGGCAGCTCAAGTGTCACATGGTCTATACGATGCCGCTGTCGCTGATTTTCTCGAACGATCAGGCGCGACTGACCAGCCGCTTTGGCAGCAATCCTAAAGTGTTGCCAATGGTGCCCGTGCAGACTCGCAGCGGTGAACCGTTTATCAAAGGACTGGCGCTGATGCGGCGGATGGCAATGGTGCGGGCGTTCCCAAGCGTGGATTTTGATGCCGATCCGGATCAGTTTCCTGCATTGCTACCTGAAGTCTTTGACAATTTAGCGACCTTAGATCGGATCTGTCAGGCCAGCGGTGGACATGTGCGGAACCTGCTGCGGCTAATCACGGGCTGTCTGCAAAAGCAAGATCCACCGATTCAGCGCTCCGTTCTGGAGTCGGTGATCCGCGACGAGCGAGACAACCTGAGTGCGCCCCTATCCAATGAGGAATGGCAACTGCTGTTCAAGGCCGTCGAGCAGCGCTCGATTCAGGGCGATGAGGACTATAATCTGCTGCTGCGGGGTTTGTTCTTATTTGAATATCGCGATCAGCGGGGCCGCTGGTTCGATATCAATCCGATTTTGGCCGAGGCCGAACCGTTTAAGCAGTGGGCACAGCACAATAGATTGTAGAGACTAATCGTCTGTTGGAATAGATTTCGCCTATGTCTACCGTGCGAGGACATACTGCTGAAGAGATTGTGGCCCACAACGCAGAGCCACTGAATCAGCTTGTGCGATCGCTCTTATTCAGTCAGGGTGATTTTTCACTGATTCTCATGCGCTGTAACTATGTCCGGCTACGCAACATTCTGATTGAGTCGCTACAGGCGGACGAACAGATGCGGGATTTGCAGGTGGTGCAGCTAGCGGCGGATGCGGACGGATTACGAGTTGCCATTCAGCAGCAGGTTCAAGCTAGTCCCAGAGCCGTATTTGTGACCGGGCTGGAAACGGTCACATCGCTCACTGAATTTCTAGCCTCGGCGAATCAAGTTCGCGATAGTTTGCGGCAGGATTTTGCCTTTCCACTTGTTTTATGGGTGAACGATCACGTCTTACAGACCTTCAATCGGACTGCCCCTGACCTCAAGACCTTTGCGGCCACCCCGATCCAGGTTAGCTATCCACCCGGAGAACTGCTGCATTCGCTGCATCAAGAAGCCAATCGTCTGTTTCAAATTGCGCTGAATGTGGGTAGCGATCGCTTTTTGCCTGACTCAGAATTTGGCATTGAACCGGGTTCGCGGCGACGACATGAGCTGGAATTTGCGCTGAATGATATCCAGGCACAGGGTGAAGCTCTGGATGCAGAATTGCAGGCCAGTTTGGACTTTGTGCAGGCGCGCGATGCCCACGCCAATGGCGAGATGGAAACGGCGCGGCGGCTGTACGAGCAAAGCTTGGCGTTTTGGCAGACCCAGGCTCAACAGGCAGAGCAGTTTTCACCGCCGCCGAATCCTGACTCGGATATCGCTCAGTTAACGGATCACATTCATCAGGCTTGTCATTCTGGTCACACAGCCCACGCCCCGCTGATTTCGGCGGCTGAGCGCTATGGCTGCTTACTGTTTTACTTGGGTCTCTGGTGGCGCAGCTACGCGGTGTTGCAGCGCAGCACCTATCAAACCTCTTGTGAACAGGCGCGGCGCTACTTTGTTGAAAGTCTTACCGTGTTTCAGCAAGCCAATCGGCTGGACGTGGTAGCGCGCTACGTGCTGGCTCTGGCCGAAGTGCTGCAAAAGCTGGGCCGACTGCCCGTTCCCAATCCTGAAATCTGGCACGAACTGGAAGACGTGTCCCTGGCCGCATTGGAACTGCATGCGCTGTATGACGATCCGATTCGGCGCGCCCGCGATCGCGGATTTTTGGCCGAAATTAATCTAATTCGGGAAGAGTGGCAGTTGGCCATTCGAGAAGGAAAACAAGCCCTGCGGCTGCTAGAGGACACCGACATTCCCGCCGATCAGGTTTGGATAGTCAAGGCTCAGCAGGGTTGGTATCACTACTTAATCGGTGCCGCCCAAATTCATCTGCGCGATCGCAACCAGGCGATTAAAAATCTCGAAATCGCCAGCCAGCAGGTCAACCCCCGCTACGATTTGACTCTGTATCGCTTGGTGCTGGATACGCTGCGCGATCACTACTACGACAAAGGCAGCTATCACAAAGCCTTTCAGGTCAAGCAGCGACTCGAACAGGTCGAAAGTAGCTTTGGTCTGCGCGCCTTCATCGGTGCCCTGCCCGTACAGCCGTGGGAGTCTCCCAGCTCTGTCGGTTTACCAGAAGATGCGATCGCACAAAATGCCAGTGCCATCGTGATCGCCAATCGTCAACAGGACGTAGACCGACTCCTCAGCCGCATCGAAGACGACCAATATAAACTCACCATCATCCACGGCCAATCCGGCGTCGGCAAAAGCTCCATCCTCAAAGCCGGACTCATCCCCCGCCTCAATCAGCAAAAATTTTTGAAGGGCAGAAAGATACGTGCGATCGCACTCAACAACTACATTGACTGGCTCACCGACCTCACCACCCAACTCCACCCCGATCCCCTCGACTCCCTCGACCCTTCCAGCCCTCTACAGACCTCTACAGCCCTCTACAGTCCTCTACAGTCCTCCCTCGGTGCGTTTCGTTTCACTCAACACACCCTACAGACTGCCCCCCTCGACCCCCTCGACTCCCTCGATCCTCCCCAACCCCCTACAGCCCCTCACTCCTCACTCCTCACTCCTCACTCTTCACTCCTCACTTCTACCCAAAACCAACTCCTCCTCCTCATCTTCGACCAGTTTGAAGAATTCTTCTTCGAATGGCCCGACCTGCAAGAGCGTCGAGCGTTTTGGCAGTTTCTGAGCGACTGCATCAATGAACCGTTTGTCAACGTGATTTTGTCACTGCGAGAAGATTACCTGCACTATCTGCTGGAGTGCGAGCGGCTGACGGATTTGGAGATTATCAACAATGACATTCTCAGTCGGGACGTGCGCTACTACCTGGGCAACTTCTCGCCGTCCGATGCGCGCACCGTCATTGAAACGCTAACCCACCGAGCACAGTTTGACTTAGAGGCCGATTTAGTCGAGGCACTGGTTGCGGATTTATCAGCCGAACGGCAGGAAGTTCGACCCATTGAGCTACAGGTACTTGGGGCGCAGCTTCAGCGAGATCACATCACCACACTGGCTCAATATCGGGCACTGGGAGATGCACCGAAGCACGTCCTGGTGGAGCGTTTCCTGCGTGAGTCGGTGCGGGACTGTGGTCAAGAAAATCAAGAGCTAGCCAATCTAATTCTGTTTTTCTTGACGGAAGAGGGCGGCATTCGACCCCAAAAGACGCGTGAAGAACTAGAAGCCGATGTAGAAGACCTGCTGCTTCAGGACGCGACAGACCTTGACTTTGCGCTGGTGCTGGAAATTCTGGTTGGTTCTGGTCTAGTGTTTGAAATTCCGGCCTCGCCAGAGCCACGCTACCAGCTCGTGCATGATTATCTGGTGGACTACATTCGTCAGCAGCAGGCACCAGGACTGGTACAGCAGCTCAAAACGGCCCAGGCTAAACGGCAGGAAGCAGAGGATGCCAAGCGCTTAGCGGATGAGCGGCTGAATCAGGTTTTGCAAAAACAGTTAACTCAGGCAAGACGAGCCGTAGTTGTGGTCACGATTTTTGCAGTGTTTATGGTGAGCTTAGAGCTGTTTTTGCTGTTGGCACAGCCGTAGAGGATTCAATCCAGGCGCTAATCCGCTCCACAATTTGCGTGAAATCGGTCAGAATCGCCGCCTGATTATCGGGCGTTAACATCGGGACATGTACGAATAGGCAAGGCGACGGCAGTTCCTGAATATGGACGTGCTTCAGCACCGAGTAGTAGGTGTGGTTGCAGACAAAGCTGCCCGCGTCGTGGCTGATGTCGGTAAAGGCTAAATCCTGAACAAGCTGATCGAGCGGGAGCGGCGTCTGGTAGATGTCGTCTCGGTCATGGCGATGGCTACCGCATGATTCCACACTGAGCCGAGGCCGAGTTTCAGCCATGCCGCAGCAGATGATGCTGTGGGGTTGCAGGGCGCTAACGGTTTCAATAATCCGAGCCGGGGCTTGCTCGTAATCCACTGGCAACTGGCGCAAGTAGTGAAATTGAGCGTCAAGGCTAGCTGATGCCGCCTCACGGGTTTGCGCCACTAGCTCTAGCAGATCATCGGCAGAGTTAGACGGCTGATGCGCTTCCCAGGTGGTGAAGGAGGTGAGCAGGATTTTAGCTGGCATAGGCACCTTTAACCATTAATAGTCCGAAGGTTCTGAATACTTGCGCTTTGGATCAACCCTTGGTTCTTGATTGGGATCAACGATATCGGGTAGCGATCGCTTTGCGCCGTAGAGCCACCAGAGACCGAGTAGGCCAACTGCGATCGCACTTAGACTAATCACCTGCGCCACCCGCAAAGGGCCAAGCATCAGGCTATCCAAACGTAAACCCTCAATCCAGACCCGACCCGAGCTGTAGGCTGCTAAGTAAACCATTGCCAGAGTACCCACCTTCAGCCGTCCAGGACGCCGCAGTCCCCAGAAAAACAGCCCCAGCAGCAGCGCCAACACACCCACATTCCACAGCGACTCATAGAGAAACGTCGGGTGATAATAGGCCACGTCACCTAGTCCAGGCGGACGCCGATTCGGTGGAATGTACAGCCGCCATGGTAGATCCGTCGGTGCGCCAAACGCTTCTGAGTTGAAGAAATTGCCCCAGCGACCGATTGCCTGTCCCAAAATCAGCGACGGAGCCACCAGATCCGCCATTTGCCAAAACGAAACTTTGTGAATTCGACAAAACAGCAGGGTAGCCAGCGAACCGCCAATGATCGCACCGTGAATTGCAATGCCGCCCTCCCAGATGGCAATGATACTAGCCGGATTGTTGGCATACTGTGGCCACTCAAATAGCACATAGTAAAGCCGCGCAGCAGGCAGCGAACCAATCACCAGCCAGATGGCCAAATCGCCCAGCAGGTCTGGATCAACACCGCGTCGCTTGGCAAGATACTGTGACAGCGTAACGCCGAGCAGCACCGCACTGGCAATCAGCAATCCATACCAGCGGATGGTAAACGGCCCCGCTTCAAAGGCAATTGGCCCTGGCGACTGAAATTGAGCCACAATCATCAGCGGCAGATAAAAAGCAGCAGTTATCAGCAGTGGCAGCATAACGGTACAACAATAACGACAAGGCAAATAACGACAAGGCGAATGCCCAAATTCTATCGAAGTCTAGTAGTTTGTCAGACGAGTGACAGTAGTTCAATCTCAATGGCTCATCTGGCGCTGTGATGAGCGCAATCTCAGCTCAACAATCGATTTTTACCAGACACTAGATTAATCCAAATTGCTGCTGACCTGAACGGCTAATGCCACAGCGGATCAGGAAAGTCTGCTCTAAGATAGAGATCCATGCAACTGCGTATCTCAACTATGGCTGTCCCTCCCGTTTCGGCTCAATCTGACTCTTCTGAACTCGATTGGGCTGCTCTACAACCTGCATCCGAATCTGCTTCATCTACCGAACGACCGCTACTGGGCCAAACCCTAGGTGAGTTGACCGCTTGGGTACAGCAGCAGGGTCAGGCGGCCTATCGCGGTAAGCAGCTTTACCAGTGGATTTATCAGCAGGGCGCGCGATCGCTCACGGAGATTTCGGTTTTTTCCAAGCAACTGCGATCGCAACTCGCGGACTATCCCATCGGTCGCTCCGAACTGCACTATCGCTCTGAATCCCCGGACGGTACGGTTAAGTTTCTGCTCAAGCTCCAGGACGGCCACATCATTGAAACCGTCGGCATCCCCAGCGGCAGGCGATTGACGGTATGCGTCTCGTCCCAGGTGGGCTGCCCAATGGCCTGCGACTTCTGCGCCACGGGCAAAGGCGGCTTCAGCCGCAACTTGGCAGTCCACGAAATCGTCGATCAGGTGCTGACGGTGCAGGAAGATTTTCAGGAGCGGGTGTCCAATATCGTGTTTATGGGCATGGGCGAACCGCTGCTTAATATCAATGCCGTGGTCGGTGCCGTGCGCTGTCTGAATCAGGACATCGGCATTTCCCAGCGCTCAATGACCATTTCAACCGTTGGCATTCCCGGCAGAATTCGCCGCCTTGCCGAACACCACCTGCAAGCGACGCTGGCTGTGAGTCTCCATGCGTCCAATCAAGCGATTCGAGAGCAGCTTATCCCCAGTGCCAGACAGTATCCCCTCAAAGCTCTACTGGCCGAATGCCGGGACTATGTGAAAATCACGGGTCGCCGCGTCTCGTTTGAATACATTCTGCTGGCCGAGCTGAATGATGAGCCGGAACATGCAGCGGAACTGGCCCAGCACCTACGCGGTTTCCAGAGCCACGTCAACCTGATTCCCTACAATCCCATCGAAGAAGTGGACTATAAGCGACCCAGCCGTCAGCGGGTGCAGCAGTTTGTCGATACGCTCACCGAGCATCACATCGCCGTCAGCGTCCGTCAAACCCGTGGACTCGAAAAAGATGCCGCCTGTGGTCAGCTCCGTGCCTCTCGCGTCGCCACCCCCGCGTAGGGTGCCGTTAGGGCAGCGCAGCGAAACGTAACGCACCATTCATTTGCTAAACAAAAAAGAAATCTTAGTAACAATTTGCTGAGTCTACACATGGTTCGACGATATCGGACGAGGGCTAGATATGGCCTCCTGCGCCCTCAAGATTGGGCAATTGGACTAATTGTTTTCCTGTTCCTAATGACCGCTGTCGTCGATTCCAGGAAGCTGTTCTACTTTTCCAATGGCGAGGGTGCGGCAGACTGGCAAATTGGTGAACCGCAAATCACAGTGCTAACCGCCCATCAACCGCGATCGCAGACTGAGTTCAAGCAATTCGCCCTGGAACTAGCCAACCGCGATCGCACCTTAAACGGTTTGTCTACTCTCGTCGAAGACCCGCTCCTCTCGCAAGCCGCTCAGGGACATGCGGAAGATATGTTCAAGCGAGACTTTTTCGATCACGTTTCCCCCGACGGAAAAACACCAACAGATCGATACATTGCAGCGGGTGGCGAAACCGGAGCAGGCGAAAACATTGCCTACTTCTGGTTCAACTTGGGCATTCATCGTACCTATGGCCTAGCAGAAGAGTTTCAAAAAGGCTGGATGTACAGCGACGGACACCGCGAAAACCTGCTCCGCCCCGAATACACACACTTCGGCTATGGCATCTACGTTGACTCCGGCAAAGCCTACGCGGTGCAAATGTTCCGCTGATGATTGCTAGGTGCGATCGCATATCCTGAGATCACAACAGCCTATTTCATGAACCGTTGCGATCGAGATAGAGATTGAATAAGGTATTGACAGAGGAAAATGATAATGGCTGAAAACACTGTAAAAGTAGATATTTCATTTCAAGCCTTACTCGCAGCAGTTTCATCTCTAGAACGTGCTGAGAAGCAAGAGCTTTTGGACTTTCTGGAAACAGAATTATTTGCAGATGAGGAAGACACTCCCGCCGATCTGGCTGAGATTCAAGCTGCTCGTGCTGACTATGCCGCAGGTGACTACACCACGTTTGATCAATATGCAGCACAGCGAGCCAGCTAAAAATCCTCTTAGTTAGAAGCAGATAATGAAATTGATTTATATGCTATTCTTCAGTCAAATGATTAAAAATGGTTGTATAGCTGACCCATTCTTTTTCACGAGCCGATTTGATAAGGTCATCAGCTTCTTCAGAAGTATAATTATGCTGATCTATTAAGATAGTTTTTGCTATTTCACAATCTCGATTTCGTAGGTCATCAAGGCTTTTATCTTTGGGCAATCCTGCCACTTCAGCCGGTAAGCGAACACCACACATAATCGGAGACTCGATTGCTCCTTCTATTTGTTTATATGTAAGATTCTTACATTCTACTAAATCTGAACCAATCATAAGAGATCTTATCAACTTGGCATTTTTGAGGTCAGCTCCGCAAAGCTTAGTATTGATAAGAATTGAGTTGCTGATATCGGCTCCTATGAGTTTTGAATAACTGAGGTCAGCTTCCATAAGATTAGACCCTATAAGGTTTGCCCCTTTCAAATTAATCTCTTTTAGATCAGCATTTCGTAAATCTACTCTTCTCAAAGAGATACCGTCGCTGTTTAATTTTTCAAGTGCTTTATAGCGAGTAAAGCTTGCTCTATTCTCTTGAGAATCTTCAATTATTTTTTGTAGATCAAGATGCCTTGATTCTTTATTTGCTTTTATATTCTTCAGAAATATAAATATGCCGAATATAATGGCCATATCTCCAATGTTGTCTAGTGACACTTCAAGAAACTTTGAAATGTTTTCATACGTTATTCTTTGCTCATTGAAATTGATTTCATCGTTTAGCCAAAAATGAAGTATTGGAACCAATAAAATAAACGTAGCTCCCCCTAGTAAAGGAGGAATGCTTCTCCGAATAAAAACTACTATCTTTTTGATGGAAAGCCATGCTTCCTCAGTGTCTGTTGTTAATCTATTTGGCGGTGACATATGGTTTTTGCTAATCGATAAAATTACACATAAAACCTATATAATAACTCCTCGTCATCGTCGCTCGTAAAAGCTCCCCCAAAATATATGCGTCGAATAAAAGCTCGACATTGAGCAGAAAATATTAAAAGTAGTAAAAGTATAGAGAAAAACTTTCCATAGGAAACCATGGAAAAGACGAAGATCAAAAACGTAGAGATATCCGTAAAATTATCGGCTGATTCTCGTCTATCTGTGACTTTCTTTTGAGCATCAAAGAAATCCTTCGCATTCTTGAATACGACTTGACAGGCCAGTTTTATTAGCTTAAGCACACCCTGAACGAATGAGCTTACTGCCTGTTTGACAGATTGAAAAAAGTCACTGCCGATTAGCCGTTTACAGCCGTCGATGATGAGGGCTACTGAGATTGCAACTAATGAACCGCCTTGCAAATCAGAAGTTATTCCTACTCCTTGCTCAAGGAGTGGATTGAATTTGCTCATCAAATCATATACCGCATAGCCAGCTAGACCAAACACCAGACTAGCGCCACCTGTCAAAATCAGCGAAGGAACGCCAATCGCACCGCCTAAAGCAGCAATCCCAATGTTGCCTAGTAGACTAAAACCAATTGCTGAGATTCCACTAGAAGCAACACCAGCTTTCAAAGATGAACTCAGAGTTGTTCCTACTATGTGGCGGCCAACAGTAATCAAGCCTTCCTGAATACCGTATTGGAGTATTCCAACCCCTAGTGCGATTTCTGCAATACCTACTACGCACTTATGCTTTATTGCCCATGAATGAGCATTTTTTAATAGAGAGGCAATTGTATCCCTCTGCCCAGCGTCAAACTTAAAGCTCCACATCTTGATAAGCCCAATGAGTTAGATGACACGAACAAGATGCTCCTTGCTCAAAGATGGCTGAATCTAGTTCCAACTTATTTTGTGTCAGCGTTCCTGAGCAATGGTCTTCTGCCAT
>CBKWJC010000115.1:0-18856 GCA_966674685.1 uncultured bacterium
CAATATAACGACCCCTATACAGAATTGTCAACTACTTCGATAAAACTTTCTTGGGGACACCTCAAAGCTACATGGGACAAGCGGTTCAGGGCATAGAAAGGCTATCCGAAAGGCAACTTAACAGAAAAAACTCCAAAATTTTTGGGTGAAATGTTTGGGCCAGGATGAGGCAGATAGTCGGAAAGCCTAATGGAGAAACCTTGTGCCACAGTTCTGTCTGGTTTTTGTAGCGGCTGAAGAATCAATATCCAGGAACTGATGTATAGATTGCAGTTGGATTGCTATTGCTATCAGGCACAATAGGAGTCGGCCTCTTAAGTTAATTGGTCAAGGGGTTACCTGCTGCTTTGATAGATATGGACGGGAAGAAGCTGTGAATTTTCAATCTGTGATTGCCACGCTACATCAGTTCTGGAGCGATCGCGGCTGTTTGATTGTGCAGCCGTATGACACTGAGAAAGGGGCTGGAACGAAAAGCCCGCATACGTTTCTGCGGGCGATCGGGCCAGAGCCTTGGTCGGTTGCTTATGTCGAACCGTGTCGGCGACCTGCGGATGGTCGGTATGGTGAAAACCCGAATCGGTATCAGCACTACTATCAGTACCAAGTGTTAATCAAACCATCGCCGCCGGATATTCAGGACGTTTACTTGGATTCGCTAAGAGCTTTAGGGATTCAGCCGGAGGATCACGATATTCGGTTTGTGGAAGATAACTGGGAAGATGCAGCCGTTGGTGCCTGGGGCGTTGGCTGGGAAGTCTGGCTGGATGGCATGGAGATTACTCAGTTCACCTACTTCCAACAATGTGGTGGGATTGACTGTGACCCAGTATCCATTGAGCTGACCTATGGTTTAGAGCGATTGACGATGTATCTGCAAGAGGTAGATGCGATCGCAAAAATTCAGTGGAACGAAACCCTGAGTTATGGCGATATTCATATGCAGGGTGAAATTGAGCATTCCACCTATAACTTCGAGGCATCTAATTCTGAATTGCTCTTTACGCTGTTTAACTTGTACCAACAGGAAGCAGAGCAGCTAATGGATAAGGGATTGGTGCTGCCTGCCTATGACTATGTACTAAAGTGCTCTCACACGTTCAACCTGTTGGATGCGCGGGGAGTTATTTCAGTCACGGAGCGGACTCGCTACATTCGACAGGTGAGAAGCTTGGCGCGACGGGTTGCCCAGCTTTATCTAGAGCAGCGTGAGCAACTAGGGTTTCCTCTCTGTAAGGCTCAAGAATCGGCTCCACAACCAGCAGTTGTGACAAGCAATGCCGAAATTTAATTGCACACGTTACCTAACGGCAGTTGAGTAAACCCAATTACCTTGTCTTGCTCTAAAGCTCGGATACAATACTTAATGTTTCTTAAGATTTCCAAGGGATAGACATGGTGTCAACGATTCGGGGCTATCTAGAGCCGATCGCAAATTGGTTTGCCCAGTTTAATTTGCCAGAACCCATTGTGCATTGGGGCCATCCCTTAATGATGGGGATTGTCGTTGTGGCGATGGGTAGTTTTGTGGGCTTAACGGGCTGGAAGATACGCACAGCATCAGACGCTGAGGTGATAGACGAAAGCAGAACGGGGCATCGTAAGCTTGCTCCCTGGATGTTTACATTCATTACGTTGGGCTACACTGGCGGTGTTTTGTCGCTGGTCATGCAGGGTCAGCCAATTTTTGAGAGCTACCATTTTTGGACAGGTACGATTGTGGTTGTGCTGCTTGCGCTCAATGGTGCATTGTCTTTGAGTTTTAAGGGAAACAAGTCACTGCGTACAGTTCATGCCTATGTTGGGAGCTTTGCTCTGTGTGCGCTGCTCGTTCACGCAGTACTGGGCCTGAAGTTAGGATTGTCAATCTAATATCAGGTTTATTAGCCGTGTTACAGACGGGGTTAATGCTGAGGACTGAGTGCTGAGAAAAGAAATAGTATTTAGTTGCAGTATTAAGTACAGTATTGAGTTGCGATCGCAATCTTTCATCTACAAAATTTGAGTTAAAGAGCCTCTAATTCGCACGAATTAGAGGCTCTTTTATATTTGTCAATCCATCGCTTGATAATCAGACTGCCATTTTGGGATAGCTAAATTTCAGGGCATCTATTTCAAAAAGGAAAAATTAATGCGATCGCTTCAAAGCTGGACTGTCATCGGCGCCTATGTGTTGGGATTGGGTATCGCAGAATGGCTCGCGCTGCATCATGAGCCTATGCGCGGTCTGTACGGCGGATTTGGACTGCTTGGAATCAGCCTGATACTTGCGTTTACGCTGCCTCGCCGCTGGCGGACTGGGCCAAGTCGAAATACCTGGATTGTGGCTGGATTAGTTGCGCTGCTGGCCGCAAGCTGGTGGGCCTTGCGATTTCCCAAAGTTGGTGAAAACGACATTAGCCGCCATATTCACGCAGAGAATGGTTCAGATGCAGCGATCGAACAAGTCATTACTGGATGGGTCGATAGTTCGGCTCAAATTACCCGTGGCGATCGCATTCGTTTCACTCTGAAAGCGGAAGACATTCAGAATCAAGACAAAAACAGTCAGTTGCTTGGGACAGCAGCAACGGTAACGGGCAAAGTCTACGTCACGCTTCCTCAAGATACTGCCGACACAGCGCAGGAATCTGAAACAGCCAAACAGGATATCTATCCAGGACAAAAAGTTCAAATTACGGGCAAGCTCTACGAGCCAAAAGCGGCTGATTATCCCGGTGCGTTTGACTTTCAAGCTTATCTAAAACGACAGGGCATATTTGCAGGCGTTAGTCTTTACAGCACCAAGTCGTTTAACTGTTTAGAGAACTGTTCACCTGCCGATCCGCCTGATTGGGGTATTCAGCGATTGCAGTATGAGTTAGCCAATGTGCGATCGCACATCGTCACTTCACTGGTAAGAGGACTCGGTAGCCCGAACGGTGAACTCGTTGGCGGCATGGTACTTGGTCGGCAGGCCGCCAATGTCCCTTACGATCTGCAAGACGCTTTTATGAAAGCAGGTTTGGCTCATACGCTCGCCGCATCAGGTTTTCATGTGTCTTTACTTTTGTCCGTTGTCATTTGGGCAACGCGGGGATTGGGATCAAAAACGCGGTTGGGAATTGGCATTAGCGTACTCATTTTCTACGTTGGCCTGACTGGAATACAGCCCAGCGTCATGCGAGCAGCCTTGATGGGTGTGGGTGGCTTAATCGGCATGGTGATGGAGCGACGGGTTAAACAGTACGCGGCGCTGGCCGGAGTGGTCTTTTTACTACTGCTATTCAATCCGTTGTGGATGGGCAGTTTGGGCTTCTGGCTAAGCGTACTGGCAACGTTAGGGCTAGTCGTTACCGTACAGCCATTGACGAAAGCCTTGGACTGGATGCCACCGACCATTGCAGCGTTAGTATCGGTACCAATTGCCGCTTTTCTGTGGACATTGCCGCTGGCACTGTTTGCCTTTGGAGTGGTATCGCCTTACAGCATTATTCTGAACATTCTGACTACGCCATTGATTATTGTGATCACGTTGGGCGGGATTGCCACAATTCCCATTGGCTTAGTATTGACCGCTGTCGGCTGGACTGACTTTTACCAGTTCATAGCATCGTGGTCACTTGGCAAGATTGTGGAGGCTCTAATTTTCCTGGTCAACATCTGCAATAGCCTGCCAGGCAGTAGTTACGCAGTCGGTAAGATTCTATTGCCGCAGATGCTGCTGATTTACGGATTGATTTTCTTGAGCTGGCTACAGCCGTGGTGGCAAAAGCGACGCTGGATGGCGAGTGCGCTGGCGCTGGCAATGGTTGCGGTTCCGATTGGCTATGCGCGGGCAGCAACAGTAGAGTTGACAGTTCTGGATGCTGACTTTCCGACAGTTATCTTGCGCGATCGCACTCAAACGCACCTGATCACCGATGGCAACGAAAAAACGGTACGGCACGGCATTCTGCCCATGCTGCAACAGGACGGAGTTAATCGAATTACGGCTGCGATCGCACCGACCATCGCAGCCAACGAATCAGACGGATGGAAATCCCTACAGGCCAAAACGCCGATTACTCAACTCTTCAGCGTTCACGCCTTTGAGTCAGTACCCGATTTAACCATCCAACCCTTGCCGACTACTCAGACGAATCAAACTGGGCAAATCCAAACCCAAGTTATCTACAGCGATCCGAGTATTATCCAAGTTGAATTTCAAGATCAAACATGGCTAATTGCAGAATTTTTTGGCAAAGACGTACAAGACAACCTGCGTCAAACTCAAGCGCTGCAAGATGTTGACGTGCTGCTGTGGTACGGCGGGTTTATTCAAGATCAAGTGCTGGAGCAGATTAAGCCAGAAGTTGCGATCGCATTTGGCAGATTGAGGCCCGATGTAGAGGAGGCTTTAGAAAAGCACGACATTGAGGTGTTTTGGACACAGCGGGATGGAGCAATTCAGTGGACACCGGAGCGGCAGTTTGTGGCGTTAGCGGAAGGGGGAGTTGGTGAGTAGGAGAAAAGGGTCGTGAGGCTGTAAAGGCTGTAAAGGGACAGAGTGTTTACGGATTGGGAGAAATCGAGGGAGTTGAGGGAGCCGAGAGAGAGGGGGAGTAAAGGCGGCAAAGGGCTGTCGAGGTGGAAGGGGTGAACGGTATTTGCGCTTGAACATCACGAAGCTAATCTAAAATCGTCAATCCAAAATCCAAAATTGGTATAAGATAGGCGATGAAACCCCACCAGGAGAGGTGGCAGAGTGGTTGAATGCGACGGTCTCGAAAACCGTTATGTCCGCAAGGGCATCGAGGGTTCGAATCCCTCCCTCTCCGTTGAACATTTCAAGCTTGGTTGTGTAGACTCACACAGCCAAGCTTTTTTGCTAGAACAACCGAGCCACCACTTGACGGTAAACCCGACTGTGGCTTCCCATAGAGAAACGATAGGCTGTCATAGGGAACTCAATTCATAGAGAAAGAACATGGACACAAATACCCTGCTGAAACAGTTGCTCATGATTGGTGTTGGCACAACTTCGCTGGTAGCTGAAAAGCTTCGGGAAGTCAGCGATCAGTGGGTCAAAGAAGGGCGGCTCGACCAGGATCAGGCCAAGAGTTTTGTGGATGATCTGATGGGTCAAATTCGCACTGAGCAGACCAACTTTGAAGACCAAATGCAGCGACAATTACGCCGTGTGCTGCAAGATTTAGGTGTTCCTCGTCAGGCTGAGATGGATGAACTGCGGGGTCGATTGGATCGCCTAGAGCGCCAAATGCGCGATATTGAGAATAAATTGTGGCGTAGCTAATTACAGCTAGTAATTAACAACTAGCTACAAATCAATCGGCTGATCAGCAGGGTTAACAAGAAAGGTCTGTCCGGGATGGGGCTTGTCCATTTACACTGGTAAGGTGAACAAAATTGGCATGCACTTGCCCATTTGAACTTAAGAATTAGACCTACGACTAAATTGCAAACTGGCATGACCACCTTAACTGATCTGGAAGCGCAACTGACTGCCCTACAAGCCGAAGCCCAAACTGCGATCGCATCTGTCGAATCTTTGGATGACTTGGAGCAGATGCGCGTCAAATACTTTGGCAAAAAGGGCGATTTGTCCCAAATCTTGAAAGGGATGGGCAAACTCGATGCCAGTGAGCGACCCAAAATCGGCTCGTTGGCGAACACCGTTAAAGAAGCGGTGCAGTCTGATCTGGACAACAAGCGCGAAACGCTACAAAAGGCGGCAATTCAGGCTCAGCTAGAAGCCGAAACCCTTGATGTCACTATGCCAGGAACCTATCGACCTCAGGGTCGGGTGCATCCGATTAACGGCATGGTTGACCGACTAGTCGATATTTTCGTGGGATTGGGCTATACCGTAGCTCAAGGCCCAGAGATGGAGACAGACTATTACAACTTTGAAGCGCTCAACTTCCTGCCCGATCACCCAGCGCGGGATATGCAGGATACGCTATATTTGCCCGATGGCAACCTGATGCGGACGCACACATCGAATGTGCAAATTCGCTATATGGAGCAAACCGAGCCACCTATTCGCATCGTTTCGCCTGGACGCTGCTATCGTCGTGACACGGTGGATTCGACCCACTCAGCGGTGTTTCATCAGGTCGAAATTCTCGCTGTCGATGAAGGGCTGACGTTCAGCGATTTGAAAGGCACAATCCGCGTCTTCATTGACGCGCTGTTTGGGGATGTCCCCATTCGCTTGCGCCCCAGCTATTTCCCATTCACCGAACCCTCAGCGGAAGTTGATATTCAGTGGAAAGGTAAATGGCTTGAAGTCCTGGGCTGCGGCATGGTTGATCCCAATGTGCTCAAGGCTGTTGGCTATGACCCAGAGGTTTACACTGGCTTCGCCGCAGGCATGGGCGTTGAGCGTTTGGCAATGGTGCTACACGAAATCGACGATATTCGCCGTCTGTACCAAAGTGATTTGCGATTCCTACGCCAGTTTTAATTGAAAATCAGTTAATTTGCACGAAAAGCTCCGTAATGCGGGGCTTTTTTTAATCTCTATGGGTCTAATTCCCCGTGGCTTGCCACGTTAGTGGTAGCGCGGGGTGCTCAAATTCCGTAGTGCCCCGCCGCAAGCGGACGGGGCATTACGGAATTTGAGCACCCCGCGAGATTTACTAAATTGGCCAAAGTTGTTTTAGCCATTTAACGAGATTGATCAGCCGATCTTCGAGCCAGAGCATGATGCGATCGAGCCATTCTAGAACGCGCTCTAGAGGATGCTTGACATAGCCAACAAACGAAACTTTTGCCTCTAGCCAGGTGACATCGGGTACTGATGTGTGTTGTTGATGGCTGAGAGCTGTAGGTTGTGCCGTAGCCGCAGCGGATGATGAATGGAGCGAAGCCGATTGGGCCGCAGAAAGAGAACTGGCTTGGGTTTTCCGATTAGTTGACTGCTGTTTAACTTGAGTGAAGCTAGCAACAGATGAACCAACGGAAAACAGAGCCGCTGATGGGGAATGGGGAGAACTAGGGCGGCGGTTGTTGGCAATGTGCGATCGCACTTTCTTCGACAACTCATCCAAATTCGGTTCCGTCACCTCAGTTGGTACAGAAGGTTGAGAACGACGAATTAGCGATCGCGGTTTCGCCAGTCTTGCCAGCCAGGATTGCGGCATAGATGGCTTGGGCGCATACAGTTCCCAGTCTTGGGCTGTCTCAGCGTTTGCTGGTTCTGAACCGGAAGAATGCGTGTCGGATGGGGCATTAGTGACCGCTAACTCAGACGATAAGCTGCGGTTGAAGTGCTTGAGGAACCACGCCTTGCCGCGCTGGAAGAGAGAGGTTGTTGAATCGACGATAGGAGAAATATCGGCGGCTTCTAATCGAGCCATTGTGTAGTCAAGCTGTGCAGGAACAGGCAGACGTAGCGACTGGGCAGATGTCCGGGGCAGCGCAGGTCGAGCAGAGCTAGAAGGCAGTAGAGCTGATTCCTGGAAAATATTGAGGCTGACGGCAATGGGGCTTTGCTGTACCCAGGCCATGATCTGCTGGAAACGCTGAACAGGTAACAAACTCCGGATACTTTTTCCCGGAAGTGCTTCAGACCGAATTCGGCTTTGGTTCAGGAGATGTATCTGTTGAATTTGGCGCTCGTACTGTTCCAACTCCCAGAAGATGCGAGTGCGGAGCTGCTGCTGCTGTGCCTTTGAAAAAACGTCAACAATTTCGTTGCGATCGCTAATCAGTACCAAAGCGCGATTGAGAATTTGACTCGCGATACCGCGAATCTGCGTCCGCTGAATTGCCAGTTCAGCCGAGTCCGGCATATCCAGAATGCCAGCGGCAGGTTGACCGTCCAGCGTATATGTGGCCTGCACCGTCAGCTTTACCAAACGCTGCTGTACTTTCGGTAAAGATAGGGCTTTGATGGCTTGTAAAACGTTGAAGACAGGTTCATCCGCTGCGGGCAACGTCAACGATTCTGCTGTGGGATCGGCTTGCCAAACGTCACTAAGCTGATCCGAACCGGGCGAAGACTGATGCGAAGACTGATCGGTATTCGCAGTAGCCGCTGCCCCCAGTCGAAAGCGAGCCATGAACCGACCCACTGGCCCAAGCTGCTTTCCGGCAATTCGCGTCGTCTGAAACAGCGCATAAATCGGATAGAGCATGGCCTGAGCGCCCCAAACCGTCGCAATCTTCAGCCGTCGCGCCGTCTCATTCGATTTATCAATTAGCTGGCGAGACTGACGCAGCAAGAAGTTGAGCAAGCGGCTTTGGTAGGGGCCAGAAGTCATAATGGCAAAGGGTATGGCGAATCGGGCATCAAACACAGCGAGCCAACGATGAGGCAGTTGACCGATGCGGAACGATAGCGGCATGATGATGCTGCCGCTGACCTGATTGTATAAGATCGGTTTCCCCTATGACGACCTCAGACGCCACCTCGACTTCTGCTGCCAGCTCCGAACTGGATTCTCAAGTAATTGAGCAATATAAGGCTGAAATTGAAACTGCGATCGCACATCTTCGCGCACTATCCCAACAGGATATCCAGTCAGCTTGGCACTGGATTTTTCAGGACATTCTCAGCGCAGAATTAGAGCGCCTGTCCTGGCAAGATGAGCCGATTGCACCACTGAATAATCGACAGCATATCGCCTGGAGTAAAGGACAGCAGGTGGTTTGGCTCGTACAGCAGGTCGTCGTGCCGGAGCAGGTGCAGGGTTATCCGGTCACTGATTTAACGCTGCGGTTTTCTGTGGCTTGGTGGGCAGAAGTGTCAGAGATTTACGTCAATGGTCAACTCGTCCAGGAAGGCGATCTGTTTGATTACTTCACTCGTATTCAGCTCAGTGCAGCGATTCAGCCTGGACAGACGTTTACCCTAGCGATTCGGCTGGTGAGTCCCGGACATGACGATGGGGCATTGGTGCGATCGCACTTAATCTACGAAGTGCCAAACTCGCTCAATCTGCCGACCCCAGAACCCGGTTTCATTGCGGATGAACTGGCGGTTGTGCAGGAGTATCTGACGCATTTTCAGCCAGAGCAGTTATCTGATCTCGCCCAAACTGTTCGGCAGATTGCTTGGAACGCATTACCGAGTCGCATCGCGTTTCACAATAGTCTCGCCCAAGTACGACAACAGCTCACCCGCTGGCAGGACTGGCTGAAACAGCGACAGATCAACTATCTCGGTCATGCCCATCTAGACATGGCTTGGCTGTGGCCGATTAGCGATACCTGGAACGCAGCGGAACGGACATTTACGTCTGCGCTGTCTCTGCAAAAAGACTGTCCTGACCTGATTTTTGGTCATTCCAGTCCCGCACTCTACGACTGGCTGGAGCGCAATCGTCCCGAACTTTTTCAGCAGATTCAACAGCAGGTGCAGGCAGGAAAGTGGGAAATCATTGCTGGCCTGTGGGTCGAACCCGAATTCAATACCGTCAGCGGCGAGTCCATTGTGCGGCAAGTCCTGTACGGCCAACGGTATACCGAGGAAAAGTTTGGCGTCAAAAGTGCGATCGCATGGCTGCCCGACAGCTTTGGTTTCTGCTGGCAACTACCACAAATTCTTAAGCAGGGCGGCATTGACTACTTTGTGACGCAAAAACTGCGCTGGAACGATTCTACCCAGTTTCCGCACGAAATTTTCCAGTGGCAAGCTCCCGACGGCAGCCAGATTTTCAGCTTTATGTCGCCGCCGATTGGGGAATCGATTGAACCCGTCAAACTCGCTCAGTACGCCTGCCAGTGGGAAACTCAAACTCAGCAGCAGTCGACCTTTTGGCTTCCTGGCGTCGGCGATCATGGTGGTGGGCCAACCCGCGACATGCTGGAAATCGCCCAGCGTTGGCAAGCATCTCCTGTTTTCCCCGAGCTGCAATCCACCTCTGCACTGACCTATCTACAGCAGCTTGAACAGTCTGTAAACACTGCTGATCAGCCCTTACCCATCTGGAACGACGAACTCTATCTGGAATTTCATCGCGGCTGCTACACATCCCATGCCGACCAAAAGTGGTTCAACCGCCGCTGCGAAGACTGGCTTTACGAAGCGGAGCTTTATGCAACAATCGCCTACCTCCTAACAGACACGCCCTACCCCGCTGCTGAACTTGAACAGACGTGGAAAAACGTACTGTTCAACCAGTTTCACGACATTTTGCCCGGTTCTGCCATTCCCGAAGTCTTTGCCGATGCCAACCAAATGTGGCACAAAGCCCAAACCACTGCGCTAGAAATCCGCGATCGCGCCTTAGCCACCATCGCCCATCAGATCAACCTCTCCAACCCACCTCAACCAGACGCCGTTCCCGTTGTGATTTTCAATCCCTGCAACTGGACGCGATCGCACATCGTCGAACTCACCGTCCCCGCAGATATTCCGATCAATCACTGGCAGGTACTCGATCAGAACAACGAACCCTTAACTACTCAACCATCCCACACCGCCCAAACCCTCCTCGTCCAAATCCCAGATGTTCCTTCAATCGGCTATCGAGTGCTTTGGCTCGTGCGATCGCAATCTTCCCTCGCTCCCCCTGCCCCCCATGCTCCCCCCGCCCCATCAACCACCACCTATCAACTTCAAAACCACCACCTCCACATCACCATCGACCCAACTACCGGAGACATCTCCCAAATCTTCGACAAGCTCAACCAGCGCCACGTTCTCAGCGGCAACGGCAACCAGCTCCAAGCCTTCCAAGACAAAGGCCAATACTGGGACGCCTGGAACATCGATCCAGACTATCAATCCCATCCCCTACCGCCCAGCCAACTGATTGACATTCACTGGCTAGAACAGGGCGACCTGCGCCAAATCATCCGCGTAGTTCGCCGCATCGGCCAGTCCGACTTTCAGCAGGACTATATCTTGGAAGCCGATTCACCCATCCTCAAAATTGCTACACAGGTCAATTGGCAAGAGCGACATGTACTGGTAAAAGCCGCTTTTCCACTTGCGATCGCATCTGACTCCGCCACCTACGAAATTCCCTACGGTGCGATCGCTCGACCGACTCGTCCCACCACTCCTGCCGAAAAGGCAAAATGGGAGGTTCCCGCCCTCCGCTGGGCCGATATCAGCACACCGATTAATGACGACGCCGCCAACCACAATTCTCACTATGGTATTAGCCTGTTAAATGACTGCAAATACGGCTACGATAGCCAGCCCGACTGCATCCGTCTCACACTGCTGCGCGGTTCTGAATGGCCTGACCCCCAAGCAGATTTGGGTGAGCATCGCTTTACCTATGCTCTCTATCCCCATGCTGGCACCTGGAAAACCGCTCAAACGATCCAGCGGGGCCATGAGCTGAATCGACCTTTACTCGTTTGGTATCCTGATCAGTCCCTTTCAACAATTCCACCCTACGAGGCAACACCCAAACTACCAATCATCAACAGTTTCCTAACAACTATTACTAACAATATTGAAGATAATCACTGGATTTTATCCGCCATCAAACCCGCCGAATCTGATTCAAAATGCATTATTCTTCGCGGCTACGAATGCTGTGGAGAACCAACTCAAATTGAGCTTCGGAATAATCTGAGATTAACAACAATTGAAGCAGTTAATTTATTAGAAGAGCCAATCAACCATCAACTATCAAGCATCCCAAATCAGACTAAAAACTCTACACCCAATCAACCAATTCCTTCTACTATTCTCCACACAGCCATTATTCAACCGTGGCAAATTACCAGCTTTAGTTACAAAATTGGCTTCCTCACATGAAACGGATTTTAGGGCTTGATCCAGGGCTAGCAATTTTAGGCTTTGGGGCCATTGAATGCCACCCTCGAACGCGCCAAAATCACAAAGAACAAACTATTCCCTATGACTTTGGCATTATTGAAACACCTAAACATACTGAATTAGGCAACCGACTCTGCACGATTTACGACGATCTCAATGCTCTCATTGAACAAACTCAACCAGACCTAGTTGCAATTGAAAAACTGTTCTTCTACCGCATGGGCAACACAATTCTGGTTGCTCAAGCACGCGGCGTCATCATGCTCGTATTGGCACAGCATCAACTTCCCTTTGTTGAATTTACTCCGGCTCAAATCAAGCAAGCTCTCACAGGTTATGGTAATGCTGACAAACTTGCGGTTCAAGAAGCCGTTGCTCGCGAACTCAATCTTCCTGCGATTCCGCGCCCCGATGACGCCGCCGATGCGCTAGCCGTCGCTCTAGCAGCCTGGTTTCAACAATAATAATCAGCACGAAAAAAGCCCTCTGAAATCAGAGGGCTTTGCATTTGGTGTTTGCTCCAACCTAGGGGTTAGAACATGGAATCAAAATGCGCGATCGCACTTCAGACCTAAACCACAACCCGCCAGCTTGTATTGGTAACTTGAGGAGACAATGTCTGTGTACCCTCCTGACTAAAATCACTACCAATAAACCAGGTTGTTGTTGCTCCCGTTGAACTATTCCGCCAGAGCAGATCATTGGCTCGACCATCTCCATCGAAATCAGAAGCACCTTCAATCCGCCAAGCCGTATTGGCCAACGCTGGCAATGCTTGAGTAGTCTTAGTGCCATCTGGATTAATAAACCAGACGCTATTTTGGCCCGTCGAGTAATTGCGCCAAATGACGTCAGATAAACGGCCATCACCATCAAAATCACCAACACCCGCAATTTCCCAACTCGGACTAGCGACGGGATCAACCGTGATGGTTCCAGTCCGAGTCGTTCCATCCATCACCCAGATGACATTCTGACCCGTTGATTGATTTCGCCAAATCAAATCATCACGGCGCGAACTACCAGCCTCAAACGTGCCCACTCCCTGAAGTCGCCAGTTTAGATTGGTGATTGTATCAAGATTCGTAACACTCAACCGCTGGGAGCCATCCATCAACCAGACGGCATTTTGACCCGTCGAGGAATTACGCCAAGTCAAATCATCTTGCCCATCTCCGTCAAAGTCTCCAACACCTTCAACGACCCAATTTACGTTTGTCGCGGGCGGAGGAGAACCACCGCCAACACGCTCGTTATTGGCATTTAAGTACCACAACGAATTTTGCCCAGAAGAATAATTCCGCCACACGAGATCAGCCAATCCATCCCGATTGAAATCTGGAAAACGAGAATTGCCAACTTGCAAAGTTTGCGTGGTTTGAACCTGACCCTCAGTATCAGCTACTGTTACATCAATTGTGTAATCGCCTGGAGTTGTATATACGTACGATGCACTGATGGCCGTATCTCCACCTGCCAGAGTAGTGGTCGTAGGAGACGTGCCATCTCCCCACAGAATGGTCAACGTATGCGAGTCATCCTGATCGGGGTCAACGAAGCTACCAATCAAATTAATGGTGGCGTCCGTCACAGTATTAGCAATTGGCTGAAGCTGTAAATTGAGGGGAGGCTCATTCACATCATTGACGGTAAGGGTAATTGTTTCAGTATCCTGAGCGCCTAGATTATCAGTTACTTGCACGGTTAAAGAATAGCTACTGAGAGTTTCAAAGTCGATCTCACTGCTATCTGCGATCGCAATTTGCCCAGCATTACTGATGGTAAAGGCAGCGATACCATCATTATCCTCATCAGGATTACCTGCCGTAATTGCCCAACTCACAATATTATCTTCTGGGTCAGTTGCAATAACTGCTCCCACTACAGTTCCATTTGGCGATCCCTCATCAAATGCAAAGGTTTGATCAGGATTAATGACAGGCGGATCATTTTCATTCTGGATAGCGATCGTAATATCCTGCTGAATCGTAAACTCACCATCACCTGCCTGAACACGAACCGTATAAGGGCCAGAGAATGCTTCAAAATCAAGATCATCTGCATCAGCAACTGTTAGGAGCCCAGCAGCATCAATTGCAAACGCACCAGTCCCATCTGTATCGTTATCTGGATTACCCGACACAATTGACCAGGATGTCACATTATCTTCTGGATCCGCATCAACCACCGTGCCAATTGGCGTGCCATTTGCAGCATTTTCACCAACTGTAAACTGCTGACCAGCCGGGATAACAGGCGGTTCATTAATATCATTAACGTTGATAACAACTGTCTCCGACGCCGTATTGCCAGCTTCATCTGTCACCTGAATGAGCAAGCTAACGCTATCGTTAACATTCGCGTCGATATCAGCCCCATCGGTGACAAATAATTCCCCAGTTGTTGGATTGATGCCAAAAGCAGCCGCTCCGTCGTTATCCAAGTTGACATTTCCGTCTATAATCGCCCAGGTCAAACTATCACCTGCATCTGGATCAGAAGCGAACACGCTTCCAATTGATGTGCTGATTGCAGCACCCTCATCAACAGAGAACGTTTGCCCTAGTTGAATGGTCGGTGCTTCATTATCATCCTCAATTTGAACCGTAACCGTAGCCGTGTCAGAAGCATTGAAGTTGTCAATTACGGTAATTTGCAGGTCATAACTCTGATTACTCTCGAAATCTAGCTCATCGCTATCTACGACAGTAATTACACCTTCACTGCTAATTGTGAATCCAGGAGAACCATCCCCATCATTATCAGGATTACCACCAGTGATTTCCCAGTTAACAACATTTCCATCAGAATCATCTACCAGAACCGCGCCTACTGTCGTGCCAGTTGCTGAATTCTCCAGAACGGTAAAGCTTTGACCATCTGAAATAGCAGGAGCTTGGTTGGTATCGTTGACACTAATCACAACGGATTCCGTATCACTCAGATCCGTAGCATCCGTGGCCGTCACTTCCAGCGTGATGGTGTCAGCTACTGTGAAGTTGATGTCATCCGTATCAGCAACAGTAATCTGCCCTGTTGCATCAATCGCAAATGCCCTTGTCCCATCTCCATCTAGATCCGGATTGCTGGCATCACTAATTGACCAATCTGTAATGTCATTTTCTGGATCGCTGGCGGTTATCGTACCCACCACCGTAGTATCTGGAATGCTCTCATCAATCTCGAAGGACTGACCGGGATCAATCACCGGAGCTTCTGGCGCATTAGTAACATTAATACCAACAACGGCAGTGCCACTCAGTCCGCCAGCATCGGTAGCCGTCACATTCAGTTGTGTGATTGGCGCAGCGGCCTCAAAGTCAATATCGTCAGTGTCAGCAACTGTGATAACTCCCGTGTTGCTGATGGCAAAGGCACGAGTTCCATCTCCGTCTAAGTCTGGATTGTCTGCATCGCTGATCGACCAAGCCACAACGTCAGCATTACCATCTGGATCAGTCGCAGTCACTGTGCCAACAGTCGTACCGTTCGTAGCCGATTCGACGACATCAAAGGACAAACCTGTCGCAACTGTTGGTGCTTCATTGACATTGGAAACGGTCACCGTAACTGGCTGAGTGGCTACTTCACCCAAGCTGTCTTCCACCGTAATTTCTAAGGAAAAGACCGTCTTGGATTCAAAGTCCAGTTCATCTCCGTCTTCAACGATGATCTGGCCTGTATCACTAATAGAGAAGGTAGGCGTACCGTCCCCATCTAAGTCAACGTTGCCATCCGTAATTGCCCAGTTTGTAATAACGCCATCATCAGCATCAGAAGCAGCAACTGTGCCAACAACTGTGCCCTGCGGCGAGTTCTCCGGCACCACAAAGGACTGATCCGGCTCAATGACAGGTGGTTCATTGGGATCAAGGTTCAAAGAGATCTGTACATCACCTGTCTGAGTTTGGAAACCATCAACCAAGAAGTAATAGGTTTCACCCTGTGTGGCAACAAACTGCACGGCACTTTGCACGCTGCCCGTTGCGTCATCATTGGTTGCCACCTCAATTAGCGCATCGACCGAGGTTCCGGTGTACACACCAAGTAGCGTATCAAACCCGCTACCCAATGTATCAAGTGACACAACTCCTGACGTAGGAGCCGTCCATGTCCACCACACGCTATTACTGGGGCCACTGAGAACAGGTTCACCCGTTTCGGCTGTAGCATCGACATTGCTGCCAGTGTCGCTATCAGTCAAACCAGCCAGTGGAATCGCATTGGCAAAATCGTCATTTGGCTGATCGATATCTTCAACAGTGACTGTAATCACTTCTTGAGAAGTGCCAATACCATCACCGACTTGAACGGTTAGGTCATAACTGGCTACAGCACCTGCGGCTTCTTGATCGAGATCACCGCGATCGTTGACGACTAGCGCACCTGTTGCTGAATTAATCCGGAATGCCGCAATCCCATCACCATCAGTATCTGGATTGCCATCAACGATCGTCCAGCCAATTAACGTACCATCATCATCTGTCGCGGCCACTGTCCCAAATGTCGTGCCGTTGGCAGTTGTTTCAGCCACAGTGAAAACTTGACCTGGTTCAATGACAGGCAGCTCATTTGCATCATTGACATTAATCGTGACGGTTGTCGTATCGCTTAATTCACCATCGCTAACTTCAACCTCCAGCGTGTAGGTTGTCGGGAATAGCTCAAAGTCAAGTTCATCCGCATCTGTGACGGTGATATTGCCATCTAGATCAATTGAGAAGATTGGCGTACCATCACCATCGCCATCTGGACTATTGATAGTGACGCTGCTGACTACATTGGCTGGATCAGTGTCCGGATCGGTGAATTCGATGGTGCCGACTAGCGTATCAACAGGTTGCCCCTCATCAATTTCGAAAACGGGGTCAACTGTTGTGATAACAGGCGCTTCATTGACATCATTGACATCAATCGTGACGCTTTCGGTGCTGCTCAGTCCGCCTGCATCTGTAACGGTGACATTTAGCGTGTAAGTTGGATTAGTTTCAAAGTCGATTTCATCGCCATCGGTGACGATAATCTGACCGTTCTGGACAGAGAACGCTGGTGTGCCATCGCCATCAGCATCAACAACCTCAATGCTGCCCGTAATGGTGTCATTGGCATCCGGATCAGTGAATGTAATATCACCAACAACTGTTCCGTTTTCCGCATTTTCATCCACTGTAAACGCCTGACCCGGATCAACAACCGGAGCCTCGTTGACGTCATTGACGATTACGGTGATGTCGCGAGAGCTAGATTCTCCTTGTCCATCGACTGCCCGAACGGTCAGCGTGTACTCGGTTGGATACGCTTCCGCATCTAAATCCTCCGGATCTAAGACTGTAAGCTCTCCCGTTGGGCTGATTTCAAAAGCAGGGGTACCATCCGTGTCATTATCCGGGTTCGTAGCGAGAACAATTTCCCAATTCGCGATCTGATTGTTGGGATCGGCATCTGGGTCACCGCCATCAACGGTACCAAAGACCGTACCTGAAGGTGAATTTTCATCTACGCTAAACGTTTGATCCGGTGCAATAAAGGGTGGCTCATTCTCATCCGTCACGCTGACCGTTATGGTGCCAGTGCTACTTAGCCCTTCTGCATCAGTTGCCTGAATCGTCAGCGTGTAGTCAATCGGAAACGCTTCATAGTTCAGATCACCTGGATCGATAACAAATAACTGTCCAGAATTATTGATACTGAATGCGCCCGTTCCATCGTTGTCATTATCTGGATTGCCACCAACAATTTGGAATCCGGCTAGATTATCTTCCAGATCAGTTGCTGTCACCGTGCCCACGGCAGTCCCGATGGGTGAGTTTTCAGGAACAGTAAAGGTCTGGCCTGGATCAACCGTAGGCGGTTCATTGACATTGTCAACCTCGACAGTGACGGTCGCATCGGCGATGTTGCCCTGACCATCAATGACTCGTACTCCTAGGTCGTAGGACGGGGTCGTCTCAAAATCCAGTTCATCGCCATCGTTGACGGTGATGTTGCCCGCATTGTCAATCTCGAACAGCAGCTCACCATCGTTGTCTGTATCGACGTTGCCACTTAGGATTGCCCAGGCTGCAATATCGCCATCGGAATCAACGGCTTCTACCGTGCCGACCGCATCCCCATCCATTGAATTTTCTGGAATCGTGAAGACCTGGTCAGGTGCGATTACAGGTGGTTCCTCTACATTCGTCAGGTTGATCGTGACGGTTTCGGTATCACTCAGCCCCCCCTCATCGGTGATGGTGACATCTAGGGTGTAGATTGGATTGGTTTCAAAATCCAGCTCATCGGCATCGGTGACGATGATGTTGTTGTTGGCATCCACGCCAAAGGCGGCAGTACCATCGCCATCATTGTCAACAATCTCAATGCTGCCGACTTCGTTAACACCATCGACATCGGTAAATGCGATCGCACCTACGATGTCATTATTAGCAGCCCCTTCCGAAATCGTGAAGCTCTGATCCGGTTCTACATCTGGCGCTTCATTGACTGGATTCAGCTCAATCGTTACGGTTGCCGTATCAGTCAAGCCTGTGGAGTCCGTAACGGTCACGTCAACATCGACGCTCATCAAGCTCTCGAAGTCAAGTTCATCCCCATCGGCAACGGTGATTTGACCATTGTCGTCAATGGCAAAGGCAGGAGTACCATCCCCATCAGCATCGGGACTCGTGATCTCCCAGCCAACGATGTCATTTTCGGGATCAGTCGCTGCAATAGTACCCACAACCGTACCGTTGGCAGCATTCTCATCCACAGCCAAAGCAGGCAGCGGTTCCGTAATAATAGGTGCTTCCTGAACATTGTTAACGGTGACTGCCACGTTACGCGTGGAGCTTTGACCATCGGCATCGGTCGCTCTGAGCTGCAGCGTGTAGCTGGTCGGCCCTGCCTCAAAGTCTAATAACGCTGGATCGGCGACAGTAATGACACCATCGGCATCAATTGCGAAGGCTCCATTTGTATCGCCTGTCAGAATTTCCCAGTTCGCAATATTGCCATCCGGGTCATTGCCAAGGACAGTACCGACTTCAGTGCCAGTCGGAGAGTTCTCATCAACGTCAAATGCCTGACCCGCTGGAATGAACGGCGGTTCATTAACGTTCGTGATGTTGACCGTGATCGTCTCGGTAC
>CBKWJC010000116.1:0-18199 GCA_966674685.1 uncultured bacterium
GCGATGTAGTTGATCCAGATCTCGGTGGCGACAATGGCGGCGACATCATTGGTGACCCAGCGCCGGGACAGCCTCCAATTGGTCAGCCCGGTGATGGGGTTGATCCGGATCTTGGTAGCGATAATGGCGGCGACATCATTGGTGACCCAGCGCCGGGACAGCCTCCAGTGGGAGAAGTTGATGACATCACAAATCCTAACCCGAATGGTAATGGTACGGGTGATATCATCGGTGACCCTGGCTTTGGTCAGACCCCAATTGGTATGGACGGTTTAGATCCTATGCCAGCTACACCAATTGACCCAGTGACCGATATGAATTTCGGAGTGGGTTCAACAAGCGGCTTTGATGATGGCACCGGAGATAACTTTAGCGATCCGATCTTCGGACAACCCTTGGGTGGATCTATGACAGGTGATTTGACTTCAATGGCTGACTCGGGTCTAGCGGCTGTTGTGTAGAAGCGAGCTACTGAACTGACATCTTTCACCTTAACGTCATCTAATATCAAGTCTGTATATAGGAACCCAATTCATTCTTTTTGAAACGTTTGCTGAGCAAACGTTTCAAAAAATGAATTATGGCTTTCAACCAGACTTGATCTAAAAGACCGGAGGCGCGCCTCCGGTCTTTTAGATGCGTTTATTTATGCCAGTCTACTGAATATGTTGGTCAGCTAATGGGCGCGATCGCACATATCTTTAAACGTTCATCGCACATATCTTTTATCTTTACTGACCTTTCACACCAAACGTTCCCTGATCCTCTGGAAGCGAAAGAGTCATGTTGATGTTGCATTGCAACACCAGCATGACTCTTTTGTGTTACTCAGGATGTTGCAGCGATCGCAATATTAATACCTGAGTTACATGCCGTCGATAGGCTGCGCTTGCCAAGCTATCTGCCAAACAAATCTCCAGCGGCAAATGCTCATCTAGCGCGGTGGATATCTCAGACTCCGAGGGGATGTGGTCAAACGCTAGTAGACGAGGAGCTGCGATCGCAGCTCCAATTGCCACCCGAACCCGCTGAGTTTCAGGATGAACGGCTGTCACGACAATTGAAAGTGCTAGTCCTGCTGAAGCAACACAAATTCGCTGGTAGTTGACGTGCCACTTTAAATACTCGGCTGGAATCACGATTTTACGCAGTAGTTCGCCCGGTTGCAGCAGCGTTTGCTTGATTCCGGTTTGAAATGCGATCGCATCAACCCAGCGCGATTCACCTGCTGGTGTTACAAGTTCATACCGAGCATTGAGCAGCACCATTGCAGGTGCAAACGTTCCAGCCGGAATCGCTAAACAAAGATTGCCACCAACCGTAGCGATATTCTGCACCTTGAATGAGGCAAGTTCATGAACTGCTTGCGTGAGAGCCTCTACGCCTAACCAATCAGCAGGATAAGCAGGCCGGAGCAAATCGCTCAGGATGCACGTAGCACCAATCGTTAAGCCCGCTGATGTCATGTCTAATTCCGACCAGCCCAGACGAGTAATGTCAATCAGCGTCGTGAGTTGGGCTTGAGGTTCGCTATAAACCCATGTACCGCCAGCGAGCCAGCTATAGCCCGGTTGCCAATCGGTTATTTCGGCAATCATTTGAGGCTGACGATAGGTTTGAATTGTATGCAGATCCATAGGTGCAAACAAATTAGATATTGAGTTCACAGCCTACACCATGCTTTGAGCACCTGAAGCGGTTATCCTGCCGCTACATTGCGGCAGCACAATCACTCCCACAGGTTTTGGTGCAGGCTGTGAGTCTACCAAGAAGCTTAGGAAAATACAGTGTTAGATCAATCTTTTTTCTGCAATTGTTGAAATTCGTTGAGGCAAATTGTTTTCGGCAGGAATTTGATGGCGCCAGTGGGAAGAGTTTAAATAGCAGCGCCAGTGAATCCACGCCTGCTTATCGATAGGCTGCCAAAAATCATGCGAATTCAAACCTCCCTAGGCTTTCTGCTTATCTTACTAGCTGTCAGCGGCTGTAGTTCCTCATCACAACAGATTCGTCCAGCCAGTGAACCTCAAGCTGAAGGAGAAGAGGTTGAGGCCGGAATTCTTGTCACTGAGGCCGAAACAGAACCATCTGGAGGTCAAGAAGAGACGCTCAACTACTGGCAAGATGCGCTAGATACTGGCATGAGTGCCGCTGTGCTTGCTCAAACTGCTAAGTTCCCCAATGATTGGGAATTGGTTGCGAGCCGTTGGCAACGGGCAATTGCCTCGCTTCAAGCCATACCGGAAGCGGATACCCAGTATCAAACGGCGCAGGCCAAAATTGCAGAGTATCAGCGTAATCTACAAGTTGCACAGCAGCATGCTCAGAGTGGCACAGTCAGCCGAGCGGCAGCGGCTACTCCAGCTACGTCATCCAGTCTCTCACCTAGCACGTCATCATCTAATCCATCATCCAGTTCGTCATCCGGAAATACATCATCTAGTTCGCCACCGAGTCGCACTCCCATTAGTGCAGAAGCCAGTCAGCTTTGCGAAGGTTCAGCCGCTAAGTCTAGTGACCAACCCTATGGCTTAAGCCGTCTTCAGTGGCATCAGTCTCCACTGATTGATCCGTTTAGCTTTGATGCGTTTGAACCGAATCAGCTTGAAGGGTCTGTTTTTCTGATTGGCTGTGTAACAAACAACAGTAGCCAGCCCATCACAGATCCCTATTTGTGGGGTGCATTTCCTGATGCTTTGGGCGGTATGCTGTTTACGGCTTCCACTCCAACTGACATGATTCAGCCTGGACAGGTTGTGCCGTTTAGTGCTTTGGTCAATCAACCGCTAGCATCGGTGAATCCTAGCTCAGAAGGTGGCAATAGCTCAGGAATCAAAATCAGTGGTTCGTTTCCGACTGATGCGATCGCGGCTGCACAACATAAAATTGCCGAAGCAAAACGATACTGTAACGGCGTGACTCCTCGCCAATTGAGTAAACCATTTGAGGTGAATAAGCTGCAAATTCGCGTGCCGACTTATGATCCGTTTGACTTTGGCAAGAGACCTGATGAAGGCTATGTGATTGGTTGCATTACTAACCACAGCAATCAGCCCATAACCAACATCATGATGAGCTATACATTTAATGGTTACGGGTTTAGCATGGGAAGTCTCCATCTGCCTGTTAGGGCAATTCAACCCGGTGAAACAATGGTGTTCCGGGAAATGGGCAGTTTCTTAACTACTGACCGTTCTAACATAACCGTGGAAGGGTTTACATCAAACGTTGGTGATATTGAAGTGAACACCCCAGTAGCCCGCTAGCAAGTCGCTCAACGGGATTACTGATTTAAGCATGAATCGTGATGTGCCGATGCCTGGGGATACTTCCCCCCATCACAATTCATACCCAGACTAAGCAACACTCGCTAAACAATTAGCGCTTGAAGACGACTGCCTTACCGTTGAGTCAACGATATGAAACAACGATATGAAACTCAGACGACATCAACCCACTTTTGAAGAAAAGCTGAGCGCCATCATTGGGTTAGTACTGGGCCTGACGCTGATGGCAGTTGCTGCCTGGGCGCAGCGTCAGGATTGGTATGAGCAGCAAACAATGAAAGAAACCCAAGGTATTGTTGTTGATAGCGTCAGTCGTCGTGAGCGAGATTCGACTAGTAATCAAGACAAGGTGACCTATGCTCCAGTTATTGAATTCCAGGTGAATGGTCAGCCCGTTCAATTCACGGGTTGGTATGAATCCTACCGCTGGAGCAATGGTCGCACGGTCGCTGTTCGCTATGATGCTGATCAGCCAGCTACGACTGCCAAAGTTGTCGATCCACTGGCAGGCTTAGTGCCCTGGCTGGTAATGGGTATGGGTGGATTTGCGGTCGTCTGTAGCTTAGGAACCTTCTTGCCTGTACGACTGTCTTCCGAAACGCCGCCTACATCCGGTTAGGGCTATCAACTTAGCTAACAGCTCATGTTTTTCAGATGCGTTTATTTATGCCGACCTACTTATGAATCAGTTAGCTGACCGGATTCCGGTTTCAACGCTGCGGCGTTTAGCTGTTCATTTAGTAATATTTAACTTACTATTAACTAGGAAAGGTCATCTGCTATTCTCTTTCTAATCTGCTGATTGACTTTAGCTAAACGCTACTAGCTGCGATCGCATATCGGCAATGCTATCAATTTAGCTATAGCCTCATCGCTATAGTTCTACACCTATAGTTTCATAGCTATGGTTTTACAGAATAGAATGCCAGGTGTTTGTAGTTAGCCTGTGACTGCTTCAGTTGCGGTAATTGGTGCTTCTATAGTGATAGCATCAAGTGAAAACCGTGAACTAACCAGAACGTTATGGTGATCGGTCGCAGCTCAGTCAGGATTGAGGCTAGCCGTCGCCTTGATTCGATGTTTTAAGTGTTTTTACTGGGCATTTTTCTAGTTACGGCTGCATTTTGATAAGCGTTTAACTCTCAATTTGATAAATTCAGTGATTCAAATGGTTATCCTCATATCTTGCACCAAAAATCAGAAGGGTTATTTTGCCGCTGTATCGCGGCAAAATAACTGCTTCAGGTTATCAAAGGCAAGATGCAAGATGTGAGGACATAAACGGCTACTTTGCTGCCTGATATTTTGTTCTTTGTTGTTTCTTCTTACGGTCTGTCCCTATGAGTTCTTCATCTTCAACCCAAACCCTTCGTCAGCTTGATGATTTGATCAAAGACATTGCTAGCTTGACTGGCCTGTCACAGCGTCAAATTAAAGAGCAGGTGAAAACCCTGGATATTCCCGCTTTTGATTTTCAGGGGATTGTATTAGTTCCGTCAGACGTTGTCGATCCGCTAATTGATCGATGGGCAGCTAACATTAAAACCAAGCTGCATCAAGGTGGTACGGTTATAGCGCCAAACTCCAATGGCAGTGCCGCTTTGGTTGAGGTGGCTGAGCAGGTAGCTGAACCTGTACCCAAGGCTGTATCTAAGTCCAAGAAGAAGACTGCTAAAGCTGAGCAAAATGGCGCAGCGACAGCAAAACCGACCGACGTGAAGCCAGCAGTAAAGTCAGAAGCAAAACCAGAGGCCAAACCGGAAGTAAAACCAGAGGCCAAGCCAGAAACAAAGCCAGCAGCGAAAGCTGAACCCAAAGCTGAGCCAAAAACCAAAGCACCTGCACCCAAAACTGAGCCAAAACTCAGTGAATTGAAATTACCCAAAGGGTTTAGCCAACAGGTTTCTAACCGCTATGGCCCAACCCTAGATAAGCTGCTACCAGAGGAATTCGAAGATCGGCTTGTATATCTCAAAGAAATTGCAGACGAATCATCTCTCGGAACGAACTATCTGAATCGAATTGCAACGGTGATTCAGCGCAAGTACAAAGGCCGCACGGCGAGGAGTACAGCTTATCGTGGGTTGCTGGGTAAAGCACAGGATATGCTGGAGAATCTGAAAGCTGGTGATGCGATTATGAATCAGCTAGGCCAGGAAACAGCTTAGGGCGGCAAGGCAGTCGCTGCTGCGTCTCGATAATGTGGCTAGAGAGGTGAGAAGCCAAGGGACGTGGAGAATAAATAGGTGTAAAGGGCTGTAAAGAGCTGTAGAGATGGGAGGCTGACTTTGTTTTGATGGTTTGATAGTTGATGTGCTGTGCGGAACGCGGCATATTGAGTCGGTAGACCCATGGATTTATGTTTTGTGAAACGTTGGCTGAGCCAACGTTTCACAAAACATAAATTGGGTTCTTATACACAGGCTTGATATTAGCGCTAGCACAACGCCTCAAAGCGGTTTGCAGTGGCGCGTTAGGCTGCGCTTAGCAACGTGGATTTAGTAAGGTAAAATCTTTGAGGTAGGAACACGGCAATGCCGTGTTCCTACGGATGAAACGATTTACAGGCTATTTAATCCACGTTGCTAAGCACGCCCTACAGCATCGCTTTAACTATTAGAGTTTATCTGGCAAAACAGTAGCCGTCGGCACTCTCAGTCCTTAGCCCTTAGCACTTTTCCATTGGTACCTGCAAAACCGCTATGAATAGGAAGCGTAACCTGGAAGCAGGTTTGTGTGGGTTGGCTAGTAACCTGAATTGTACCGTCGAGGACGGCAACTAGCTTTTTGACTAGAGCTAGTCCTAGCCCTGTGCCGCCGTATTTCCAGGGGTCGCTATTGGGAATACGGTAGAACGTTTCAAAGATGTGAGCCTGCTCGGTGGGTGGGATGCTGACTCCGGTATTTTTAACCTGGATATTGAGGGCGGTTTGATCGGGGCTGGCTTGAGCTGAAACAGTAATGGTTTCACCCGCTGGCGTGTATTTACAGGCATTATTGAGCAGCTCACCGATGATGCGCTCCAGGTAGGACAGATCGGTGACGATTAGCGGCAGCGATGGGGAAATATCAAAGCGGAGCTGCTGTTGCTGCTGCCGCATCTGATCTTCGAAGGGTTCAGTGACATGCTTAAGCCAAATTTCAGGCTTGATTTCGATGAGTGACAGCGGTTCGACTTCGGCATCTAGGCGACAAAGATCCAGTAGATCGTCAATCAGTTGGGCTTCGCGCTGACACTCGGCTTTGAGCATTGAGAGATAGCTGGATATGCGATCGCAACCTGGCTTAGCTGCTCCTTGATGATTAGCTTGACACTGTAGTAGCCCCGGCAACTGCATCTCCAGCATTTCTGCCGCCATCCGGATATTAGCCATAGGAGTACGTAACTCATGAGAAATCGTGCTCAGAAAGTCATCCTTGAGCCGATTCAGGCGTTCAAGTTCCGTGACTTGCGCTTGTGCCGCTCGATAGAGGTGGGCTTGGCGGAGTGCAATGCCGCACTGGTTCGCAACCTGCTGTACTAAATAGAGGTCGTGATCGGTAAAAGCATAACCTGGTTGGCTAACGAGCCATAGATCACCTAGAACGGCTTCATTATCTAGAATTGGGCAGGTCAACAAGGCGACTTGTCCTCGATCGGTGTTCGGCTTGAGCGAGCAAAACTGGAAGGTTTGGCCATGCAGCAGTTGAGCATAAAGCTCAGGTGCATGCTGCATCTGTAACGTGCGATTTAAGTAAGAACCTGGCAGGGTGGTATGTTCATAGCGCACTTGGGCAATTTGCTGTTTGAGGTCATAGAGTGAAGCATTGCAGCTTTGAGCGCCAATTGCTTGAGCTAGCTCCTGTACGGCGGTCTGAATAATCTGATCTTCGTCGAGGCTTTGCCGGACTCTGTCGGTAATTCGCTTGAGGGTCGCCTCAAACTCATAGGCTAGCTCTAACTCAGCGGTTCGAGTTTTGACTCGCTGTTCGAGCTGGGCGTTTAGCTGCTGCTCCCGGATGGCTTGCTGGCGCAGTTCAGCTTCGGCTCGCTGCCGTTCCGTGAGTTCAACCTGAACTTGCCGATATAGCTCTGACTGGTGAATTGCGATCGCAACTTGGGTCGCAAGCTGTTGCAGCAGTTGAATTTCTAACCGCTGCCACTCCCGCACCGAGCGACACTGCTGCACCACCAGCAGACCCCACAGCTTCTCCTCCGCCACAATGGGCACAGCAAGATTAGCGCGGACTTGAAACTGGTCAAGTAGCTCTACATGGCAGGGCGTCAGCTTGGCCGCATGAATATCGGTGACAGCGTGGACACGGCCCTGACGGTACAGCTCTGCATAGATGTCATTGAAGTAGCAGTCATTGATCTCTCTGCCGATCACCGATTGCCAATCTTCACCAACGGCTTCAGCAACGACGCGACCACCTACAGCCGGATCGAGACAGTAGGTTAATACGCGATCGCAGCTGAACAACTCCTTCACCTCAGCCACGGTGGTGTTTAAAATATCCTCAAGCTGAAGCGACTGCCGAATGTGTTCGGTCATCTTGCGGATCAGCGATTCCTGCTGATGAGCCTGCTGAAGTTCGTAGGTGCGCTGCTGCACGCGTACTTCCAACAGGTGATTGAGCTGTTGGAGCTGTTCCTGGCTGTCAATGTGATATGTGCGATCGCGATGTTCTCGCAGGACGAGCAAATGATGCTCGGGATGATAGTCAGGCAGCAGCGTACAGGTAATAGGCAGAAGAATGCCATTTCGCCCTCGCGCAAACAAATTTGGCTCAGAGCCTTTCTGCTGAAACAGCCAGGTCAAGGTGACAGGAGTTGAATCTGACTCTAGCAGATCCGATAGAGAACAGCCCAACAGATAAGCCCGCGCATAGCCGAGCAGTTGGCTGGCAGCAGGGTTAGTCTCCACACAATATCCCTGGTGGTCAATCAGGATAACGGCATCCGTTAAAGCCGCTAGCAACCGAGTGAACTGTCGCTGCTGCTGCTGTGTTTGGGCATCGACTTGGGCCTGCTCGGTTCGAGCAAAGCAGGTATAGAGCAGAACCGGGGTGGAGTACTCCGGATCCGTCAGCCGCTTGACGTGAACAATGAGATGCCGCAGTTGTCCCGCTTGATCAACCGTTTCCACAGCCAAGTTTCGCAGCTCACCCCGCAGGGCTAGCTCCTCTTGCGAAAAGAAGTTACTGCCCAATAGATGGCGAATGTTGCCCATCTGCTGGACTTGCTGCACAGAATATCCCAGCAGCGTTTCGACAGAGGCACTAACAAACTGAAACTCACCTGTCTCGGTGGTGAGTATCACTGTATCTGCTAGATTGTCGAGCATTGCAAAGGCGAGTGGTTGAGATCCCGGTACGGAAGACTGGGCCATCGATTTCCTACTTGCTTGGGCAGTGGTGCGATCGCAGTTCATACGAGTAGCAGCATGGGAAGGGCGATCTGACTATTCAGTCTTTTGTCTTTGCTGTCTACTCTTAGAATTGCCCGCTCAATTTTGAAAAGGTTTAGATCTAAACAAAAGTTGAAGTTGGTATACGAAATGACACTGTTGTTTGCCGCACAGGCTATTTGATATAACTTCCGCTACTTGCGTTTGCGCTTTAAATAGATTATGCAGATTATGCGGTCATATTCTTGCTCAGTAGTCAACGACCAGCACATCTCGCCGCAATGTGTACTAGACTTTATTGGAAATAAAGTTTTTGGGGTTGGAAATTGCTTGGTAGCGCGGCTGAGCCGCGCTACCAAGCAATTTCCGATAAAGTTTACTATTAGCAGCTACGTCTTCTAGCTAGGCATCAGACTAGGCATCAGACTTGATATGATGGCCTAGAAACCACCACAGTTCGCCAGCCAGCAAAGCGAGACCACCAACTGTAACCAGTATCTTTATCCCAAGCGGCTGATCAATGCGTTGAAAGGATGTAGCTGGATCAGTTGTGGAATCTGTGGTTGAGTGGGGCATTGACTCCATCGTTGAGTCAGGCATTGACTGAGAACTGTAGCGTTCAGTTGCCGGAGTCTCCCAGCCTTTCACTGCTGCGGTTTGAGACAACGTAGCCGCAACTGTGGGCGTAACAACTGTCAATAAAGTCCCAACCAGCAAGCTGCTCCAGAGAGGGGCGGATTGAATCAGTGCAGGTTGGAGAAGCGCGATCGCAGGTTTACTGAACGGCTTGGAACTGCGGAAACGAGATTGGGATGGGTAGTTCATGGGTGGATGGGCTGTAAAAACTTAGTACTTAAAAAGTGAGGAGTGAGGAGTGAGGGGTATTCTGAGCAATTAGCATTCAAAACTCAAAACTCAAAACTCAAAACTCAAAACTCACCACTAATCTCATCAAGTGCGAATAGATTTGGGTTGAAAACGTCGCAGTCTGAGGGCGTTGGTGACGACGGAAACTGAGCTGAAGGCCATTGCGGCTCCGGCAATGATGGGGTTCAATAGCCAGCCTGTGAAGGGGAAGAGAACGCCTGCGGCGATGGGGATGCCCAGCACGTTGTAAATGAAGGCAAAGAACAGGTTTTGGCGGATGTTTTGCATGGTGGCACGGCTGAGTTGAATTGCGGTCACAATTCCCTGTAAGTCGCCGGAAATTAGGGTGATATCGCTGGCTGCGATCGCAACGTCGGTACCCGTGCCAATGGCAATGCCAACATCGGCTTGGGCGAGTGCGGGGGCGTCGTTGATGCCGTCACCGACCATTGCCACTCGCTTGGGTTCTCTACGCTTGCCTTCTTGCTGGAGCTGGAGGATTTGGTCTGCTTTTTGATCGGGACGCACTTCGGCAAAGACGCGATGAATTCCCGCCTCGCGCGCGATCGCTTCCGCCGTGGCGCGGTTGTCGCCCGTCAGCATCACCACGTCTAACCCCATGCGGCGCAGACGCCGCACGGCCTCAGCCGAAGACGGTTTCAGGGCATCGGCAATGCCAAAGATTGCTTCAACCTCCTGATCAACGGCTAGCCAGACCACGGTTTTGCCCTCTGACTCAATCCGCTCGGCCTGAGTCTGGAGAGCCGCAGTGTCTAAACCTAGTTCCCGCAGCCAGCGGGCGGTGCCAATTCGCACCATTCGATCCGACACAATCGCCTGCACACCGCTGCCTGCCACTGCGTCAAAATCCTGAACTGGAGTGAGATCGACTTCTTGCGATCGCGCATACTGCACCAGTGCTTCGGCTAAGGGATGCTCGGAGTTCTGCTCCACCGAAGCAGCCAAGCGAATCAGCTTCAGTTCATTCTGATTGACTGTTCCCTGCACCGTAACAAAATCAGTCACCGTTGGCTGTCCCTGGGTCAGCGTCCCGGTTTTGTCTAGCACAATCGTTTCAATTTTATGCGCCAGTTCTAGACTGTCAGCACCCTTGATCAGAATGCCGTTCTCGGCTCCCTTGCCCGTCCCAACCATCACCGAAGTCGGCGTAGCCAAACCCAAGGCACAGGGACAGGCAATAATCAACACGCCCACCACCGTCACCAGCGTTAGGGTGAGATTGCCCATGATGTTGAACCAGACGATGAAGGTCAAAAGCGCGATCGCAATTACCACAGGCACAAACCAGCTCGTCACCTGATCCGCTAGTTTTTGAATCGGAGCCTTGGCGCTTTGAGCCTGCTGCACAAGCTGCACGATTTGCGCCAGCACTGTATCACGGCCAATTCGCGTCGCCCGAAACTGAAAACTGCCCGTTTTATTGATCGTTGCCCCAATGACTTCATCCCCTGGCTGCTTCTGCACCGGGATGCTTTCCCCCGTCACCATCGACTCATCAATCGTCGAGGAACCGTCCGTCACAGTACCATCAACCGGAATTTTTTCGCCCGGACGCACGAGGACAATATCGCCCACCTGCACCGTCTCAATCGGGACATCAATAATTTGCCCATCTCGCACGAGCCGCGCCGTTTTCGCCTGTAGCCCTATCAGCTTGCGGATGGCTTCTGAGGTTTGTCCCTTGGCCCGCTGTTCTAGCAGCCGACCCAGCAAGATCATCGTAATGATTACTGCCGCCACTTCGTAATAAACCTCGGGCGTTAATCCCTGACGAATAAAGAATCCTGGAAACAGGGTCACGATGACCGAATAGAAAAAGGCCGCACTCGTGCCGAGTGTAATCAGCGTATCCATCGTTGCCGTTCGCCGCAAAAATGCTTTCCAAGCATTGACATAAAACTGATAGCCACACCAAAGCTGTACTGGCAGCGTCAGGGCCAACTGTACCCACGCATTATGGAGCCACATAGGAATCCAGGCAACCTCCTGCCCCGTCATCATCGGAATGGAGCCAAACACGAGAATGGCGCTCAGCACCCCACTGACAATGGTTCGACGCTGCAACTGCCGTAGCGTTTGCTGAGCTTCTTCTTCCGCTGCTGCGCTGCTGCGCTCATCCTCTAGGGGAAATGCCCGATAACCTGCATCTGCGATCGCAGCTTGAATCTGCTGCAAATTTGTTTGGCGTGGATGATACTGGATCGATGCCTGCTCCATGCCAAAGTTAACGCTGCATTCATCCACTCCCGGCACCGAGCGAATCGCGCTTTCAATGGCACTAGCACAGCCCGCACAGCTCATGCCCTGAAGTTTTAAGGTGGCTTGTTCCATGGAGATACCTACGAGAGGGGCTATTCCCATGATGAACCCTCTAGTCAGGTAGAGAGTCAAGAGTTTACCACAAATCTTGAGTAATGGGTATTGACGGTTGATGTGCCGCGCTCCATGCGACACATCAACCGTCAATACTTGATTTACAGAGTACTCAAGGCCGTGTTGCGAAGTAAGTGGTATAGCATTTTCCAAGCTCGTGAGGTACGCTCATCTCTTACCAACAAGGGGCTTAAGCCCCTTGTCTGCACCACACTAGACTGAAAAACGCTGTAGATATTCAAGAAATATTTATAAGCTCCTCAAAGTCCCTAATCATAAGGGTTATCCGCTCTGATTCTATTATCCTTTTCCTTTACTTAATCTGACTTGAGCTTCATTTAACTGCAATTTTACCCATTGCTTAGCACTGATATGAGAGTATCTCCTTGAGTAAAAACCCTGAATTCGAATGTAGTGTTTGAGCACATCTTCGATTTATAGTGTTTAACTCATGGGCAATCCCCATCTGAGTAAAAAATGACTGAGAAAAATGTTTGAAAAATGTTTTGGTATTCGTCGTTTGGTTCAACAGTGTTCGGTGTTTGCTATTGCTTCAATTACATTATCTGCTATTAGCGTATTTACTCTATTGACACCTCAAGCAGATGCCAGCCCTTTATCTATCAATATAGAAATACCAAATCAGCTGAGATACACAAACCTAATTAGACAAGCTGAACTTCTAGCTGGATCTGAAATTACCAGACAATTTAATGCAAATCCTGGGCTGAATGAAGTTGAAGTGGTTGTATTAGGACACTACGTTGGGGATGTTGTGCCGCTTTTACTGGTCAATGTTTCTCGCCAACAGTGGCAATCTGCACCTGTCGTAGATAGATGGGGCAGCTACTACAGCGCTACCTATGCATTGTTAGCTCGTCATGAGGGTGAGGGTGATACTCGCGCTAATCCTCGCGGTAATGCTAGTGGTCAATTGATTCAGTCCTCTACAAACACCTCTGTCACCACTGGTGATGCTGCAAATGCCAGGGTTCAAGTTGAGTCTGCGTTTAGAGAAGGACGGCTGACTCCTGATGAATATGCAGAATTTGTCGATGCTTTGGACTAATTTATTTAGGTTCTATAGCCTTTCCTGAGGTACAAGTTATTTTTTGGCAGCCGCACGGCGCGCGGCTGCCAAAAAATAACTCTCCCTTTATTAGCGCAAGAAGCGCTATAGCATCACCAATTATTAAATAAAAATGGGAGTTTTAAGTCGATAAAACTTGACCAAAAACTGGTTTTCTGCTGCACTTTTTGATAAAAATCACTCATTCAATTTCGGATTAAATCCATGGGTTCTGCTTATTTTTTGATTAGATTTAATCGAAAAATAACTATAAGTTAGCCGCGTGTTTGTTTTCTTATTCGTTTTAAGTGATAACTTCTTAATGTGTCTGTATTGTTGAGATATTTCAATTCAAAATGGCATCAAGCTTGTTGATTAGAAGGTCAATTTTTCTTTTGTAATTAGACCTGCTTTGCAAGCATATTTCAAAAGCAATTTACCTCTAATTCAAACCAACAATGATGTTGCGAATTGATCTTGATTTTGCCCAATTGAAGGATTGGTAAGATGCTTCATTTCGTTTTGTTTGAAGCCTTACTGCCGTGATGCCGATTTTGAGTTTGGGTCGCTTTTCAAATTAGCGACATGAGGATTGTTTTACAGGATTGAGGAGAATACTATGTCTAAGCTTTCACGCCGACAGTTTGTTGCGTTGGTGTCTGCTGCCGCTGCTGGTACCGCTGTGGCTCCAATGGGTTTGATGAATGCTCGCAGAGCAATGGCTCAGGAAAGCTGTTCCCCTGCTAGTTTTCGGAGTAGTGGTTTTGGCCCGATCAGCCCCAAGCTGCCCTTAAATGCAGGTGAACTGCCCACTGATCTTAGGAATATGCCGCTGTTGAGCCTACCTGATAGGTTTCAGTACACCGCTATTTCAATCAGAGGACAAATGATGTCAGATGGTCTTCCGGTTCCCGGTGACCAAGATGGGATGGCTTGTTTTCAGGGGCAGCAAGGTAATTACATTCTGGTTCGCAACCATGAGCTAAGTATTAACGAATCCGGTAAATTCCCCTTTAATGCTCCCAATGGTAAGCGGTTTGATTCTTTTCTAGGCGGTGGTACCACCACAGTTGTCGTAGATCGCAATGGGCGGGTTGTTGAGGACTATATCTCTTTGGCTGGCACGATTCGCAACTGTGCAGGTGGGCCTACTTACTGGGATTCCTGGATTTCCTGTGAGGAAAATGTAGACACACCAGCGACTGATAGCCGCACTAGTAAAAAGCACGGTTATAACTTTGAGGTGCCTTCTCAATTGGGCGAAGCAGTCGATCCGATTCCTCTGGTTGCGATGGGTCGGATGAATCATGAGGCCGTTTCGGTTGATCCTCAAAGTGGCTATATTTATGAGACAGAAGACCGAGGCGATAGCGCCTACTACAAGTTTGTGCCGAAGCGAAAGCCCCGGCGGTTTGGCGATCTGCAAGAGGGTGGTGATCTGTACGCGATGGTAGTTAAGAAAAATCAGCGTTCTAACTGTAATGGTGATCCTCTGCCAACGCGGGTTTTAAATGGAACAGAAGTTGTTGATACCCGTGGACTCGGGGCGGGTGGTACGGGAAGCCTGCTGCCTTTCCTGGGTCAGCCTCTAGCAGTGGAATGGGTGAAGCTGGAAGACGTTGATCCGGCTAGAGATACCTTGCGGGCTGAGGCTCAGGCCAAGGGTGCTGCGGTTTGGTATCGGGGTGAAGGTGCTTGGTATCACCAAGGTAAACACTACTGGGTTTGCACCAATGCCGGTGATGTGGGTGAAGGTCAGGTTTGGGTTTACGATCCCCGAACAGAGACGGTTACGCTGGTTGTAGAATCCACCAGTGAAAATTTGCTGGACGGCCCAGATAACATTACCGTTGCCCGTGATGGTACTCTTTACCTCTGTGAAGATGGCAGCAGCGGTACATTGGGTCAACCAAACTATGGCCAACGGGTTATCGGAGTAGATGCTTCCGGTGGATTGTTTGACTTTGCATTTAATTTAGTTGACACGAGCGAATTTGCGGGTGCCTGTTTCTCGCCAAACGGTCAGTACATGTACGTCAACGTCATGGGACGAGGAATTACTTATGCAATTTGGCGGAGTGATAATCGCCCAATCGCTCTGCGAGGTTTCACTCGATAGCGCTTGATTGTAGTAGTGCGATCGCACCTGTAAAGTGCGATCGCACAATCGCCTGGTTTGTGTCAGTCCAAAAAGCTTACGTTTAGGAATGCGATCGCATGCAGCCAATATCTTTGCCCATTTCGGCCTGGAAGCAACTCAAGCGGGGCGAAATTTCCTGTGAGAAAGCACTAAATCTCATCCGTGATGAGCAGGGCAATCTCAATCTAGGACTGCTAGATGAGGAGGTTTGCAGCCGATTTTTTCAGTGTTTTCCAGGGCAGCAGCTACCGCCCATTGTGCCGCTTCTGCTCTGGCAAAACTGCTTTTATTTAGGAAGCCCTGTCGAGATTGCGCCGGGGATTTTAGGGCAATTGTGCGATCGCACCCTCACCACCATTCAAGTTATACCGATTACGGCCAAGAGCTACCGAGCTTGGCACCACAGCCGCACGCTCGATTTCAGCCAGATTCAGGCAGGTGCGCTGCTCGATCCCCTGTCTGGAGAGCAGATGCAGGAAGATGCTGGAGAAACGACCGAGCTATTTTTGGCTAAGGCAGAAGGCCAGCGGGAACGGATCAAAGCCATTATTTCCAGTGCCCTACGTTATCGGGCCAGCGATATTCACTTAGAACCCACTGAAGCCGGATTGCGCGTGCGTTACCGCATTGATGGAGTGCTGCGTAATATCACAACTCTGCCGCTGGAGGTTAGTCGGCGGGTCGTCGTGGCGCTGAAAGTGATGGCTAATATGGACATTGCCGACAGCCGCCGCCCGCAGGATGGCCGCATTGGGGAACAATATGCCTTGGGTCAAGAGGCGGGACTAGAGATGGATATGCGGGTCAGTACGCTGCCCTGCGTTGGTGGTGAAAAGGCTGTTGTGCGGCTGCTACCCCGGAAAAATCCCTTTTCCACGATAGATAAACTCGGATTCTCCGCTAAACCCTTGGCGACCTACAAGTCCTGGCTGCGGCAACCCCAGGGACTGATTGTGTTTACAGGCCCCACGGGTTCCGGTAAAACCAGCACTTTGTACACCAGCCTACAAGCGATCGCAACTGAAGATGTCAACGTGGTGACGGTCGAAGATCCGGTTGAGTATGTGCTGCCCTGTATCACCCAGACTCAGGTGAATGAGGCGGCAGGGATGACGTTTGCCGCAGGGCTACGGGCCATTTTGCGTCAAGATCCCGATATCATCATGGTCGGAGAAGTGCGCGATCATGCAACTGCTGAAACTGCTGTACGCGCTGCCCTCACAGGTCACTTGGTGTTCACCACTCTGCATACCAATGACGCAGTGGGAGCCATTCCTCGAATTAAAGATATTGGTCCCGATCCAGGCTTAATCAGCGATGCCCTCTTGGGAGTTGTGGCGCAGCGGCTCGTCCGCCGAATTTGTCCCCACTGTAGCGAAGCCACTGAACCCAGTGCCCAAAAATTGAAGCTGTTGGGTCTGGACAAGAAGCAGGTGAGCCAGGCCAACTGGCAGCAGGGTAGAGGTTGCAGCCATTGTTTGCAGTCGGGCTATCTGGGGCGCGAGGCAATTGTTGAACTGCTGGAAGTAGACGATCGCATCCGCGAGATCATGTATGACGGCACTATTACGCAACTCCACCGCTATCTCAATAAGATCGACTTTATGTCATTCCGCAATGCAGCGATTGAAAAGGTGCTGCTGGGAATTACCACAGTCGATGAAGTCCTGCGAGTACTGCCGCGCAGTGCCCTCAGTCGGCGCTCTAGCCATGAGTCCGACACCATTCAGCTCTTGCCAACGACAACCGAATCTGCCGTTGCCGCTGCAACCTGATATTTAAATAGTGAGGCGAGAGGAGTGAGGAGTAAGGCGTATTCTCACCCACCAATCGCATAACCGTAGGGTGCATTCGCGCAGCAATACACCACATTTTCAAGCAGTCAAACCATCACCCTACTGCCTGCCAACCTGAAACGCCTCAGACATAACCGTTTGAGCAGAAGACGAGACATTTGCCCGCCTTGCGCGGAACATACCAAACCGACATAGCCCCGCACCAAAGCCCAACCGCATTAATAAAATGGTAGGCACTTCGCGTATCGACTTAATAAATCCCGGCAATCCGTAGCGCAGAAAACCCTGCGGACGCTCGATGCCCTGCCAAATTGTGTCAATCCAGGACGGCAGCGTTTCCTGCGTCCAGTCAGCCGTTTCCACCTCGCCTTCGACCAAACCCGTTGCCATCAACTGCTCGGAAAATCCTTCAATACTGGAAAATGCAGGATGCGCCCACTGATCCAGGAGTTGTCGCATGACCGAGCGCTCCCAGAAGTTAAGCGGCCTTTGCCGATCGTCACGCTGATTCCAATCGGCCACCACTAAGATACCGCCGGGTTTCAGCACCCGCAATAGCTCTCGCGCAAATACGGCCTTGTCCGGCATGTGCGGGCCTGCTTCCACTGACCACACGACATCGAAGCTGGCATCCGGAAATGAGAGCGCCATTGCATCATCAACTTGAAACTGGGCATCAACTCCTTCAGGCGTCAACTTCCGCGCCCGTTTAACCTGTTGCGGGCTAATAGTAATTCCGGTCACGGAAAAGCCATAGTCTCGCGCCAAAATGCGGCTGCTGCCACCGATGCCGCAGCCTACATCTAGAACTGTCATGCCCGCTGGTAGCTGATCTAAGCCTCCCCAGCGCACCATTTCATGCACAAAGTCAATCTTGGCCTGAATAAAATCTTTGGATTGGGGTGGCACCCCATAATGCCCGAGGTGAATATGCTCTCCCCAATAGAATTCTAGAATGCCGTCTTCTGTCCACTGATCGTAGGAATCGGCCACGGTGCTAGATGACTGGTAGCGACGCGCCGTCAGCAGATACACAATGAATCCTATGCCCGACAACGTCAAGAGTAGTTTAAGGATGAACAACAGATTCATGGAGACGCAGGGTTACATTTATTTACACTCGTTTATTGTATACTCACTTCTTTCAATCCAAACCTAAAAGAGTAGTTTTGGGGGGAGGGGGGGGGGGGGGAGAAACGCGCTTGGGGGTGTTTTTTTTTCTCAAGCAAACAGAGCAAAATAAGACTTCCCACCGG
>CBKWJC010000117.1:0-18149 GCA_966674685.1 uncultured bacterium
TTGGGTGTTTTGTTGTTTTTTCACTTTTTTTTGATTGTTTTTTTTTGTTTGTTGTTCCCCCCGAACCCCGGCACATCAACCAGCAAAACTTAATTTACAGAGTACTTAGGAGCGTAGATTTAATAAATCCGCAAACTGTAAGGGTGGGTTTAGTAGACCAATCTGTACCGTGTCATAGATTTGGCGGCAAAACCCGCCCCTACCAAACATCGAACTTATCTAATTCACAATCCTTCAGTGGCGAATGCTCCTTAAAGATACGTTAGTCGATGATTCTTGCCCAGATTGGGGAAAACGTCACCAAAATCAACATAATAGTTCTCAACCCCATTCGCTAAGATCAGGTCATGGCTTGGACGCGTCTCATTTTACTCGTAGTTGTCTTGGCAGCACTTGTCGTGCTGACCATACAGAATCTGTCGCCCTCTCTGTCGCTGGTCTTTTTAGGCGGCCAAACTCAGGCGCTACCGCTGGCATTTTGGCTACTGTGTGCGATCGCAGTTGGCAGTCTCACGGCGATCCTGATCAGGTTGCTGACCAGCAGCCGTTCCGCCACCCGTAAAGGCTGGCGACAACGTCCCGCCGGGTTTAGCGTGCCGCCCGATCCAACTCAATCTGATTATCGGCAAGATCGAGAAACCTATCGTCAATCCTCGGAAGCAAATTACGGATTTTCGGCCTCGACTGCACCGCGTTCTGACCCGGCCTACGATGCTGGCTACCGTTCGAACTATTCAGACTATTCAGACTATCGGGCAAACGCTGAACCCGATTATGCCGACCGAGCCAGTGACAGTTGGAACCAATCAACTCGCTCGAATGTAGACCGCTCCAACACAGGCAATCCCGTCAACCAGGCTGGCCGCAAGCTATCAGACTGGATGGCAAACTGGGGGCAGTTTTCGCGCCGCCAGTATATGGACTGGGACGAACGCGATCGCGGATTAGAAGAGTGGGAAGACTGGGACGGATATGACGATTTGAATCGACCCCCGCGCCCGCGCGATGAGTTTGATGAGCTAGAGGATCTGGAGCGCGATCGCAACTCAGCCTATACGTCGCAACCACCGCCACCGCGCGATTATGAACCGCGTGATTATGAACCGCGTAACTACGAAGCCTCCCAGGAAGCAGAGGAAACCTACCGTTCCGGCTCTGTCTATTCCTACAGTTATCGCAAATCTGGAGATGAGGGCGGTCATGTCGATAACATCTACGATCGCAGCGATGAACCGGAACCCGATTCGGCTGATCCGGCAGCGGTGTATGACGCCGACTACCGAGTGATTACGCCGCCCCAGTATCCAGACGATGAACCGCTAGATAACTATGGTGAAGAGTACCGGGGCGACTATGACAATAGGGGTGATGTAAATGAGCCAGGTTACGTAGACGACTATCGCAATAGCTCAGAGCCTGCTCCCCAATGGCGCGAGGAAGTACCGCCCAATCCAATTGATCCGAACAGGAATGCTGATGACCAACGTCCCGCTAATCCACAGCCCAATACATCCAACCAGGACGATGAATCCTGGGAAGATTGGGACTCCTTCATCGAACGCAAACAGCAGGATGATGGTCGTTGGTAATATCAAGCCCGTGTGTAAAAACCGCTCCGTCAACGTTGAAACCGCTTGCAGCGCAAGCGGTTTCAACGTTAGTGTTTTACCACAAATTAATGTTCGGGCCGTTCGGATAGAGCCAGCGCACTGGGCCACCGGGGCGTAAATCGAGGTGAACAAAACCGCGACCGACCGCTAAGCCGCTGCGGGTGTGATAGCTCTTCAGCTTCATGAACGTATCCACCACGTTTTCGCCATCGATATAAAAGTCAATGGCATCACCAGCCATGTGCCGCGATCGCGATGCGCCACCTACGGCTCTATTGGTAACGGGATCGCGATAGGCTGAATTCACTTTAATCGGGCGATCGCCTAAATAAGAGCGCACCTCATCCATGTACTTGCAGAGTTTGACAATTCGCTCAGTCGTCGCCGTGTCAACCGGGATGCGCCTTCCGTCCTTGGTCATCTCCGCCCAAGTAAAATGCGATCCCCAGTACACAGGCTCTAGAATGCCGACGGGGCGACTAATACCCGGCAGCGAAATTTTGGGGCCAGTATCTTCTGGCGTATTGCGAACGGGCTGCGCTACGGGTTCATCTTGGGGGTTGTTATTGGGTTCAGTCCCCTCAATTTGAGCATGTAGCGAGTAGATAAACCAGCGAATTCCCTGTACTCCTTCAATCGGTTTCTGGAGCTGAACAAAGTAGTGATCGTCCGTATTTGTATCGGGTCGGCCTTCGTGAACGTCATGATCCACAATTTCCAGCGTCGTGCCTCCCTTAATAAAAAAGATCTGATCAGGCAGGTTTCGCTCTTTCAGCTCAGTGGCCTGGACTGGAAACGCTTTCAAAAAAGTATCGACGGTTGCCGTCAATTTCATGATAAGACTCCTTGGGGTAGATACAAACCCGTTATTCGTGAGGAGATACACGTCTGCCGTTCACAAATAACTAACATTAGCAATCCCTAAAATTGATTTCGACTAGCGAATTCGTTCTTGGGTCTCAACATCCGGATTGCTATAGTTTGCCTAATTCAAACTCCTATCGGTTGCTATTGTTTACGTTTAGTAGCAAAAAACTTTGGCAAAACTTAATTCCCATTCTTCGATAAGTGAATAGCGAAAAGTTTTTGAATGTTAAGTTTTGAATTCAGTGAATCATTTAAACCTGAGACATTCAAAAATAAAAAAACAATCCCCACAACCCCTACAGTCTTTGAGTCAGCGCGTTTTGCTTTGCCCCAATAATCCCTACATCCGCGCTCTCCATTCCCGACCGTTCTTTACAATCCTTGACAGTCTCTATCGACCTTCTTAACCTAAATTCGGTACATTTCGCTTCGTCCCTACATACCCTCACCCTTTACATCCTCTACAGCCCTTTGCAGCCCTTTACCCCCTTTCCCACCCATGTCTCCCGAACACCAGCGCCTACAAGCCACCCACGACCAACGCGTTCCCTGGAAAAAATGGGGGCCATACCTGAGTGAGCGCCAGTGGGGCACTGTCCGGGAAGATTACAGCGCGGATGGCAACGCGTGGAACTACGTTTCCCATGATCAGTCTCACGCGCGAGCCTATCGCTGGGGCGAGGATGGCCTGCTGGGAATTAGCGACGAGAAACAGCGGCTGTGTTTTGCGATCGCGCTTTGGAATGGTCATGATCCGGTGCTAAAAGAGCGGCTGTTTGGCTTGACGGGCAACCAGGGCAATCACGGCGAAGATGTCAAAGAGTATTACTTTTATCTGGACAGTACGCCGACCCATTCCTATATGAAGGGGCTGTACAAATATCCTCAAGCGGCGTTTCCCTACGCGGATCTGGTGCAGGAAAACCAGCGACGCGGACGGGGAGGAATGGAATATGAGCTGCTGGATACGGGCGTGTTCAACCGCGATCGCTATTTTGATGTGCAGGTGGAATATGCCAAGGCGAGTTCAGAGGATATTTTGATGCGGATTACGGCGACGAATCGTGGCGACCAGGCGGCGACGCTGCACCTGCTGCCGACGCTGTGGTTTCGCAATACATGGTCATGGGGAGACACGGTTGAGAAGCCGATATTACGTGCGATCGAACCATTTGATAACCAATCCGACACACCCCGTAGGGGCGAATGGCCATTCGCCCCTACACACCTGACCATTGAGGCCACGCATCCTGAATTGGGGCAACGGTGGCTGTACTGCGATACGGTAAATCTGTCAGAGTCGTCGCTGCTGTTTACTGAAAATGAAACGAACTATCAGCGGCTGTTTGGCGTTGAGAATTCGTTGCCTTATGTGAAAGATGGCATTCATCGCACAGTAATCAATCAAGAACCAAATCGGGTGAATCCCAACCTCACTGGTACAAAAGCGGCTATTCATACGGTGATAACGCTAGCTCCCGGTGAGTCTCAAATGATGCAGTTGCGATTGTGCGATCGCAGCGACTTGGATCAACCCTTTGGTCAAGACTGGAGCGAGACTTGGCAGGCTCGGATTCAGGAAGCCGATGAGTTTTACGCCAAGGTGACGCCGTTTGAGATGGACGAGGCGACGCGGCAGATTCAGCGACAGGCGTTTGCGGGACTGCTGTGGACAAAGCAGTATTACTACTACGATGTAGCGCGCTGGCTGGACGGTGACCCGAACATGCCGCCGCCGCCACCCAGCCACCAGAACGGGCGCAATCGCCAGTGGTGGCATCTGGAAGGCAACGATATTCTCTCGATGCCGGATAAATGGGAATATCCCTGGTTCGCCGCTTGGGATACCGCGTTTCACTGCATTCCCCTGGCGCTGATTGACCCGGAGTTTGCCAAGACTCAGCTCGATTTGATGACGCGGGAATGGTACATGCACCCCAACGGCCAGATTCCGGCCTACGAGTGGGCCTTTGGCGACGTGAATCCACCTGTTCACGCCTGGGCAACCTGGCGGGTGTACAAGATTGAGCAAAAAATGTGGGGTCGCCAGGATCGGGCGTTTCTAGAGCGCCTGTTTCAAAAGCTGCTGCTCAACTTTACCTGGTGGGTGAATCGTAAGGACACCGAGGGCAACAACGTTTTTGAAGGTGGATTTCTCGGCTTAGACAATATCGGCGTGTTCGACCGGAGTGCGCCGCTGCCCACGGGGGGCCATATTGAGCAGGCCGATGGCACAAGCTGGATGGCCATGTACTGCCTCAATATGCTGACCATCGCGCTAGAGCTGGCGCTGGAGAATCCGGTCTATGAAGATATGGCGACTAAGTTTTTCGAGCATTTCATCTACATTGCCGATGCCATGAATCATATCGGTGATGAGCGCACCCAGCTTTGGGATGAAGAAGATGGCTTTTTCTACGATGTGCTGCACTTTCCCAGTGGCGATCGCACTCGGCTAAAAGTGCGATCGCTGGTTGGTCTGATTCCGCTCTGTGCGGTCACGACCCTGGAGCCGGAGCTGCTGGCCAAACTACCCGGATTCCGCGAGCGCTTGGAGTGGTTTGAAGCGAATCGCCCAGAACTCAGTAAAAACGTGGCGAGTTTTAGCGTACAGGGCATGGCAGAGCGGCGACTGCTGGCCGTGGTGAAACCCGACAAGCTGCGGCGAATTCTCGAAAAAATGCTGGATGAAGCGGAATTCTTCAGTCCCTACGGTATTCGCTCTCTATCCCGCTATCATGCGGAACATCCCTATACGCTGGCAGCAAACGACAACCAGTACTACGTAAACTATGAACCCGCAGAGTCCCAATCGAACTTATTCGGCGGCAATTCCAACTGGCGGGGGCCAATCTGGTTTCCGGTCAATTACCTGCTGATTGAGTCGCTCCAGCAGTTCGATCACTATCTGGGCAGCGACTTCACCGTAGAGTGTCCCACTGGCTCAGGGCATGACCTGACGCTCTGGCAAGTTGCGCTCGAACTCGAAGCCCGGTTAACTGCCATCTTTTTACCCAATGTGAAAGGCGAACGCCCGGTTTATGGCGGGATTCTACCGCTTCAAGCCGATCCGCACTGGCGTAACTACGTGCTGTTTTACGAATATTTCCACGGCGACAACGGTGCAGGACTCGGCGCAAGTCACCAAACAGGTTGGACAGGGCTGGTCGCAAAGCTGATCCAGCAGCGGCAGGAGTATGGGATGGCTTCTAGATCAATTGAAAACCAATGATTTATTTTTGTGCAATTCTGGCGAAGCCAGAATTGCACAAAAATAAATCATTGGTTTTCATCGCGAACTTAACATAACAACTAAGCTTGGCGCGGCGGCAATACCCAACACAGAATGGGGCACAGAACTGCTGCGGCGACCGTAACGATTAGGCAAACCATCAAACCATCAATTAGATCGGGAGACATGGCGGCTATCCTCGTGGAGAATGAACAGTTTTCGGTTGAGCGTTAAATCCATAGAGCAATCTTCATCGGGATGAATTAGCTCTACAGAAAGAGTGCCCAATTGGCAAAGAACTGTAATCAAAGCAACAATTTTTCGAGGAATTGATGCAGATTTTGGCTAAGTTTTATAACGAATTCATAACGGTGTTAACAAACGGAATTGATTTGCCACTGCCAGTACTGAGTTGACACGGGAGGCGCGATCGCAACTACAGCCGCCGCGTAACCAAGCTGAGGTCGAAAAAGCTGAACATACTGAAAATTCGCTATCTTGGAATTAAGAGCATTAATTGCTACAAACGGCTCCGTAGATAACCGCTGAACTTCAATATCTGCAAGGCCAACTAGCCCAGTACCAACGGCTTTTAAGTAGGCTTCTTTACAGACCCATAATTCATAAAATGCCGCTTCTAACTGTTCGGCAGGTTGTGATTTGAGCCACTGCTGTTCGCTCGGTACAAAGAAGCGCTCAGCCAGTTTAATCGCCTCAATGTCCCGAAAGGCTTCCAGATCAATTCCCACTTGCAAATCTGGTGCGATCGCACACAGTAGCCACTGATTGGAATGGGATACGTTGAACGAGAAGGCGGCAAGGTCAGGCGGTAGACAGGCTGTGGCAATTGATGGCTTGCCGCGATCGCTGTAGGTAAACCGAATGGCTTCAGGCGCTTGGGCTAAATACTGGCTCAGAATGTGGCGCACAATCCCGCGTCCGCAAATGAAGCGATTGCGATCGCGCTCAAACCGAAATCGATTGGCCCGCTCTTGTTCATCGGGCGCTAGCCACTGCCAAAACTGCGACTGATTAAAAGTAGCCTGATCTAAGTCGGCTCGCCAAATTTGTAGTGTTTGAGGTGGCAGTTTTTCCAATGAATTAAAATCAGTGGTTTGCCATTGAATGGGCGAATCGATTGAGTACATATTCCTAATGCGAATTAAATATCAATAACCAATGAGATTTGCCGCCGCTGCATTCCCGAACAGAGGAAAATAGAAGTAGACAAAGTGAAATTGCGATCGCAACAGCAACGGTACATCTAAAACGCCTATGTACAGGACAAAAAATAAAAACGGTTTTAAAGTTTTTGTCCTGTATGGAGCCAAAACGCGCAAACCCGAACGGAACATGAGGACGATCAACCGTGGTGCTACAAGTTTCTGATACGACTTACGAAACCCAAACTCAAGTCATTGCCAAAGATTTGCTTTCCGCCACCCGCGAGAAGCGGTCTTTTCTGTCCCAAGTGCGTGACCAGATGCGCTGGGACGACAAGCTGCTGGATATTGCGATGGCTCATGATGGGCTGCGGGTGCAGCTTTTTCGCTTTATTGATACCCTGCCCTCGCTGCACAGCAATGCCGAAATTGCCCGCCATTTGCAGGAATATATGGGTGCGGAAGCCGTTGAGCTACCGGGCATGTTGAAGGGACTGCTCAACTTTGCTGACCCCCATTCACCTCCGGCTGCGATCGCGGCTACGACTTTCAAAAAAGCAGTTGAAACCCTGGCGCACAAGTATATCGCCGGAGAATCCGTCCCGCAGGTGATTAAGACCATTGAGCGGCTGCGTAAGGAGAAAATGGCCTTCACCGTTGACCTGCTGGGCGAAGCGGTGATCACCGAGGAAGAAGCGCACTCCTATCGACAGCGCTATCTGGACTTAATGGAGCAGTTGGTATCGGCCTCTAAGTCCTGGTCTACCGTGCCCCTGATTGATCAGGCGGACGGGGAGCCAGTGCCGCAGGTGCAGGTTTCGGTCAAACTCACGGCCTTTTACTCGCAGTTTGACCCACTGGATGCCGAAGGCAGTCGTGAAGTCGTCAGCGATCGCATTCGCACCCTACTGCGTTGTGCCCAGGAACTCGGTGCAGCGGTACATTTCGACATGGAGCAGTACCGCTACAAACCGCTGACGCTGGCAATTTTGAAAGATATCCTGCTGGAGCCAGAATTTCGCGATCGCACTGACATTGGTGTGACGCTGCAAGCCTATCTGCGGGACAGCTACCACGACTTGAAAGACCTGATCGAATGGGCCAAACAGCGCGGCAAACCTGTCACGGTGCGTCTGGTGAAAGGCGCGTACTGGGATCAGGAAACGATTCACGCCTCCCAGGAAGATTGGCCGCTGCCCGTCTACAGCGAAAAATCCTCCACCGACGTGAACTATGAGCGCATGACTCGTCTGCTGCTGGAGAACCACGAGCATCTCTATGCCGCCATTGCCAGCCACAATGTGAGATCGCAGGCTCACGCGATTGCGATCGCACGGGAACTTCAGATTCCCCCCCGCCGGATTGAGCTACAGGTGCTCTACGGCATGGCCGATAAGCTGGCCAGAGCGCTGGTGCAGCAAGGCTTCCGGGTGCGGGTCTACTGTCCCTACGGTGAGCTGATTCCCGGCATGGCCTACCTGATTCGTCGCCTGCTAGAAAATACGGCCAACAGCTCCTTCCTGCGCCAAAGCGTAGAAGAGCGTTCCGCCGAGGAGCTAGTTGCACCACCCGTGATGGCTGAGATTGATCAGGCTGACACCGCGCCCTATCCAGACGTGCCCGTGCCGTTTGAAAACGCTCGCAATACCGATTTTGCCCGTGCCGATCAGCGGACGAAATTCTTCCAAGCTCTAAAGTCCGTGCGCCAGCAGCTCGGCCAAACCTATCTGCCGCTGGTCAATGGCGAGCAAGTTGAAACCGAGAGCACGGTCGATTCCGTCAATCCGGCTCGACCCAGCGAAGTTGTCGGTCACATTGGCCTGCTGAGTGTGGAGCAGGCAGAGAGTGCGATCGCAGCCGCCAAAGCCGCCTTCCCGGCCTGGAAAGCCACGCCCGCAGCCGAACGAGCCACTATTCTTCGCAAAGCCGCCGATCTGCTGGAGCAGCGACGGGCAGAACTCTGCGCCTGGATGGCGTTTGAAGTCGGTAAAACCCTCAGCCAGTCTGATCCGGAAGTCTCCGAGGCGATTGACTTCTGTCGCTACTATGCCGACCAGATGGAGAAGCTCGACAACGGCTACAACCACGATCTGCCGGGAGAAACCAACCAGTATCGCTATCAGCCGCGCGGCGTGTCCTTGGTGATTTCGCCCTGGAACTTTCCACTGGCGATTCCGGTGGGAATGACGGTGGCCTCGCTGGTTACGGGCAACTGTACGCTGCTGAAGCCTGCGGAAACCTCCTCGGTAATCGCAGCTAAAATCGCGGAAATTCTGGTCGATGCGGGTATTCCCAAAGGTGTCTTCCAGTACGTCCCCGGCAAAGGTTCCACCGTTGGCGCTCACATGGTCAAGCACCCCGATGTCCACATGATCACCTTCACCGGATCGCGGGAAGTCGGTTGCCGCATCTATGCCGATGCCGCCATCGTCCAGCCCGGACAGAAGCACCTGAAGCGCGTCGTTGCCGAAATGGGCGGCAAAAACGCCATCATCGTCGATGAGAGTGCCGATCTCGATCAGGCGGTGCAGGGCGTTGTCTACTCCGCCTTTGGCTACAGTGGCCAGAAGTGTTCCGCCTGCTCCCGCGTCATTGTACTGGAGCCGATCTATGACAGCTTTGTCCATCGCCTAGTGGAAGCTGCGCGATCGCTAAATGTCGGTGCGCCGGATGAACCCGCAACGGGAGTTGGCCCCGTAATTGATGCCGCAGCTCAGTCTCGCATCAAGGAATACATTGAGCAGGGCAAGTCTGAAGCGACGCTAGCGCTCTCTGCCGCTGCGCCGGACACGGGCTACTTCGTGCCGCCGACCATCTTTACTGATGTGACCCCAGATGCCGTGATTGCCCAAGAAGAGATTTTTGGCCCAGTTTTAGCGGTCATCAAAGCCAAAACCTTTGACGAAGCAATTGCGATCGCAAATGGCACCGACTACGCTCTCACGGGTGGTTTGTACTCCCGCACGCCGTCGCACATTGACCGTGCCTACCAGGAATTTGAAGTGGGCAACCTCTACATCAATCGCGGCATTACGGGCGCAATCGTCTCGCGGCAGGCGTTTGGTGGCTTCAAGATGTCTGGCGTTGGCTCCAAAGCAGGTGGCCCCGACTATCTGCTCCAGTTCCTCGAACCGCGCAGCATCACCGAAAACGTCCAGCGTCAGGGCTTTGCGCCGATTGAAGGCTGGAGTTAATAGCAGTCTCATAGATCAGTGCTGAGTGCTGAGAATGGGTGGTACCCACAGTTCAAAAAATGGTAATAGCTAGGAGCTACTACAAGCTCTAAGAGTCCCTTTTGCTGCTACGGCAGCAGCAAAAGGGACTTTTTCATGTTGAGATCGCAAATAACTCTGCCATTTGGCTCAACACTAGTTAGCAAATGCGCCGAAGAGCGCGCCCAGAATCCACACTGACACTCCAATTGCGGCCACAACCACCAGCAGAATGATGCCAATTAGTAGCAGAGCGAACGCCTGATCAGAGCGACGGCTGGTTCTAGGATTCGCTAAGTGCTTTTCCAGCAAACGGGCATTGCGAGCATTGGCTTTCCAGGCAAAGTCAAAAAGATCGCCAATCAGCGGAATCGTGCCCACAATCACCTCCAGCAGAACATTCCAGGTCATCCGGATCAGGGTGCTGCGCGGCAGTCCCATCAACGCCGCTTCCCAAATGATGTAAGCCGAAACCAAACCCATAAACGTGTCGCCACCACCCGGCAGCAGGCCAACGAGCGGATCAAGGCCAAATCGGTAGTTTGTGCCCGGCACTGCGATCGCATTGTCTAATAAACGACTGAGCGCCCGTACCCGCTCTAGCCCAGAACGGTGTCCCGGTTCCACAGGATATGGATCAACTGGGTATGGATCGAGCGGATATGGATCAGGTGAATCGGGTGGCTGCATAGGGTTCATGAATAGATTTAATCCTTAGCATCAGGGGTTTGGTCATCGATGTATTCTCGCCAACGGAGGATTTTGCCGTCTTTAACATCAACTGCGATCGCATCATCGGCAATGTATACCTCTCCGGACTCACGATTGGTTTGCCGCCACGTCCATTCCAACATGGCCCGATCACCAGAAACCACGATTTGATGAATCTCGATTTGAATCTGATCGTCAGTAGCAGCAAAGTCGTCTAGTAAAGACTGAATGTGGGATTTACCTTGCGATCGCATTCCGGGCACGATTAGCTTCCCTTCTTCCGCAAAGAGGTTGACTAGCGTCGCGACATCTTTGTCTTCCCAGGCTCGCTTGGCCGCTGCAATTAGGGTATGAATCTGTTCGGGGGCTTCAGGAGTCATTGATTCGTGATCTCCAAGAGAGTCGCTATCTACAACAGAATGTAGTCCCATGATCACCATTAATGATCCGAGTTTTCCTTTTTGTACTCGGTAGCAAAATCCTTCATACTCAATTTTGGTGCAAAATTGGGGTATGCCCGATTCTAAGAAAAATGTAACAATTTATTCATAGTTGCCGAGTACCTATCCTTACTTTCATGACCTTAATTCGCGTACCAAAACCTTGGCAAATTGAGCGACAACCTATCACGAGCGAAACGGCGTATATGAGTCGCCGCCGATTTATGAAAAGCTCGATCAGCGCAGGGATTGGGGCAGTAGCATTGCCGTTGATCGGTTGCCAGCGTCAGCCCACTGAGATGGATTCAGACTTACAGAAAACGCTCCGTACTCCTGCATTGCGCTCCATCTCAACCAATCCCGCCTTTGCCGATCCGGGTCGTCCAGTTACCGAACAAATCTACGCCAGCAGCTACAACAACTACTATGAGTTTGGCAGCACCAAGCAAATTTGGCGCAAAGCCCAGGACTTACCCACCGAAAACTGGAAAGTGGAAGTCACTGGACTAGTGAATAATCCCCGCGTTTATGACCAAGATGACCTGACGCGAACCTTTGATTTGGAAGAACGCATCTACCGCTTTCGCTGTGTGGAAGCGTGGGCAATGGTTGTGCCCTGGATTGGCTTTCCCATGCGGGCGCTGCTGGAAGCTGCTGATCCAAAACCCCAGGCTAAATTCGTTCGCTTCACCTCGTTCTACGATCCACAAATTGCCACTGGCCCGGCTTGGCCCCCGTCTGCCTACATGCCTTGGCCCTATACCGAGGGTCTACGCATTGAAGAAATGGCCAATGAACTTGCCTTTTTTGCCGTAGGCATCTACGGGCGGGAACTGCCAAAACAGCACGGTGCCCCCATTCGGATGGTGCTGCCGTGGAAATATGGCTTTAAGGGTGGTAAGGCCATTGTCAAAATCGAATTCATTGAGGAGCAACCTGCCACCTTTTGGAACACGCAGGTGCCCAATGAGTACGACTTTGAGGCCAACGTCAATCCCGACAAGCCCCACCCCCGCTGGTCGCAGGCCGAAGAGCGCATTGTAGGGTCAGGCAGCAATCCCTATCTTTGGGAAAAGCAGCCAACCCTGCCCTACAACGGCTACGGCGAATATGTCGCGGATCTGTACGTCTAGCTATTCCAATCCTCAAAGTAAGTAGCTGCACATCAATCAATGTATATCGGTAGTTCTCAAGCCGTAATGATTTTTGATGGTGTGGGCAGCGCCCACACCATCAAAAATCATTACCTACATACCACTACCTGTATATCTAAAAAACGGGGGAGCGCCCCTGAGGAGCACCCCCCGTTTTTTAAGTGCGTTTAGTGATGCCAACCTACTTAACGTTTAAGAAACAGTACACATTACGTGCTGTTTCTTAAACGTTACTTTGGATTTTCATCCTTGTTCAAATCGCTCGGTAACTATTTATTTTTCTATGACTTGGCAACATTTACTGCATCATTTGGGACACTGGCGCGGCTCGTTTACTCGGCTATCTCCCCAGGGCGAACTTAAGGACGATATTCCTTCCCTCGTCAGCTTAGATGGACTCGATAATAACCAAAAAATTCGCCAAGTCATCCAGCATTTTGATCCAGATACTCAAGCCGTCACCTATGAAAATGTGCTGGAGTACGGCTCGCTCAGCCGCAGTACCTTGATGTTTGCAGATGGTTCATTTTCCCAAGGCTCCATGCAGCTTGGCCCTTTTTCTACCTTTGGAGCTGAATTTGGTTTTGTTGAGTGCGATCGCAGGCTGCGACTCGTTCAACTTTTTGCATCGGGCGGCACGTTTGACCAAATCACCCTCATTCGCGAACATCGCGAGGGCACCCCGGAACCCAAGCGAGTTGACCTGACCATTGATCAACTGCTCGGCACCTGGCAGGGTGAACTGACGACAATCTATCCCGATCTGCGATCGCCCACTGTCGCAACATCCACCCTGCATCTCAGCCGCGACGGCGATACCGTCCAGCAGACCCTACGCAGCGAAGGCTTTAGCTTCTCCACCTCCGCTAAACTCGACGGCAATCGGCTCCTGTTTGACAGCGGCACACAGGTTCTCTTCCTGCCGGATGGCGCATCCTCTACTTGTCCTCTGCAATTGCCCAAAGGACGTCAATTCCAAATTGAAGTTGGCTGGTTAGTTGCCCCCGAACGCCGCCTACGAATGATTCGCCGCTACGATGCCCAGGGCGGCTGGAATAGCCTAGTCCTCGTCAAAGAACGCAAAATCGCCTAGTACGTAGGGGCGAATGGTCATTCGCCCCTACGTACCGTTGATGGTTTCAGTTATTTTTTGCCGAAATAAAAATATCCTGCTTATTCGTCTACCCACGCATCTTTCCAGAGGGTTGCTTCGGTAGGCACAAGAACCTGTCCGTCAGCCGTTTGGGTACTCAAACTATAGACCAGAGGAACCAGCCCCATTGCAAAGGAGGCGACAACGACCAGTATAACGGTTGTAATTTTGTCGTCCAGGTCAGCGATATGGGTTTGTTGATGATGTCGCATATTGAAACCCTGTTGATAAACTCGCTGCTTCAAACCCCATTAGCAGCCGATCAGCATAAATACTGATTTGGAGCAGCAGCATTATTCTAATTTGAGAACAGTAGTGAATGCTACATTTTTCAAGAAAGTTGACGCTTGCCATGCAATATTTGCATGGCAAACATGCAGCATAGCGATTAAATCTCTGTCGCTATCCTTAGCTTGCGAAGCACAAATTGCAGAATCGTTTCTCGCTGCGTCACAATATCCGCTCTGCCTTGCATACCAGGTTGTAGACTACAGATTCGATTGACAGACTGTAGTTCCAACTGCTGCGGCTGAATTTTTACGTCGTATACCGCTGATGATGTCGTCGGAGAGTAGGCGCGATCGCGAATATCCGAGTTTTGCACTTGAGCATCCGGTGCGATCGCAGTTACCGTTCCCACCGCCACTCCATAATCAGGATATGGACAGCTATCAATCCGCATCTGCACGGTTTGACCAATTTCCACCTGACTAATATCAGCCTGATTCACCAATGCTTTGATTTCCAAGGGAGCCTGAGTTGGCGAGATATAGCCGATAATGTCACCTGCTTGCACAACCTGCTGTGAGTTGCGTAAGTCCAGCGTTTGCACAACACCGTCTATCGGACTACGGACAATCGTTTGGCCTAAATCCGTTTCAAGCTGCCGCAGATCTTGCTGGCGATTGAGCAGTTGATCTTGTAAATCGGCCTGCTGCTGCTGGATTTGCTGCCGAGTTTGGGCCAGTTGCGCTAGGGTGGCATCGCGACTTGCGATCGCTTGTGAAACCGATTGCTGCGACTGCTCAACCTCAGCCGCACTAGGATTCAGCGCCGCGCGGGCACGCTCCAGACGAGCCTGAGCCGTTTCCAGCGACGCCGCTTTTTCTTCAATTTGCAACTCAGCAACCGCTCCCGTATCAACTAACTGACGAAACCGATTTAACTCTTCCTGAGCAAATCGCACCGCTGCCTCTGCTTCTCTCACATTGGCCTGCGCGATCGCATCTTGATCCTGATATTGCCGCTGAGCTAGTTGTAACCCAGCTTCGGCACCTGCGATCGCACCCCCCAACCGAGATTGTTCAGCGGTAATTTGATTGTCCAATGCCGTTAACTGCTGGCTAGCCTGCTGGATTTGGGTTTGAAGTTGCGTGATGGTGATTTCAATCTGATGTTTTTGGGTTTGTAGTGAAGTATCGTCGAGAACTGCGATCGCATCCCCAATTTGCACGGGCTGATTGGCCTGAGCCATAATTTCGGTAACACTGCCAGATGTTGGAGCCTGAATCACCCGCAGGTCGCCAACTGGCCGAATAATGGCCGGAGCCTTAACGGTAACGTTGTATTTGAATAAACCTGCAAAAGTTAAAACGGCACCAAAAACCCCGAGCAAGGCGATACCGCCCAGTTTCGACCAGCAAGAAATGGGCGGCAAGAACTCGTCGGGGGTGACGGTTCGAAGTAATATGGGCTGTTTAACAGTCACATCTGGAGAAGCAAAAATCAATAAGTTATCAGAACATGAGGCTCATTGCCCAGGTTAAATGATCATAGGGCTTCAGCCTAATTCGAATACGCTCATTGTTACCTCCCTGAAGATTGGCCTGAGTCTCTTCAGGAATTTCACACCATAAGTTATTACTGGCGAGGCCATTGCTGACGCAGGATGTTTGATAATCTTTTGTCTGATTATGTTTTAGAATTAATCTCATTTATTTTGCTCCTATTTTTTCCCTAAATTGAAGTAGTTTTCCGAAAATAGTCAATTAAAGACAAATCGTCGTGCCTTGACTACAGAGAGACTGAAGGCAAAATCATTAAGGCGCATAAATTTAATAAATTCGCGAACTGTAGGGGCGGATTTTGCCGCCAATTCTATGACATGGTGCAAATCGATCTACTAAATCCGTTCCCAACCCAACACGAACTTATTTTATTCACAATCCTAAGGGATTCTTTTTTGCAATCATATTGTTCTCAAAGGTGTGCTTTTAAGATTCATTTCAAGCACATCTATTCTCTTTTCAAGCTTCTTGATTAAAGAGGCTTGTTTAAATAAAAGGCTATGTAAAGCTTGGATTGAAGCAAACGCAACACCACTTGCGTCAACATGTTTAATTTGCCGATCGTCGTTTCCCAACCCGAAGGCAGCATAGAAATCTTGTGCAGTCGGCCCCATATGGATGATGCTAGGATCATCCTCTTTCCAACTCCATCGATTGATAGGAACAGAATTCAATTTCTCTAAAATGTCAAGTGAGTCAACAGGTTGGAAGTTCATCTTCATTGCTTTGTCACTTGCTTGACCATCAATAGCTATTGACTCTACGATTGTTCCATCAGCGTTGATAGTATTAATTGCTCTGTTTGAAGCTGCTCCTTGAAAAACACGAGCCTGAACCGCTGAGAAATCTGCGGTTCCAGGCACACCTTGGGGGCCTTGAAAACCTTGGGGGCCTCTGTCACCCCTATCACCTTTGTCCCCTTTGTCGCCTTTGTCGCCTTTCAGTTGAGCTGTATTTTGCGACGTTCCATCTGAGAACACTATTTCGCCTGTCTCAACAATGCCATTAGCTCCATCCAGACGAAGAGACTGTCCTACCAAAATTAAACTGTCTTCTCCACCAAGAAAAATACTGTTTCTATTGGTCGTAGAGGATCGTATCTGAAGATTTTGTGAGACAATTGTGCCGCTATTCCCTTCTAAGCGGAGAGTATCACTCAAGAGCATGATGCTATCCTCTCCACCAAGGAATATGCTGTTTCCTCCGCTGGAAGAACGTAGCTGTAGATTCTGTGCAACGATCCTGCCGCTATCTCCCTCTAGTAAGATGGCTCGGCGATTTTGGGAATCTTGAACAGAGACAGTTCCATTCTTACCATTTGCACCAGCAATAATTTGTCCTTCAGCACCGTTGATGAATACGGTTTGCTCATTGGCTTCATCTTGGCAAATAATCTGTCCCGGAATCTGGTTTCCACCTAGCCGAGCAACGGCTTGTTGACCATTGAAGTGAAAAGTTGCCCTAGAAATATCCTGAAAGCTATTGATATCACGAGAGAAAATAACCAAATCCCCATCTTGACCGTGGCCACCAAAAAATAAGTTATTACCTGGCATATCCCACTGAAAAGTGATGTCACCATCATTGTTATGGGTAAATATGCTACCTGTCTCTCGATCTAACCGAATGCGAGTTCGGGTTGTACTTTGAATACGATTATCTCTGACAACAACATCGCTATCAAAAATTTCATCGTTGTTGCGGCCATTAACATTTAGTCCCACCATAGTTAAAAGTCCTCTAAATGATTTGCAGTGAATACTAGCTAACAAAAAACCAAAGCTATGTCCATGCAATCAGCTTTAAACGCCTATTAGTATCTTGAATTGCTGTAATAGCTCGATCTGGAGTTATGAATAAACCAACTTGAGAGTCGAAAGAATCAGGGTTACTTAGATCAGGATCAGAAAGGTGCAAACTAGTGATGTTAATGTTGCTTGCAATTCCTGCTTGTCTCCCGCTGTCTGATAGCCGTTTTACTCTAAGAAGATTAGAAACTACATTAACCATATTTCTACCTCTTTCAACTGGTTAGTATCAGACAGCGATCGCACTCTCCATCCAGTATCGCGATGATGAAGACACGGGCTAACTTTAGATTAGGGAGTGCGATCGCGCGGCTACCGGACGACCTGGGTTAGTTCATGGTGAGACAGTGCCACCTCTTCCAGGGCCATCTGAAGGGAACCCGAAGCCCAGATCGCTAACTTTAGAGGAGGTGGAAAACAGTAAGATCGTGCCTCGGATTTTCCCACCTGCGTGGGTTTGCATTTGGTCTTCTGTTAGGTCTGTGGCCTCAATGGTAGACAGCGAATCTAACGATTTTGGGTGCTGCGAAATTGGTTTTTTGGTTTTCTCGAACATGATTGACTCCTTATGTCATCACTTTTTAGAGAATTAAGTTCTGAAAATATGGGCATTATCCTCCTCCGACGCCAAGACCAAGCCCGGCAGCACCTTTGTTCTTGGTGGAAGATTGATCTAGTTCTGCTGTTATAAAAATCAAAGAAAGTGCGATTGTTGTACCTCCTTCAAGAGAGCTTGATTGCTCATCATTCAAGTCTTGCAAGAGAGCAGGATTAATCTGAGTAAGGTTAGGCACTTTTTTGGAAAAATTCATCGGCTAATTCTCCATAATTTGGCCTTATTCTGCATTAATAACGGCTTTGCTTTATGAAGCTAGGTAAAGCAATGGCTGTACCACCAGAAATAGATTCTGCCTGTTCGTCTAAAAGACGAATAGCATTAGCAGAATTCAGCATTTCTAATAGACTTTATCGGAAATAGGAGAGAAATGGCTGCAAGTCAACTTCACCCGTG
>CBKWJC010000118.1:0-17541 GCA_966674685.1 uncultured bacterium
AATCAAACGGAGACACCAAAAAGTAGACACCCCAAGGAAATACCAAGCCCTTTTGCTTTTTTACAGAATACAAAAGAGCGATTGTGCGGCCATGCCTTGCCCCCACAATCGCTCTTTAAAAGTGCAAGTTAAGCGTTCCAGCCCAGGCAATCATGGGGATTGGCGGCATCCACGGGACGTTGCGATCGCGTTTCGTCGTCGAGGACTTGAATAATTTGGTTGTATAGATCCTCGGCCTGCTGGGGCGAATTGCCGATACTGGTCAAGCCCAGCTTGCCAAACTCGGACAGACAGCCGATTAAGTGAAAAACAGACCCTGTCTCCGTACCCGTATTGAAATGAAGCTGATGCTCCACCATGATGTCCATCAGGTCGCTGGGCAGCAGTCCCCGATAGCGCTCTTTCTGCAAATTATCCGAGGCGATATAGTACTTGGGATGGCCCTGTTGGTTGTAAAACAGTCCGGTTGACGGCTCGTAGCGACCGTTCGTAAGCAGCTTCAGCGCCATGAAGGGGTGGGTGGTGCCGCCCATGCGTAAGTTGATTTCAATCGCCTGCAAATCCCATTCCGTCCGGTCACCAGCCTTGCGGGGAATCGCCAGAAAATCAACGCTGTAGCGACCCAGAGCCCCCTTGTCAGCCAGTGTGCGACCGACTCGCGCTCCCATTTCCTGAAGCGAGAGCCGATAGGATTCGTCCGCTGGGAACGAGCAGCCCAGGAAAATTTGACCATCGGGGCCGCCCAGAATCTGGTCATGAGTAGACAAGATCTCCACGTCGCCAACTGGGGTAATTCGACCCTGGACACTGGGCGATCGCTTCTGTTCACCTTCAATAAATGCTTCTGCGATCGCACCTAGCTCCGGAATACGTCCGCCAAAATGAGTCCAAGTTTCCGTGTCGGATTGGAAGCTTAAGTACTCAAAGGCAGTGGCAATTTCGGCGATTCGTTCATTAGGAGATGCTTGATTGGGCGCAACATGAGCCAGCGGCTTTAGATTCATCAGTGCATTGCCCTGACCCGAAAATCCCTCATCGAGCTTCACCACGATCCGCTGCAAGTGGGGCTGACGCTCCCAGAGTTTGCTTGTCTCGACCGCCAAATCCTGAGCGGTGTGAACGAGGTGACTGCCGTCGGGATGAGGAATGCCGCTTTCCGCAAAGATAGCGCGGCTGCCGCTTTTCGTGCCCAGTTCCAGCAAATCAGGGTCAAGCGCATAGAGCGGCAAATTCAATTCAATCGATAATTCTCGCTCTAGCTGAGTGGAGTTGAAGCACACCATATAAGCGCGATCGCGCCGCAGGGAGCGCCGAATTCGCTCGATCAGACGGGGACGTTCTAGAATTTTTTCACTCAGCGATCGCGGCGAGGTGTCATAGGCCGACAGCAGCATTAAGCGATCGCGAGCGTGGGAAAAGGGCACCCCGTGCAGCAGTTCCAGGTAGTAATCAATAATGCTGGGATGAATGGGCTGGGAGGTGACGTAAATCAGCCGCGTGCGCGGATTCCGCAGCCGAATCAGCGAAAACAGCAGCCGCTCCTCGTAATAACAAATCCCTTTGATTTTGGTCAGTTCCTCCTGATCCAGGCTCAACGACGGCACGATCAAAATGTCGCAGTTGCTGCGATCAAACTGTTCAATGGTTTGCCAACGCTCCCGCAGTTGTGTCTGAAGCTGGCGAAACAATTGGATTCGCTGAGTGACTGGGGTTTCGAGGGTTTGCATAGAATCGACTCGGGATTGCTAAAACGGCTTTTTTATACTCGGATTGTAGCCATCCTGTTTCAGGAATGGCTTAAACCCGCGTATTAATATAGGAAACAAGCCAAATTCTATGCGTTCCGGCTCATTAAACACATCTGGCCTAAGTTCAGACTTTGGGAATCCTAGAAAACTATGGTCTGAAGATAGCCGTTGCCTTTTTAAATTGAAATCAGAATGTAACGTTGAAACGTTTCAGCGTTGAAGCGTTCTCAGAGGTTGCCAATTTTCAACCAATTAAGCTACTGCCATACCACTCTCAACACCTTTTCAGTTATCGTCCCCTTTGCTGCTGATAGGCCAAATAGACGGCTTCTAGAAACACATCCGGCGACATATCGGCAGGCAAGGTTTCAAGCTGGATGATTTGTTTGGTTTGGCGGGCGAGCTGGAGACTAGTCTGCGACTTGGCGTTCTTATTCAACTGGGTTCGTCGCGTCAAATAGGCTCGAATCACTAAGAAATCATCGGGTGTCAACTGGGACAGATCCGCCAAATCCAATAGCTGATTGGCAATTTGGGTCGCTGCCGGAGAAGTTTGCAGCGCTTTGTCACTAGCCGACTGCTCATTTTGTACCACCAGTGTTCCGGCCAGCCAGTCTCCTAACCGCTTTTCCCGCTGGCTGAAGATAATACAGAAAAAGCCCAGGAATAAAATGTCATCGACTGGCCGCAGCAGCGATCGCAACGTGGCCTGAAACAGCCCTGGCGGACGACCATTTTCTTGAATCACCCGAATTTTGGCAAACCGCTTGCCCGGACTTTGCCCCTGCCAAAGCATCTCAAAGATGACAAAGTAACTAACAAAAACGGCGAATAGCACCAGCAGTAAAATCGCCGCTAACCAGAGTTCAATCGCATCAGTTCCACCCCCCAGCAGCGTCGCCAAGTCAGTTAACTGCTCTGCAATCAGCGATGCGATCAGAACCAGAATTGCGATCGCGGCTCCCAGCACCATGTAGTCAATCAGCAGCGCTAGCGCTCGGTTGCCAATTCCGGCCAGCGTAAACTCGAGTTCAACGCTTTCAGGGGTACGAATTTTAATGTGGTTAAAAAAGCGATCCATGCGAGCAACCTCTTAGGGGCTTAGAGCAGTTTCCAGCGCTGATTGTCCTGTGTACCGTTAACTTAAGCTGTCGGTTGAGTTTCTCTTAAGCTCAAGTCAAACCCTTCATGGCGACTGCGGAGGTCATAATACAGCACGGCCTTCACCGTCTGCCACAATGGCATCACCACCAGATTGACTAACAGGAATAGCAACGCGCCTAAACCCAAGACCAGCAGCAGTTCCCGATACATGGGGGGTGTCGCCACTCCTGGCTCAAATCTGGCCATTTGGTTGCCAATGATTGTTAACAGGATGGTCGGCAGCGTCAGCGCTAAACTGTAAAATGGCAGCGAAATCACAGCGAGTATGCCAATCACCAGCATGACGTGAACAAACGAGCGAAAGGAGAGCTGTCCACTGCGGACAACCGATTGTCCCGGATTGGTATGGGACTCAACTGCGATCGGAACTTCGGGAATAAAGAAGCAGGCATACCCCACCAAATAGGCCAGCAGCGGAATAAACTGACTGGCAATAAGCACGAAACCACCGATCCAAGGGATGGCAAAGGCGATGACCGAAATGGCGGCTAGGACAGGGGTAATGACGATTGCCACTGCTGTTTGAATCGCGGACAGGACGAAGAACGTCAGAATGTGAACCACAAAAATGCTCCAGAGCTTTGGCTTGAGCCGCTGGCGGGCATATGGAACACTTTCGACCTGCTGCGTCAGTTCCATAAAGGCCAAGCGCGAAATCAGCGATAGGTTAAACATCGCTCGCGCCCAGCATAAAATCCCAAACACGACTGAACTCAAAGCAATCAGCGAGTAAATCCCGATAAAGACAGCTTGGTTCGCACCGTTGTTTGTAGCATTAGCTTGAATAAAAATTGCGATCGCAGTTGGCACTCCCAATAGCAACAGCGGCAGAATGTACCAGAGCATGGAAATCAGCGCAATTTTGCTATAGACCTTAAACTGAGAGCGATACAGCTTCAACCCCACACTGACCACGTTTCCCGAATTTAGTGCCAGTGGACGCAGTGCTTGAGCCATTTTAGATGCAGTTTTTAATGCGTTAGGTGAAAGATATGGCTATCTTAGGCGAGCCGTTTGCACTGTGCAGGGAACATTACAAATCCTTTGGAATTGGTGAGCAGAATTAGCTAGGTGATTAACGCTGATTTACAAAAGCCTGATGCTCAACAGTCGCGAGTCCCTGCTGGAGGATCGCCAGGACAGCCGCTAAATCACCCGCCAAAATGCGATCGCATTTGGCAGCATTGTCCTGATGCAGTTCCGTCTAAGGGGAAAAAGTACAGGAGTTCGCACGGTTGACTACAGCACTAGGGGCGATCGGATTGCGGTAGCTGGCAACGACAACTTGATATGGCCATCAGGCAGCAGTCTGGGGTGTGGCATTCAGTCCCGACGGGCACACCATCGCTTCTGCTGGAGCCGATAATCAGGTAATCAGGGGTTGCTCTGGCAACGACTTACAGACCAATGCAACAGCCGCTGAAAAAAACTGTGCGATCGCTTGTAATCGCTACAACACTTTTCAATCTAGTGAGATTCATAGGAATGTCTCTTCGCCTCCGGCGAAGAGACATTCCTGTACTCTACCAGCATGGAAAACACTGTATTTGCAATAGTCATTCATCATAGGCTGTGCAGAGTCCCCCTTTATGGACTATACTAAATAGCCGCAACCCTTTGGAGAGGTGGCAGAGTGGTCGAATGCGCTCGACTTGAAATCGAGTGTACCGAAAGGTACCGTGGGTTCGAATCCCACCCTCTCCGTTACAGATTGAGTATCCAAGAAGCCGATTGGGCGTTGCGATGGCGCGGCCAACCGGATTCTTGGTTTTTCGGGGCAACTCAACCGTGAGGGTGTCTTCTCCCTCCCAGGAAGAGAGGCTTTCTAGGGCCAAGACCGGGATTGAAAATAGCAGCGACCTCTTCATCAGATAATTGACTGAGCTGAGTCTCTAACTCTTCGACCGTAAAGTTATGGCCTCTAGCTTTAGCAAGCTGAATAAACGTTTGTGGATCGTTTAATGCTTTTTGCCGTTCTTGATTGGCATGGGCTTGCTGCATGTTTTTGTAGATGCGAGCTGCATTTTGCTGAGCCATAATTATGCCTCCTTTGGGGGTTAGGGTGCATTCTTGGCACTATCAATCATTCAAAAAAGCGAGTTGTAATTGTTCTAATTTGTAATAACTGACTTGCCAAAAATGCTGTGTGATAAATGGGCTATCACACTGGGAAGTTATCGTACAAAATCCGCTCAGGAAAGCTAGTTTTATTTTTCGCGAAAGTTAGGCAGGTACTTGTTTGGCGTAGCTGTGCGATCCCCCGCTGTCGCCGCCCCCTTAAAAAGGGGGCTATTCACGGTTTTGCTCAAAATCCCCCCTTTTTCTAAGCGAAGCCATGCCCGAAGGGCTATAGGGGGATTTAGGGAGATCTATACTCAGTGTTGCGCTAAACAGATACTTAGGCAGAGCCTAACTTTCACAAACAATAATTCAGGTTCTTGCTAATTGGATTTGGTATCAGGTGTCTTGATAAAGGTTATGAATGTTTAAGCGACAGAAGACGATAGAACTGAAAGGGTGCCAAAACAGCTACGTCAAACATTCTTTCAGCCGTCAGACCAATGTGAAGAAATCTGTTGAATTAGAACAGCTTAATCTTTCCCTTATGAAGAGATATGTCTGACTGTTGCGCCTTATCTATAAGGATACGTGCACAGCCCTTGAAATCTTTAAGCTCAGAAATCAAAGTTTACAGCATGTCTCACGTTGGTGAAGAAATACTCTCATGCACCAGGGCAGTTTTATTGTCACCAAAGAAAACTTCAAAACCACAATTTTACGTATTTGGTAGGGGCAAATGGCCATTCGCCCCTACGTAACGCCAAGATTTTCAGATTCTTTGAAACCATGAAACAACCCTGTCTTATGCACCGCAATCGGCTGAGAAATACTGTGTGTTTTAGGTATTCACAAATGTGTTGGCGGTCTGTTCCTGACCGTTGACGATTGACCAGAAGCGCTCGTCATTGACCACCTGGCGGAAATCGGGGTCAACTTTGGGCTGTTCTTTTAAGCTCGGATCGAGCGCCAGCACCTTGCGGAAGGTTTCGGCTGAGTCGCGCCCTTGTCCCTGAATGGCATAGCAGGCCGCTTTGTTGTAGAGCGTGCCAACCGCCTTTGGCTCAATCTCCAGCGCATGATCAAAGCTTTCCTGTGCCTCATCAAACTGCCGCTGCCGCATCAGCAGTTCGCCCCGCTTATCCCAAGCTTTGTAGTAGTCGTCTTTCAAATCAATCGCCCGCTCAAAGGATGCGATCGCATCGTCGTCCCGCTCCAGAACTTCTAGAGATAAACCGCGATTTAGCCATGCGACCGGATCATCGGGCTTGGCCTGCACCGCTTTCTCAAAGGACTCAAACGCTTCCTGCGATCGCTGCAAAATGCCTAGCGCCACGCCGCGATTCACCCAGGCTTCGTGGTAGTCGGGATCATATTCCAATGCTTTCTCGAAGGATGCGATCGCATCGTCGTAGCGCTTTAGACGACTAAAGGCGACACCGCGATTGAGCCACGCTTTCACATCGCTTTCCTTAAGCTGCACGACTTTCTCAAAGGCGGCAATGGCTCCCTCATAGCGCTTCAGATCCATCAGGCAAACGCCCCGCTGATACCAGGCATCGAGGTCATAAGCGCGCAGTGCCAATACCTGGTCAAAGGCGGCAATCGCCTCCATATAGTCGCCCAGTTCGCGCAGGGTCAGCCCTTTCTGATACCAGAGTTCAGGATTCTCAGGCAGCAAAATCAACGCCTGTTCGTAAGCTGCGATCGCATCTCGGTAGCGACCTTCGCCGAACAGCGTATTGCCCTGCTGTACCGCTTCTTCCGGGTCAATAAAGAAGTGGGGATAGTTGGCCTGCACGCGATTCACCCGTCCGGCCACGTCTTCTAACTTGGTCAGCAATTCGGCAATGGCATCTTCGGCAATCTGCGTCGGCGAAATCTCTCGCAATTGCTCCAGAATTCTCGATTTTTCGCTGTCGGCGGAGTTGGCGACTTCAGAGAGCTGGGTTTCCAGAGTGCTTTCCAGCTTGGCTAGATTGGCAACCACCTCGTCTTTACGGGTGACGACCGACTCTTGAATTTCGTAAAGCTGAGATGCGATCGCGCTACGAATCTGCTCCAGATCCTCAAACGTCATATCGCGCCGACCTTCTAGCGAGGCTTGCAGCTCAGCAATTTGCGCCTGAGCATCAGACTTCATCTGCTCCAGAGCTTGGAAGGTCTCTTCCCGCTGACTATTGAGAGTTTGCTGAAGTCCACTTAGACTGTCATTGGCTTCCAACTGAAGCTGCTCAAAGATTTGCAGTACCTGGCTTTGGCGCTCATCCAAATGAGTCTGGAGATCGCTGACCTGATCGGCAGTTTCAGACTGCAAGCGATTCAGCTCTTGCAGCGTCTGCTCTCGCTGCGCCTGCACTCGCGCCCGCGACTCGGCCACCTGAGTGGCAAAGTCGGATTCAAGCTGCTGAATTCGCTCCAGCGCCGACTCACGCCGCATCTGAATTTCTGTTTCGGCTCCGGCCATCTCTGCCGTAATTTCGGTACCAATTTCGTCCAGCCGCTGAATGGTTAAATTCTTGCGCTCTTCGGCCTTCTGCTGCGCCTGCTTCTCCAAATCCATCAGCTTGGGCGCAAAGGCAGATTCCATCTCGGTCAGCGCATGGAGAATGTTGTCCCGATGCCGCTCCGACTCGGTTCGCAACGCCGCCAGCCGCGAGGAAAACTCATTTTCGGCAATGCCTAAACGGTCAAAGATAGACGACTGCTGCCCCCGTGCCTCCGCTTCCAGCTTGGCCAATCGAGCGGCAAAATCCGACTCCGCCTGCCGCATTCGCTGGACAATGCCGTCCCGATGATTCTGCACCTCGGTTTGCAGCGTCGTCATCTGCGGCGTAAAGTCTTCCGCCATCTGATCCAGCCGCTGCAAAATCAAGTCCTGCTGCTGCTGAGCGTCTTTGTGCAGTTCCCGCACCTGAGCTAGAAACTCAGACTCCGTCTGATTTAGCCGCCGCAGAATTTCCCGCTGCTGATTGTCCACATTCGATTGATACTCGCTCAACTGGGGCGCAAACCCTGCCGTCAGCTGATCCAGCGTTTGCAGCGCCCGATCCTTGCGGGTTTGCAGCGACGCCTTGATATCTTCCACATGCTGATCCAGCCCTTCCTCAAACCGCCGAAAGTGGCGCAGGACATTTTCGCGTTCCTCTGCAAGCTGTTGCTCAAACTCATTAATCTGGGGCGAATAATCCGTTTCAATCCGCTTCAGATTGGCCAAAAACTCATCGCGCCGCTGCTGTGCGATCGCATGTAGATTACTAATCTGAGTGCCAAAATCAGCGGTTTTCTCTTCAATCGCCTTCCGGAAACTGTGGGACTGCTTGTCCAGTTCCGTTATCCGCCGCTGCTGGAGATCTGAAACTTCTTTAATAATCTGGGCTAGTTTTTCCCGCTTCTCCGTCGTTTCGTCATGAAACAGATCGGCTTCCTGATGGATATCCTGCGCTAGCTGATCGGCTTCTCGCAACAGCGATCGCACCTGCTTATTGGCACTCATGATCCGATTTTCCAGATCGGCCATCTCGTTTAGATGCGTTGCAACGATGTCGGCTACCTCACGCACCACTGCCCGCCGCAGCAGCACCAGTGCTGCAATACCGCCTGCCACCAGCACGGCCAGCACCACCAGCATGATGTTAAACAGAGTGGTGGTACGCGACAGATTCCGCAACTGCTCCAGCTCAGCGGCCTCTGCATCGGTTACGGTTTGAGCTATAACCGGGTCGGTTGAATTGGCAAATGCCCGCGCGGGCAAGTCGGCCAGCCATAGGAACAACGACAGGAGCAATCCTCCTGATAGTCCAGTCCAGTTTGACGGGGTGCGCGTCATTCGCCTCTCCTTGGAGTCACGGTTCGTCGGCTAGGGGTTGGTGATGAGCTATTTTCGCTCATCTAGCCTATCTAAAGTAGATGCAAATAAGTGCATATCTAAAAACCGGGGGCGCTCCCCGGAGGGGAGCGCCCCCGGTTTTTAGATGCGTTTATTTATGCCAACCTACTTATATGCTGATCTATTTTAGATTCGCATATAGATTCACAACCCTCTGTCCATTGTCTCAAGATTACTCAAAATCCGGCGAGGCTGGTCAGTTTTGACACGTCTATTTAGCTAATTAGGGGAAAAAGACAGCAGTTGCTTAGCGATAGTGCGATCGCAGATAGTCGGGGCATTATACCGAGGCAAAGAACAACAGCGCTTTCATCTTCTGGGTTAGATGCCTTATGGGTCAATCCTTCTAAAGTGCGATCGCGTTATTCTTGTTCTCCAAATCAAGCAATGCGTTCAAGGACGAAAAGTTGATAACTCACTCGATGACATCATGCTTAAAGTAGTTCAGCGTATATGTCATCCTCAACGTTATCCCACACTTTATCCAATGAAGACTGACTAGCTTATAGATTGTTTAGCCTCATATCTGCGGTTTCATCTGCATCACAGCGTGAATATACAGGATAATCCTGATTGAGTTGAATGAGATTAGTTTTTTGCTGAGCGAGTTCTGAAATCAGAAACAGCATAATGTAGAGCTTATCTGAATGACTAAGCTCTCGTAAGGTTGAGATTAATTCAGGGAAAATCATAGGCAAATAAATGTAAACAACGTAGAAATTCGAGTTGAGTTTGCTTGAAACAGAAAAATAATATGCATCGTATATTGTTAAGCGATTCTACAAAGGCTCTTTTCGGAATTGCTTCAAAACCACGTTTTTTTGATGATAAGTTTTGGCCTCTGATAATTTTTGAACCAGAGCCTGAGATTCTTTGAAGTCCGGATGATTTACCAATTCGGATGCAGCCACTCTTGATATGTGACCTATTGCACCCTGTTCATCAAGAGGCTGTGGGAAGTTTGGTTCCAGATTTTCAAAGCCAGCTAGTCCTAAAATCATGTATCCATAAAAGCAGCTTAGAAAAGCCATATCATCTATGGACTTTTTTAATTCATCTTCAGAAAAAGAGCCGTTGGACTCTATAAGCCAGTCAGGATGAGCATTACGATTGCGCAAGCGATCAAATATTTTCATTGCCTTATCGCAATTTCTCCGCCATTGGCGATACTTATAATTATTTCCAGACAAATATATAGTTGTAAAATCTTTTAAGTATTTATGTATAAGCCCCTTAGAATTATCAGTTTTCTTTAATGGATGGTGATACAGAGTTCTCAGAGATGCCTCAAGAATTGTAGATACAAGGAGCTCTGTTGCATACCAACTTTTTTGTCTAGAAGCCTCTATAAGTTGATTAAATACATTTTGGGAAATATCGGCAGACAAAGACCTATTCAAGAAAAAACTTGTCAACTCAACTATCTCTTCCTTGCATATCTTTCTACCTTTGAAAAGCTTCAAATTTTTAAGATATACAAGATTGTCGTTGTTGTAATTTATTTCTGTTATTTCTAAGCCGTTTCTAAAAAGAGTTCTTTGAAGCAAATTGATTTCTTGACCATATAGAATTGAAAGTGAGTTTTTTAGAGCTATTGGCCAATACCAAGCATCAGACTTACTGAAGTTTATTCCACCATTTTTAAATGTCTTCCAAGTGACACTTAAGTAATTACCATCTAAGACATGGGCTACTAAGTTTATAGAATCATCACGGTAAAATAAACCCCCAGTCCTCCTGGGATGACTAACCAAATCGTTTCCAAATCGTTTTTCCACAGAAACGACATCAGGCAGATCGATGTTTCTTGCGACTCTATATAGAGCGAAACCGGATGAAAAATAAGCCGGGGATATTTCTCCAGCGCAATCGCAGAATATTATCTTCTCTATATCAAAGGATACTTTGCCACTCATCGCACTGAGTTTATTTTTATCAGACAAAGATACTCCTGGTGCTATCGCCCAAAAATATCTTTGTGGGCGCATTCGAATGGAAAAAAGATCTTGCTTCCTGACAAGACCTAACCTTCCGATTTCTTCTCCAGAAGAATATGAGGGCTTTGAATCAAGGAAAATATCTAAATGAAAAATTTGTTTCTTTGACCAGGTGAGAATGCCCCGCCCTTGATACTTGAATCCCTTGTAATAGAAGTAGGCAATTTCTACAATAATTTCTGATTCTTTAAAGTAGTCCATATAACTACATCTGCTTTTACTTTTTATATAATGGCGATCGCAAATTTTGTAGGTTGGGTTGAGGTACAAACCCCAACTAACCCAACCTTGAAACTAAGCTAAATCCCGCAGAACTTGTTGCCAGTACTGATAAACCGCATAGGCCATCGTCACCACACCAGTTTCAATCGCCGTTTCATTCACCTCAAACTGGGGACTATGCAGCGGATAGTTCGGTCGATCCGGCCAGCCCACGCCCAAGCGGAACATACTGCCCGGTGCATGTTCCAGATACAGCGCAAAATCCTCCGCGCCCAGCGAAGGCTCGTTAATCAACGTAATGTGGCTTTTGCCAAACGCCGCTTCCGCCGAGGCTTGCAGAATTTGCGTCAGATGGGGATCATTCATCACCGACGGCACGCCGCGCCGATAGTTCATTTCATAGGTCACACCGTAAGTTTGGCAGACATGGGCGACGATATTTTCAATCCAGTTCGGTAGCGTTTCATGAGTTTCCGGGTGTAGCGATCGCACTGTGCCCAGCATCCGCACCTCATCCGCAATCACGTTTGGCGCTCGTCCACCCGAAATCTGGCCAATCGTCAGCACCACGGGCCGCAGCGGATTGTGCGTGCGGCTAATTGCCTGTTGCAGCGTCGTAATCACCTGCGAGGCCACCCAAATTGCATCCTTCGCCTCATGAGGCCGCGCCCCGTGTCCCGATTCACCGTGAATCGTAATTTCCAAATCATCCGCCGCCGCCGTCAGCGCACCGTAGCGAATTCCCACCGTCCCCGCCATGATCGACGGAAACACATGCACGCTATAGATAGCCGCCACATCCTGCATCACGCCATCTTCAATCATCCAGCGTGCGCCCTGCGCTGTTTCCTCAGCAGGCTGGAAGAGAAAACGCACCGTTCCCGGCAGCGGCTCCGACTGAATGAGCTGCGACAGAATCATCGCTGTGCCTAGACCGACCGTCGTGTGGACATCGTGGCCACAGGCGTGCATAATCCCCGTCTGCCGCGAAACAAAGTCCAGCTCGGTCAATTCTCGAATCGGCAGCGCATCCATATCCGTCCGCACTGCCAGCAGCGGCAGGGAGGAATCGTGTCCCGCCAGTTCAGCCACCACGCCTGTTTTACCAATCAGCTCTTGGGTATGCAAGCCACAAGATGACAGCACACCCGCCACATAGGCAGCGGTTTGATACTCTTGACCGCTCAGCTCAGGGTGAGCGTGAATATGACGACGAATCTCAATTAGACGCGGCGCGATCGCATGAGCAATCTCTTTAATTTGGTCAAGAATAACGGTGGTAAGCGGTTGGAGCTGCAATTCGACCTCTTCGATAGTGTTTTTGATAACGGCTAGTCTGGATTATGTGTATCTTAACAATGCCCACAGGATTCCTTTTCTGCGATCGCACCTCAAAATTCCAGCACAATTTTTTACGAAAGCTAAGCTGCGTATACATTTCGCCAAGAGTAAAAGGCGTTTTGGCTGTGTCAATTGCTCACAGTAGCTATCACAATCGGTTTATAGCCTTTACGGTACCGGATTCGGATCAAGTTCGCTAATCTAGTAAAGTCTAAAAATTACACACAAAACTTAAACAGAGCTTCATGGTTAGTAGTCCAGTTCAAACGAGACACGACGTCAAGGATCTCAGCCTTGCCACCCAAGGTAAACAGCGCATCGAGTGGGCTGGGCGTGAGATGCCCGTACTGCGGCAAATTCAAGACCGATTTGCCCAAGAAAAACCCCTAGCTGGAATTCGGATTTCGGCCTGCTGTCACGTCACCACCGAAACCGCCCATCTTGCGATCGCGCTCAAGAATGCAGGCGCTGATGCGGTGCTAATCGCCAGCAACCCGCTTTCTACTCAAGATGACGTAGCGGCTAGTCTAGTGGCTGACTATGGTATTCCGGTCTTTGCACAAAAAGGTGAAGACAATGAAACCTACCATCGCCATGTTGAAATCGCCCTCGACCATCGACCCAACATCATCATCGATGACGGTAGCGACGTAGTGGCAACGCTGGTCAAAGAGCGCCAGCATCAGCTCGAAGATCTAATCGGCACCACCGAAGAAACCACTACGGGTATCGTGCGGCTGAAGGCGATGTTCAACGATGGCGTACTGACCTTCCCAGCGATGAACGTCAACGATGCTGACACCAAGCACTTCTTTGACAACCGCTACGGTACAGGCCAATCCACCCTCGACGGCATTATCCGCGCCACCAACATTCTGCTGGCTGGTAAAACCGTTGTTGTTGCTGGCTACGGCTGGTGTGGTAAAGGCACCGCGCTGCGGGCACGCGGCATGGGCGCAAATGTGATTGTGACCGAAATTGATCCTGTACGCGCGATTGAAGCCGTTATGGACGGTTTCCGCGTCATGCCGATGAGCGAAGCGGCTCCTCAGGGCAATATTTTCGTGACCGTCACGGGCAACAAGCACGTCATCCGCAAAGAGCACTTTGAAGTGATGAAAGATGGCGCAATCGTCTGCAACTCTGGCCACTTCGACATTGAAATTGACCTCAAGTCGCTCAAGGAAATGGCGACTGAAGTGAAGCAGGTACGCAACTTCACCGAGCAGTATGTGCTCAACAACGGCAAGTCGGTGATCGTTCTGGGCGAAGGTCGCCTGGTCAACCTGGCAGCGGCTGAAGGTCATCCCAGCGCGGTAATGGATATGAGCTTTGCTAACCAAGCGCTGGCTTGTGAGTATCTTGCTGTTAATAAGGGCAAGCTAGAGCCAGGTCTGCACTCGATTCCCACTGAAGTGGATCAGGAAATTGCTCGCCTGAAGCTGGTGGCGATGGGCATTGATCTGGATACGCTCACTCCTGAACAGGAAATCTATATCAATTCCTGGACAGTTGGCACCTAATCGTTAGTCTCAACTAACGAACTTTCCGATAATTCCCGTAGGGGCGAATGGCTATTCGCCCCTACAGATGTTTTGCACAAAAATTAAAAAGGATGTTATTGCTGCGTTTCAGCAATAACATCCTTTTTAAGATCAATTTGCAAATCTGCACAAGCTATCAGCTAAGCCTGAACTAGCTCGCACCATCTCTTGCTTGGGTTTCTGCTTGAGCATTAGCCTCGGCTAAGCGCAGCGTTTCGATCAGTTGGGCTAGGGTGTACTCCAAAACCTGGCCTGGATCAACCAGCACCCAACCATCCGCTGTAAACTGCTTCAGTTCAAAGTGGAGGTGTGGGCCAGTAGAATTTCCGGTGCTGCCAACTAGACCGATGACTTCGCCCTGCTCAACCCATTCACCCGGTTCCACCAGAAGCTGAGACAGGTGAGCATAGAGTGTTTGGCCTTGGGCTTGTACGTTGCGGCTATCCAGTTCTTCTGGATTGACGCCATCTTCAACGTCAAAGTGATCCATCACAACCGTCAGACCATAGCCCTGCAAAACATTAGAGATGGCAATTCGGCCTGCTTGTGCAGCAACAACGGGTGTACCCATTGGCGCACCGATGTCAGTTCCAGCATGGAAGCGCTGACCACCGGAAATGGGATGAATCCGCCAGCCGAACGCCGAAGTAATCGGTGCTGGAATCGTTAGCGGGAAGACAAATTCTAATTCACCTTTGCGTAGACGGTTGAGGACGCGGGCACCTCGGTTGTAGTATTCACGCGCAGCAGCCGTGGTTTGCCCGGTGACAGAACCCACTACGCCTAGACCAGACCCCCCTTGGCGACTGTAGCTAGCGGTACGATAGCCACTAGGCGGCGAGGAGGCCGGAGATTGTGCGATCGCAGCCGGACGAGCTGGAGCCTGACAAATACTCGACGGAATCGCTTGACCATTGGCGATGACGCGCTGACACCCTGTAGAGCGCTCGGACAAAACAACGGCATTTGGGCCAGTGCGAGTGGTAGCACCAATGCTGTAATCGGTGGGGTCAATAAAAACGTCACCGGAACTAATTGGCACATCGCCGCGATTCGGGAAAACTTCTGGGGCAGCAGCAGGGGCAGAGTCTACCGCTTGCTCAGCCGGAGCCGCTTCAGCGGCAATGGGTGCAGCGGGTGCCGGAGCCTCAGCCGCTGGACTGGGAGCAGGCGCAGTAGGCGCAATTTCAACCACAACTGGCGCTGGCGTGGGTTCAACAGCGGGCGCAGGCGCAGGGGCGGGCGGTGGAGCCGGAGCCGCCGCAGGTGGTTCGGGGGCAGGGGCGGGGGCGGGTGCCGACTGCAACAGTTCAGCCGCACCGGGAACAGAGTCTTGAGCCGCTACCATGCCTGCACTTAGAAAACCAAGGCTTCCCAGACAGCCAATGCTTTGTAGGATCACCAGCGATAAGCGCTGAGAGCGAATAGATGAAAACATGAGCAAGTTCCGCAACATCATCAACACCACATCGGTTAGCCTAACAGTATCCCAACTGGATTGTCCCAGGCTCCCTCAAGATTATAGTGGATTCGTCTGGCTGATCCATCCTTTGAAATTGATCTTGAGACGGATTTTGGGACAAATCGGGAGAGAGATTTAGCTGAATCTGGAGTTCTCCCGTGGGTAAGACGCCGATTACAGTACCGGAGTGCCCGTTAATTTCAACGGCCTGCTGCATTGAGCGTAAACGATGCTGATAAGCCGTCATCAGCCACTCAGTTCCGCGCTGCTGCCAGCAGTAATAGCCGTAGAAAATGCCGCGCAGTGCGATCGCAGTTAACTGCTCCAAGCTGTAAATCCTGGGTGCTGGCTGATGAGTTAAAACATCCTGTAGTGTGATCGCCGTATCCGGCACAGAATTATGCCAGTTGATGCCCACACCGACGATAGCTTGGGTAATCAGGTTTTGGGTGCTGCGGGTTTCGGTCAGAATGCCGCCCAGCTTTTGCTTACCGATGACGAGATCATTGGGCCACTTCAGCTCCACTGGAATCGCCAGCCGCTGCAATACGTCTACCAAGCCCCAAGCCGTGCAGAATGTGAGTAGCGTGCCATCTGCGATCGCAATTTCGGGTTCCAGCAAAACCGAGAGGTACAATCCACCCGCTTTCGACTGCCAGGTGCGGCCTCGCTGGCCTCGTCCGGCTCGCTGCTGAGCGGCGATCACGGCAGTTCCAGCACCGCTACCTGATTCGGCCAACTGCCACAGGGTTTGACTGGTGGAATCAATCTCGTCAAATGCATGTAGCGTAAACTGAGGTCGCAGGCGATAGTCAGCAGGGAGGCCAAGGTGCTCAGGTTCGGTTCGGAGTGCTTGTTGAATGAGGTCGTTGTTGATCAAGAGCGGCTGTTGAAGGTGTTGACAGGGTTATACACACACCCCCTCCTCAACCTCTTTGGTAATTCCATTCCTTGTAGGGCGAATGGCCATTCGCCCCTACGGAGGCAGGTCGGTAGAGGAGTTGAGGGTTGAAGGCGGTGTGATGTATGAATGTGACAAATCTTAATAGGGCGATAGAATCAGTACGATGAAAACTGTGAATCAATTTAACTTATTGATTCGTCGATTTTAGTAATACCATTTCCTGACACTATGAGGACCCATTCAAACCCAGTATTCTCCCGTAACGCTTGTTTGTAGACCTGACACAAAAATCTGCGATCGCATGCATACCTGGCATTGGCAACACTGGCAAAATCAGCCTTATCTGACCTGTAGTTTACTGGCTCCGTGGTCGCATGGTTTCTTCACGCAAAAGTTTTGGCCACAGGTTCCGGATCAACTCATCGCGGCACTCCAGCCGGAAGCGCAGGTCTATCGGATCAAGCAGGTTCACGGCTGTGAGGTGTTGACCCCTTCAGAGGTGGAGCAGTATCAAGCAACTGAATCCAGTCGCGCTCAATCTGAGAATGGTGACGCGAGTTCAACTGAGTCAGTACCCTACGCGCAGGCGGACGGCATGCTGACGGAAGCGGCGAATCAGGCAGTATGGGTCTGCTCGGCGGACTGTACGCCCGTGCTGATTGCCGATGCGGTCACAAATCAGGTTTCAGCGGTTCATGCAGGCTGGCGCGGCACGGCGCAGCGCATCGTGCCCCAGGCAATTCAGCGCTTGCAGGAGCAGGGCAGCCAAATTGAAAATTTACGTGTGGCAATGGGGCCTGCGATCGCAGGTGATGTCTATCAAGTTTCTACCGATGTCGCCGCAGAAGTGGGCGCAACGGTGGCGACATCAGATGATCCGCTAGCTGAACTGATGGCGCTAGAAAACGCCCCCATTTTGCCCGATCCGGAACCCGACAAAGTGCGACTAGACGTGCGGCGAGTGAATGCGTTGCAGTTGGAGCAACTTGGATTACAGCCAGAACAAATTGCGATCGCGCCCTTTTGCACCTATCAGCAGCCGGATCACTTCTTTTCCTATCGGCGCAGCCAGCAGAAAAAGGTGCAGTGGTCGGGGATTGTCAGTCAGTGATATTAGATATAAAAGCGTTTTGCGGCGCGGCAAGGCCGCGCCCCCAAAAACCCTCACCAAGCTCGCGAGCGCGGTAAAACTCTGGGTTTACGCAGTGGGGG